>JADKCG010000003.1 GCA_016714745.1 Elusimicrobiota bacterium | reverse complement strand
TTTGGGAGGATAAATTGACATGAAACGAATAGGTCCAGTCCTGCTCTGCGCAGGGTTTCTTATCTCGACCCATTTCCCGGCAGTGGCTGAGACGATACGGCCGGAGAAAAAAAGACTCCCTAAAATTGGACTTGTCTTGAGCGGAGGCGGCGCCCGGGGAATAACGCATGTGGGCGTTCTTAAAGTGCTGGAAGAACTGCGAATCCCCATTTCATTTGTGGCCGGAACCAGCATGGGGGCGGCTGTGGGTGGACTTTACGCGGCAGGGATTCCTGCCGACGAACTGGAAAAAATATTTCGGGCGTTTGACATGACGGCCTCATTTTCCGACGCGCCGTCTCGCCGGGATCTTTCGTTTCGACGAAAAGAAGATGATCGCACGTTCACGGTCAAGGCCCGTATCGGGGTCGGGAAAGAAGGGGTGAAACTGCCGCGGGGGTTCGTGGAAGGCCAGACGTTTGTCACGGAACTTCGAAAATTGTCCCAGGTCACGGAAGCTGTGGATCGTTTCGATCATCTGCCCATCCCGTTTCGGGCGCTGGCGACCGATTTGGGCACTGGCCAAACGGTGGTGCTGGATCATGGCGATCTCGTGAAAGCCATTCGGGCCAGCATTGCCATATCGCCGCTTTTTACTCCCATTGAAATTGACGGCCGTCTTCTCGCCGATGGCGGTTATTTAAGAAACATTCCCGTTGAAACTGTCCAGAAAATGGGGGCGGATCGGCTGATCGTCGTGAACATCGGGACCCCCCTGACCAAGCAAGAGGACATAAACTCTGTGATCAGTGTGACCGGCCAAGTGGCCCGGTTGGGGGGAAGTCAGCAAGACAATCTCCAATTGTCGAAGATGGCGCGGGAAGATATTTTAATTCAACCCGACCTGGGGGATCTGTCTTTCACGGATTTTGAAAAGATTCCGGAGTTCATCCGCTTGGGCGAACAGGCGGCCCGCGCATTGTCGGCGCCTTTGGCCCCCTACTCTTTGTCCGAGGAAGACTACGCCCATTGGCGCGCTTCTCTCCCGCAAAGGCCCACGTTGCCCCGCGTGGACGTCATTAAAATTAACAACGGAACCCGGTTCGCCGATCGCACGATTTTACCGTTCATTCGCCAACCGATGGGGGAGACGTTGGATCCGGTAATGCTTCAAAAAGATTTGGCGGTCCTCAACGGGTTGGGGTATTTTGACTATGTCGATTATCATGTGGAACCCCAAGGTCAAAAAAATGTTCTTGTGATCGACGCGCCACGAAAGAGCTGGGGACCGAACTTCCTGCGTCTTGGGTTTAAGACCTCCGAAGATTTTAACGGACAAAGCCAATACGGAATTTTGGCCAGTTTCCAAATGACCGAACTTAATTCCATGGGGGGGGAATTTCGTTTGGACGGGGACATCGGAACAAATTCCGGCGTGCGGGGAGAATTTTATCAACCGGTGGGTAAAGTCCCCACATGGATGAGTTTCGGGTCCGCCCCTTATTTTACCTACGCCAACGCATTTTTTAAAAAAGAGCATGATCCCGTTCTGATTGGGGGGGAAAGCGAGTTTCCTTTCGAAAGGATCCTGCGCGGGGCGGGCGTGGGGGCTGGCCGAAATTTTAAGAACTGGGGACGATTCAAGCTGGGGCTGAATGGACGGTATGAAACCTGGCAATCGCCGGCGTTACCGGTTCTCCGTGCCGAACGATTTCAAGGGGAACTCATGGCCGAACTGATGGCGGACACCATGGACCGGCCCAGTTTTCCTCGTCACGGTGTTTTGGGGTACGTCCGTTATCGCAATGCCAGCAAAAGTCTCGGATCGGATGCCTCCGCGTCCGCTTTAGAAATGGATTTGGGCGCCGCCCGGTCTTGGGGAAAACACACGGCCCGGGTCAGAGTGGACCGCGCCACAAACCTGGATTTAGAGACCCCGGAACCTTACCTTTACCGGTTGGGGGGGCTTTTGAACCTCTCGGGGTTTGGAACCAACAACCTCGTTGGAACGGAACGGGCCCTCGGGCAGGTTCAATATCTGTATCAGTTAAAGAAAGTCATCGGCTTGCCCTGGTATGCTGGAACGGCTGTGGAATGGGGTGGGGCCTGGAACGAGAGAAGCCTGATCTCCGCTAAGTCAGGTTTTTGGGCCGGTAGCCTCTTTACTGCCGTGGACACAGGGATTGGCCCGGTGTATTTGGCTTTTTCGAAGTCCGAAATGGGGGTTCAGAGTTTTTATCTGTGCATCGGGATGTCGCTGTAGTCCCGGGTTTTTGGTAGAATAGGCCAGTCTTTTATAATGGGTGAAAGGAGCTTTTCATGAAAATGAATCTTATCTCAGCGGCGGTCGGTCTACTCGTTTTATCTTTGTCGGCCTGTGTGAGCACAGGCAAATATAAAAAGTTGGAAACCGCTCAATCGGCCCTTCAAACCCAAGCCGACGACCTCACGGCGCAAAACGAAAAACTGCTAGAAGAGGTCAAAAAAATGGAGGCTGAAAAAGAGGCCCTGAAAGCGGAAGCCGCCAACAAAGAGGCAAGCTACAATGCGCTTGTCGGCGAACTCTCCAACGAATTGTCCCAGGGGCAATTGCAGGTGAAGAAATATAAGGACATGTTAACCGTCGATGTCGCAGAAAAGATTTTCTTTGATTCCGGCAAAGCGCAGTTAAAAAAAGATGGGGAAGCCGTGCTCTTGAAAGTGGGGGAAGCCCTCGCTAAGTTCAACGATAAAACCATTCGAGTGGTTGGACATACGGACAATGTGCCGGTTTCGGCGAAAACGGGGTTTGCCAGCAACTGGGAACTTTCCGTGATGCGTGCCACGACGGTCGTGCGATTCTTGCAAGAGAAGGGCAAACTGCCCCCCGAGCGGATGATCGCCGCGGGTCAAGGCGAATACATGCCTGTGGCTCCCAACGATACGCCCGAAGGGCGGCAGAAGAACCGCCGCATCGAGATCATGCTTTTGGATAAGGCCATGACGGACGTCATAGTTCAGCCTCAAGCTCCGAACTAACGCAGGACACCTTTTTTTTAAGCCCCCCTATCCCTCTCCTTGGGGGGAGAGGGAAGTAGGCCAAAGTTCCCAAAGTGCCTAATGGCACTTTGACTTTGCTAAACCCGTGACGCACAAAAGAATTGGAGCGTCACGGGCCAGGGCGCTCACGAACTCGTGACTGAGGCGTGGGAGCCGAAGAAATGGTTGGAGGGCGTTAGCCCGGAAACCGCGCCCGTCACTATCAGGCCAAAGTTCCCAAAGTGCCTAATGGCACTTTGACTTTGCTAAACCCGTGACGCACAAAAGAATTGGAGCGTCACGGGCCAGGGCGCTCACGAACTCGCGCCCGTCACTATCAGGCCAAAGTTCCCAAAGTGCCATTGGGCACTTTGACTTTCGCCGGTGACCCCATAGCTCAACTGGATAGAGCGTCTGCCTACGGAGCAGAAGGTTGTAGGTTCAAGTCCTTTTTATCAAGTCCTCATCCCTCATGGGGGGTGGGATTGTTTTATCAAACCCCCCGGTGATTGGATTTGTCATTTCCTTTTATTCGGGTCAATGGAAAGGGACTTCTTGCCTGGGCACCTACTGAGAAGCATTGTCGTTGCCCGGTTGTCCGCAACCCATTGGGCTAAATCTGGAGAGAGTTGAGCATCAATCCAAATAATCATGCGGCTAATATCGGATGGTTAAATCGATGACTGGCGAAATGAAGGCAGGCCTTAATGTCTTCCCTTTCAAGGTCCGGCAATTCTTTGATTATTTCATCATGAGACAGGCCATTGGCCAGCAAATCGAGAACATCAATAACGCGGATACGCATTCCTCGGATGCAGGGCCGACCGCCACATTGCTGAGGATCAATCGTGATTCTGTCCGCAAGATTTTTCATTTTTATCTCCTAAGTGCCGTAAGACATTCTATCAAAAATACAAAAATGGAATCTCGTGGGCGGTGCTAAGAGGTTGATCCTTTTCTCCTTTCTTTTCCCCCCCCCCTCTTTTTTTTTTCACAAACATCCCCCCGTTATCCCCCCCCCCCCCCCGGCCCCTTCCCCCCCCGGGCCCCCGGCTCCCCCCGGGCCCCCCCCCCCCTGGCTCGGCTCAAAATCCACGCGGCCAAATGAACCGTTGGGGATTGAATTTGTCATTTCCTTTCTTAGGCAATTTCGTAGCGGTAGCCGATGCCTTGAACCGCTTCTATGGCGGCGGCGTGTTTGCCCAGTTTTCCGCGTAGGCGGGTGACGGTGCTGTCGATGGCGCGGCTGGAACCGAAATATTCCGTCCCCCAAATTGTTTCTTCCAAAAAGTTTCGCGTTAACACCCGGCCCTCGTTTTTCAAAAAGACATAAATCAATTCGTATTCTTTCGGACGAAGTTCCACTTCTTGACCATTTAAGCTCAGTCTCCTTTTTTCGGTGTCCAACGCGAAGGGGCCCGAGCGCAAAATTTCCCCGGGTTTCGGTTGGGGGCCGCTTTTTCGCAGGGCCGTGCGCACCCGGGCCACCAATTCCCTGGGGCGCAAGCCGCGTTTCGAGACAAAATCGTCCGCCCCGATTTCAAGCCCCACCACGACGTCGGTTTCTCTTCGCCGAACGGTCAGCATGACCACCGGGATCGTGCGGGTTTTTGGATCGGTTTTGAGCGCTTGGCACACCTGGGGACCGTCTTTACCGGGCAGGTTCCAATCCAGTAGGATCAGATCGGGCCGGGATTCTCCGGCCATTTTGATGGCTTTGATCCCGTCCCCCACGGAGATCACGGTGAAATTCTCCTTTTTGAGAACTTCCTCAATGAACCGGACGAAGTCCGGTTCGTCGTCGACTACTAGGATGCGGGGTTGCACGCGGCTGGCTCCTTCAGAAATACTGAAAATGTCGTTCCTTTTCCCATAACGCTTTTTACCGTGATGGTTCCGCCCTGGGCATCCACCAGTCCTCGGGCGATGGCGAGTCCCAGCCCCGTTCCTTTGGGAGCCCCGGGGGGGGCGGCCCGATTTTTTGCCTGTTCAAACCGGTCAAATATTCGGTCCAAATCGTTCGCGGGTATTCCGGGGCCCGTGTCGGTGACGTCCAGTCGGACGCAGTGGTCCTCCTCTGTGGCCGACAGAACTATCTTACCGCCCGAGGGCGTGAATTTCAAGGCGTTGCCGACCAGGTTGATCAAGATTTGTTGCATTTTGTCCGCGTCGGCCCAGAGGGTTGTTTTTGTGGTCCCGCCGACGGTTAAAAGGATGGATTTTTCCCGAGCCTTGGCATGAAAGAGGGTTGAGACATCGTTTATCAGGGTCACCGGATCCAGTGCTTCCATGCGCAGGTCCACGCCCCGGGCCTCTATTTTGGAAAGGTCCAAAACGTCGTCGATAAAGCGGCCCAGCCGTGTGGCGTTGTTGCGCAAAATGGCCAAATGGTCCAAGGTATGGGACAGATCGCCTTCCCGCACGGCGTCGGTTACCAAATTGAGGTAACTTTCAATGGCGGACAGGGGCGACCTCAGCTCGTGGGTGACGTTGGACACAAAATCTTTTTTCATCTGGTCCACTTCGCCCAACCGTTCGGCCATTTTGTCGAAATCCGCGGCCAACCGTTTGAGTTCGTTGCCCCGTCCCAAGGCAAGGCGGTGGGACAAATCGCCCGAGGCAATGCGCCGCGTTCCTTCGGCGATGCGTCGAATGGGCCGGATCATCCGGCTCGCCAACAGCCACGCCGCCACCCACCCAATACCCAAAGCCGCCAGGGATACCCCCGCGATTCGTCGAACCACGGGTTGTAGAGACCGATCCACTTCCTTGATCAAATGGGAAGGATCGTAGACCATGACGGCGGTCGCTTTTTTATTACCCAGCGGGATATCCTGGGTCCGCCTCACACCCTCCCCTTTTATTTCCTTTTTGCCGACCCGAGCGGGTTGCGCGTGAGCCATGACGAGGCCTTGGCCTCCAACGGCATAGGCGTCTACCACCCCGGGCGATTTGAGAAGCGCGTTGGCGGTGTTCATGGCCGCTAAGTCGTCGTGCACCATCAAGGCGTCTCGGAGGGATTGGGCGAACTGGGACAGTTGTGTTTCCTGGGTTTCTTCCAATTTTTGAAGGAGCGCCGACCGTTCCGCCCAATAGAGCCCCACCGCGGTGACCCCGATCACAATGAACAACAGACTACCGATAATTCCAGCCAGCTGTGCGCGTATGCTCATGGAGTTCCTTTTCGGCGAAGTTCTTCTTCCACCCGTTCCAGGGCGCGTTGAACGGCTTTGTCGCCGGGGTTCAGGTGACGGGCTTCTTGGAACAAAGAGCGGGCCTTTGTTAACTGACCTTGTCGATAGGCTTCCCGCCCTTCATCGTAGGCGATTTTGGCCCGTTGACGATCCCGTTCTTGTTGGGCGGTGCCCATCATTTCCACACGCTTGGCACTGTCATTAAGCCGTCCGCCGTTTTCATGGAGCTTTTTAAAAAGTCGTTTTGCACTTTCTGGGTCCCCCGCCGATTGGGCGGCCACGGCTTGATCGTAATAGGCCCGCCGGCATTGGGCCACGCCGTCCCGGGCCTGGGTGTTATTTTTGTCCAGAGCCAACACTTCATTCCATCGGGCCAGGGCGGCGTCCCATTGACGGGCGTTTTGGCTGGCGCGGGCCTGGTCGATGACGTTCTTCAAGCGTTTTTCCCGATCGCGGGCCACTTCCCGGCGGGTTTGGGCCAGCCTTCGGGCGGCGATTTCTTTTTCGGCTTTTTCCAGGGCGGCCCCGCCGACGGGATGGTCGGGTTGAACCACCAACAGTTTTCGAAAGAAAGTGGCGGCCGTTTCCGGATCCCCCGCCTCGAGGGCCCGTTGGCCCTGGGCCAACAATGTGGGTGGGTCCAGTGTTTCCCACATCGTGGCGCGGAGTTGGTCCCGCAACTTTTCCGCGGGCCGGTAGGCGGGGGAGAGACCCTTTAAACGGTCCAAAGCGACTTGAGCGGGTGTTAAATCACCGGCCAGAAGAGCCGATCGGGCCTGGTCCATGAGCGCGCGCTGTTCCGTTTCCTGGGCCAGGGGCGCGCCAAACTTTAACGCCACTTCCAATCGGTTCACCACACCCAAATCCGTGTTTTCGCTGAAGGCGTAGTGGAGGACCAAGGGGCCCCGTTCCAAACTGGCCCCGAGGGCAAAGGGCCCCTGGGAATCGTCGGTCTGTAAACCTCCCCGGATCGCCGCACGCCAATCGCGGCTGAGGACCGTTTGATATTCCACCCCGGCGTGTCCCTGAACAGTATTGTCGATGGGCACGTCCGCTTGAGCGGAGATGGTCCAAAGGCCGCGGCGTCCTTTGTGGACCTGGCCGCTACCACCCAGGCGAAAAACCAGGGGAAGCCCGATCTCTTGTGTTCCCACCGTCATGGCTGGGCCCATGTTGGCGGCCGTGAGCCCCCAGGCCCAGCGTTCGTTGTCGCTTTGGCCCAGTAGACCCAGGTCAAAGGCATAGGTTTGACCGCTGACCACATCCAAACCCTGGCGGATGTATTTTCCCGTGAGTCCGACCTGGGCGGGCCCCCAAGGGCGTGCGTAGGAAAGGGCGGCCACCGCTTCGGACACATGGGCCTGGTCCCCGGCGGCGTTAGCCGAGACCACATCGAACGGGTCCATGGCCAGATAGGTGATCCCCATCCCCCAGGTTTCCCGGTGACCTGACCGCCAAACGGGCCAACCGACATTGGCGACGGAAAGGGATTGGTCCGCGAAGAGTTGACTGTGGGACAATTGAAGTTCCGGTCGGCTGAGTTGTTGAAGGCCCGCTGGGTTCCAATAGAGCGCGCCCAAATCGTCGGCTACGCCGGTATAAGCGCCGCCCAACCCTGCCGAGCGGGCGCTGGGGTCCCATTTCAGGAGGTCGGGTCCCCGTGTGGCACTGTCCCGGTCCGAAAAAAAGTCGGCGCGGGCCGTGGCTGTCATTAAAATCGATAACAAGAGGAGTCGATCTCTATTCTTTAACAAGGATTTTTGTCCTCACTTGTTGGTCTCCCGCGGTCACCGCCAACACATAGACGCCGGGGGCGACCCGCCGCTGTTCTCTGTTTGTCCCGTCCCATTGGATGGGCCAAAAACCCGGGGCCCGGTCCTCGTCCAAGAGATCTACTACTTTTTGTCCCGTCCGGGTGAACACGGCGGCCTTGAGCCGACCCGGAACTATCAGGCTGTAATTGACAAGGGCCGACTGGTCGCGGGTGATCAGGTTGGACTCTATCTTCGTTTCTTGGTTTTGCACTGTCAGCGTAATCCTGTCCGAGGCGCTTTCACTTTCCCGTTTAAACTGGTTTCGAAAAATGGCACTTACGGTTTTTGGGCCTGCGGCGTGCGATAGCGTGACTGAGTGGGAAACCCCATAGGGGATCCATTGGTCTTTAAAATCGTCCACGATATCTCCGGACAATTTCATTTCTGTTGGGGTTCCTTGTACGGACAATGTCACGTTTACCCTCGGTGTGTTTGGAGTCCGTTGGGCCAGTTGAATGGTTGGGTTCTTGAGCGGGATAAACCCGTAAATAATATGAAGGGCGCCCCAATATCCATCGGAATGGGCTTCCTCCGCCATGACAAGGTCGTCGATTCCGTCATTGTTAAAATCGCCAAAGGCGGCGTTGCGGAGGTACCCCGTCTCACTCTGAAACGTCCAAGGGGTGTCGAGCGTGGGGGGAAAGTTTGGCCAGGTGGCGAACTCGCTCGTTGGAAACAGCTGAATGGCATTGGAGCGAGTAACAAAAATGTCTTTTAATCCATCTCCGTCAAAATCCCCCCCAAACCCCTTGGAGCCGTCAAAGGCGGCGGTGCCAGATGTCGCGGCGACGTAATAGGGACTGGCCGGGTTTAGGTCAACCAACGGATGGGTCGTGAGCCATGCGCCGTCCAATACGGAGAAATTGTTGATGATGTTCAAATTCAAAAGGAGATCGTCCCGGCCGTCGCCGTTCATATCCCCCGCGCCGGCACAATAAATTTGGTTGAGAAGGGAAGCGCCTCGGATCTCGGCCGACGCGGAACTGGTCAACAAATCGAAAATGGGCGGGAGAGCCTGACTTCCGTCGAACACGAAGACCTTGCCGGCATTGGTTCGGCCATCAAAGTCGGTGGAAGGAGCCGACAGTATCAGGTCCGGCGCGCTGTTCCCTATGACGTTTGCGAAAAATACGGTTTCGCCCAATTGGCTGGTGTCGGGACCTTTGATCAGGCGGACCGTGGGGTCAGCCGAAGGGTCGAGGACGGTATTAAAACTAACACGGGGTCGGCCGGGAATAAGATAGACATACCCTCGAATAGCATAAGGGATTCCGACCGACAAATCTTTTCTACCATCCCCAGTATAGTCGGCAACCGCAAAGGAGACATTGGAATTGGTGGTCACCAGAAAACCGCCCTCCATCATAACATCGGGTTCAGAGCTGTTGAGATCGATGGTTGTTTGTTCGCCCTGGGGAAGGGCCTTGCCGAAAATAATTGCCACTCCGGGTTTGGCGGGGGTTTCCATGGCGATGAATAAATCGTCTTTTCCGTCGTTATCAATGTCCCCAAAGCCAATCTGCTTGTCCCACCCTTGCTGGTAGGAATCTGGGGTTAGAATTCGCAAGGCTGTGGCTTGGGCCAATTCGGGTGATAGGGTTCCGCCCAGAACCACGTTGACCTCCGTTTTCAGGGTATCCGAGCTCAGTAGGCTGATCGCGAAATCGTCCTTACTGTCTCCATTAAAATCGCCCACCGCCAATTGCATCCCCGATTGCCCTTGGGGTGGTTCTAACCGATCGTTGACGATGGTCACATCCGCCTTCGCGGTCGGGATGTCCATGGCCCTGAGGAAAGGGCCAACGAAAACAAGGACCGCCACGACCAAAAGGGGGGCTCTCATGTTAGTCCCTCACCAGCACCTTGGCCCGGGTTTCTTGCCCGGCCGATTCCACCATCAAAACGTAAACACCCGGGGCCACCCGCCGTCTCTCGCTGTTCGTCCCATTCCACACCACCGGCCAGATCCCGATCCCCCGCTCCTCATCCAATACGTCCATAATTTTTTGACCGGATCGGCTGTAAACCGAGGCTTTTAGCCTTCCGGGCGCGTTCATTCGGCAATCGATCCTCGCCGGCTGTTCTCGTGTGACGAGGTTGTTTCCGACCTCCGCCTGGTGATCCTCCACGTGCAACGTTATCGAGGTGGTTATCGTTTCGCTTTCGCGCCCGAAAGAGTTCCGGAACCGAACGGAAATATTTTTTTCACCCACCGAGGGAGTGAGCTCGATGTCTTTCGAAGTTTGGTAGGGTATCCATTGATCTTTAAACGCGTTCGCGATGTTTCCAGAGAGTCGCATCTCCGTGGGATGGCCGTCCACGGAAAGGTACGCCATCACCCGCGTGGTTTGAGTCGTTGACGAATCAACCGATAACGTCGGGTGGGTTAATGGTTTAAACCCATAAATCACATAAATGGATCCCCAGGATTCCCCAAACACCAAGTCGTTAAATCCGTCTTTGTTAAAGTCGCCGGAAGCCGGGCCGATGAGTGATTTCCCGCTGGTGAACCGCAGGGCCGGTGAGTCGATGGTGGGGGGGAAGGCCGGCCAGGTGGAATAGGTGGAGGTGAGGTAGAGAGAGATAGAGTAAGTTTCGGTCGCAACAAGGTCCATTTTTCCGTCCCCATCAAAATCCGGGAGGATGCCCATGGTTCCACCACCTCCACCGATAGGGATCAATGGCTGTTCCGTTGGACTTCCCGGAGTGAGATCGATGCTGGGATGGGCGGCAATCAAAGCGCCGTCCAGCAAGTGGAAAGAGCCCCCCCATTGAATGATTAAATCTGCACGCCCGTCCCCATTGATGTCACCCAGAGACCGCGCTTTGGGGCCGGTGTGACCGCTGGGCCCGATCCAACAGTTGGTTGGTTGGAGCGCCAAGTCCCAATCCTTTGGTAGGACGGAGCTGCCGTAAATGATGTAAATTCCCGATTTAGCGCTCATTACCAAGTCCGATACGCCGTCGGCATTGATGTCCCCCTGGCCACTTACATCCAGCGAATCATCGTTTATTGCCCCATAAATCGTTTTGGAGGATGGGTCTGCGACCCAATTGACACTGTTGGGCCATACCTCCCGTCCGGGGAGTATTCGGACAAATCCGTTTTGGGTTCTTCCTAGGCTCGATTCCCAGGTTTTCACCATCACAAGATCCGCAATCTCGTCGTCCGTTAGGTCATCCGCGAGACTCGTTAATCTCCAAGATTCAACCAAGCCTAACAATTGCACGGTATTTTCTGACTGGGTTAAATCCCAAGGCCCAAGCACCCCCTCTTTCCCTAAAACCATGCTGATATATTCGGATCCAGATCGGACGAAAGAAACCAGGTCGCTCCGGCCATTGCCGTCATAATCTCCAAACGCCATTAAACTTCCATTCGCGCATTGCCAGCGAATAACGTCATCGAACTTGGACCTTTTGGGAAGGTCCCGACCGGAAAAAATGTCAATTCGCTGCCCAATCGTTTCGGGAAAATTAACTCGGTTATATCCCCAGGCCACGTCAGAGAAACCGTCCCCGTCAAAATCACCCACCCTAAAAAGGATGTAACTCGAGGTGGGCCCAAGCCCAACCGTTAATACTACATCAGCGTCTTGAACAGGAATATCCACCGCGAAAGCGAAGCTATTCCACCAGCACCCCAGGACAAAAATAAACCAATAGGGAGAACGATTAAGGCGATTTTCCATGGCACATCAGTATAGGGCCATTTTCCCCTCTTGGCAATGGAAAAACACTGGTTTCGACCCCATCCAAATGTTTCAAATCTGACACAACCCTGACATCTCGTTGACAAGCCTATCCATTAGACTGTGGGTGAGGACGAAGAGAGTGAAAGTCGAAAGGAATAAGGGAAACGGCGAATAAAATTCAAGACCTCACTCTGGGAGGATTAAACCATGATCACCATTCTGAATCAAGCTCCAGACTTGGTTAAAGCCCCTAAGATTCTGACGTGCGCTGTCTGTGGGGAAATCAGCGAACCGGCCGAGGCACGAATGGTTCGATGCAATGTGCGCCGGTATCGCCAGGAACACTTTCGTGTGGAACGGTGTGCCCACTGCCAATCCCTTCAAACCGAGCGGGTTAACAATCTGACCGCATACTACACAAATTACCCCATCCGAAACCAAAAGCTCGATTATTTCTCCCGGGCATGGTACCGGGTTGTTTTGAAGGAGCTGGTTCGGGCTGGGCTGAAAAAAGAGCACACCATCGTGGATTATGGGTGCAACCAGGGGTTGTTCCTGGATTATCTTAAGGAGCAGGGATACGCCCATCGTTTTGGGTTCGACCCCTACGTGGAACGGTATAACATCCCCGCCACACTCCAACGCCAATACGATTGGGTGATCAGCATGGACACCATTGAACACGATGAAGACCCGGTGGGGTTCTTCCGCCGACTGAACGGGCTGAGGAAATCCTCGGGCCGACTGTGCATCACCACCCCCCGGGCGGAGGGGATAAACCTCAAGAACGCGGACGGGCATCTTCACATGCTCCATGTGCCTTACCACGTGAACGTCCTTTCCGAAAAAGCTCTCGTCCATATGGCCCGGGCGGAAGGCCTGGAACGGGTGTCACGTCGGGATACTTTTTACATGGATTCCTGGCAACCAGGAACGTCGTATGCCTTGATTGAATCGCTCATGGCCTATGGCGGAAACGATGTGGACCTGGGGTACGAACCGCCGCGGATCGATCTGTTTTTCAAACACCCGTCCCTCTTGGTGAAACTGTTTCTCGGGTATTTCACACATCCCAAAAAGAGAGATCACATGACGATGGTGTTCGGAGGCCAATCATGAACCTCACGACCGCTGTGATCTTGGTGGCACTGTCGGTGGCGTTTGGTCTGATCCCGCTGTTTTTGACCGGGCGGTTTCGCAAACAGGTGAAGGTGTTGGGTAATATCCTGTATCCCCGGTCACGAGGACGGGTGGCGGTGATCTTGCCGTGCAAGGGCATTGATCCGGGATTTCGCGACAACCTGCGGGCGTTCTTTGATCAGGATTATCCGTCCCTCGAACTGGTGTTTTCCGTGGCCACGGCGGACGATCCCGCCTGCGCGGAAATAGACGCTGTGATGGAGGAGTATGGGGGACGTGTGAAGGCTTACCGGATGGTGGCGGGGATCGAAAATGTGCGGGCGCAAAAGATCACGAATTTGTTAAGGGCTGTGGAATTTGTGGGGAAATCTGCGGACGTTTTGGTGTTTGTGGACTCGGATCTTCGGCCGGACTCTGGATTTGTGCGACGACTGGTGGCCCCATTGATCCTCCCCCAGGTGGGGGCGACCACGGGGTATCGGTGGTATGCCCCCCAGGACACTCGATTGGGTTCTATCCTCCGAAGCACCTGGAACGCCGGAGCCTTGCCTTTCGTATCAGATTCCAAACACAACTTCTGTTTTGGCGGGGCCATGGCGATCCGAAAGAATGTGTATGACACCGCCGGGATAGCCCAGGCCTGGGACCGAACGCTGTCGGACGATTTAATGCTGACAGTGAAAGTGCGTGGATTGGGTCTCGAGACCCAGTTTGTGCCCAGCTGTGTGGCCGTCAGCCACGAAGGGTCGACTTTGGGACAAACAATAGAGTTCACCAACCGGCAGAGCCTGATTTCCAAGATCTATTTTCCGCCGTTGTGGTGGGGTGCGGCGATCGGTCATTCGTTGGGATGTTTCTTTGTTGTGTATGGATTGGCCAGCTTGTTGTCGTGGTTCATCGCGGGGGGAACGGTGGCCCTGGTGGGGTCCGCCTGTCTACTGATGATCCCGCTCCAATGGGTGAACGCCCTGTGGTTGCTTGGCTCGGTGCGGGAGATGTTGCCTCAACTGTCCGATTCCCTTGCGAGGATGAAATGGCACTACATGTTCG
The DNA here is from genome assembly GCA_016714745.1 of Elusimicrobiota bacterium. Classification (GTDB taxonomy): domain Bacteria; phylum Elusimicrobiota; class Elusimicrobia; order FEN-1173; family FEN-1173; genus JADKHR01. The sequence goes on along the minus strand of JADKCG010000003.1, from coordinate 163,294 downwards.
CCGCGTCCCTGGCTCCGTTCCTCAGCTTGATCAACACCATTAATTCTTTGTTCACCAACCGGATCACCTGGCGTGGGATACGTTACGAGATGCGTTCCCCCTGGGAAACGGTGATTCTGCCCAGTGTTCAACCGACAGCTAAAGAAGCCCCGGTTCTTTTAAAGAAATAGGAGACTGCCCATGTAATTGGGGGACGTACTTAGTTTATTAGTTAACTCACTCATGTCCCCTGCATTGAAATGCGTTCGTGTCGGGAAACTGGGGGATTGGCGGAAGAATGGTTGTGGCGTGGGGGGACGAGGGCGTTGCGGCAACGGCAAATCCCCCCTACCCCCCTTTGAAAAGGGGGTACCACTGAGATCAGGCCTCGTTCGCCCATTTGAAAAAGGGTGAATGGGGGACGTTCATGAGGATAAAATTGTTTCGCGTTTAGCCTCTATGTCGTGAGATTTACATACGGGCCTGCGAAGTCCGGGGAGTGGAACCCCGGGAGACTCGACCCTGTCTCATTTCGATCAGGGGCTATTTTTGAACCAGCCAGTAAACCGGTTTTCGGTGAAGCAGGAAATTGTTCGGCGTACTTTGTCGTCCAAAAACGCTTGACCCAGGCCACTGATACTGCTCCCCGATAAAGTGCTTGCTCTGAGAGTCTTGTCGTTGCCCCATTAATGGGGCATTCCGACCAACGGCGGAAAGTAACTCCCTCGCATTCTCAAACGCATCGGTCGGCCTTCCTTAGCCGAGGTCCACCATATTCTCAAGGAGGGTCAAAAATACGCCCGCCGCGCTGGTCTTAAGAAATCCGATGTAGAGGGAATAATCCACCAGGTGCGTCGCGGCCAATGAGGGTGGTGTTGGACACCAATCTCTTTATCTCCGGCATTTTCTGGAAGGGACCTTCCGAGAAACTCCTCGCGCGTTGGATCGGTGATGCGTTTACTGTTCTTGTTTCCCGCCCGATCCTGGAAGAATACGAGGACGTGTTCCACCGCATGGAAAAACCAGAGAATACCGCCGTCCTCCAATGGTGGCGCCAAGCATTGATGGGGTTAAGTGAATTGGTGGAACCTCTCCCTATGGCAAAAACGTCGCGTGACCCCAAAGACGACAAGTTTCTTGAGGCCGCGGTGGGCGGCAAAGCCGACATCCTCGTTTCCCTCGACAAGGACCTCCTCATTCTCAAAAACATCCGAGGGATTCCCATCGTCTACCCGATCGCCTTTCTTCATCACCATTTAAAATAATAAAGTACACCCCATCACTCTTCCCCCACTCCCTATCCGCCTCGAAAAAACCGGCATCCGTCACTTCGCGAATTCATCCACGACCAGCCCTACGATTGGTTGATCGTGAATGAGGGACGTACTTAGTTTATTAGTTAACTTCCCATGGCCCTGCATTGATATCCAATGGGAGGGGGAAACTGGGGATTGGCGGAAGAATGGTTGTGGCGAGGGGGACCACTGGAATCTGGCCTCGTTTGTTTCTTGAAAAAAGGGGGGGCTGTGAAATGGGTTACGGCAGGGCGTTGGGGTCGTCTTCGAATTTGTAGCCGATACCGGTGATGGCGAAAATTTTGTCTCCCTCTTTGCCGATTTTTCCGCGCAGGCGGGTGACGGTGGTGTCGACGACGCGGCTGGTGGACAAGTACGGCTGATGCCAAACGCTCTCGTTTAAAAAATTCCGCGTTAAAACGCGGCCTCTTTTTTCAAGAAAAAGTTGGAGCAAATCAAATTCTTTTGGCCGGAGAGGAATCACCTCTCCCGCCACCGTCACCAACCGCCGTTCCACGTCCACCACAAGTTTTCCAGACCGAAGGACTCGGCCCGATTTATCCTCCACCGCCGTTTTTCGAAGAGCGGCGTGGACCCGGGCCACCAGTTCCCTGGGACGCAAAACCCGTTTGGTGATGTAATCGTCCGCTCCCATCTCCAACCCCAACACCGCGTCCGTTTCGCGGCCGCGGACGGTCAGCATGAGGACAGGTATATTTTTTGTGGACGACTCCGCTTTCAACGTTCGGCACACCTCGATGCCGTCTTTCCCCGGTAAATTCCAATCCAGCAGGATGGCGTCGGGACGCGACTCCGCCACCATTTTAAGGGCTTGAAGACCGTTGCCGGCCACCGAGACCACAAACCCCTCCCGTTTTAAAATATCTTCCATGAACCGGGCAAAATCGGGCTCATCATCCACCACCAAAATCCGTTTAGCGGACATGGGCTTCTCCTTCGGGCAAATAAACGGAAAAGGCGCTTCCTCGGCCCACCGCGCTCACCAGACCGATTTGCCCCCCATGGGCCGTCACCAGTTGTCGGACAATCGCCAATCCCAACCCCGTGCCTTTTTGCCCCTCCACCGTTTCCCGCATTTCTTTGACTTGTTCAAATCGGTCAAAGATCCGCTGTTGGTCTTTATCGAGGATTCCCGGTCCGTTATCGGCCACGGTTATTCGTGTGAAGCGACCGCCCGCTCCTTCCCGCCGAACGGCGGGTTCCGCGGAAAGGGTGACCTCCCCACCCGGCGGGGTGAATTTGAGGGCGTTTCCCAGCAGGTTCGTGAGAATTTGGCGGACCTTGTCCATGTCAGCGAAAACGCTGACCGACGATGGGAGCTCCGCCCCAAGTCGGATGTTCTTTTCCCGCGCCTTGGCCTGGAATAGGTCCACGACCTCTTGAAACAACACGCCCAGGTCAAAGCGTTCTTTCTCCATTTCCACCGAGGCCGCGTCAATTTTTGACAGGTCCAGGATGTCGGTGACAAATTTCCGAAGCCGCGTGGCGTTGTTGCGGACAATGGTGAGATAATCCACCAGGTTGTGGGACCGTCCATTGCTCCAGTCTTCCGTCACAAGATTGGCGTAACTTTCGATGGCGGAAAGCGGTGAGCGCAATTCGTGGGTCACGTTGGAAACAAAATCATTTTTCATCTGATCCAATTCTCCCAACCGCTCGGCCATAACGTTAAAGTCCGCCGCCAGCCGACCGAGTTCATCTTTTCCTTTCCAATCAATCCGATGGGTGAGGTTGCCCTGGGCCAGTTGATGGGTTCCGGCGGTGATGTAAAAAATGGGACGGGTCAATCGACGGGCCAGAATAACAGTTCCCACCAGACCCGCCGCCCAGGCCATGGAAAAAACGATCAGGATGCGTTTCGCAACCCCCACCAACGTTTTGGTCACCGTCTCTTGGAATGATTTTTGTGAAAACACGACCACGGCTTGGGCGGGGGCATTCGCCCCCACGGAAAAATCCTTAATAAATGCCAACAACTCGCCATCGGTCGGGTCAACCCACCGTCCTTGGCGCCCGCCGCCCTTCAATGGCACAAACGTTGTTGGAGGAGCCGTGTAACGGGTTCCCCGCCGCGCGGGGTCGGAGTGGGCCACCACCCGGCCCGTGGGATCCACGCAAAACGCCCCCTGAACACCCATAATCTTGCCCACCGAGAGGGCGGCATTGATGGCCGAAAGTTCGTCACGCACAAGCAGGGCGTCTCGGCAGGTTTGGGAAAAACCGGCGAAAAGGGAGTGCCGAGCGTTTTCCAGTTCCGTCAACAACAGGCGACGTTCCGTTAAATACAAGGCACCGCTGGCCAACACCACCACCGCGGTAAGCAGGGACCCATAAAATACCGTGAGTTTTGTGCGAATGTTCATGGTTTGCCGTTCCGTTTCAGTTCGGATTCCGTTCGTTCCAACGCCTGCCGAACCGCCGTGTCTTGGGGCTGTAACTCCAACGCCTGGCGAAACAGGATCTGTGCGCGCTTAAAGTCTCCCGCCGTATAGGCATCCACACCCTCATCATATTTCTTTTTTCCTTCCGCGGCCCGTGACCGGGCCAAGTCCTGTTGAAGGTCCGCCACGCGACGGGCGACCCGTTTGTCGCCTGGATCGTCAACCGTTAAGGAACGAAAGATCGCCAGGGCCCCCTCCCCATCGCCCTTTTTCTGAAGCTCTTCCCCTTGCTGATAGAGAGAGTCGCGACAGGCCGCCACCCCGGCCTTGGCGTCCGTCCGGGACCCGTCCAAAATCAGCACTTTCCGCCAACGGGCCAACGCGGTTGCCCATTCTTTTCGGTGTTGGGCTTCTTTTGCGGTGTTAACGAGTTTCGCCAATTCCTTTTCCCGTGCCTTTTTGACGGACATTTCCACCTGGGCTATTTTTTTCTGGTCCGCGCGTTTCTCCGCTTTGTCCAGCCACATCTTGCCTTCGGGATATTGGGGCGAGACCACCACCAGTTTTCGGAAAAACGCCACCGCGCCGTCGTCATTTCCTTTGTCAAAGGCCGCGCGCCCCTGGGCGAACAACGTGGGGGGGTCAATGCTGTCGGAATAGGCGGCGCGGATATCCCTTGTTAAATTCAGGGCGGGCCTATGGCGGGGGGACGTGGCCAGAATTTGATCCACTTCCGCTTGAGCTTCCAACAGGTTCCCCTGGGACAGCGCGTTTTGGCCCCGCTCCAGCCGTTGACGCCGTTGAATTTGCGCTACGGGTTCGCGGCCAAACCCCATCGCCACATCCGCGCGCGTTTCGTTCCCCAAGGGCCCCTTCAACACTTGGGCGAAATTGATTCGAAACCGCCCCGCGTCGACGCCGCCCCCCAGGGACCATTGCCCCGAATCCGTCCCAACCCCGCGGCTGGCCCAGCCGGACCGGACCGCCACCCGCCAGGCCGACAGAAACGATTTCGCGTATTCCACCCCCACTCGTCCCACCGCCAAATCGTCGTCCGGCAAATCGATCTGCCCGGTGAGGAGGACTCCTCCCGCCGGGGCTTTCGTCCCGGCGTCCCCAAACCGGTAGGCCGCCCCTAACCGCAAGGTGAGCGGGAGGGGAACGTGGGTGTCATCCACGGGAAGAGCGGGCCCCATATTCAGAGCGCTGGCGCCCCACGCCCATCGTTCGTTGATGGAACGACCTTGAACTCCCATGTCCGCCGCCCAGGTGTGGGCGGTTTCGTCGTCCAACTTTTGTTCCACCGCTTTCACGGTCGCGCCAGCGGACACAGCCCCCACCACCTGGGCGTAGGAAAAACCCAACGTGGATTCGGACGGTTCAGCTCTTCCCACGGTCTGACCTTCCTCCATGAGATCGAAACTGTCCACCGACAGACGTGAATACCCGACCCCCAGGGTGCGCCGTTCTCCCCGTGCCCAAAAAGGCAACAGATATCCCAAAAAATCCTGGGTTTTTCCGCCAAACGATTCCCCTTGCATAAAGAGGACTTCCTGTGTTGAAACCCGGTCCAAACCGGCCGGATTCCAATAGAGAGCGCTCGCGTCGTCGGCAACCGCCACATACGATTCGGCGAACCCCGCCGCCCGAACTCCCACTCCGGTTTGAAGAACCGTGGGCCCATGGTGCCCCCGATCTTTTTTAGAAAAAAAAGTGGCATGACCTACAGAACCAAAGGCAACCGTTACGACCAAAACAAAGCCCATGGAAAGGGGGAAAGGCTTTCTTTGTCGTTGGAAAAAACGGGGGATTACTTTCATTTCAACAAAACCCGATGGGTTTCTCTTGAGTCGTTGATGTCGATGACAAACACGTAGACCCCCGGCGCCAACCGCCGACCGTCCGAGCCGGTGCCGTCCCATTCGATGGGGACAATGCCAGGCCCGTGGGATGCGTCGTGGAGGAGACGGATGGAATCCCCGGATAACGTAAACACTTCCGCCCGCACATGGGACGCCTCGGCCAAATGGCAGTCCACCACCCCGGTTCGGCCGGCGGCCATGCGGTTGGTGACCACCGCCGTTCGCGTTTGCGTCACCGCGCGGGCCAAAGCGCCCGATACGGTTTCGCTCTCCCGGCGAAACCCGTTGCGGAACGTGGCCCGCACTTCTTTTTGGCCCGTGGCAGGGTTCAACGTTACCGTATATCGAGTTTGATAGGGAATCCACTGGTCTTTGATCGGGTCCGTGATGTCCCCGGACAACCGCATTTCCGTTGGATCTCCCTCCACCCCCAATTCCAGGTCCACCCGGGACGACGCCATGGCCCGCGGCCGCAACACCACGGTCGGGTTATCCAGGGGTCGAAAACCGTAAAAAAGACTGAACATGGAGTTTCCAAGGGGCCTCGCCCAATTTTCCGAACCGCTGTGGATGATCACATCGTCCCGTTGGTCCCCGTTAAAGTCACCGAAGAGAGGGAACGTATCCAGCCCGATGCTCCACCGAAGCGTTGAGGTGGGGAAGCCGTAATTCCAAACGGCTCCCGGCCCATGCCCTTGGAATTGGCTTATAAAAAGGTCCGCTGATATTTGATTGTCGTAACGAGCGACAATATCTTTGCGCCCATCCCCATCCACATCCAACGAGGCCAAGAAATCGTAGTTGTTGATAAATTGAGAGTTAAACATCAACTTTTCAGGAACGTCAATTCCCAAATTCCAGGTTCCCCGATCAAGAAGCTGGGCCCCATCCAAATAATACTGTTTGGCCCTTTTTTGAGAACTGAACCGATAAACATCATTGACCATCAAATCGTCTATTCCATCCCCGCTGATTCACCGTTCGTCCACCGCACCGTTCCTTCAAAAATGCTTCCGCGAGAGTAGTGGGCCATGATGGGCTGGGGTGAAGCCGATCCTCCCAAATCCCAGACCATTGGCCAGGTTCCCGTTCCAAGGACCAGGACAAACCCGTTCGATGAATCAATCGCCTCCACCACGAGATCATCGGCGTTGGGTCTGGAAAAACGCCCTTTTTTAAGGGCACTTAATGACCAAGTCGGGGATTTTAATACGACAGAGACAACCTGTTGGCTTGAAAGGTCGATGACAGGGTCAGGGGAAGAATTTCCAAAATAGATTTTAATGGATTGGCGAGAGTCCGTTTCGAAGTATCCCACCGCGATATCATCGAATTCATCCCCATCAAAATTGCCCACGATCACCCGGTTAATAATATTCCCCGTGAAACGAATATTCGCTGTCTCGATGTCTCTGGAGGGGGAGGGGGAGGAAGATCCATAAATAACATAAACGTATCCCAAACTCACCATGACCAAGTCGTCGTAGCGATCGCCGTTGATATCTCCCATTATCGGAGCCAACAAATTAACTCTCCCGTCAATATAAAAACTCCTCACATTATTAAAAATACTCACTGTTTGAAACGGACGGCCAAACACCACACTTAACTCCTGCTCGGAAGAGTTGTGAATGGCAAGGTCGTTGGTTCCATCTCCATTGAAATCTCCCACCGACACCAATTCCTCGAAGATCCCTTGGTCAAATTTCCACTGGTCACTTATGATCGTTGCGTCCTGGTCTTGAACGCCGAAAAAATAATCGGCCCCCAAAAGAGGAAGGCCCCCTAAAACTGTAAGGAATAATGTTGTTCGCCGGATTTTCATTTTGTTGTTCCCGCTTTGAGTCTACCCCCGAAACCGACTATTTGCAATCTTTGAAATGAAACAAAAATGAAACAAAAGGATCTCAAAACGGCAACGCAGGTAGATTACCCTATGAACAGGGTAACAAATGGGTTCCCGAAAACGAACAACGAGGTTATTAAGACGAGTTCAAACCGCTGGAAGGAACAGGGCGAGGAAATCATGATTGTCATTCCGAAAAAGAAATAAAAAACAGTAAAAGTCCAGAAAGATTGGAGGCTGGTTATGAACCTTACTATCGCTGGGATACTGGTGGCGCTGTCGGTGGCGTTTGGGGTGATCCCGCTGTTTTTGACCGGGCGGTTTCGCAAGCAGGTGAAGGTGTTGGGCAATATCCTGTATCCCCGGCCCCGCGGACGGGTGGCGGTGATCTTGCCGTGCAAGGGCATTGATCCGGGATTTCGCGACAACCTGCGGGCGTTCTTTGGTCAGGATTACCCGTCCCTCGAACTGGTGTTTTCCGTGGCCACGGCGGACGATCCCGCCTGTCCGGAGATAGATGCCGCAATTGAGGAGAATGCCGAGCGGGTGAAGGCTTATCGCATTGTGGCGGGAATCGAAAATGTGCGGGCGCAAAAGATCACGAATTTGTTGCGGGCGGTGGAATTTGTAAGGAAATCTGCGGACATTTTGGTGTTTGCGGACTCGGATCTTCGGCCGGGCCCGGGATTTGTGCGGCGGTTGGTGGCCCCGTTGGTGCTCCCCCAGGTGGGGGCGACCACGGGGTATCGGTGGTATGCCCCCCAGGACACCCGATTGGGTTCTATCCTCCGAAGCACCTGGAACGCCGGAGCCCTGCCTTTCGTATCAGATTCCAAACACAACTTCTGTTTTGGCGGGGCCATGGCGATCCGAAAGAATGTGTATGACACCGCCGGGATAGCCCAGGCCTGGGACCGAACGCTGTCGGACGATTTAATGCTGACAGTGAAAGTGCGTGGATTGGGTCTTGAGACCCAGTTTGTGCCCAGCTGTGTGGCCGTCAGCCACGAAGGGTCGACTTTGGGACAAACAATAGAGTTCACCAACCGGCAGAGCCTGATTTCGAAAGTCTATTTTCCGCCGTTGTGGTGGGGAGCGGCGATCGGTCATTCTTTGGGATGTTTCTTTGTTGTGTATGGATTGGCCAGCTTTTTGTCGTGGTTCATCGCGGGGGGAACGGTGGCCCTGGTGGGGTCCGCCTGTTTACTGATGATCCCGCTCCAATGGGTGAACGCCCTGTGGTTGCTTGGCTCGGTGCGGGAGATGTTGCCTCAACTGTCCGATTCCCTTGCGAGGATGAAATGGCACTACATGTTCGCCGCGTCCTTGGCCCCGTTCCTCAGTTTGATCAACACCATCAATTCCTTGTTCACCAACCGGATCACCTGGCGGGGGATACGGTACGAGATGCGTTCCCCCTGGGAAACGGTGATTCTGCCCAGTGTTCAACCGACAGCAAAGGAAGCTCCGGTTCTTTTAAAGAAATAGGGTCACTGCTTAGGACACTCACCCCGCCCTCTCCCAAGAGGAGAAGGAAAGGTTTTCTGTGTCGTTGGAAACAACAGGAAATGACTCTCATTTCAGCAAAACCCGGTGGGTTTCTCGTTTGTCGTTGATGTCGATGACAAACACGTAGACCCCCGGCGCCAACCGACGGCCGTCCGAACCGGTGCCGTCCCATTCGATGGGGACAATGCCGGGCCCGTGGGAGGCGTCATGGAGGAGACGGATGGGATCCCCGGATAACGTAAACACTTCCGCCCGCACATGGGACGCCTCGGCCAAATGGCAGTCCACCACCCCGGTTCGGCCGGCGGCCATGCGGTTGGTGACCACCGCCGTTCGCGTTTGCGTCACCGCGCGGGCCAAAGCGCCCGTTACGGTTTCGCTCTCCCGGCGAAACCCGTTGCGGAACGTGGCCCGCACTTCTTTTTGGCCATCGTCAGGGCTCATCGTCACCGTGTAGCGAGTTTGATAGGGAATCCACTGATCTTTGATCGGGTCGGTGATGTCCCCGGACAACCGCATTTCCGTTGGATCTCCCTCCACCCCCAATTCCAGGTCCACCCGGGACGACGCCATGGCCCGCGGCCGCAACACCACGGTCGGGTTTTTCAATGGACGAAAACCGTAAAAAAGGCTGAACATGGAAAAGGGTGGACCTGTCAGATGCGCCCTCTGTTCAATATCGCTGTGAATCAGAATGTCCTCAAATCCGTCCCCATTAAAATCACCAGGAAGAAGCAGGGTGTTTACGTTTTTCGTCCAAAAGGCCCGAAGAAATGGGGCGGCATAAAAAAATCCCACGGGCGAATTTATGGCCGGACGCTCCGAGTCCAAGTACAGGTCTAGGGACAACAGTCGTTCCCGAAGGGCCAGCAGATCTTTGTGGCCATCCCCGTCAAAATCCAGGGAATGGATCGACAAAAAACCCAAGTTCCCATAACCTGCATATGTCACCCATTGGGGTGGAACCCACGGATTTGCTGATTGGTTGAGGTCCCATCTCGCCAACGAGAGGATTTTAGATCCATCGAGCAAATATTGGGCATAAGTTGGAGGGTCGAAACTGTAATAAGCCACGTTAAAGGCCACGTCTGCCAGTCCGTCTCCGTTCAAATCATCTACCAGCGGAGAGACCGACCCATCGAATTTGATGTCTGTTGTCGAATAAAAGGCCACGGCCGTGGGAGAATGGACATTGAGGTCCCACACTGACGACCAGGTTGACGTCCCGATGACAAGGAATTGATCGCTCGCTGGGGTTCGCACCCAGGCGATCAAATCGTCGGCCTCAGGTCGGGAGAGACGTCCCTTATACAACCCAAGGATTTCCCAAGAAGACTCCTTGAGCACCACGGACGCCACCCCCGTGCTCGTGGCCAAGGAAAGAGTCGAGTCAAGGAGAGAAGCGCCAAAAACGATCCCCACCGCTTTTCTCGAGTCACTTCGTTGATAGCCGGTGGCCACATCGTCGTTGCCGTCCCCATTAAAATCTCCCACCACCATGGATCGGCCGGTCAAGTTGGGACTCCCGATAAATTTTAGAGATGCCGAAAGGGCGTCCATAGAGGGAGCGGGGGATGAGGATCCTTGGAGGACATAAATTGTTCCCAAAGAATCATCGCTGACCATCACATCGTCCTGACTGTCCGCGTTGATGTCTCCCATAACGATCGGGAATGCGCCCCCCATTCCCGAAGCGAGGGAAACACGAACGCTCACGTTGTCAGTTAGGTTTGAAGTCGCTTCAAACGAACGGCCAAAGATGATCTGAACCCCCTGCTCTGTATTAAACACGGGGCGAACGGCGAAATCATCCTTTCCGTCACCGTTAAAATCTCCTACCGCCATGTTTCGGGCATAGGGCCAAAGGCTATCCTGGTATTCATCGATCAAGATAGTCGCGTCTTGGTGTCCATTGCTCAAGAAATAATCCTTTCCCCTGACGACAGCGATCGCCAAAGGGAAAAGAGAACAAAAGATGACGAACCTTTTAATAATCATAAATTTATTTTTCAGTATACCCCCAATTCGTCAAATTGAACACCCCCTTCCCGTCCATGAAAATTGAAACAAAAAAGCAACAAAATGGACTCCGCCGGGAAACGTGGGCCGTGTAAAGTATAAGCAAGTCGTAACAGTCGGGGCTTGCTGAAAAGGAGAAAACCATGAAGAATTCCGGTTCTCTAACAGAGGAGCACAGCGCTCGTTTTGTCTTTTTGCAGGGTGGATCCAAGAGGTTGCCGAATAGGGTTGCCTTGCCGGTGATCGCCATGGTAACCGACGATTTCCTTCCCGCCACGACCGGCGTGGGTGTCCACGTCCAGAAAGTGGCCCCCGAACTTGCAAGACGCGGGCACAGAGTGGTCGTCCTCACGACTCGACTCCCGGGACAACCCGCTGAGGAAACATGGAACGGTGTCAAAGTGTATCGATTCTTCAGCGTTCCCCTCTTTGGACATTATCAGGCTCTCCCTTCAGGAAGGGCCATCCGTCGCATCCTCACAGAAAACAATGTGGTGCGTGTTCACTTCCATTACATAAGTTTCATGATGCTCCGCGTCCTTAATGTGGCCCGATCTTTGTCGATCCGCACAGTCTATACGGCTCATATGACGGTGGATCATCTGACTCAGCCGGTTTTATTGCGACCCCTGCGAGGTCTGTTCAAACGCATTTTGCAAAAGACAGGAAACCGCTTTGACGATATTATTTGTGTTTCATCGAAACAAATGGCCCAAATGAAAACTGTCCACCCTCAAGCTCAGGTGACTTTTTTATCAAACCCCATTGATTTCGATGGGGAAGATGTTTCCGCTTCAAATCAACCGCACAAATTTGTTGTTTTTTATGCCGGGCGGTTAGAGCCTGAAAAAAATGTGGGCTACCTCCTCCAATCTTTTCGCCTTCTCCTTGACCGAAGGCCCGACGCGGAGCTTTGGCTCGCGGGCAGGGGGTTTCAGGAAGGGGAATTGCGCCGACACGTTCAATCATTGGGACTATTGGAAAAAGTGTCTTTCTTGGGCCATGTGCGGCATGAAAAACTTCCAACTCTCTACGCGTCCGCGGACGTTTTCGTCTTGCCCTCTCTGGTGGAAACCCAAGGGATGGTCGCCCTGGAGGCCATCCGATTTCGCCGCCCGGTCATCGTGACCAACCGCATCGTTTCCGCTCACGAACTCGTGGAGGACGGAGTCACCGGTTACATCGTGAATCCAGATTCAGCATCGGATTTGGCCGATAAGCTTGTCATCCTCTACGACAACCCTGTGCGACGCCGACTGATGGGAGAGGCCGGCTTCAGGCGATTTTCATTTGAGACTTCGGAGCAGGTCGTGACAAAATTGCTTAAGGTTTATGAGAGACAGGACCACGCCCCCGCACCGACCGCTGTAAAAAATCCGTGTTCTGTTTGCGGGGAAAAAGACCGGCCTGTGGAAACCCAGTTCGTTCGATGCAATGTCCGGCAATTTAGGGACCAGAAGTTCCAGGTCTGGCGCTGTTCCCATTGCGGGTCTCTCAACACAGAAAAAGTTAAGGATTTGGCTGTTTATTACAAAGGCTACCCCCTCCACAACGCCAGATTGAATTTTTTTAACCGGGTCTGGTACGGGATTTTCCTGAAACGACTGGTGCGGGCTGGTCTTAAAAAGGATGATCGAATTCTGGATTATGGATGCGGCCAAGGCCTGTTTTTGGAATATCTTAAAGAGCGCGGGTATATGAATGGATTTGGTTTTGACCCCCACGTGGAACGGTATCAAGCCCCTTCGGTTCTTGAACAAAAATACGATTGGGTCATTGGGATGGATGTCATTGAGCATGATGTCAATCCCGGCGCTTTTGTGTCACGCATGGCGAGCTTGCTGAAGTCCACGGGTCGATTGTGTCTTCAAACGCCCAACGCGGACGGCGTTGTGTTGTCAAAATCAGAAGAGTATTTGCACACCTTGCATGTGCCCTACCATGTTCAAGTCTTTTCTTACGATGGGCTGGTGGATCAATGTCGAAAGGCCGGGCTGGTACCCATTTCATCGACTTCCCGTTACTTTGTCGACTCCTGGCAACCCGGTACGTCTTGGGCGTTTATCCAATCCCTCCTACAAGCGGGTGGAAACGACTTCGATATCGCTTTTGAGAAACCGCGACTCTCTCTCTTCATAAAATATCCTTCCCTGTTGTTTAAACTGTTTTTCGGTTACTTCATGTATCCTAAAAAAAACGATCAAATGATGGTGATCTTCAAACCGACTTCGACCCCCCTGAGCTTGATGGAAAAACCAAAGGGAAGTATCCCCGAGGCTCTTTTAAGACACGCTCAAACAAATTCTCTAACCACCGCTTTCTGGCACAAGGTCCATGGAAATTGGATATGCACCTCTTGGGAGGATTTCTGGGCAAAGGTCACCCAGTTGGCCGGTGTGATGGAACAGCACGGTCTTCAGCCAGGGGACAAGGTGGCGGTGATCTTGCCCACGTCCGTGGAATGGGAACTGATCGACAAGGCGGCGTTGTGCCGGGGGCTTGTGGTGGTGGGGATTGAACCTCATATGGCCTGGGAAGATATGTTACGCGTGATCGAGGAGACCCGCCCCCGGGCACTGTTTGTGTCGGATTGAGCGATGGCGGTCAAGCTGAGCGGAACAGAACAAGGCGTTCCTCTCCCCTTGGGAGAGGATGTCCCGGAGGGACAGGTGCGGGGGTTACTTTCATCCATCAAATTGGCCGTGTGCTTGGAACGGTGTTACGATCTCTATGAGCCTTTCATGGGCTGGGCCACGTTGGAACGGGAAATGGCCGGCCAAACGAACGCGCAAAACCCATTACCAGTCACCGCCGACAGCCCGGCGAGCTACGTTCTGACCTCCGGAACCACGCGGTGCCGCTCAGCCTGAACCGCCTGAATGACTACAAGATCGGCACGGTGGGGCGCCCGCTAATGTCGAACAACCTGAACGTGGAGGGAGGCGAGATCGAAGTGGACGGCCCGGCGGTGTTCGGGGGGTATGAAAACCAGGCAACGCAGACAAACCTGACGTCGGGCAAATACCTGAGCACGGGAGACGTGGGGAAACTGGACGAAGAGGGCTATTTGCGATTAGTGGGTGGCAAGGGAGACCTGATCAAGACGTCCACTGGCCGAAAGATCGCCCCGGCGGCCATCGAACAGAAACTGGTGAAATACCTGGGAGCGGAACAGTCGATGGTCGTGGGGGAAGGTCGGGCGCACCTGGCGGCGATCGTGTGTTACGACGGCGGGATGACGGCGGAACAAAAAACGTCGTTCGAGGATAACCTCAAAAAGATGAACGAAACATTAGCGGACCACGAGCGGGTGCGCCGCTGTGTGGTGTTGGACCGCCTGTTCAGCCTGGAACGGGGGGAACTGACGCGCACGCTTAAACTCCGGCGGGAGGCCGTCGAAGGCGTTCACCGAGGACTGGTAAGTTCTCTCTACGAAACGGCTGTCCCACAGGCGATCTAGGAAATCGTCCCAGGGAGAACGTGCGCGGGGGCCATTTGGCCGGAGAGACCTTGTGTCACGAGGATCAACTTTGTTGCCGAATTTTTACCGCGCTGTCTCAGATGTAATGCGCATACCATAAGGCAAAATTACGACGTTATTTTATGCTATGCTAGGCGAATGACGTTCAAACAGATCATCAAAAGGCCGGAACAGAGTTTTTTTTTGCTCGGCCCCCGTGGGACCGGGAAAAGCACTTGGTTGAAGGAGCATTTTTCGGATGCTCATTGGGTGAATCTACTGAATGAGAGCCTGTTTCAAAGGCTGGTGGCTCGACCGGAAACCTTTGTCGATCAGCTTCGGAGCCTTCCTAAGGATAAGTGGGTGGTCGTGGACGAGGTTCAGCGTCTCCCGAATCTCTTGAATGAGGTTCACCGCTCGATTGAATCGGAAGGACGGCGGTTTGTCCTATGCGGGTCCAGCGCCCGAAAACTATATCGTGCCGGGGTGAACCTGCTGGCGGGACGAGCCCTGATAAAGCACATGCACCCATTTGTCCCGGAAGAGGTCAAAGGGGCCTTCCATCTAGAAGACGTTTTTTCAACTGGGATGCTTCCCGTGGTGTGGGGGTCAACGGATCGGATTGCGAGCCTCGAGGCCTATACACAGCTTTACCTTCAAGCGGAGATACAAGCGGAAGCGCTGGTTCGAAATCTCTCGGGGTTTGCTCGATTCCTTCCCGTGGCGGCGCTCCTCCACGGCCAAACCCTCAACGCGTCCAATGTCGCGCGTGAGGCGGGCGTCGCCCGCAATACGGTGGGCGATTACCTGACCATTTTGGAAGAGACGCTTCTTTGTTTCCGTGTTCCGGCCTTTGAGGCCAAATTGCGGTTAAGAGAACGACGGTCTCCGAAATGGTATTGGTGCGATCCGGGTCTGGTGAGGGCCATGAAACAACGTCTTGGGCCGGTCACCCCCGAGGAGCGGGGCGCTCTTTTCGAGGGACTGGTGGCTCAGACCCTTCGTGCCTATCGGGACTACGAAGGGGCGTATGACCGAATGGGCTATTGGCAACCGGCCTCGGCGGTGGGGACGGAGGTGGATTTTGTCCTCACGCGGGGGGAGGCGAAGGTGGCGGTGGAAGTTAAATCGGGCGAATCCTTTCATGATTCCTGGTGCCGCGGTTTAAGAGCCATTCGGGAGTTGGGGGGGCTCACCCGTCGCATCCTTGTTTACCCCGACGGTCCGGAACTTCGCTTGGCCGATGGAATCGAGGTTATGCCTTACCTGCGTTTTGTGGAACTATTGGCCACCCGAACTTTGTGGCCCACGGGGAGTTAACCGCCATGGCCGCGACGCGCATCCTGGTGGTGGATGATGAACCGGATTTTGTTCAGTTGATCCGCGATATTTTGACGACAGAAAATTTCGCCGTGTCCGTGGCGGACACCGGGCCTTCGGCCATCAAGGCGGCCGCGGACACCCTTCCCGACCTCATTTTGTTGGACTGGAACTTGCCTGGGAAAGACGGCGTGGATGTGTGCAAAATCCTCAAATCGGATCCCAAAACGCGACAGATTCCGGTGATTATGTTGACCGTCAAAGGGCGGGAATCGGACATCGTGTTGGGGTTGGAGATGGGGGCCGACGACTACATGCACAAGCGGGGTTTGCGTCCACGGGAACTGGTGGCTCGGGTGCGGACGGCCCTGCGGAAATATGCGACGGAAACGAGCGCGGATCCTGTGTTTCGTTCCGGCAAACTGGTGTTGGACGCGTCGAAACGGTCGGTGACGATCGGGTCTGAATCGGTGGATTTACGGGGGAAAGAATTTGACCTGCTTCAGCTGTTCTTGCAAAAGCGCGGGCGGGTTCTTTCCCGGGACTTTTTGACGGAAGCGGTTTGGGGCGGGCCCTACATCGACACCAGCCGAACGATGGACACCACCATCGCTCGCTTGCGCGCCAAACTGGGCAAAGAGGGCGCTAAAATCCTGTCGTTGCGAAACATCGGCTACAAGTTCGAGGATGACCCGGAATGACCCCCTGCCAAAAGAGGCCCCCGGCCCGACGGGCCGGATGAGGATGGTGGGCCGTGATGAGAAAAATCAGATTCTCCAGTCATTGCCAGGCATGATCCTTCGCATAAATGAATCAAAGAGTAGAACCGTGAACGCCGTATCACCGTGGTTCGGGCTCCAAATCATTCCTTTGGAAATGAGCTGACTGCACGTTGTCGCAAGAGAACTGACCTCTCGCTTTAGTTCTTCGAAAATGTCCGTGTGCCACGAGAAGTAACAACTGTATTCCTGATGAGGGCAGGCCCCTCGGCGTCGGCTTGCACGAGCAGACGTCAAACCCGCCTTGAGTGGCTTGGTCCAAAAGACCTGGTCGTGAGCGTCAAGGAGAGGTGAGGGCAGGGGAGATGAGCGAAAGCAAACCGCTGAACAAGCGTCGAAATCAAGAGGGACGATGTCGAAACCAGAGCCTGGACGTGAACTCTGGGACGAGCATGGCGGGAGCGTGCGTATGGGCCATGCGGCATCCGGCGTAGAGGCGGCATGACCTCTGTCTGGGCTGGAATACGGAACGTGGGAACCTGCTGTTCCATGAGAAGGAAAACCACGAAAGCTAAAAAGCAAGTGGGAAATACCGATGGGGACAGCAGGGGCGGAGCACTCCGTAGTAGCAAGGAAGCGCCCGACAAAGGCGTGGAGCGAAGGGAGTGCCCTGGTCCGTCAAGGAGAAGTGTCAACCACGAGAGTGGGAGGAATGCATCGACAAGACGAAGCCGTATGACATCGCGAAGTGGACAGTGATGGACGCGTGGAAACGAGTGAAGGCGAAGGGCGGAGGCCCCGGGATAGACGGCCAGACGATCGAGGCCTTTGGGGGAAACCTCAAGGACAACCTCTATAAGATCTGGAACCGGATGTCATCGGGGAGCTACTTTCCGCCTGCGGTCAAGAAGTGCGAGATACCTAAAGAGGGCGGGAAGACTCGCGTGTTGGGGATACCGACGGTTTCCGACCGTGTGGCGCAGATGGTGGCCACGATGGTTCTGGAACCGAAAGTGGAACCGCACTTTCACGAGGACTCCTATGGGTATCGACCGAACAAATCGGCTGTGGAAGCCGTGGGCAAGGCACGGGCGATGTGTTGGAGGTATGACTGGGTGATTGATTTGGACATCCGGGGATTCTTCGACACGATCGATCACGCGAAGACGCTTGAGCTGGTTGGGAAATATACGGAGGAGAAATGGATTCTTCTGTATGTGGAACGATGGCTCAAAGCGCCGCTGGAAACGGCGGACGGGAAACGGGAGATGCGAGAGAAAGGCACACCGCAAGGTGGAGTCGTCTCGCCGCTCTTGGCGAACCTCTACCTGCATCATGCGTTTGACGTGTGGATGCGGGAAGAGTTCGGCCGTCTACCGTTTGAACGATACGCGGACGATATGATCGTTCATTGCGCCACGGAGAAACAGGCGAGATACGTTCTGGAACGGATACGGCGACGGCTGGAACAATGGGGATTGATTCTCCATCCGGAGAAGACGAAGATCGTCTACTGTAAGGACGACAACCGGAAAGGGGACTCTCCTCATACAAAGTTCACATTCCTTGGGTATGAGTTCCGAGCGCGACGCGTGCGCAACGAACGGCAAGGAAATGTCTTTGTGGGCTTCACGCCGGCGGTAAGTCCGAAAGCCCAGAAGCGTATTCGTTACACCATCCGGAGCTGGCGGCTGGGCGTGCGAACGCCGATGACGCTGGACGCCATTGCAAAATGGTGAATCCGATGGTGAGAGGATGGATCAATTACTCTGGGCGGTATCACCGGTCCGCATTAGGACCGATCTTCCACCAGCTTGACGTCCAACTGGCGAAGTGGGCCATGAGGAAATACAAGCGACGCCATAGGCGATTGCTCCACACACTTCGGTGGCTGACACAAATCGCTCGAACGCGAGCTATCCTAGCACACTGGGATTGGCGATTGAATGCGGTCTGATCAGGAAGAGCCGTATGAATCGAGAGATTCACGTACGGATCTGTGAGCTTTCTATTACCCACATATCTGAGCCTTCAAGGCGAGTTCCCACCCTTCGGTAAGATCCGTCAATCGTTTCCATCCCCTCCAGAGAGTTAAAGTTCCTGGCATGCCGTCGGATTTACGTGCCAAGAAACCGCCGAGCCGGGCGATCCATACAACGATATCGCCGGTGGTGGGAGCCTTTTTCGGTAGAGGCTTTCCCTTATTGATCTTTTGAAACAGGACTTTCCATTCGAGGTCGGAAAGCAGGGTCGTGCATGGGGCGTCGGGGTCCGTTCTTGAAATCAGCGTGATCATAAAGAGCCGCCAGGCGACAACGCTCATAACGGAGAGATAACGCATCAGTCGATCGGCTGTCGCGAGCCGGCAATCCTCGACCCTAAACCCGGACTTCAGAACTTTGAAAAACATTTCGATTCTCCACCGCAGACAATACCACCGCACCTTCTCGCAAGCTTCTTGAAAGTTGGAAATGTGAGGTCGGTCAGTAACATCCATTCGACAGGTTCTTCATTCTCTGGCGGATCGGCTTCATAGGCGTAAACGGCATTCAGCGGTATATCCGGAAGATCAGTCGTGCGGTGTTTGATGTCGTTTCGGGATGGGTTCAAAAGAAAAGCTCCGAACTTGACGGTCAGAATGGCCGTTCGCGCGTTCCTCTCTTTGGCATGCGCCGTCGCTTTCCGTTTTGGAATCTCCATGGTGAGAGTTCCTGATACCGGACTGTCGTTCATGAAATTCCAAAGCTTTACGGCATCCTTCTCCGCATACCTGGACTTCTTGTTGATGGGACGATCCACCTTGGCCCGGACCAGCAACGGGGATTGGAGGCGGTGGCTCAACTCAAAGAGGCCGTATGTCGGCCTCGCGGTCACAAACAGTGACCACCCGGTTCCCCGTTATCGCTTTCGTCTTCTCCAGTGATTCAAGCCATCGGAAACTCTCTTTCTCTTCGATGGGGGTCAGATTGGACTTGTCCAGTCGCCGCCGTTCCGCCGTGCGAAGCTTGCGTGCAAATACCTTCTGATCCAGAAGCCTAATGGTAGCCATCGGTTGTCACGCCCAGACACGTATGCATGACCAGTCCTTTGGAAAGAATGTTTTCAACATTCTTCCCTTTCTTTGCGCGATATCGTTCCCAAGCCTTTAGTTTCGGTATGGGGGGTATAGATGAAATAACTCGTGTCCTGAATTGCGAGGACCGTCTTGTGAGGTTTTATACGTTCAGCTGTCTTTCGCCGGTGGGCTTCAAGGATGGCGTCGGGCTCGACGTCTTGATTGTTGAAAAACCGGTAGGCCGCTTTCGTTTCCGCCCAGTCTTCGCAGGCCTGGTTGATGGGGCTTTCCGGTGATTCCGAGAATCGGTCGCATATCGATATCAGCCGGTCTTTAAGCCTCTTATCACCCAAATCCGCCCGTGCCATTTCTTCCGCCGCCCATCCGCCGCCCGGTCCGTTTGACATGAAAAGGCCTCCTTGTTTGCAAGCATCCTTGTTGTAATAGATGTATATTATACATCCTTAATAAACAAGAAGGAGTAGCCATGAGAAATCCCATCAACCAACGGAAAAGATTAATGGAGCACCTGGCGGCAACCAACGGCTTTATCAAGGGTTCCATCACCGGGGTCTGCGGCGTTTGTAGGCGGGCTCATTGCATTTGCAAGAGGAAGTCCGGAACCATGGCTTACCGTTTGACTTACAAAGACGGTGGGCAAAAAACGCAGATTGTCTACATCCCGAGGAACAGGCTCGCGGAAATGAAACACCTGATTTCCAACTACGCCAAGATACGAGCAATCATTCAGAAGCTCATCCAGACCAACATCGCCATCTTCAAGAAGGGGTGAGCCGTAACGTTAAAGATGTGGGTAATAGAAAGGATCTGTGAGGGCCTGGGGGAGCAATCCCCCGGGCTACTCGACCCTGACCGATGAGGGCCGGGCTTTAATTGCGCCACACCGGATGACTTGGGTCCTCGAACCCCTGACAGGAAAACGGGGGTTGTCCTCTTTTTTTCCTTACCCCGTCCTTCCTCGAAATTGGGAAAACGGCTTCTGCCTACGTCCGTGACTTCGGACTCATTTTGAACTCGTCACACGGAGTGGGGGCAATGAGGGCCTCCAGGCCCATTACCTTGTGAAAAGCGCCGCTTTTTTCCAAATACCGACTGAGCGGGCCCGCCGATACAAGGACTTTTTCAATCGTGAAATGCCGCTTGGGTTTGAGCACCCGGATTTTATTTTCGACGTCCCGGGCTACGGACAACCCGAGGGGATTTGTTTGGAACTTACATTCCACCACGGTCAGAATGTGGCCCTGGCGGTGAATGAGAATGTCCACTTGGGCGCCGGGTGATTTAATCGCGCCGCGGCCGGGTTGGCGAAAAAACGGACCCACGTCGATGACTTCGCTGATCGAAACGCCCATATGCTCCAGGAGGCTTGGGATGTTTTTGAGGCAAAAACGTTCAAAACAGAGGCCCAGATACGCGTCAAGGCTCCGACCGGTCAAGCGGTCAAAGAGACCAGGCCCTGTGTTCAGTTCGATGGCGGAGCGATGGGGTTTTACATAGGTGAAATAAAAACGGAGCCATTCATCCCACAGAACAATTCGACGGGTTTTTCCCCGTTCTCCGTCGAATGCCGGAGGGGACATCTGTTTTACAAAATCCGCTTGTTCCAGCGCTTGAATGTACGTGCCGAGGCCCCCGCCCGGAGGTTTTCCCAGCTTTCCAGCAAGGGCTTCGCGCGAGAGGCTCCCCCGCGCGAGAGCCTCCACAATCAGCTCATAGGTCTTTATAACTTTAAATTGTTCTTTGAACAACGTTTCAAACTCTGTGAGAAAAAAAGAGTTTTTGGTAAAACACAGCCGGTCCATGTTGTGGCCCAAGGAGTAAGCCGGATCAATCTGTTCAAGGTATTTTGGAATGCCGCCGAAAATCATAAGAAACTTTGACATTTCGAACGCCGATCGACGTCCTCTAAAAAATAAAGCTCCTTCTCGCGCCGGCAACCCCTCCACCTTCATCTCGAACGTTTTTCGATTGTGCAGTGCGTGCGAATGAACCAAATGTTTCAGCATAAAACTCGATACCGATCCGCACAGCGCCAAAGTCAAGCCGGAGTTCGCTTTCCAGCGGTTGTCCCAATAATATTTCAGCAGGGACACAAGTTCCGCCCTCCCCGATGCCATCCATGGAAATTCGTCAAATACAACATATCGGCGTCCCTTGTGGAGATGCGGCGTCAAGGCGTCAAAAGCCTCTTTCCAACTCCGGGCCCACACCCGGGGAGTTCCGGTTTGTTCCGCCAGTTGATCCGTAAAGTGTTGGATTTGGCGTGACAATTCGACTTTCTGAAGGGCTTCAAAATACAGATCCCTCCCCTTTTTTTGAAGGGAGGACAAAAGAGCGCTTTTTCCCACCCGTCGTCGACCGTAAACAATGCCCAGCTCCGCCCGGGAAGAATTGAACGCTCTACGAAAAATCGAGATTTCATGGTGTCGTCCGAAAATCATGAAGATATCATAGATCAGCAAGAATCGAATGTCAAGCGATTTATGCCGATCTGATATTGATTTAAACAGATCGGCAAGTTTCTTGACTCTGGCGATTCTTGCCGATCTGTGAACCCGTGGGCCTCCTCCCTTACACACCCGTCCCTAAGGGACTGTCATTACTCACCCGTCCCTGATTTAGGCTACATTCTGGGAGCCCCATTTTGTCCGGGTTTGAGGCGCGACGAGGGGTCGTGCTTGCCTGTGGGTGGAATGTTCCTTGAATGGCACATTTCACGAGCGGCTCTGCCGCACAGTCTTTTATCCGACTCAGCCGGTTGGACAAAAGCCGTCCACGACGGGCCGAACAGGTTCTGGTTCCGAAGGACCCCGGAGTTCCCAATGAGGGGGCACCAAAGTGGTGAAGAATGATCCGTCAAGACCCGGGCATTACGGGAGCTTTTAGCGGGAAGGAGGGGTGGCGGCGGTTTGGGGGAGGTATAAGGAAAAGACGCTTCCCTGGTTCAACACGCTGTCGACCATTACCGCACCGCCCTGGGCTTCCATGAGTTCTCGGGTGATGGCCAACCCCAAACCGGTTCCTTTGTTGCCTTTGACCTTTTCCCGTGCCTCTTTCACCTGTTCGAACCGATTGAAGAGGCGAGGCAGGTCGGTGGCGGATATTCCGGGACCTGTGTCGGCGACTGAAATGCGAACGTAGCGTGTGGCGGCTTTTGCCGATGTCAGGTGACGGCGAAGTTTCTGATCGACGATCACTCCGCCTTGGGCGGACAGGGTGACACTCCCGCCGGGGGGGGTGAATTTGAGTGCGTTGCCGATCAGGTTGGTGAGGGCTTGCCGGACATGGTCGGGGTCCGCCAGGGCGGTCACGTTCGCGGGGACATCTCCCAGCGTGAGGGTCACGGAAATTTCCCGCGCTTTCGGGCTATAAAGCTCCACCAGTTCCTCCAGCAGTTCTGTAACGTCCACCGCTTTGAGGTCCGGCGCGATTTGCCCGGCGTCTATTTTCGACAAATCTAAAACATTGTTGACAAACTTTCCCAACCGTGTGGCGTTGTTGCGCATGGTGGCCAGGTAGTCGAGAATCTTCTCCGGTCGGCCCCGCCTTATTTCCTCCGTGATGAAGTTGATGTAGCCCTCAATGGCCGAAAGGGGGGATCGTAGTTCGTGGGACACGTTGGCGACGAAATCGTTTTTCATTTGGTCCAGCTCGCCCAACCGCACGGCCATCTGGTTAAAATCCGTTGCCAATTGGCCCAGTTCGTCGGACCGCCGGATGTTCAACCGATGGTCCAAATGGCCCTGGGCCAGTTCCCGGGTTCCCTGGGCGATGGTCCGGATGGGCCGGGTCAATCCGCTCGCTAAAATCAACGCCCCCAGGAGGCCCATGAGCAGAGCCCCGGCCGTAATGCCGGAGATCCGGCGGGCGGTGTCGCGCAGTGTTTTTTCGATAAGCGCGTCGAAATGGGAACGGGAAAACACAACGCCCGCATGTCTTTGCCCGCGCCCGACGTTGGAGGAACGGCGAAGCATGTCGGCCCGGGTGGACCAATTTTCTTTGAGGATCCATGTGTTCGGGCCGGGAGGGGGGAGGGCGTCGACTTTTTTCCCAATGAGGGTCCCGTTGGAATGGGCGAAAACAAGGCGGTGGGTGTTGACGCAATAGGCGTCCAAGACCCCGGGAGTTCGGCGCAAGGTTTCCGCGGCATTGACCGCGGCCAACTCGTCGTGCACGCTCGAGGCGTCAGCGCAGGTTTGGGCGAAATTGTGAACCAAGGATTGGCGGGTTTCTTCCAGGTTCCGTGTCAACAACGCCTTTTCGCTCAGGTAGAGGGCGGTGCCCATGGCCGTGATGACGACGCACAACGTGACCCCCATCCACAGGCTGACGCGGGTTCGAAGTGTCATGGGGTCATCCGTTCCATGGCCCGCTGAATCGTTTTGTCGTCCGGTAGGAGCCGGTGCGCTTCTTCAAAAAGCGCCCGCGCGCGGTCCCGATCACCCGCCTGGTAGGCCCGGACGCCCTCGGTGTATTTTTCCAGGCCTTCTTTGGCGTTTCTGTCCCGTTGGCCGGCGTTGATTGCGTCGATCCTTTTTGAAACGTCCTTGTAGGATGGAGTTTCCCGCTGGATGGAATGGTAATTGGCCAGAGCGTTCGTGAGGTCCCCGTCTTTTTCAGCGCCCCGGGCTTCCTGGTAAATTCCCTTCAGACATTCCTCCACGCCTGTTTTGGCCCGGACAGGACTGGGGTCCAGGGTCAACAATCGTTTCCATTTCGTTAACGCGGCGGCCCAGCGTTGGTGGTCCATGTCCTGGACCGCGCTTCGAACGATGTCCTCCCGTTCTTTCCGTTGGGCCTGGGCGACCTGTTCTTTCAGTTGGGCCAAACGGCGGTTGGCGAGGACGGTTTCGGTTTTCGCCAATTGGTCTGCGGCTTCCTTGTGGGTGGGCTGAATCACCAAAATCTTGCGAAACAGGTCCGCGGCTTTCTCATACTCTTTGCGGCGGAACGCGTCTTGGCCGGAAGAGAAGAGGGTGGCGGGATCGAGGCTGTCGGCAAAACGTTGGCGAAGGTTTTGGTCCAACCGCCGAATGGGCTCGTGTCGGGGGGAAAGCGCCAGGGCTTCCTTAAGGGACGCCTGGGCTTTCGCTAAGTCGCCTGTCGCCGCGTGGTCTTTAATGTCTTGTATCAGTTCGCGTCGTTTGGTTTCTTGAGCCAGGGGGGATCCCCAGCGCACGGACAGGTCCAGGAATTGGGCCGCTCCCAGGGCTTCGTGGGGGCGGTAGGCGTAGTTGAGTCGGAAAGAACGCCAATCGATGCCGGCGCCGATGGCGAAGGCGCCGTTATCGAACGTGTGGGCCTGTGATCCCCCGTGATACCCCAACCGGACCGACGCGCGGTTGTCCGTCCCCCACCGACGGGAATATTCCGTCCCCACCTGGGGAGCGATGCCATCGTCCCAGGGCGCTTCGACGGCGCCCGTCAACAGCACGGTGTCTTTGCCCGGCCGGCTTGAGAGAAATAAGATCCGATGGCCAAACCCTGCTCGGAAAACCGTGGGCAACGCGATGGGTTCGGGCCCTCCGCGAAGGGCGGTGCCCACATTGGCCAGGGAGGCCCCCCAGGAAAACCATTCCCTCGGTTTGGCGAACACCCCCATATCCAGAGCGTAGGCGTGGGCCGTGGTGTCCACGCCCTGTTGGCGAATGGCTTTCACGGTCGCTCCCAGGTGCACGGACCGCCACGGTTGAGCGTAAGAGACTCCCACCGCCAAATCCGACGGGCGAGCGCGGTCGACCGGGGCTTCGTCTTCCACCACGTCGAACCCTGGGATGGACAGATACGACACGTTAACGCCCAGTGTGCGGCGTTCTCCGGCCCACCAAACGGGTTTCACGTATCCAATGAAATCCTGGGTTTGATCAAAAAACGAGTCCGCGTGCATGAACAGGATTTCCGGCTGGGCTATTTGGTCGATGCCCGCCGGGTTCCAATACAGCGCGCTGGCGTCGTCGGCAACGCCCACGAAAGACCCGCCCAACCCCACGGCGCGCACGCCCACGGGCTTTTTCAAAAGGGCGGGGCCGCGGGTGCCCGCGTCGTCGCTGGAAAAAGCACCAAACACGCCGGCGCTAACCCAGAGAAAAAAGGCAACGACGATGAAAACACGCAACCCCCTCCCCTGTCCCTGGCTTTGTTTTTGAGGGCCAAAAAATATCGTCATTCCGGCATGATCCCGGCCGGAATCCATTTTGAAAACAGTGTTCAATGTTGGATTCCCGACAAAACCGTTCGGGAATGGCGAATAAGCGGATAAAGAATTATTGAACAACGACGTTTCTCCTCTCTTTTTTTCCGTCCACGTCGATGACCAGAACGTAGACGCCGGGGGCCACCGATTTGCCGGCGTTGTTGCGGCCGTCCCATTCGATGGGAACAATGCCGGCGGGCGATTCTTGTTCCGGTAGGGATCGGATTTCGTCCCCTTCCAATGTATACACCCAAGCCCGCACACGGGCAAGGGCCGTCAAATGACAATCAAAGGCGGCGGGCCGGCCGGGCCGCACGCGGTTGGCGACCGTTGTGACCTGGGATGTCACGACAGTGACGGACATGGATTGCTGAACGCTCTCGCTTTCCCTGAGAAAGGCATTTCGGAATTTGACCTGGACCGATTTATCCCCTTCGGGAGAATTGAGCGCGAGCCGGTAGGGGGTTTGGTAGGGGATCCATTGATCTTTGATCGAATCGGCCACGTCGCCGGAAAAACGCATCTCGGTTGGATCGCCGGTCACGCTAAGGGCCACCGTGGCCCAGCGGGAATCCTCTGTGTGGTTCACAACCTGCAAGGTGGGTGTTTTCAAAGGTCGAAAACCATAAAAACAATACACGGCACCGTAGACGGGCGGGCCTGGAAGACTAATGTTTATCCCATTACCTGTAAGGATAAGATCCTCAAATTTGTCCCCGTTCATATTTCCAAACTGAGAAGAAAATAATGTGTCACCACTTATTGTTACCGAGGTCGTGCCAAAAACAGGGGGGATCTGGCCGGTGGGCGGGTAGTCGGAGCTGAGAATGCCGAGATTTTGGTAGAAAATGTCTGACTGTCCATCCCCGTCAAAGTCGCCCATGGATGTGCCATAAGCGATTGAAATGGGTGTAGAGGGAACGAAGTTGGGATTTCCCGAGAGGACGTCAATCGTCGCGTTGCCCGACAGCAAGGATGTTCCGTCGATTAAGATACCACCCCAAATTGGGGAAGGTAAATATGCCAGGAGGTCGGCTCGCCCATCTCCCCCGAAATCGCCTGTGGCAAGACAATCGATCGGCTCTACACCTGCATCCGCCATGATGGTTACGTTCGCTGGGGTGGAAGCGAATACCCAGTTTTGGGGTAATGCGTTGCTTCCCCAAATCACATGTAAATTCTTTTCCGGAATTATAATGTCATCCAAATTGTCGTTATTGATGTCCGCGATCACAGGGGCGGATGGTCCAAGTGAATGTGTGAAAGTAACGGAAGGGGTTGAGACATCCAATTCGTATGTTCCCGTTGGAAAAGGGCGTGTCCCGTATATAATGTGAGTTTTTTTTCTGAAAAAGTCATTGACAATCAGGTCAACCAGATGGTCTTGATTGAAGTCTCCCACTCGGGCCACGGAGGCCCCCAGGATTGTGAGGTCAGCCGCTGAAAGATCCAAATCAATCATGCCGGACAATTTCTCTCGACCAAAAACAATGTCAACAGAACCTGGTTCACTTCGCAGGGGGTTGCCGATCAGCAAGTCGTCCTTCCCATCGCCATTTACATCTCCCACGGAGACATTTGCAAACAGATAGGTGTCACTAAAACGGGAAAAAATCGTCATGGAAATGGCGCTTTCCAGGCGAGTTAGAGGCGGAAGGGGGCCCCTCACGATAAAGATTTCAGATCGGTTTGTGCCTGGGTAAATTGAAATAGCCAAATCCCGGTGCCCGTCACCGTCAAAATCTCCCGGGAAGGCCCCAACACTATTATGGATGAATCGATCAATGTACACGGTGACGTCTGGTTCACCCCCCAGGGTGGATAGAACAGTGGCTTTTAAGAGGTTGGCAGAAAAACAGAAAACCAATGAAAACAGTGTTTTATTGAACAACGACGTTTCTCCTTTCTTTTTGCCCGTCGATATCCACCACCAGCACATACACTCCGGCGGCCACGCCCTTCCCGGCATTGTTGGTCCCGTCCCATTCCACACCCATAACGCCGGGCGGCGCATCCCTGTCCATCAGGGTTTTAATCTCTTCGCCTTCTAGGTTGAAGATATCGGCTTGAACCCTCCCCGCCACAGGCAGATGACAATCGAATTTTGCTCGCCGTCCAGGCCTCACCCGATTGGAGAGGGTGCTGAGTTGTGGCGCTTGAACGGCGATGGTGAGGGATTTCTGAACGCTGTCGCTTTCGCGTCGAAAGGCGTTACGGAATTTGACGTTCACATTTTTGACACCCACGGGCGCGCTGAGCGTTAATCGGTAAGGTGTTTGTAGGGGAATCCATTGGTTCAGGACCGATTCGTCCACGTCCCCGGAAAAATACATTTCCACCGGGTCCCCGTCCGCACCCAGGGACACGGTGGCGTGTCGGGATTCCGGCCGGTGTTCAACAATGTCGAGGGTGGGATTTTTGAGAGGATGATACCCATAGAAACCAAACACGCCCCCGTATACCTGGGGGCCCGGGAGATAAACGTTTCTAACCCCTCCTGACAGGATCAGGTCCGAAAGGCCATCGTTGTTCATATCTCCCTGGGCAATCGTTTCAATATCGCCAAAGACTGTGAGCGAAGGCGCTTCAATGGTCCCAGGCAATGGGGTTCCCGCTAAAATATCTGAACTCCAAAGAATAAAAACTTTTTTAAGCAGATCGTCAGACGGAATTTCCGATTCCCCCACTCCCATCAAAACGTCCGCTTTTCCGTCCCCGTCGAAATCGTCCATGGCGACGTCGGTGAAGGTCGGGTTCATCGTTTTCGAGGGCAAGAGTAGCGTATTCGACTGATAGTGGGGGTTCCCCGCTAATAAATCGATCGTGCCAACTCCCGAAGTGAGGAGGGCCCCATCCACGAGGAGGGGGGGGCCATTTTCTCTGATCACCGCCATTTCCTGGTTGTCATCTCCGCCGAAATTTCCGGCGGCCACCGCCCGAATGGCCCCGAGCCCTCCCACCGCGGTCAACTTAACGTCCGGGCCAGTTGTGGTTAAGTTAAGGAGGGGGGGAATGGCACTGCTTCCCCACACCGTGTAGATCGATCCGTCCTCTTGAGTCCCTCCTGTCCAAGATTGAAACCCAGGGGCTGACAGAACCAGATCTTCTTTTCCGTCTCGGTTAATGTCGGAGACGATTAGCTTCCGTCCCATGGGATTCCCCGGCAGATTAAGTAATGCAGGTGGGCGAGGCCAGCTGTTGAGAGCGATCGATCCCTCTGGATAGGGGGTCGTCCCATAGAGGAGATGGACCCCTAACGGCGAACTAACGGCAAGATCTTTCTTCAGATCTCCGTCAAAATCGCCAACAGCGATGTCCGACCCAAAACTCCCCGTTTCGTTATGCGTTATTTCAATGTCGGCCGGGGTTTGGTCCAGATCTAGCGTGCCCGTTCGGCGGGTTCCTCCTTTCAGAATATGCACAGTTCCTTGGACTGAGAGACGGATCACTGAAGCGGGACACGCAATAAGAATTTCATCATTTCCGTCTCCATTGACGTCTCTCAACTCAAGCTTTAGAAAACTGACAAGGGGTGTGATCAATATCCGAAAACCTGTTTTAGTTTCGAGTCGCATTAAGTTATCCAATGGTCCCCAAATAACATCAATTTCATACTGCGCCGGATTTAAGTCTTCCCGTGTCACCAGGACAAAGTCGTGTATCCCATCCCCGTCAAAATCCCCCACCCGATGGATAAATCGAGGTGTTCGAGAATGGATGAGGTAGTTTTTGTGAGCCCTATCGACGTACAAAGCCATGTCCGGATCGTTCCCATTGACCGAAAAGGACGCGGCATTCAACGCGGGGGAAATCATCAAAACCATCATTAGGATCAATCGGGTATTCATTTTACGATGACCTCGCTCCCTCGAAGTATACGGCAAGTTCGTTTTTTGTCAATCGTTTTCACAGCTTACAAAATTTAACATTCATGTAAGGTTCGCTTAGGTTTGGTGTAAGGGCGGTGCGCTAGACTATGGGTAGAAAAAAATTAAGGAGGCCGGTTATGAGCCTAACCATCGCTGTGATATCAATGATAATGTCGGTGGCGTTTGGGCTGATCCCGCTGTTTTTGACCGGGCGGTTTCGCAAACAGGTGAAGGAGTTGCGAAGTATCCTTTATCCTCGGCCCCGAGGACGGGTGGCGGTGATCTTGCCGTGCAAGGGCATTGACCCGGGGTTTCGTGACAACCTGCGGGCGTTCTTTGATCAGGATTATCCGTCCCTCGAACTGGTGTTTTCCGTGGCCACGGCGGACGATCCCGCCTGCGCGGAAATAGACGCTGTGATGGAGGAGTATGCCGGGAGTGTGAAGGCTTACCGGATGGTGGCGGGGATCGAAAATGTGCGGGCGCAAAAAATCACAAATTTGTTAAGCGCCGTGAAATGGCTGGGGGCATCGGCGAACATATTGGTGTTTGCGGATTCGGACCTGCGGCCGGACTCTGGATTTGTGCGGCGGTTGGTGGCCCCCTTGGTCCTCCCCCAGGTGGGGGCGACCACGGGGTATCGGTGGTATGCCCCCCAGGACACTCGATTGGGTTCTATCCTCCGAAGCACCTGGAACGCCGGAGCCCTGCCTTTCGTATCAGATTCCAAACACAACTTCTGTTTTGGCGGGGCTATGGCGATCCGAAAGAATGTGTATGACATCGCCGGGATAGCCCAGGCCTGGGACCGAACGCTGTCGGACGATTTAATGCTGACAGTGAAAGTGCGTGGATTGGGTCTCGAGACCCAGTTTGTGCTCCAGCTGTGTGGCCGTCAGCCACGAAGGGTCGACTTTGGGACAAACAATAGAGTTCACCAACCGGCAGAGCCTGATTTCCAAGATCTATTTTCCGCCGTTGTGGTGGGGTGCGGCGATCGGTCATTCGTTGGGATGTTTCTTTGTTGTGTATGGATTGGCCAGCTTGTTGTCGTGGTTCATCGCGGGGGGAACGGTGGCCCTGGTGGGGTCCGCCTGTCTACTGATGATCCCGCTCCAATGGGTGAACGCCCTGTGGTTGCTTGGCGCGGTGCGGGAGATGTTGCCTCAACTGTCCGATTCCCTTGCGAGGATGAAATGGCACTACATGTTCGCCGCGTCCTTGGCTCCGTTCCTCAGCTTGATCAACACCATTAATTCCTTGTTCACCAATCGGATCACTTGGCGGGGGGTTCAATACGAACTCAAATCACCGGTGGAAACAATTGTTCTGGAGTCTCTTCCATTACGTGAATTAAAACAAAACCCGATCGCGCCCCTTGGGAGGAACTAAGCCATGAATGAAAAATCCGTTTTAGAAAGTCCAATCAAAAAAACATTGTTTACGAAGGATGTTATTTTGCGCAAGGATATATTCAATGAAGAGATCGATCAAGCACGGGTCTGGTGGTTTCTTGAACAATTAATCGAAACCCATCCATTTAAAAAATATCTGATGCCCCGTTTGTCTGTTGTCTACGATATTTGTTTAAGCAACCGTGATCTTCGTGAGGCGCTTGAGCGTGTATTGAGACAGTATAAAAATGGCCGATCTCGGTGGAAAATTCGTTGGCCTTGGTGGTCCTGCCGTCGAGAAATCCGGTGTCTTCGACAACTGCTCGATTATGTTTATTTTGGCTCGGACAAATTTTTAGCAACGGTCACACGGCCATGAGCTCTCACCCAACGAATCAAACCGTGGATGTCTGCGTGGTGGGGACCGGCGCGGGGGGGGGCCTGCTTATTTACGAATTGGTTCGTCGAGGCCTCTCGGTGTTGGCGCTTGAACAGGGAGCCGCTATAAACGACGATTACTTCACGAATAGGTCGAGCCCCGACCAAGAGGGTCGAATGGGGATTGACGATAACATGCCCTGGCCTTTGGAACCCCTAACCGCCTTTATTTACAACAACCGTCGGGCGGGCCGACTTTATGCGGACCAAGCAGATCAATCCACTTCCGGGAAGACATCCGCTGACTTTATGAACCGACAGATATTTCGGTTAAATGGAAAACAAAACCTTTGGAACGGAGTTTCCCTTCGCCACTCGCGCAGGGACTTCCAGGGCAAAGATTGTGGCGATTCGGACATCAACTGGCCGATCGACTACTCTGATGTGGAACCCCATTATTCGGAAGTGGAAAAATTAATCGGGGTTTGCGGTACACGGGAGGGGTTGGATGTCGTTCCAGACGGGGAATTCCTCCCGCCCATGCCCTTGCGGCCCGCAGATCATTTGATGTGCCGGGCCGTTCGTTCCTACAAGGATCGGCGAATCCAAGCGATTCCCATGCGCAAGGCCGTGGAAACTCGGCCGGACCGACCGAACGCCTGTGAAGGGTGCGGGGTCTGTTTTTATGGATGCCGGTCCGGGAGTCTCTATAAATTTTCCAGTCATCTGCTCCCGCGTTTGATTGGTAACCGTCGTTTTAATTTGTTGTGTCAAACAAAAGTGGTGCGGTTGCGAAGGAATTCCTTAACCCATCGCATTGAAGCGGTGGAATGTCTTGACCTGGGGTCGGGGGAACGGTTCGAAGTCAAAGCTCACATGGTTGTTCTCGCCGCCGGGGCCTTGGAAACGCCTCGAATTCTTTTTAATTCAAAAGATCAGGCCTTTCCCAATGGGTTGGCAAACGGTTCTGGTTTGTTGGGGAAATACCTCCAGGACAACGTGACTGTTTCCGTGACGGGAACCCTGTGGAAAATGTGGGGCCAAAAATTCCCAAAATTCGAAGGGTTCGGTGATCATCTCTTGATCCCCCGATTTCAATTCAATAACGGGGAATTTCGCGGGGGCTACCAGATTCAGTTCGTCCAGGCCATCCTGCGGAGGCCGACCTACGTCGCGGGAATGGGTTTCCTTCCATCATGGTTGAAAGAGCCCATGGCCAAACTCATGTTCAATTCGTATGCCGCGCTTCACATGGAAGGAAAACCCGAATCTTTGCGGGTAAATCAAGCGGTGCCGAGCGCCGAGTTGGATGTTCACGGATTGCCAAAAGTCGATGTCCATTACACGTTCTCTGGAAATGATCGTCGAATGCAAGACCATATGGTCCGATTTGGGAAAGGATTGATGCGACGGTGTAGCGGGATATTTGTTGAAAGTCGTGTCTTTGGTCCGGGCCATTCGATCCACTATGCCGGCACTTGCCGGATGGCGGCACGTGCGGAAGAGGGCGTGGTGGATCGAGACCTCTGTTCCTTTGATCATCGAAACCTGTTTGTTTGCGACGCGAGCGTCCTCCCGGAACTTTCGGAGAAAAACTGTTCACTAACCGTCATGGCCCTGGCCCATCGACTGGCGGGCAAGTTGGAGCGGCCAAAAGGGTCATGGTGATTATTTCTTAAACAGTGCGATGGGGATATCGGCCCGCGTGGGGGATCGGCCATGAAATACGGAACCCTCCCCAACATCGCCCTTCCCGTTTCACGATTGGTTTTCGGGACGGATTGGCTGAGACCCAAAAAGATGTTCCTATTCCCGGACAGGCGCCGTCGGGCGTCTATGTTTTCCCTACTGACCCGTGCCTGGGAGTCCGGGATCAATTGTTTTGATTGTGCGCGTGTGTATTATAGCGAGGCCATAGTGGGGAGTGGATGCGAAATAACAATCGAAAATCCTCGTGCTGATATCCAAAGGGGCCACCCAAACCTCCTCACCTGCAATCCCGACTGACTCTAAAGAAATTTCAGCCGATGTCCATTCCTCGTTGCGCAGTCTGAAAACGGACACGCTCGATGTTTTCCTCCT
This sequence comes from Elusimicrobiota bacterium, assembly GCA_016714745.1. Taxonomy (GTDB): domain Bacteria; phylum Elusimicrobiota; class Elusimicrobia; order FEN-1173; family FEN-1173; genus JADKHR01. The sequence continues at coordinate 129,891 of JADKCG010000003.1, read as the reverse complement.
CCACTATGATCATCCTGAATTGCCTGTGGGCCCCCTGATGGAAAGACTGAACGAACATGTTCGCCAAGGAAACATTCGAACGTTGGGGTGTCCAACTGACAGTGGAGCGAATTGAACAAGCTAACCAATATTGTTCGGACAGAGGTTTGGAGCCCTTTCGCGTGGCCAGTCCCCATTTGAGTCTTTGAATGGAACACGCCTCCGTGGCCCAACGCCGTGAGCATTGCCGGCAGGGCTGGAGCGGTGGGGAGGCAATGGTTTAAATCCCACGGCATGCCGGTGATCGGTTGGTCTGTTTTGGGAAGAGGGTATCTGGAATTGAAAGACAATCCCAATGGGTTTTTTAACTTAAAACGTAAGCATCTGGAAAGGGTTTACGATTCTCAAGTGAACAGGGCCCGGCGGGAACTGATTCAACGTTTTTCCACTTCCCACGGCGTGTCCAAAACAGCGGTGGCCGTGGCCGCGGTTCTGGGTCAAGATTTGGATGCTTTTGCGGTTATTGGGCCAAAAACCCCGGAACAGTTGAGCAATACTTGCAATCCCTTTCGTTGGTTTTATCAGAAAAGAGTTTCATCAACTGGAGCCTTTAAATTGTTTCCCTGGTTCAGCAACGGGCGAGTGACTGGAGGGATGCCATGAAACGCGAAATAAAAACCTGTGGATCTTCAAAGGTGGTCAAGAATATCGGGGGTGCGCCTCCATTGCGGAGGTGTTGGCCCAGCGAAGTCGAGAGAAACCTGATAGGCCTGCCCTGTGGCACAAAGACGGAGAGGGCGAATGGGTGTCCCTGTGTTGGAAAGAGTATTGGGATCAGGTGAGGCAGTTGGCGGGCGTGATGGAACAGCACGGCCTTCAGCCAGGGGACAAGGTGGCGGTGATATTGCCCACGTCCGTGGGAATGGGAATTGATCGACAAGGCGGCGCTGTGCCGGGGCTTGTAGTGGTGGGGATCGAACCCCACATGGCCCGGGGAAGATATGGTGCGGGTGATCGAGGAGACCCGCCCTCGTGCGCTGTTTGTGGCGGATCGAGAAATGGCGGTCAAGCTGAGAGTGGAACGAAGGCGTTCCTCTCCCTTAGAGAGGATGTCCCGGAGGGACAGGTGAGGGGGTTACTTCATTCATCAAATTGGCCGTGCTTGGAACGGTGTTGCTGATCTTTATGAGCCTTTCATGGGCTGGGCCATGTTGGAACGGGAAATGGTCAGCCAAACGAACGCGCAAAACCCATTACCAGTCACCGCGACAGCCTGGCGAGCTACGTTCTGACCTCCGAACCACGCGGTGCCGCTCAGCCTGAACCGGGCCCAACGACTACAAGATCGGCACGGTGGGCCGTCCGCTGGCGTCGAACAACCTGGAACGTGGAGGAGGCGAGATCGAAGCGGACGGCCCGGCGGTGTTCGGGGGGTATGAGAAACCAGGCAACGCAGACAACCTGACGTCGGGCAAATACCTGAGCACGGGAGACGTGGGGAACTGGACGAAGAGGGCTATTTGCGATTGGTGGGTCAAGGGGAGACCTGATCAAAACGTCCACGGGCTGAAAGATCGCCCGGCGGCCATCGAACAGAAACTGGTGAAATACCTGGAGCGGAACAGGCGATGGTCGTGGGGGAAGGTCAGCGGCACCTGGCGGCGATCGTGTTACGACGGCGGGGACGACGCAGGAACAAAAGACGGCGTTCGAGGATAACCCCAAAAGATGAACTCAACATTACCGACTACGAGCGCGTGCGCCGCTGTGTGGTGTTGGACCGCTTGTTCTGCCTGAACGGGGAACTGACCCGCAGGTTTAAACTTCGCCGGGCCCATATCGAGAAAATTCACGGCGAAGCGCGTCCCGGCGGAGGCCGGCGCTCCAGTTTGAAAATCACATCTGATTGCGAATGATAACCGGAAAAGTTGCAACGATAGATCTCAGAAACTCATCTCTCTCCGGCGTTGGATCATGACCCATAACTTAGTGCTGGACACGTGGGCCCCATAGGAGGGGCAGGTATGCCCTGGGCAGCCCTATCACGAGCCGCTTGTTTAGCGGGGCTAATTTTATTAATTAATTTTTATTTCCCCAGCTCCATCTCTAATTTTTTGTAATGCTGGGACAAGCTCAAGCTTAGATTTGAGGGGAGTGATCCTCCACTGTAGGGGTTTTCCATTGGGATACACCAATGGGTTTTTTGACATCTTGAAGGGCGCATTCAACGGTTAAACGATCTTTTCTTGCAGAGCAAAAAGACCGATACTTGGTTGATCCCCGGGTTTTCGAGCTTTGCATCAACGGCGGAAAGATAAAAGTTCATTTTCCGGCAGTTCGGCTTAAACGGCCCTTCCCTTGAGCTCTTCTGTGGCGTCCCCCGTTATGTGGCGTAGTTCACCCCTTCCATCGAACGATTCAGCTTTTTTAAGTTTCTGCGCCACATAACCTCCTTTCCCTTACATAATAGTAGAGCCGTTCATTTTCCTCAATCAGGAGGCTCTGCTATGTTTCAGCAACTCTTTGAACGTCCCCATGCGCTTCAACGCCAGCTAACCAGCCCGTTGCTTGATGATCGACTCCGCTACCTAACCCATCGCGCGGAACAAGGTGCTCTACCAAGAACACTTCGGAAATCGCCCTCTATCTTCTGATCGTTCTCAAACATCTGCCTCTAACCAATCACCACCCAGTGACTCTCCTTGAAATCGAAAAGGCTGCAACCCGCTGGTCTCAGCGCCAAACCCGTCGCCTTCATCGAACTGGGCAGTCTCTGCAAAATTCCAAAACCGTTTCCGCCGTCACGCAACCCGATGGCTTTCATTCTTGTTCCGCTTAAAAATTCAGTCCTCCCACCCCGTGTTCCCCAAGTGACAGCGTTCATTGACTTTATGCAGAATGAGCAGGGGCTCTCTGAACAAACAATTCAATACCGCCAACATGTCGCGGATCAATTTCTTAAACACATCCGTCGCCATGGGCATTCGCTCGCCTCTGTCACCTTGCCCCAGATTGATTCTCTTCTCCTTCAGAAATACCACCAAGGCTTGTATGCCCCATCCACGATACAAACTCAAGCATCTAGTTTACGGGCTTTTTTACGTTACGCGGAAGGCCATTGTTGGTGTCGCCCTGGCCTCTCTGCCGGAATTAAAACTCCGCGTGTTTATCATCATGCAACTCTTCCATCAAGCCCGACGTGGGAAACCACCCAACGCCTTCTTAAAACCACCAAAGGAAGTCATCCAACCGACATTCGTGATCGCGCCATTCTTCTCCTCTTGACCGTTTACGGCCTCCGCTCTGGGGAGGTTCGGCGACTCCGTTTAGAGGACCTGGATTGGGAACAGGAAACCCTCTACATCACTCACAGTAAAAGTGGACGTCATCAGCAATTCCCGCTGACCAAAATCGTCGGCCAGGCCATTCTCCATTACCTCCAGAAAGTCCGTCCTCGTTCGCCTCTGCGCGAAGTCTTCCTTTCCATCCGCGCTCCCCTCCGCCCGCTGGCCAGCGGGGCGCTCTTCCAACTCGTTAGTCGCCGTCTCAAACCACTCCAAATTCCCATCGCCCATCATGGACCCCATGCGCTCCGTCACGCTTGGCGCTACGCGGCTGATCAACCAGGGCGTTTCTCTTAAACCCATCGCTGATCAATTGGGTCCCCGTAGCCCTGAAACAACCCGCATCTACGCCAAAGTCGACCTCCCGCGGTTGAGGGAAGTCGCTCGTCTTGACCTTGGAGGCCTCCTATGAAACTCATCAATGCCATCGCTCGATACATCAACTATCGTCAAGCTCTGGGGGAAATATTCCGCACCAACGGAACAATTCTCAAAGCCTTCGCAAAAGCATTGGGCCTTCACCAGCCTTTGGTCAATCTTCCTCCCACCCAGGTTCATCGATTCATCAAAGGAACAGGCCCCCTCACAGCCAACTGGCATGCCAAATATCAGGCGTTGCGCGGCTTCTACCTCTATGCGCTCAGCCGGGGATATGTCAAAACCTCTCCCTTGCCCACCACTGTCCCAAAACGTCCGCCGCCTTTTGTGCCCTACATCTATTCACGCCAGGAATTGCGGGCTCTGATCAAGGGCTCCCTGGTCTACCAAAAGAATCGTAGCCGAATCGATCCTCATACGGTGCGCACGCTTTTACTTCTCCTCTATGGTGCGGGCCTGCGCGTTCGGGAAGCCATTTCCTTATCATTGGCCGATGTCGATTTGCCCCGCTCTCTTCTCACCATACGGCAAACCAAGTTCCGGAAAACCCGCCTTGTCCCATTGTCCCATTCACTCACCCACATCCTCAAAACACATGCCGCCCTTCGCCAGAGGCAGAGCCGCTCTCTTAATCTGGACAGGCCCTTCTTCCTCAACCGCGATGGGAAAATCCTCAACCAATACACCATCGAAGATATCTTTCGCCGCATCCGCGAAAAAGTCGGAGTCCGACGAATCGACGGAGCGCGCTATCAGCCCCGCTTGCATGATCTACGCCATTCTTTTGCCGTTCATCGTCTTGTTGCGTGGTATAAGCAAGGAGCGGACGTCCAGAAATGGTTGCCTGTCCTTTCCACCTATCTCGGGCACACGTATCTGGCCGCCACCTCGGTCTACCTGACCATGACCCCCACCCTCCTCGATCAGGCCAGTCGTCGCTTTCAACATTACGCTTTCCCGGAGGAATCCCATGATTAACCCCATGCTCATGAGTCCCTGGTTGCGCCGCTTCCTGCTGGAACATCTCACCGAAATGCGAAATCTTTCCCTCAACACTCAACACAGCTACCGCGATACGTTTCGCCTCCTCCTTCCGTTCTTGGCTCGCTTGACAAAGAAATCCATGGATCAATTCGTTATCGATGATCTCTCCGTGGATCGGATCAAGGCTTTTCTCGCCGATCTCGAACAATCCCGCCATTGTGCAATTTCCACCCGCAACCAACGTTTGGCCTGGATCCGTTCCTTCGCCCGTTTCGTCGGACAGAGTAGCCCCGAACATCTTCTGTGGTGCAGCCAAATCCGTGCTTTGCCCTTCAAAAGCCCCACATTCAATCATTACCTATCTCGAAAAAGCAGAAATGGACGCTCTCCTGGACACCGCTCTTGGCGCCACGCTCCAACACCACCGCGAGCATGCCTTGCTTCTCTTCCTCTACAACACCGGAGCGCGGGCCGACGAAGCGGCTCAGGTCACCATTAATGACCTTACGCTTGCCCACGTCCCAAAACGGGATTATTCCTCCGTTATCATCCGAGGCAAAGGCAATAAACGACGTTGCTGCCCTCTTTGGCCGCAAACCGTCAGAGAAATCATTCCCCTCGTTCACGGACGAGCTCCGACCGAGCATGTTTTCCTCAATCGCTGTGGCCAGCCCATCACTCGCTTCGGCATCCACACCTTGGTTGAACGCACCGCGTTAAAAGGCTCGGCCCAAATGCCTTCCCTCAAATTAAAACGAGTCAGTCCACATACTCTTCGTCACACCGCTGCCACCCATCTCCTACGTGCAGGTGTGGACATTAATACCATTCGGGCTTGGCTTGGACACGTTTCTATCAATACAACCAACATCTACGCGGAAATTGACTTGGAAATGAAAGCGAAGGCATTAGCTCTCTGCCAAGTTGAAAAATCAAAAAACAAAGTCCACTGGAGAGACAAGCCATCTTTGATGGAATTCTTGCAAGCCCTTTGACCATTTTATTTATGTGGCGTTCAGTTCGTCTGCATCTGTGGTAGAATTCATCAATGCACGCTGAACGCCACATAACGGGGGACGCCACAGAAGAGCTGAAGGCCGTCGATTTTAAACCCGAACACGCGGGGCAACTCAGTTTCTATCTCACCGCGGTTGACCGCCAAATCAAGGACAAAAATGACAATCCCACCATTGGCTTGCTTCTTTGCCGTAAACAGAACCGGCTGGTCGCAGAATATGCCCTCGCGGCCATAGGTCAGCCTATTGGCGTAGCGGAATACCAGCTCACCCATGCCATCCCACCCGAATTTGAAGGCAGTCTGCCCACTATAGAACAATTGGAAACTGAATTGCAGGGCGACTTCCAACTGACGGAGAAAGAAGGCGGAGCAATTTAAACCATGTCCCTTCTCACCCCCGGGCACCCAGCTCGACCCCACTAACAAAGGCCTCGCGGGATTGGGTCTCGCCTCCATCAAAAGCGTCATCGAAGCCCACGGCGGCCGGGTGTGGGTGGAAAGCGAAGTAGGGAAAGGGGCAACGTTTTTCTTTTCTTTGAAATTGGTCTAATCGGCCCGTCCAGAAGGGATTGGATGATATCGAACATTTCTCTGTGACCTTGAATCAGGTAGATTTGTTGTTTGACCCCTTCAGGGAGAATGTGTTGTTTCATGGGGGACGGTCTAAAAAAATCGGCAAATGACGTCAATAGTGGCTTTTGTTGCAGTGACAGAAGTTTACAAACATGTGCTAGGCCGGGAGGCCAAAGAGATGTATTTTGTGGGAAAACTTTTACGCACTTTAATAATCTGTCGCCAACGAATGCCATGACCACTGATTGGCTACATTTTCGGTTGATCACGGCGACGATTGCCGCGACGGCATGTTTCGTTTTTGCCGCCTTCCTTTTTCTTCACGGGTCCGACCGGCGTGTGAGCCGATTGTTTGCCCTTTCAAATTTATTCTTGGGGCTATGGAACATAAGCGATCCGGTGACCGTCCTGGCGCCGACCCATGGTTTATCATTGTTTTTCGACCGTTTATCGTATGTGTGGGCCACCTTACTTGTGTTTGTTTTCTTCCGATTTGCAACGGAAGTTCTGGGTGGCCATTTTTTGGGTCGCACCATATCGAGAATTCACGGGGTCTTCGCTGTCTTCCTTTCCGCAATAAGTTTCACCCCTTTCTTGATTCGTGACGTAAAAACTCGCCCTATCTTCATTGAAGTCCCCGGCCCCCTTTTCTTCCTTTTCGCGATTTATTTAGTTTTTTCTCTAGGGGCGGCCCTTGTGGGGCTTCATTCCGCCTGGCGGCGAGCTGAAGGCCTCAAACGAAACCAACTCAAATACATTGCTCTGGGCATATGGGTGGGAACAATTGCGGGGGTCCTCTACCTCTTGAGCATGTGCGAACCATCTATTCCACCCGTTTATTTTTTAATTGAACTGATCTACGTTTCTTTGGTGCCGATCACCATCCTTCGCGCTCGTATGATGGACATTAATATGGCTTTTCGGTTTTCTGTGGTCTATTTGGTTTTGGGTTGCGCTTTGGGATTGCCTTTGGGTGGACTCATGTGGTTGTTGTCTGGACAACCTTGGGTTGCCGCCGTTTCCTTTGTTATACCGACAATTGGGTATTTCTTGATTCAGCGATGCTCTGCAAAAGTGCTGGGTTTGGTGGATCGTCTCCCTCCTTTCCGTGGCCGGTACGGCGCATTGCGTGTTTTAGAACACCACGAGCGAGAAGTGTCCCAAGGCGGGTCGTTGGGGGGATGGGCGGAACGGTTACTGAAGGCGGTGCGGGAAATTCTTTGTCCTGAATCCTGTTATGTGCTCGTGCGTGATACAAACGAAGGGTCTTTCCTGGTCATGGCAGGAGAGGGGATCCCCACTCCAAAAAGAGTTTTTCTTTCCGTGGCGAGCGATGGCCCTCTGGTGGCTCGGGCCAGGTCGGGAGGGATTCTATTGAAAGAACTGATCGAAATGGAAACGTTGCCTGAATCTCGCGACCTTCAACGGGAAATGGAGTTTTTGGGTACGACAGCGATTGTTCCCATTTCCTACGGAGATCAAGTTTACGCTCTCTTATGTTTGGGTCCAAAGATTGGGCGGGACATGTATAACGACATCGATTTTGCGGGTCTTCACGGGCTAGCAAAGTCAGCGGAGTTGGCCCTGAACGCACTTTTGAGCGGCGCCCTAGCCAATAGGTACGCCGCGGTTTGGGCCCACGACCTCATGCACCCGCTGGGACCAAAGGGAACCTTTCAAACCTTGGGTGATTTCCTTTCAGGGAAACACGGAGAGCTTGATCGAGCCGGACGAGAAGCTCTGCTGGACATGCAATCGGACGTGGATTTTATTCGATCAAATCTAAAGAACGTGGTGGGTTCAGTTTCACCTTGTACTCTAAAAATAAAACCCGTTCACCTCAAGGAAATTTTCGATCGTTTGCGTGATCGTTACAGGAGGACGGCCCAAGAAAACGGAATCACATGGATCGTGGCCGAAGTTCCTGAAACCATTCTAGTTTCCGCCGATGAACCTTCCATTGAACGTCGGGTGTTTGGCAATCTGCTGGAAAATGCCCTCCGCCACACCCCAAAAGGCGGAACGGTTGAAGTGGGCTACCGCGTTGAAGGCAATTCATTTGTGGGCTTTGTCAAAGATACGGGCCCCGGAATTCAGAAAGAGGACATCCCCCTCCTTTTTACCCCGGGCACCCAGCTCGACCCCAAGAACAAAGGCCTCGCGGGCCTGGGTCTCGCCAGCGTAAAAAGCGTCATCGAATCCCACGGCGGCCAAGTGTGGGTGGAAAGCGAAGTGGGACAAGGGGCAACGTTTTTCTTTTCTCTCAGACGCGATTATCCTCCAAACCGATAACTGGCTCCAAGGCCGATTTCATACCCTGTCAAATTATATTTACCGTCGACATTTTGTCCTGCGCCGAAACTGTCAGCGACCTTGCTGTCGACGTTGCTTCGGCCTGTTTGAATAAAGACAACGAGGGGAAGACGGAGAGTTAAATTTCCACGCTTATTTGTTAGACCGGAACAGAACATATGGTGGTTCCCATCAGGAACCAGCGGAGTATATGTCGATTCGCGGGTAGGGGAAAGGATATATTCGTAGCCACCAGAAAGAGAATAGTTATTGCGAAGCCAATACTCTCCTCCGATTCTTAGGGAGCCGGAATTTTTCCAGTATAAGTTTGTGACATTATCGGGTTGGCCAGAAGCTTGGACGACGACTTGCTTGGCATCAGTATAATTCGTCCAACCGCCACCCACCTCCACCAAACCTTTTGAGAAATGGTGGGCAAATCCAAGATTGATTGTGTCGGGATATCGGATTGACGTTTTGGCGGAGCCCTGGACGACGTTCGCCCCCCCTGGAATCGAAATAGTGGAATCTCCCCCCGAATACTTCACAACGACCTGACTTCGATAACTGACCCCAAGGGTATCCTCAGCCGAGAGTTGTAAAAACATAGCCGCGTTCATTCCATAGCCATCACCATGTCCTTTCACTTTCCCCTGCAGGTCCATGCCCGCCAAAAATGGGGAAACCGCCGCTCCCGGAACTTGCTGGTTCAGCTCGGCCGTTGAATAGAAATAGGAAGCTCCCAACGCCACCGATAATTTTGGAGTCAATGCATACGCCGCACTGGGGTTAATCCCCAAAACCTGGACCTCTCCTCCGGTGGTAATATACCGGAAAGCGCTTGTCTTTGAATACTCGGTACTCAAACCAAAGGGAGTATTGATGCTAAGTCCTATGGCCCAAGGAGTTTGTCCTATTTTTTGTCCAAAATAAAGGCTGGGGAGTGGGAAGTAGGTCTTATTGCTTTTTTCAACTACCCCCGACGGATCCGTGTATTTGCTTTTCAAAATCAGATTGTCAAAGTTAAAAGAGACATCTCCTTTTCCTAAAGTGGTCAGCATGGCCGGGTTGTGCCAAGCAACACCCGCATCTGAACCGCTTGCCACTACGGCTTCGGCCCGCATTTGAGATTCGGCCGACGGTTGGTAAATACGAAGCCCTTCTCCTCGGATATTCGCCAGAAATCCTATCATTAAACACCAAAAGAGCCCTGCCTTTTTTGAATTAATCATGAATGCCTCCTTGTTATGCGGCATTAGCCACCGGTAGTTGGAAAAAGAAACAGCTTCCCTTCCCAAATTCACTTTCAACCCAGACCTTGCCCCCATGAGCTTCCACAACGGATTTGACACTGTGTAGCCCCAACCCTGCCAGCCCTTTTTCCCCGCTCGATCCTTGTGTCCCAAAAGAGAACAAATTTTGCTTTTCCTCTTCCCGTATTCCAACCCCAGTGTCTCGCACATACCCGATGAAGACGCTCCCATCGATTTTTCCCCCCAACTCAACTTCACCCGCTCTGGGAGTATATCTGAAAGCGTTTTCAACAAGATTTGCAATAACGCGGTGCTCGATCATGGGCATATCGCAAAGAATCTGTGTGTTTTCAGAGGGTTCCAAGACTCGCCACCGTATTCCTTGCTCGATGGCTTGAATGGTGTATTTCTCCCTGATCCTTTCATAAACGCCCGTAAGAGGTCGAGGTCTCAAATCGAATTCGTCATCCCCAGGTTTAATTAATTTATCAAGGTTTCTCCTCACGAACTCCATATCGGAGGTTACTAGCTTTAATGCGGTCGCGAGGTCATCGGAAATTTCACCAAAGCTTCCCTCTAATATTTCAGTTAAAAAATGGAAACTCCCTTTACCTGTGAAAGGTTTAACTAAGTCATGTGCCCAAACGGATGTTCTTTGTTCATGACTTAAACCACTCACCATTGATTGTAGGGCATGTTCCGCTCCTCGCACCAAGTAAACAAGGTTCGCCAAGTCCAGATCATTGAACATAGCCTCATTTATCTTTTCATCTAAGTTAACGATCCCCTCTAGGTGGCCCTTTAAGTAGAGAGGTAATGAAATCGAAGAATGAAGAAAAACCAAATCTTCGTTTAGTGATGCCCGCCCAGCCTTGGCTAATGTCGTTGGGAGAAAGTCTCTTAATAAAAGATCATTAGATTGTTCAAACCGGTAGATAAGCGAACTGGAGAATGGCACGGACAATAATTCCGTTTCCCCTGGATTCAACCCATACCCCGCCCGGATTAAAAAATATTTCTTCTTATCATCTCGGAGCATTACGCTAACGCTTTTTGAATTAAAAAGCGTTTTTAAGGCGGTGGATAATCTTTTCGCCCAATCCTCTATTGAATAAGCGTTATTGATCAAGTCAACCTGTGCCTGTATGTCAGAAAACCGAAGGTATCGACGGCGAAAAGGGGAAGAGTATCAACAACATTTGTTAATGATTCTCGAAATTTTATGAATAAAATCGGACCAACAATTAACGTGAAAAGAATGGTCAAGTTTTCTGAAATACCGAAATTGGACCACACAGCGAAACCTAACACCGGGGCACCGATTCCAACGATGTATATTAGGTAGACGGAAATATATCGAAAGACAAGGTTAATATCCATCAAACGAAAACGAAGGATTGTGTAGGCAATAATGGCGACAAAAACTGAAACAAGCACATTCCCGAATGGTTTAACGGGGATGTTATACCAAAGAAAATAGTTGGTCATCCCTCCCCCAAATCCGATTGCAGCGGCAAAAAGGGAATATCGGATTTGTTCTTTCTGAACCCCTGTCGCTCGCAGAAATGATCGAAACATCAGGTACATAAAAAAAATAACGTAAGAAGCAAACATGGCGAGATGCATATGAAAAAATATCCCTGGAACCGGCCAAAGGGGAAAACCCATTCTGGGCTCAACTTGACGAACAATTCCGTTAGATAGATTAGTTAAAGCAAGAAAAAATGCAAGGATGTAACCAAACGATATCCATAAACGTTGTGTGGTCACTTCCCCCAATAAAATGACACTAAAGTGAAAGAAAAAAATTGGGATAAAGATTGCGGGAAACATAAAAGCCCGAGAGTAAAAGAGTGCGGAGGGAGCATCAGTTGAAGTTACCCAACAATAGTAGAAATAGCTCCAAACACTAACCGCCAAAGCAAAGGAGGCAAAGGAAAACTCACGAGATGTCCTCTTCCCCCGAAGCAAGACGACAACAGCAAGCACTCCGCTAGTTAAGGTATTAAGGAGTCCACCAAATGCGTAAAGTGACATCTATTTGACGATCTTAATTACGTTTGCCTGATTTCCAAATGAGCGTTCAATACTGAAGTTTGAAACCTCTAATTCACGGGCCATCGAAGAAAGCTCATTCTCACCTAAAAACTTAAATTGCCCATGGCGTTCCTTTTCTAAAATTGAGGAGGCATTATTTAGTAGTCTTCTTGCTTCTTCAAGCTCATCTTTTGAATTTGCTTCTTCAATGAAAGAGCTGTAAATTAAGGATAGGTCGGGGCTGGGTTTTAAGCTGGAAGCTACAAGATGCCCTCCAGGTTTCAGTATTCGAACAAGTTCTCCCAATACCCAACGTGGGTTTGTAAGATAGGAAATAACGAGATTGCAACAAATTTTATCAAAGTATCCATTCAGGTAGGGCATTGGTTTATTTAAATCGCTAATATTATAATTATACACTGGCCTGTCTTTATTGCTATTAACAGGGATATTTTTCAAAATCTGACTGTGGGTTGATTGTGCGGAAACAAGAGCAGAGGGGACCAGATCGGCCCCCGTGTATGTGAAGCGAAAAGGAAACTGGCGCAACGGTGACTGGTCTTTTTCCTGAAAATTATTGGTCAAGAGCCATACTCCAAAACTGCCGTTTCCACAACCCGCATCGAGGATCTCATCCCCTGGTTGAAGAGGGCCAAGCAAGGTTGATAATTTCTCATAGAACCGACGATATTCGGGAATTCTAATGATGAAATGAAACCGTTCTAAGTAGCCACTCCAAAACCCCTCATCCTCAGTGGTATTGGAGGTCGGAGAAGATACACGTAATCTTTCCTTTTCAAGGCGAGACTGGAGTGCAATCTCACGGAAGTTCGGTTCTCTCAATTGAGGCAATGCATTTCCACTCAATTCAAATGATTTTTGAACGCGCATGACGATTTGTTTAAGTATTTCTTTTACGGTGCTCGGATTTTCGTAAAGTTGGTGAATGGCGTCGTTCATTAAAATAAATTCACCCATATTACCTTCAGCCAAATTCAGCAAAGATTTAATTTCATTGTGATTTACCCAAGGGTCATTTGCTCCAGCAATGAGGCAAAAGGGAATTTTAATCTTTTTCATATCCTCAAGGGTGGTTTCGGGCAAATGAAAATTCCACCGTATGGCGTCGGACAAAAACTCATTCGCGTTGATTTGGAATCCAAGCATATTAATTGTTCCCCAGCGTTTCCCTTCAATTGTTCCCCCAATGAGATCTTCGTTATAAACTGCCGCTAAGGTTTTTTGCAAATTAACTACAGGAACAAACGCCCGAGGAATTGAATCCCGCCATCTTCTGCTGCAACTTTGATAGCGACACGCGCGGCAAGGCTTGAAGCGACGAGCGCCACCCTCCTCGCTCCCCATATTTTACGAAGGTGGGTTATGACATCGATGAGGTCGTCATGCATTTTCTTAAGAGTACATTCAAGAATGGTTCCCTCACTCTCACCGACGTGGTCAGACGCATCATAGCGAACAGCACTGATGCCGTTAACCGAGAAAAAATAGCCAAGGGTGACGGCTCCCGTTTTTGTTTCACCGTAAGCTGGTGGGAGAACAACGAAAGCATCGGAGGTGTTGACCATCGAATCGACAGGGCGATCAATGAACCCAAAAATTCTTCGGCCGTGTCTATTGACAAGTTGAAATGGCTCTGTATGAACGGTTGATTTTATTCGCCGATCTTTATTCGCAGTTTTATCCGTTAGTAGACTTGAAAGAAATTGCCTAATTGGCAAATCAAATGGAGGAGAGATATTGGAAAAATGGAGTCCATACTCAAACCCTCTTCCCAAAGGGAGAGCTCTCATCCATCGAACTTCGGCCGCTCCTTTCAGGAGTGGTGACTTGTTTGGCGACCAAATCTCGAGATAAATATTCCCTGGAAGGGAGGTTAATGCGGCTAATATGACAGTTACTCCTGATTCCGAAAGGCTAGTCACGGTTCCGGTGACAGAAGTGATTCGTGCTTTTGAGGGGTCAAAAAAATCAAGAGTGACTTCAAGTTTAACTCTGAGGCGAGGGACATTACGACGGTCTGAGTATTCTTGAAAATTAGGATTTTTATTATAGCGATCCTCAGGTTCGCCATCCCGCTTATCCATGGAATAGATTCCGTTTAAGTTATTTTGGGGAGCCGTCGGGGACGCGGTGGGTGGTGGCATTTTCTCCATGAAATATCCTTTTGTTAGAAGAAACCCTTTAGCTTTTTCATATTCGTCCATTTCCCTCAAAATTAATGAAAAATCGCGAAATTTTTAAGGGAAAAGACCACTATTTTCTCCAATTGGATGGGGAAATACACTCGCCGTTTTCCCTTTTCGATGGGGGGCTTCGCTGGAAAACCCAGTTGATCTATTAATTAACTTGATGGCGAATGAAGATTTGGCGACTCGATTATTATGGGCCATGTTGGATGCTGCGATTTTGGTGTAGAGACTGCGGTTGGTTATGAAATCTAGAACGTATTCCGAGATTTGGGATTTAAGAATAACGCAAGAGGTGCTGGGGGCTACTTGGATTAAATCGGGCAGTTGGTTTGCGAGGCAGGGGGTTAATTTAAAGTTTAATACTTGGCTTTCGCGAACCCCCGAAACGGAACCAGCCAAGATCGATGCTGAAATTCCGAAGACCATTCTTCGCATGGTCCCTCCCAGGAGCCTTTTTTGAAGAAAATCGTCAGATCTTGGATCAAAAAAATCGCCTTGCTTCACTGGCGCTAATGGGTTTTAGCAGAGGAACTTAAACCCTGGGAAGATCATACCCCCCAACAAACTTTAAATCAAGTCCCCCCCCCCTAAAAATTTGGAGCACTTTACGGCAATTCCATTGACTAAAGAACGATCTTTCCATCTTTTCTGGTTATAATGTTGATCAACAATGAACGAAATCCTTCTTGGTAACGATGTGGATATCTACTATTTTGGTTCCATGATGTTTTCTGCTGTGTCCTCCGTTGTGCTGGCCTCGTTTCTTCGGGTGAAAGAGGCCCCTCGACTGACACTTGCCTGGCGACTTTCGATGGGTTGCACTTTTGCTTGGAGTTCTGGCCGCGCCCTGATGTCCATCTCCACAACTTATGGCGCGGCGTTGGGGTGGATGCGGTTTTCCTATTGTGGGTCGATTTGGGTCTCCCTTGTTTGGCTCTGGGTGAGTTCCGAATTGACTGGGCAAAAAATCAATCGAATTTGTGGTTGGTTTCTCTTTGGGGCAAGCGCTGTATTTAGCTTTGCCAATTTCACGCCTTTGTTTGTCGGGCGTGTGGCTCCTAAACTCGGGTTCCGTTTTTACGACGATTCGCCGGGATTCCTTTTTGGATTTTGGTCGTTGATTTTCACAGGGTCCCTGGTTTGGGCCCTGGGAATTGTTTTCCGCGGAATACGTCAATCTTCTGGCCATCAACGAAACAGACTCATCGCGTTTTTTGTTTTTGGTCTTGTAGGTTTTTTAGGTTCGGCAACCACTTTTCCCTTGGTCAAAAACATTCCACTTTATCCTTTCGGTGTTCTTGGTGTTGCCGCGTCTACCGTCTTATTGAGTTATGCGGTTTTGCGTTACAATGTGATGGATGCAAACCTTGCTTTTCGATATGGGACCATTTGGTTACTCTACGCGTTCGGAGGGATTGCTCTTTCTGTTGGGCCCTTCGTCCTATTGGGGGCTCGTCCTAATGTCTTTTGGTTCATTTCCTGTTTAATCGCTGTCGGTGGCAGTCCGTTTTTGTTTGAAAGGTTATTGCCAGGGCTTTCTTCGTGGGTGGATCGCTTTCCCTTGTTTCGAGGTCGTTACATCTCCCGGGTTGAAGCACGCAAAGTTTTGGCGACGTTTTCAACGGTGGAGACGCTCGATCAGCTCCCTTGGGCCATCGTAGGAAAAGTCAAAATCCTTGTTGAGGCTCAATCATGCAACGTGCTTATGCGTGATGGGGACGGGACATGGTTTAGAATAAGGGCCCATTTTGGGCTGAATGAGGGGCAAGCCAAATTCCTCTCTGCCCCGTCGGACGGACCGATGGCAAATCATTTCCGGAAAGACCCCATCGCTTGCGTGGCCGATTTATTAGTGGAGCGCGTGGGATCGGTCCAGGCCGAACCCCTTCGCCAAGAAATGGATTTTCTCCATTCCGCCGTTTCGTTGCCGATCTTTTTTCGCGGAGATCTCCATGCGATCGTCAATATTTCAGCTCGAGAGGACGGTCGTCCTTACAACGACATTGACCTGGGACATTTAACCGAACTCGCTCACCGTAGCGAACACCGCATGGAAACATTAATTTCTGGACTCGCTCAACAACAGATGACTTCTATGTGGGCCCATGACCTCATGAAACCGTTTGGACCCAAGGGGAGCATGCACTATCTCGAGCTTGCGATGTCAGGGGCATTTGGGCCGGTCACATCGGAATTAAAACAAGCCCTGGGAATTGTTGCCGCCGACGCCGGGTTTGTTCAGTTCCATTTGAGGCAAGTCATGATGCCCAACCAAATTGCCATGTTTCGAATCTTGCCCAACCCAATGGATGTCCACTATTCATTTATTCGCGAGAAATACAAAATTGAGGCTATGAAACGAGGATTGACGTGGGTCGTCGATGTTCCTCTTCCGTCAATAAAAGTGATGTGCGACCCTCCGATCATTGAACACCGAGTTATTGCGAACTTGGTGGAGAACGCTTTTCGTCATACGTCGCCAGGCGGGACGGTAAAACTTGGATATTCTGTCACAAAAACAGAGTTCATTGGTTTTGTTCGGGATTCGGGCGTAGGGATCCGGCAAGCGGATCTCGCCCGATTGTTTCAAGCCGGGGTTCAACTCAAAAAAGAGGAGGGCGGTTTGGCTGGGTTGGGGCTTGCCAGCACCAAATTTGTTATCGAATCCCATAAGGGGCGCGTTTGGGTTGAAAGTGAATGGGGAAAAGGGTCCGTTTTTTTCTTCAGTTTGCCGTTGGAAAAAAAATCCGTGGCGCTTCGTGGTGAGGTTTAGTTGTAATGCCGGTCAATTAACATGGAAAGTTCAGTTGAGCAAGAGGACCGAGGCGAAGGAGGTCGCGGCTTTTTGGACGAAGAAAACGCAGGCCATAACGGTAACTATGGTCAAGTTTTCTAATGAAGAAAAAGTAAGGCATCATTCGACGAATCCCCCTGGAGGTGGTCAACCACCGTAGACCACCCCCTCGCTCCTGGTTGGGAAAACCGTGCGTAGGGGCTCCCAAATTCTTTTAACCAAACCTCCAATTACTAGAAGGCGAAAATGTCCGGCGACGGGAAATCGCCCGATAAATCGGGCAACTACAAAATTCACGCTCTGATGATATACAGACTCTTGAAAAGGAACGGGATCGCTAAAACACAAAAGATATTTATAGGCTTAGCGGCTCTGGGAAGGCTTATTTGACTTTCGACAAAGGAATGGTAGAATGGCCCCGTCGTTAAATTGATTTTTCCGCGAGGCTCCGATGCGCCGAGCTCCCTCTTCCTTCCCTTTTCGCAGTGTCTTAACAAAAACCCTCTCCGTGGCTCTCTGCTTGGCCCTCGTTGGTTTGGATGCCGGGCTTGTTTTCGCTCGGAACAACGACGATTATCAGAATAATTCCTACAGCAATAACTACGGCCCCCGGGGAGGATATTCGGCCTCTAACTTTGAGCTACAGATGCAACAGGCCCGGGCCCGAATGCAAAGTTTTGTGGCGCCACCTGTGCAAAACTTTGATTCTTTTCGATATGTGGCTCCCAAACTTAACCTGACCTACCAGCCCACAATCCGATTTCAATATTCTCTTCAGGCCAAGGCTCCGGACATCAACACCAAACCCACCGTCGAGCTGGACACCATTGCCTCCATCCCAAAACCAACCTTTGTTCAGGCAGTTGGCGCTGTGTTCAAGGGGATCGGAGCGGCCATTACATCGGCGTTTAAGAAGATCGGGGATGGGATCGTAAGCCTCGCCCATAAGATTTTTGGGCCCAACCAGAAACAGGAAGTGCCTGTGACGCCCCAGTCCCAGGATTTGATGGGATCATTCAAAAACCTTAAAGAGATCGCCCCGGGTCTCTTGCAAACCCAAAACGGGAAAACCACCGCTCTCGGTCAAACCTGGGAACCAGGATCGACATTTAAGGCGGAGGGCAAAAATCTTCGTTTGGTCGAAGGAACCGCCTACGCACCAAACTTCGGGGGAATCACACGGGCCGATGGAGCCAATTTCCCAGTTCGGTTCGCCGACGACGGCGGCAAAGTCAAACCTATTGGGCTAGACTTCAACCTCATGGCCAAAGAAACGCCGTTAAAGATCCAAGCCCCATTGAACATCGAAGGGTTCGGGAAGATTTCAGCTGGAGATATGACGTTTAAGGGGGCCATCGAAACCCCCGAAGGAACAGTAGGGAAATTTCAATTCAAAGGGGCGCAAGTCCAGCTGGACGGCGCCATGTCTGATGCGCTTGATATGTCTGGGCCAGCCAGCCTTGCCTGTGCGACGTTCATGGTCAAAGCGGCCGTGATGGGGTTAAATAGCGCCGTGATTGAAAAGGGGGATAAACAGGTCTTCGTCAGCAGAACCCACGCCCCGATCGAAATCAGTGGGGTACAAAAGGGCGTCGACGCCCTGGACGCAACCAGTTCCGCCAACTTTTCCAAGATATCGAACGTTGAGCGGGACCTCTCCGCCCGAAGCAACGCGGTAAGCCAATTCTTTAAAACCGTTTCCCAACAGACAGGTTTAGAGGCCGCGCTCAATTTTGAATTCAAGGACGACTTCAAGAACCTTTCAAAAGAAGCCGGAGACATTCGCCAAGCCAGCCTAAACCTCTCCCAATCCGTAGAAAACGTATCTTACGACAACATAAGGGAACCCTTGCAAAATCTTCAACAGAGACAGGACGTCTTAACACAAAAGACTCAGGGTCTCGAAACCCAGGCAGAATCCTTCCGTGAGGTTCAACGTGGTATGCGTGGCGTTACCAACGAACTCGTTTCCATGCTCCCGAATATCGACGCGGACCGCTTAAAGACAGAAGCTCTGGTCCCAGATCAGGAATTGGCCCGCCGGGCGGCGACGTATTTCCCAGAGGCCAAAGCGGCGGTATGCCAACAGACGGAAAAGACGTTGGAGGGGATCAAGAGCCTTGTGACTGTGGGGGCCATGGCCCCAGAACAAGGCGCAAAATTAGGCGCCCAGATGATGGCCATGAGAGACAAAATCCTCAGCGCGGTGCCCAATGACGCGCTCTACGACCAAAAGCGCGCCGTAGCGGACCCTCTCCAAAAGACCTACGACACAGGTAAAAATCTGGTCAATCGCGGTGCGGATGCGGCATTCTTCGGTTGGATGGGAAAAGTGGCCGAGTCTCACCCCACCATGGGCCTGGTTGTGGGAACCGTTGGGTTAAGGGCGGCCCAAACGGCCGACGTGGCCAATAAAGTGATGGGAACCGCCGGTCTGGTTTATTTCGGTGTAACGGCGTCGATCACCACAGCGTCCGCGCTCGGCACCGCTTATGTGGCCAAAAACGTGCTGGAATACGTGGGGGTAGACAAAGAAGCCTCAACCGCCTACGCCACCGTGGCAAGCATCCTCGTCGCGGCGAAAGTTGGAAACAATTCATGGGTGAAGGTAAAGGAAGGCGAATTTTCAGCGGCAGTCATCTCGAAAGTTAATTTGATGGTCCGAAATGTTCGGGCATTTGTGGGCGATTCTTTGGGTCTAATTGCAAATGAGTCTGGCCAAATTCTTGTTCCGGGGAAAACATCACCACCAAGCCCATTAGGCAATGTTCCCCCGGTTCAGCAGTTTGCATCTATCTCGACGCCATATGGCGACGCATTACAATCCATGGTGCCGGAAGCCTTGGCGGCCAGAAATTCAGTTCAAAGTGGACAGACCCTTTATAAAATCGGGAGAATTGGGAAAAGTGAAGCTGGTGAGGCCCAATTCTGGGCGATGGAAAATCCCCTTTCTCCTGGTTTCGAGGCACGCTATGGGATGCCCCCTGGAAATCTTAGAAAGGGCGGAATTACATTTGTCGAAATCGGAGAGATTAAACCAGGCACACCTTTCGTGACCCGTCCAGCCCCTCCTGTTGGCAACAACCCCGGAGGAGGGATTGAGGTGGTCGTTGCTCCAGGGGGTATTGATCTCCGCAGTTTTTCGGCTGGAAAGCGCAAACCATGACCGAACACTATGATTATTATAAAGAGGCAAAATCAATTTCCGAAGCACTGAAAATTGAAGGGCAAAAAAAATGGGCTAAACTAATAATCGATAAAATTGAAGCAGGCTCAACGTCGACCGAAATATTAATGGGGTTAAGGTGGGTATTACAAGAATGTCTTAAAACAAGGGATTGTAAATTAGGCAACATTGAAATAAGCATGCTGGGACTGGTTTCGAAAATCGATGGGGCTTTGAAATGACGTATTCGTTTATTCCCATCAGGCCTGTTCGATTGTCTCTCCCGTTCCCAGATCGATTATGGTTTAGGGAAAGTCAATTAGTCAATCATGTCCCCTCTCTTTGGGCCCAACCAGAAACAGGAAGTGCCTGTGACGCCCCAGTCCCAGGATTTGATGGGGTCTTTCAAAAACCTCAAAGAGACTCCCAGATAGCGGTCCGGACGGAAGTTTTTAAGGCCCGTTCAGAGACCGTCGCCGCCCAGGCAGAGATGACGAAAGGTTTCTTTAAAGAAATCCGGAGTTTAACAGGCAATCTCTCGGCCATGAGCCAAGTTGTCGATGTGGGGGATCTTGCTGGGAAGAAGCCTCTAACCATGGAAGCAGTCGCCAAGGGTTACGAATGGTTCCCCGCCCCGGAGAAAAAGGTTTTCGCAGAAACCGCCACCCATGCACAAGAAACCCTGGTGAAGTTGGTGGAAGCAGGGGCCGTTGACCCAGAAAGAGCGCTGGATTGGGCCCTATCGCTCAAAATCGCCAAAGACAAAGTTCTCGGCGCAGGTCCAAGCAAGTTGGGGGACCGAATCGCCGTTGCGGCGGCCCACCCGCAAGCGACGTTAAAAGAAGCCTCGAGTGAAGCGGCCGATTTCTATGTATTCAATACGTTGTCAAAGTATGCGGAGACATCCCCCAAAACCATGGAAGCAGTGGGCCATGTTGGGTTAGTCGTTTCCAAGGGGGCCAACGCGTTGGGGAAAGCGGCGGGGATCGGGCTGATGGTTTCGTTCCCCATTTCGTCCGCCGCGGGGATCGCGACAGGCGTGACCGTAGACCACAGTCTCCAAGCCGCCGGAGTGAACCAAGACCTTTCAGAATTTATGGGGACCATGGCTGGGGCGCTGGTCGTAGGCCGAGTGGCCCAAGGCGCAAAAGTGTCCGCGATCGAAAAGGCCTGGACTTCCAGAACCGGAGCCAGTACAGACGTCGGCCAAGCAGTTCAAGAATTTAAAGCAGGATTCAAAGGGATTATGCAATGGACTAAAAATGTTGCGCAAAGCGAGGCGGGGCATGTTTTCGTTGGCCCACCGGTAACCAAGGGAGCTGGTTCTGTCTCAAAAACTGTGACTGCGGTGGAAGCTCAAACCCTAAAACAAAAACCTTGGGGAAACGAAGACCCCTTCCAGTTTTTTATGCGGGAAGTGGATAATCTTGATCTTTCTTCTCCGCCAAATAAGGCTATTTTTTATTCTGGGGAGGGTAGCCGAAAATCGGCTTTTTCTTATAAGGCCGTGACAAATAAATGGTCCATTGAGGATACCGCCGGAGGAAAGTGGCTGGAAAACTTTGACCTTTTTGGTAGAGGCGGTTCCAGCCCTGTTTCAAGGGCTCAAGCCGAGTTAATTTGGAACCGTGCCTCCCAAAAATATGCGGCAGGAGCCTCAGGTGAAATTACATTGTTTGTGCACAAGTCCGTGGGAACTCGAACATTTTATCAGCATGAATTTCCTGCTCTACAGCAGAACAAGAACATTCACAGGTGGACCTACAAGGACTAGTGATGAACATACTTGATGATGCTTTTTGTCTCGTTAGGGATCACACAATTGAAATTGCGCAAGATTTGCTTTCCAAGCAACGAAAAGATTGTGGAAAAGCAGAAATTGAAAATGCAATTGGAAAAGCCAAAGCTCTTATCGATTACGCAGAGCATTGCGCCGAGATGGTCAGGCAAAAGAAGTTAGAGGAACCGGAGGCTTTGAAGGAAATAAAAAAGGCTCACCCGGGCTTTACCATTGAAATTTATGGCTTTGCCCTTAATAACGGTTTTTTTCTAACCCGATAAATTTTACAACCGATCTAAAGAGGAAACTCGGTTTTGGAAGCATTTGGTATTCATATTTGCCAGAATTTCCCAGTTGGACCCGGGATTCGACAAAGGATCTCTCACTTTTTTCGTCCTAAAAAGTGGATCTCCTTCGTCTCGCATCAGGGGCTTTGCCGCATCAGCACCTCTGGTGCCCCATGTGCCGCGAGCTCTGAGAGCGGCCGTCCCAGGTGCAGGGAGCGTTGCGACCGGCCGGTCCTGCGGGCCAACTGGGAAGTTTAGGTTAAAGTTTAGTCTAAACATTTCAGGCCACGGAGGTTTAATTATGATGGGAATGGAATTTATTAAGTTGGACCCGATCATCTATGTGCTTCATTACAAAAATGGGGTAGTCAAAAGAGAGGGGGCAGGCCTCTCATTTTTTTATTTCGCTCCCACTTCCACCATTGCGGCTGTACCAATGAATACCATTGATGTACCGTTCGCATTCAATGAGGTGACCGCAGATTTTCAAACTGTCACGATTCAGGGACAGCTGAGCTATCGCGTCACGGACCCTAAAAAGCTGGCCGGGTTGCTCAATTTTGCCGTTAACAATGGGGGGAAATATTTATCAGATGATCCCGCAAAAATGGTCGAAAGACTCGTGCACACAGCTCAGTCTCTCGTCCGGGCGATCATCCAAGGTCAGGAATTGAGGAAGGTTTTGGCGGGTGCGGAAACTATTGCCGCGGGAGCCTTTGAAAAGATCAAGAAATCGGACCTTATCGCTATTCACGGAATCGAAATTTTGGGTTTTTCAATTGTGTCCCTAAGGCCAACCCCAGAAACGTCCAAAGCGTTGGAGGCGGAAGCGCGGGAAGCACTGTTGCGCAAGGCCGACGAAGCTGTCTACTCTCGGCGGAACGCTGCGGTAGAACAGGAGAGGACCATCCAGGAAAGCGAGTTGGAGACTGAAAAAGCCTTGGAAGAAAAGAAAATGCATGTTCGGCAAGCTCAAATGGACGCCGAAATCGCCGTTGAGGAGAAAAAGCGGCAAGTGCGTGAAGTCCAGATGGGTGCGGAAATCTCTGTTGAGGAAAAGAAACGGCAGGTGCGTGAGGTCCAAATGGGTGCTGAGATTGCCATAGAGGAAAAGCGGTCCAGCTTGATGGAGAAGCGCGTAAAAAATGACCGGTTAGAAACGGAGAGTAGAGCTTACGCTCTGGAGCGGATGCTGACTCCAATCAAAGAAGTGGATTGGCGCATACTCTCAGCCCTGGGCGGCGGAGGCATGGATAGCAAGTTCATGATCGCCGCGGCGTTTGAAAAGCTGGCGGAAAATGCACAAAAGATTGGAGAACTCTCCATTACGCCGGACCTATTAAATACTCTCCTATCAAGCAACAAAAAATGAAAAGGTCGACAGCCAGAGAGGTCTGAACCTCGGTGACATACGAAAAGATCGTTTTGGTCACTCGGAAGACGCGTTTTCAGGAGTTGGTGGAACGGTTCAACACCAAGGGGCAGGCAAAATTTTATATTGAACATGCGGGAGGGGATTTCTCCGACTACGAGCGTGAAGATGCAGTTTATCGATCGTGTTTGGATACCCTCCACAAGGACCTGGTTGTGGGGTTGAAGATTCACGTCATGGATAGGTCGTTGGTCCCCACATGCGTCTTTACGGAGAAGGATATCATCGTTACTGTTGGTCAGGATGGGTTGGTGGCGAATTGTGCGAAATACGTCGGAGGCCAACCAATTGTGGCAGTGAATCCAGATCCGGAGCGCTTTGACGGGGTTTTACTGCCGTTTAAGGCAACGGATGCCCAAAGAGTTGTTGGCAAGTTGTTATTCGGATTAGCGAAGGTAAAGGAGATCACACTCGCTCAGGCCACTTTGAATGACGGCCAGAGGCTTCTTGCTTTCAACGATCTATTTATCGGGGCGAGGACCCATGTTTCGGCTCGTTATAAAATTCAAATCAGTAAAAACTCTGAGGCACAGTCTTCGAGTGGCATAATCGTATCAACCGGGGCGGGTTCAACGGGTTGGCTTTCCTCGGTTTTTAACATGGCAAATGGGATAACACATTTCACTGGGGGAAAACCAGGATCGGTTTTAAGAATGGATTGGGAAGACAGGCGTCTTTTCTTTGCGGTGAGAGAGCCTTTCGCGAGCAAGCACTCGAAAACGGGGATTGTTTCTGGCCTCATTGACTCTGGGGAGGAATTGGTTTTGGAGTCACTTATGCCATCCGATGGTGTGATTTTCAGCGATGGGGTTGAGGCGGATTTTCTCAAGTTCACCTCTGGGTTCACAGCGAGGATCCGCACCGCTGACCAGAAGGCCTGTTTGGTGATGGGGAATTGATGCCCGTGTTGCCCTCCCTACTTATCACTCAATGTCTCCAATAGGATTTCGATAAACCTCTCGGGCGGCAACATCCTCTCCCCAACTGTCTACATATTGGGCATGGAGATGTTTTAAAATTTATAGAAGCGTTAAATTTGAAATGACAGGGTTAAAAAAAATCATCGTTGAAGTTCAAGAGGTTTGCAATCTTCTTGAAAAAACTACCCTCAAGAGACATGCCGAATGGTACAAGTACCGGTGCAAAAAACTCGAATCAGGGAATCTAAGTCCAGTCGAAGTTGATGGCACGATTCAGGAAATCAAAAAATCTCTTGTCGGTATGGGATCATTCCACGATATGCCCCTTGCCCCAGCGAAGGGCGAAACCATGTCGGCCTCCGCTCTTCGGGAAAAACAATGGGAATTGGTCGAGCGAATTGGTAAAGCAATTGCAGACGCTAAGTTTTAACGTAGGAGTAACGAGACGTAATCAGTTTTCCTGGCATGGTCGAATTGAATGATTAGGAGCTCCTCATTCCACGTCAAGGGCGATTGTTAGTCCCAGAAGCTCGCGTAAGGAAGGTGGATGGGCTTTCAGCCCATGTATCTTTAAACGGGCAAGATGCCCGTGCTACAAAATCTCTATTTCACCGAATTGGTGAAACCGAACAGGTGGCGAATAGGCCTTATCGGAGGGTTTGGACAATTTCGACCTGCATAAACTGATAAACAGAGTACGTCCCCTTCTAAGGCAAAAAGCGGTTATTGTTCATGATTGGGAAAAGTTGGGGTTAAGTTCAATGCGGTTTAGTTTAAATGCAAATCGCCCGATAAATCGGGCAACTACTCCTTATCTAAACTGCATTGAGGTTAAGTTGACGTGGTCAGGTGCTCTTAGAGAGCGCTTCAGCGATGGTTCGCATGGCTTTTCGAAGTTCTGTGGGGAGCATTTGGCCGCTTCGCTGAAAGGCGTGGCCCACCGATAAAATGAGGGCTGGGGGGACATGGGGTTCTTGTCCATCTTTTTTTTCCACCATGGGATGGGCGGCGCTACCGCCTTTGGTGTCGCGGTTGGCGGCGAAATCCAATACCTTTTCGAAGCCTTGGTTTTGCTGTTGACTCAACAGAGATGTGAACGGGATCACCGGAATTGATTTAAACCGTAGGTCCATAGAAAGTCGCCTGAAGAAGGACGGGCCGTCTTCGCCAGGGAGCTGAAAATCTAAAATGATGCCGTGTGGCAGTGCGGCGTTTTGAAGGTGCTCCCACGCCTCTTCCGCCGATCCGCATATCATTACTTCGCAACCCAAGGCTTCGAACTGGCTCTTGAGAACCGCCTGGGTGATCGCGGTGTCTTCAATCACAAGGAGACGAGGTTTTTCCATACACAAATATATACCCCAGATTGTTAAGTCTGTCAAGTATTTTTATTTAATGCCTAAAAAAAATAAAACGAATTTAAGTATTGTGAATCGTCTCTGATTTCCTCGGGTCACTTGATGGCCGAGGTCGGTGAGGCGGGGTGGGAGGCGGGCAACACCAGAGATATGCGAGAAGATAAGGCCATTTGTTGGGGCTGGGGCGGCGGCGGGAGTGGGAAGGCCCTTCAGCGCTATCGAATAATGCCCCACTTCTGCTAATGAAAAGTAATCCAGGTAAAATAGTCTGCGTGCGCAAACGATAGGAGGTGTCACAGCTGTCCGAGAAAATACCATGTTTCGACGGAAAAAGGGCCCCAATATGGTCCATGTCCCCAACAAGATTTACCATTTCCCCTTGTGGGAGAGGGCAGGGTGAGGGGATGATTTGTCCTTGATGGAAAATCGCCCCTTATCCGGCCCTTCGGGCCACCTTCGCAACAGCGGCTCTGCCGCCCCAGGTGTTCGGAGCTCAGCGACGAACCTCCCACGGAGGGGAGAAGGACATTCACCGTTTTCCCCGGACAGGTATGATCGTAATGAGGTTTTGGTATTCATGACCAAGACCCTATGGTCTCACGGCATGCGTGTCAAGTTTTTAAAGATCTTGGGTCAACGGTAACCGCGTGTTTTTTACGTACAGAGAACGGAGAAGACCCCTATTTTAGAGCCCCGCGTGATTTTTTTGTGGTGGGGATCCCGTCTCGCTCCTTGTAGAGCGGGAGGAGTGTATCGTCCGTCGCGGCGTAATCTGATATTTCCCGGCGGGCCCGTTGAACGTGGGGATCCACCGCCACCGCCTTCCAAAGGATCCCCTCGTGAAGCAGGTTGGCCAAAGACAAAAACATCAGCGCTTGGTCAACGCAAAGATACGTTTCAGACACCTGGCCCGATTTCCAGTCATAACTATCGCGAAACCCAAAAGCGAACGATCGGCCGTTTTCCTTGAACGGCGCGCGCGCGCCCCGTTTCTGAAATTGACGAAGGTTCTCGATGGCCCGCCGGGGATAATAAAGGGCGGCGAGCCCTGCCGCGTGGGGGGTCACCACATTGTCGGAAATGTCTCCCCATCCGAGATATTCTTTGCCGTTCGGGCTTTCCGAAGAAGACCAGCCCCAGACGGGGGCGCCGATCCTGTCGGCGTGGGCCATTTGAGCCCAGGCAAAGTTCGCGGCGGATTTTCCGATCGGCGTGTCTCGCTCGTCGATAAAGAGCCCCGTGACATATTGCATGAAAAGTCCCCCGCCCTGCCAGCCTGGAAGGAAATAGGAAAAACCGTATTTCGTTTCTTGTTTCCGGTTCAATGCCGGCCAACTTTCAGGTGGAATTTGGCCAGTGCCAATGCCCCACACCACCCCAAACCGTGTATCGGCGCCAAGGAAACTGTAGTACCAGTCCCAGCCCTTTTGGTGAACGTCGAAATCTTTTTTGTCTAAACGCCAACCGCCCTTGTACCACCCCTGAGATGGCTCATAGAGATCTCCCCAATCCATGGGCGTCAAGATTTTGTCGATCCGCGCCGCCAGGTCCGGGACAATCCCCTTAACAACCAAAAGGCTCGCGGTCAGGTTAGACAAATGATCGGCGGTAGAAAATTTGTTTTCCGTTGATTGAAGCGTCTCTGCGTTGACCCAAGTCACAGGAAATCCACCGAGAAATTTTTGGATTTTTTCAAGGCTGGTGAGAGCGGCGTCCAAACGTTTTCGCGCTTCCTCAGGCGGGAGGAGTCCCGTCCGACCGGCCACCGCGCAAGAAGCCAAATAAAACCCGATGTTCGTCGTGGAGGTGGCGGGAGCCCGACGGCTGGAATCGTAGGGCAGTCCGGTTTTCGGGCTAACGAAATGGGCAAGACAGAGCCAGGTGTCTTGGTAGACACCCGCCAGATACCGGCGGTCGCTTTTGCGAAGGGGAGCCGCCCCTGCCGAACCGACCAAAACCAACGATCCTGCGAGAGCCCTAAAAAGACCGAAATAAACGCGCCTCTTTATCATGTGGGAATTTTTACGGGTTTCGGGTCTTCAATCACCCAAGCGATCACCATGCCGGCCAACGTCCCCGCCAACGTATGGTCCGCTACGGAAGCGAGGGTAAACCCGCTTGAGAAACTCCACCAATTCCAGTTGGGAAGATCGCTGACAATCCCGGCGAACAGCCCCGCCGCGGTGGACGACCCGACCCTCCCCCAGTATCCCAACCGAGCTTTGATGAGAAGCCAGGTGAGACACAATCCCCCCAAGAACTGAATCAACAGCCCCCCGCCAATGGGACGCGCCCGGGAACCTGCACTGCGTTCATCATACGCGACAAACGCCTGAGGCCCCCCCGGTTCGACGTCCGAGACCCGGTCAAACCGCGGCAACACATAAACCCCGCGCACCGGCGCGTTTGCCGTCAGAACCTCCGCCACGGCCCTGTCATCAACAAAGGAACGGATATTCGATCTGTTCCAAGGGAGCACCGTCCAAGAGACCATCCCCCAAAGAAACATCGTCAACCCACCCAAAACCCCACCCTTAATCAATGCTCTCACCATAGACACCTCAGGGGACGTTCTCATTTCTGATCGTGTTATC
Source organism: Elusimicrobiota bacterium (assembly GCA_016714745.1). GTDB lineage: Bacteria > Elusimicrobiota > Elusimicrobia > FEN-1173 > FEN-1173 > JADKHR01. The sequence continues at coordinate 101,492 of JADKCG010000003.1, read as the reverse complement.
CGATATTCACGAGACGGCACGAAGCCGCCAGGAAACTCTTCCGGAATAATTCTCCCTTATATTTTCAGATTAAGCCATTCCCCTGCATAGATGAACACGGATTTTCTCCTGCTCACGGGGACTCGCCTTTCATGTCAATTTAGTTGGTTTGTTGAGAACGTCCCCTTAATGTTGTGGAAGTGAGCCGGTCTAATAGCAGATACGGGCGCAGGGCTTCGGGGATGATCACCGTGCCATCGGCTTCTTGATAGTTTTCCAAAATGGCGGCCATGGTTCGGCCCACGGCGACGCCGGAACCGTTGAGCGTATGCAAGAGAGCGCGGCTTCCATCGGGTTTGGTGTACCGAAGGCCGATCCGCCTGGATTGAAAATCGGTAAACGTGGAACAAGACGAGATTTCCCGCCACTGGCCTTGGCCTCCGTTTTCGCCGGGGGCCCAGACCTCCAGATCGTATGTTTTGGCGGAGGAGAACCCCATGTCCCCCGTGCACAGTTCCATCACCCGGTAAGGGAGACCCAACCTCTGTAAAACCATTTCAGCGTGGTGCGTCAACAGCTCCAATTCCTTCAAACTGTCCTCAGGGCGAACGAATCGGACCAATTCGATTTTGTTGAACTGATGGTTGCGGGTCAGGCCACGCGTGTCTTTGCCGTAGGTGCCGGCTTCACGGCGGAAACAGGCCGTGTAGGCACACAGGGAACGGGGAAGCGAGGATTCGTCCATGGATTCGTCGCGGAACATGTTGGTGAGCGGGACTTCCGCCGTGGGGATGAGGAACAGGTCGTCCTCTTTTGTCGCGTACAGTTCCTCTTCAAATTTGGGAAGTTGGCCGGTGCCGGTCATGGTTTGGCGGGTCACGAGGAAGGGCGGAAAAATTTCTGTGTAGCCGTGCTCCGTGGTGTGAAGGTCTAACATGAAGTTGATGAGCGCCCGTTCCATCCGCGCGCCCACCCCCGTGAGAAGCGCAAACCGAGCCCCCGACAGTTTTGCCGCCCGGGTAAAATCCATGAGCCCCAGTTTTTCCCCTAAGTCTTGATGGTCCTTGACAGGGAATGAAAAGGTGCGGGGAACACCCCACCGGCGAATCTCTCGATTATCCGCGGCGCCGCGTCCAAGAGGAACGGCCTCCAGCGGCAGGTTTGGAAGTTCTAAGAGAGCCGACTGGACCTTCTTTTCCCCCTCCCCCGCTCGTTCTTCGAGCGATTTAAGTTTTGATTTCAGGTCCTCCATTTCCTTTAAGAGAGACCCCCCGTCCTCTCTCATTCTTTTGCGGCGGCCGAATTCGTCAGCCGCTTGATTCCGCCGGGCGCGCAAAGGTTCCACTTCAGCAAGAATGGCGCGGAGTTCTTTGTCCAACATCAAGAGTTCTTCAAATTTCGGGAGAAACCGCCCGCCACGGTTTTCGATCGCTTTTCGGACAACGTCAGGTTGAGTGCGGATCAGTTTTATGTCGATCATGGGTTTTTCCTATCGATGGATTTTATCAAAAAGATTCTTCTGGGCACGCCCGGAACTTTCGGTATTCGCTGAAAGGGTGATCACGGCGATTTCGGGGAGAACGCCGAAACGGAGAGGCAAGAGGCTGGTGCCTATCCCCGACGTGACGAACATTTGTTCACTGCCTTCCTCCACATGGCCAGCCACATACCGCTGGCGGTACCGGGAAGGCACAACGGGCGCGCCCATAAACGGAAACCGAACCTGCCCGCCATGGGTATGGGCCGCAAACGTCACACCGTTCACATGGGGAAGCCTGGCAAAAGTGTCTGGGTTATGAGCGAGGACGATCGTGGGTTCACCCACCGGGATCAGGCTCAATACTTTCACAACATCGGGCCGGCGCGTCCACTCATCTTCCAGTCCCACGACGTTTACCGTGTGCCCATCGATGGACAGCGGAACAATTTCGTTTTGAAGCACCGTGTATCCCACGTCCTTAAACGACTGGGCCACCCGGAGACCGTTATACCACCAATCGTGATTGCCCAAAATGACGTAAACACCAAGGGGCGCTTCCAACCCACGAAGGCCGTCCGCCACGTCTTCCGGTTCCATGAAATTACCGCCCAGCACACCCATCACCACATAATCGCCCAAAAGCACCACCAGGTCGGCTTTTTGTCTGTTCGTTAATTGCACCACATCCCACAACTTCGTCCGGTCAATAAAGGAGGACCCCCCGTGGATGTCGCCCAAACACGCCACACGCAACGGCCGCAAATCTTGTGGCCAGTCTTTTACCCGAATGGCGTGGGTGCGAACCACCAGACGAGAGGGTTCCCAAACAAAAGTCCACCCCCCCAGCAGTCCCATGAACAACAGGAGGAGAGCCGGGATCCCATAGACAAATCGGCGCCGCAAATCGAAAACGGGGTCATTCCATCGACGGGGAAAGCGGCGGCGTTCCCGCTTTCGCGCCAGGGGGTATTCTTTGATTGTCTCCCTCCTCCTCCGCCGAAAAGCCGGAAGCACAGAAATTTATTTCAAATAAATCAGGGGCTTCCGGGTTTCCTGTGGTTCACGAGGGAACTGTGAACACCTTCTATTCCCAGACAAGGGGGCTCCACCTCCCGACCAGACGCTCCGCCTCAGCGGTTCTGCCGCCCCGGCCGGGGCCAACCGAAGAATCCCGGTTACTTTTTGACTTGGCGAATGGCCTTCAGCGGGTTTCCTATGGGACAGTTTTTGACTGGGAACCGCCTGAGCGTAAAGGAGTAGGTTCCATTTTCGGTTACCTTTTCCGTCACTTCTGCGAGCTCAGTCAGTTGAAGGAAGTCGGCCCCGGAAAGAATTTTATCTTCGTTAAGGTTGGGCTGGTCCAAGGGAATCACAGTGCGAACGATGGAGAAAAATTTGTTCTTTGCTTTTTTCCCACCCACAACGGAAACCCGTGGACCGCGGATTGAATTTTCGACTATTGTTGCGGAAGAAATATTCACAAATTCAATGCCTATGAAGGGAATGTCCTGAAAATAATTAAACCGAATAGGTTCCATCCACGGATATCCTTTCCGGCTTAAAAACATGACGTAAGTGAGCGCTTCCTTTTCCGTTTTAATAACGTTGATATAAGGGGCAAAATCTTTCGTCGTCAGGATGGGCGGTGCGTCAGGGAGAGACTCGGAGACTCCTTCCTTGCTGGCGCGTTGCACCAGAAGAGAGCTCTCTGCCCCTTCCTGACTTTCCAAAGAGTTTGACGAATCGATGAACTGAAACCCTTTTTTCAGAAAGGGCATTTGCGTATAAAAATAAGGGGAGACGTCCTTGAAATATCGTGTCTCCGAAATTGTTTTTGGAGCTTCCGAAATGACTTTCGCCCGCGATCCTTGAAAAACCGAAAATCCTAGCCAGATTAACGCCAGTACAATACCCCCTCCCACAACCGTTCTCAGTCCTATTGCATTCTTCATTGTTTTTCCTCCAGGTTTTGTGCGTCTTCTTCGTCTGCAACCACAGGCGCCAGAATGGCGAACTTACCGCCCTCCTCCATTCGAACCAACACGAGGCTCATGTCTTTCGTCTTCACCGCATCAAAGGAACTGACCGGGATGGCGGACGTCACCTTTTCGTCCGGGTTTAACTCATTCAGGTTCGTATTCAGAAAATTCTAGCATGTTTTTCTAGTGGGAATGGTCCACGGAGGCGAAGGGCCTCGGTGGGGGAATGATTTTTAGATGAATTTTTGTTGAAAAGGGGCGGTCGGGCGGGGCGAGGATTTCCTTTTTTAAATGAGATCTCCGGCCCATAATTCATTGAGGAACAGTTGCCAAGGCACAATTCTTATTCCGCCCTCCAATTTCCTTGACTCTGGCTCCAGGCAGACAACGATTTTTTTCTTTACCGGCCCGTCTTCTGCGATCACTTTCAAAGCCGCCAGATCTCCGGCATGGACCCTCGCCCCCCCCTTCACTTCAATGGCGACCTCTTTGTCTCCCAAAATAAAATCAACCTCCTGGCCTGTGCTCGTCCTCCAAAATGTGACCGGGAGGTCCGGCGAACGATAGGCTTTGTAGGCCAGAATTTCCATGAGGATAAATTGCTCGAACGATTTGCCGAACTCCGCGCTTCCCAATAACGGTCGCCGCCGAGCTAAATAATTCGTAACCCCCACATCAAAAAGATAGAATTTCTCGGTTAAAATCATTCGCCGATTTTTCGAACTCTTCCACGGAGGGATTCGAAAACCCAGGTAAGTTTCTTCCAAAATATCGAAATAGGTTCGAACCACCCTGTTTGAAATCCCCACTTCCCGGGCCACATTCGCGTAGTTCAAAAGTTCACTCGAAGAGATCGCGGCCACGCGCAGGAAATCGGAAAATGTTGGGATATTTTGGACCAAGGCTTCTGCCGCAATCTCTTCTTTCAAGTAGTCAGAGGTATAGGCCCGCAATTCTTCAAGGGGACTTGGCGAGAGGAAATGGGAGGGCAAGAGCCCCGAAACCATCACGCTCTCCAATTCAAATCCTTTCACTTCAGTATAGGAGAGAGGGGTCATGGTGCGTTTCCAGGCCCTGCCGCCAAGAAGGTTGGCGTGGCCGCGACGAAGCTTTCGGGCACTGGACCCCGTCAAAAGGAAAGAGAGCCCCTTGTTCTCAATCAGCCAATGAACTTCATCAAGAAGAGCAGGGATTTTCTGGACTTCATCAATCACCAATAGGCCCTTGTGGCTTTGATGTCTTTCTCGAAGAAGCGAGGGACGAGAAGCGAAGTCCGCAAAGACTTCTGTTTTTAATAAATCAATGACGGGGACGTTCGGAAGAGAGTGGCGAATCCAATAACTTTTCCCCACCTTTCGCGGCCCCCAGAGGAAGGCGGATTTCCCTGGAGGGAGATGAAGAGACAGGGCTCTTTTTATAATCGATCTCATGTCGTTATATTATCCGGATAAACTAACGCTGTCAAGATTATTTGTTAGTGACGTAGGGTCGAGTAGCCCGGGGGATTGCTTCTCCAGGCTACTCGACCCTATTTTCCTCACTTCCATCGCAATAGCTAGTTGATTAGTTGAGAACGTCCCCTCTCTTCCCTCTCTTGTCCCATAATCGCACCGAGGCCGGCGCCCATGCCCACAGCATTTTGACTTCCTTGGTTCAAACCCTCTTGCTTCAAAAGCGCCCCGTCATTGCCGCCATCGCCTCCGCCTATCTCGCCCGCAGGCAGGGATCTTTGAATTCTTCACTTTTCACTTCAGCCGGATAAAGAGACACGCGTTAACTTGATATCTTGTAAGCGTCCCCTATTTTCCCCACTCCCCCATCGACTTTATCTTTTAGAACCCCAATCCCAAATGAAGGCCTAACGGATTCCATTTAAATTCATAAAAGTCATCGTTTTCGCCGAGCGTCGGTAAAGAAGCATAGGTAATCCCGAATTCAATATTTGTTTCCCCCGCTTTAAAAAGAATGGACGGGGTCAACTCCCAAGTCAAGCCAGTCCAACTCTGTGACTGGCTCATGGAGGATCGAAACGGATTAATGAAAAAAGTGTAGGTGTCTTCGATATTTCCAATGGCGAAGCCAAGACCCGCCCCAAGGCGGATTCCCACTGTTTTGTTTAAAGTGAAGTGCTTGCGGCCTTCGGCCATGATCCGGATGAATGATGTTTTTTCCTCAATTCGGGCCTCGTTGTTGGGAGGGGAATTCCCATCGGAAAAGGTGAAAGTCCCTGTGGGACCCTTAATGTAGCCGAGACTACCCCCCAACAAATATCCATCCTCCTCCATAGAGGCCAAAAAGCCTATTCGGCCACCGACCCCGCTTTCAATTTCCACTGAAGACTCATTAAAAGGCAAAGAAGGATCGTTCAAAATTTCCTTAGTTGCCTCCTTCGATTCCTTAAACGCATCCGCGGTCGACCAGGTTTCTATTTGGCAAAAGAAATGGACTTTATGTTCCGTGTTGCCACCCGGCGTCTCCCCAAGAACGTAGTGAGGTTTCTTATCGGCTTTCTGCCCAGCTCCTTCTTTTTCAATCGGGACCATTGTTTGGTTTCTTAGGATAATGATCTTTTGAATTGAAGCTATTTTAACTGGCTCTGTGAAGTCGACCAAAGAAATTTCTTTTTGGTCTTTGCTGACGCCGTATATGACCCCCTCAAGAATAGTCCCACTTTTTAAATGAATCTGAACTTTTTTCCCAACAGGAATTTCGGACGCAAAAACGCTCCCCGTAAAAACCATAACTGCGCCAAACAATGCCATAGACATTCCCCGCCATGTCAATTTCATTTAACACTCCTTAAAGTTAACCACCAGATCGCCAGTATATCCATGGTGAATCAATGGCGTCTCTTTATAATAGGACGTCTCATTTCAACTTTCCAGCTCAAAGTCACCTTTTCTCGTTACGGATTAACAATGCAACCGTCAGGGTTTCCTTCGATTCGCATTCGGGAATCAGCAATCGCGATTGACGCGGCATGGCGAGATACCAATCATCCAAGTCCACCATGTCAAGAAAACTGATAACCTGAGTACGTCCCCTTAACCCTCGTCCCCTTAACCCTCCAGTATTTTCATTCTTCCTCGGGCCGCCAACTTTCATAAGGGACAGAAAACTCTTCCAAAGCAAATCTCTTCACGGTTTCTAAATCGTCCTGCAAATGATCCTGAACGCATTTGTTGTTTTCATAAACGAACAAATAGAACCCGACCTCAGGGCGATCCTGTTGAATAACAAATTTTCTTTCGCCAACAGTGGAAGACAGTTTTATCAGACTCATTTTTTTATGTAATAGCGGTGGTCGTCAAAAGCATCCCTCCACTTCCCGTCTATTCGGTTTTGAAAGTGAATGTGAGGATCATCTCCGTGTGGATTATTGATATCGAACCTGATCTTTCGGTCTCCATCAGCGGACATAAATATCTTGTCCCCAGAATTATTCGTGATCCCCCGAGCATCATCTCCCAACCAGTTATACATGGCTTCCACATTCCCGGAAATTCTGGTTTCACTCATACTTACGTCGTTGAGCTTCAACCCCATGGACGTCCCTTTTGTGTAAAGAGCTTCAATACTTTGGGCCCGTTCTTCAAAAGAAATTTTGCCATTTCTGGCAATACTCTCGATCTGGTTGTTGTAATACCGCGTCGCGGCGTAATTTGCTCCCGCAGAGTATGCCGCCGATATTCCGGCATACATGGCCCCCTGCATAGCGCCTTGGCCGAAACTTCCACCCATCATTGACGACATCCCCCCGCCCAGCAAGGCCCCTGTTCCCATGCGCGTGGCAAATGCCCCTATCGCGTTTTGCGGGACAGGAATGCTTCCAGCGATTCCGGCCGTGATACCACCAAACGCTGCCCCTTGCATGATGGCGCCCATTCCACCACCGTTGAGCGCCGCGCCAAGGCCCCCAGCCACCATCCCCCCGGCTAACGGACCTCCCACCATTGCCGTTCCAGCGAAAGCGGCCCCTTGGACCGCCCCGTGCCATGTCGCTGTCCAAATGGCCCCTCCGTTTGCCCCGTTTATTGCCGCAATGGTAGCCCCAGCAGCGGCACCCACAACCGCCGCTATTACGATTGGTGCCAAAAAGAAAAGATGCCCGTCCGGATCCACTAGGTTCACGGGATTGTTACGACAATAGGCATATCGGTTTAGTGTTTGTGGATCGTATGGTGATTGAACGATGTCATCGGCCGAAATAAATTTCCCGAGCCCCGGGTCGTAGTACCGCGCCTTCATGTAGATCAGCCCGTCGCTGAAATCGTGTCGATGACCAGTGAAACCAACATCAGTGAGGGAGCCGCTACTACTGTAAATACTACCGAAGGGCATGTAGCGCGTGGTTTGAACCACGGCCCCGGCGTTGTTGGTGATCAGGCTCGTGCTTCCCAGGTGGTCTTGGTGGAAATAGAGGACAGCGTCTCCCGTCTTTGAGGCGATTCGTTGGCCACCCGCAAAGATGTGAGCTGTGCCTTGACTTCCTGTTTGCTCGTAGATGTCGCCAATGTAGATCGTGGTTAATGCGGGGCCGCTGGGCGGGGTGACTGTCTTTTTTACCCTCGCGCCATCGTACGTGTAGACCATCTCTGTCTTCGTGCCATCACCCGTGATGATCCTGACGGGGCGATTATTGGCGTCGAATTTAATCCATTTTCCGTTGCTGACACGATAGTTGCCGTTGGCGTCTCGCAACTGGGCCAGGGGGTTCTGTCGAAGAGATTGCGCAATTTGGCTCACCTCTGCGGTCGTGGTGCCCGTCAAAGATAACGTGGCCGACATGCTGGGCCGCCCTGGCGGCAGTGTCTCCTGCCCACCAGGTCCTGCGGCGCCTAAAGTGAGCGGACTGCTTGAACTGGGCGAAGTGACCGCGCCCTGGTAACCCAGGGAGATCCCGTAGTTAGCCGACGTCATCGGTGTCACCACCGGTTCCCCGATTGTCATGGTCACGCGGGTGCTTACAGAACTGGCCGCATTACCGCTCGGGCCAATCAGCAGAAACCCTTCCAGCTTCGCACCTACGCTTGCCGCAACATTGAACCCATATGTCGGGCTCCAGGCTGAAGCCTTCTCCACCCCGCTCACCGTTTGAACCGCCTGTACTTTCACGTTATACGTCCCAGCGGTCGTCCAACTATGCGTGGCTGTGACAAGCACTCCACCGGGGCCGGAAATGGTGTCTTGCAGGGGGGTGCCGTCTCCCCAGTTGATCCGATATTTGATGGGGTCTCCATCCAAGTCCCAGCTCATGAATTGAAACGTGTAGGGGGTTCTCACAGCGCCGATTGTGCGACCGTCCGTAGGTTGGTGTCGTAACCAGCCTGGGGTCCTGGTAGGAACCGATTGTGCGGTGATCATGGCGGTCAACGGGGGGCAGAGGGGCAGGGGGTTAGCAAGGGCAGAGAAGGCAAAAAAACTTACAAAAAGGAGAGACAAATATTTTTTCATTGGGTTCGTAATCAATTCTACAACAAGATACGAAAGAAGGGTGGAGCGCTTATGTTGACATCTTGTAAGCGTCCCCCATTTCTCCCATAATCGCACCGAGGCCGGCGCCCATGCCCACAGCATTTTGACTTCCTTGGTTCAAACCCTCTTGCTTCAAAAGCGCCCCGTCATTGCCGCCATCGCCTCCGCCTATCTCGCCCGCAGTGAGGATCTTTGAATTCTCACTTTTCACTTCAGCCGGATAAAGAGACACGCGTTAACTTGATATCTTGTAAGCGTCCCCTATTTTCTCCATTCGCCAATCGCCCAGGCATTCCCTCACGTCTTTTTCAGTAGCCAAACCCACAGCCAGCGAGGAAGATCTTTTTTTAGCGAGACGCCAGCCACTCGGTAATTTCGCGCACGAAGATCTGGGAATAAAGGCCTGACGCGTTTAGATGGTTAACGATCTCCTCGGCGATATAGTTGCCGAGCGTGCGCGATGTGGAATGAACCACGAGCGGCGTGACGCTAGGGCTATACTGAGTAAAAGCGAGGCCGCCGATGAAAGCAATCGCGCTCACTTCCAACCAACTTAATTCCGTCCAGGTGCGATTAATGGAGGCGTGTCGGATATCCAAATTGATCGGCAAAGAGAATTTGTCAATCATTTTATTTTTGGCGGTGTCAAAAAGAACGACGTTCACATCGTAATTGATCTTATACACATACCCGTTCCACGCGGGCGCAAACACGAGAAATCCCGGCCAGTTAATCCAGAAATTAGCGCCTGACCCTTTGTATTCGGACTCGATGGAAACCCGGGCTTCCACATCCACTTTTTTATACCCATTAGAGTTGAAGGGGTAAATGACCTCAGTGCTGTATTTCTGAAGTTCAGACCCAATCTCCTTAACCATTTGCCGAAGATCGGTATCATTGCCTTCGTTGAAAACAAGGCCGATGGAAATGGGCTTATTGATTTTCTGGACCAAAGAATCCGATTTGTATTCAGCAATGTTCTTCACTTCCAGCGTATGGGAACACCCCACCAACAAGGTCCCAACGAGCACCAGATTAATGCTTTTCATCCACGTCATTTGAAACATACGATCCCCTCTTAATTTAGATAAATTTTCTGCTCGATACTAAAACGATCGACTAAGCATCACGGCCATTCCATCCCGCCCTTGGGTCGTCATCCAACGTAATTTCTTCTTTCCCACGCCCTTCAGGCGGTCGGCTTCGTTTCCTCGAACGACGCCCCAGACGCCGAGCCCGGCGCCAATCCCCAGGACCACCAGGCCGATCGCCGCTTTGGATCGGCCGCCGTCCAATTTGTCTTGGGCTTCGGATTGGCTCGCCGCACTGTCGCAAAGGATTTCGTTGCCGTCACGGGAACACCCCGGCGTGTTATCGGCACTGTTGACCTCCGCCACCCCTGCAACCACCACGGCCGCCCCGGCCACGGCGCCGCCGAGCCCCGCGATAAATAATCCTCTCTCTTGAACTTTGGCGGCAGACCACTGTTTCCGCCAACGCAATTCCTCTTTAGCGCGAAGATCATCGGCATCCGTTTTGACAGAAGGAGAATTCCCTTCCTGCTCCATTCCGGGCTGTTGGAAGTCACCACCTAAAACCTCAGGTGTATTCACGGAGAAATTAAAAAATGAGGCCAATAAAATAATGCAATACGACTTTTTCATATCTTGGCTCCTTGTTGCTCGGCTCTGTCGGAGGCAAAGATGGGGACGTTGCCTAATCGTCTATCGGGGGTGGACATTCGGGAACCAGCAATCGCTCTTGACGTGACATGGCGAGATACCAATCATCCAAGTCAATCATGTCAAGAAAACCAATAAACGGAATGCGTCCCCTTATCCCCAGGGTTTTTCAGAATGTCTCCGGAAGAATCAAAAAAAGGTCAATTCATCCTGGGAGAATGGAAATAACCTAATTTCCGAAATACGTCCCCCTGCCCAAACACCTCCTAAAAAGAGGCGTTGATTAAAGGCAATATCCTTTTTATGTTCTCGTTCCAAATCGCGTTTACAATTCCGATTTGAACGCCTTTCAATGTCCGACAAAAGTTCAAAAATCCGATTTGCACACCTTTGAATTCGTCAGCAAAGTTGGTACCTCCCAACTGGAATCCGGAACCACTTGCCGGTATTCCTGCCTGTTTATCGGTAGTGAAAATAAAATTCCCAAGCCCTACTTGCGTGCCTCTCAACTTTCCATGGCACCTATTAAATATTCCAAGCTGTGTCCCTGCTACACCGACGGGTTGCGGGACATCGGGATCAAATGCCGTTACCCAATTCATCACCCCCACTTGAACACCCCGGTATGAATGATCCAAATTAAGGCCGCCCAGCTGAACTCCGTCAAAAAGAGTCGCTGAATTAAATCCCCCAATTTGTGCCCATTTTCCTTTTCCAGCTGTGTTAATCCCTCCAATCTGTCCACCCACTAACATGTCAGACCAGCCAAACCCGTGAATCTGCAATCCGTATGTTTTCCTTTCTTCACCACCCACAAGCAAATAATCAAGATTTGTGAACCCCGCAATTTGTATTCCAGCCATACGGGTCGAAGCAGCATACAATCCTGTTTGGAGCCCTATGGCTTTATATGAGACGGATCCAAGGGGCGCTGCCTGAACACCATAAACTTTTGTGCTGAATGTCCCCCATAACCCCAAATTAAGACCATACACAGAATCTCGCTTTGGGACCGCGACATTGCGGCCCCACAAGTTAAACTTAAAAGGTGTCCATTTTGAAAATTCTTGACGAACCATCAAAGGCTTGGATCCCTCTACTGAGGGACCGTCTCCCTCATCTGCCCAAGAATGAACGCCTACAATGGCAGATAAAAATGCTGCTACAAAAAATATTTCTCGCATGTATTTTGATATTTTCACTGGGCTCATTTTTTTTGTGCGTCTCTGTACGCTGGCCCGCCGCCTATGGCAACGCCTCCGTAATAGATCGGGCTCAGCGCTAGTCCAACAGTAGTGTTAAACAAACCATTTTGGTATGAGAATGCCGATGCGGCTCCGGTCGCCATATTTGTCATCAATCCAAAATCCGTTTTAGCTTTATTGTCACCATTGGCATATCCCTTATCATGCATATCTGCCGGGGTCCTACCCGCCGTCACTGTCGCGATCCAGTCAAGCCCTTTGAAAAAAGCGCTCGCAATTGGGTTCTCCATCACTGGGCCGTAACCATTGCCACCGTTTTCCCTACTGCGCATCTGCTCATTTTTATATTTTTCTTTCCAATCTTTAGTATCAAGAGTATAAAAGTAACTCCAACTCCTCGACGCTTCGTTATAGGTGGCACTGAATTGGGCGAAACCTCCACCGTAACTCCAACTTCCGTCACCAAAGCTGGAATAGCCGACATTGGCATTGGCTCCGTAGTATCCAACACCGGCTCCCACTTGATATTCCCCCTGGTTGAAATAATAGGTCCCAGACCCTCCGTAACCAAACCCGTTCGTGGCCCCGGGCCCCATGATTCCACCGCCATATTGAGCTGTGACATATCCGCTCTTCATCTTGTTGTCATAGCCCACATCAACATAGTAGCCTTTTGAAGCTCCGACATCCCAGTTGCTGTTCCCGAAACTGAAACCCCCACCAAATCCCACTCCAGCACCTGTTCTTAAATGGCCGCTCTTGGAGTCGTACGAAATATGGCCTCCGATCACATAATGGAAACTAAAACTTATTCGCCAAAGCCCCAGTGGGTCATAGAAGTTGATCGGATTGTTGCGGCAGTAGGCGTAGCGGTTCAACGATTGCGGATCAAACGGATTTTCAACGATGATATCCGGGGAGATCCACCGCCCTATCTCCGGGTCATAATACCGCGCCTTCATGTAGATCAGACCGTCGCTGGCGTCCAACCGGTGACCGGTGAAATTGATGTCTGTCAACGATCCGCTGGTTGACCACGTCATTCCGAATGGAAGATATTTCGTGGTTTGCACCACCGCTCCGACGCTGTTGGTGATGAGGCTCGTTGATCCCAGGTGATCTTGGTGGAAATAGAGGACTGTGGCTCCTGTCTTGCTGGCGATCCGCTGGCCTCCGGCAAAGATGTGCGTGGTCACTTGCGTCCCGGTCTTTTCGTAGATGTCTCCAATATAAATCGTGGTCACGGCGGGGCCGCTGGGCGGGGTGACTGTCTTCTTTACTCTGGCTCCATCGTACGCATAAACCATGTCCGTCTTTGTTCCATCGCTCGTGACAATTCTTATGGGGCGATTATTGGCGTCGAACTTTATCCATTTGCCATTGCTGACGCGGTAATTGCCATTGGCATCACGCAATTGGGACAAAGGGTTTTGTCGTAGGGATTTGGCGATCTGGGTCACTTCTGCACTGGTGGACCCCGTTAACGCCAAGGTGGCCGTCATTGTGGGTCGGCTAGGTGGAAGTGTTTCCTGGCCGCCGGGGCCAGCAGGGCCTAATGTTAACGGTGTGTATGAACTGGGTAATGTGAGCGTGCCCTGATAACCCAAGGAAATTCCATAGTGCGCCGATCCTACCTGGGATACCACCGGTTCGCCAATCGTCATTGTCACACGCTTGCTAACAGAACTTGCCGCATTCCCAGAAGCACCGACGAGAAGAAACCCATCCAGTTTCGCCCCCACCGTTGCCGCAACGCTGTACGTAAATGTCGGGCTCCAAAGAGACGCTCCCTCTACCCCTCCCACCGTTTGCACCGCCTGGGCTTTTACGTTATAAACCCCAGCTGTTGTAAAAGTGTGCGTGGCCATTACCAAAACTCCCCCAGCGCCAGAGGGGGTGTCTTGAAGTGGTGTGCCGTCGCCCCAGTTGATCCGATATTTGATGGGGTCGCCATCCAAATCCCAGCTCATCAATTGAAATGTGTAAGAGGTTCCCGCAACACCGATCGTCCGCCCATCGGTGGGTTGGGGGGTCACTGGTTGATACGGAAGCAAATTGGGTAGGGCCGCGTATTGTTCCTGCGCCTCGCTTGCGGCCTGCGCCCGGGGGGTGAGCCAGAATTCATCGATGATCCCTTTAAACCCATATCCGCCCAGAATAATACCGTTCCCTGCGCCTTGTACAGTCCCCGTCGCGGCCTGTTGGGCCTTCACCGTTCCATTCACATACAGCTTCGCCGTGCTCCCGTCGTAGGTCAGCGCCACCGCGTGCCAGATCCCCACCCGCGCTGTTCCGGTTGCCGTTAACGTGATCGTCCCTGTTCCGCTGGTCGTTAAACTTCCTTGAATATCCCCGTTCCCTTGAAAAATAAACCCAAAGGATCCGTCTTTCCAAACGGGATACGATCCCAGGGCCGATGGACGGACTGACACCGAGACTGTGAGGGCCGAGCCCAAACTTAGACTTTCCGATCCCGTGATTCTCGCTCGACTATTTCCATCAAAATACACCGCGCTGCCAATCCGGCCATTTCCGACCAAGAGAGGGTTCCCCGTTTCCGTCGTCAACCCGGCCAACGATTCTCCGTCCCATCCCACTTGGGAGTTGTCAGGGGAGCTCTGCAGATTCCCCACCGCGTCATACGCGTAATTTTTCGTCCCATATCCCCCCACCGCTTGAACCAATCGGTCCAACGCGTCGTAGGTGAATGTTTGGTTTTGCCCGCCCGTTGCATTGTCGGTGATGCGGGTAATGTTTCCTCCGTTGTCGAAACCATAGGATAAGTTCTGTATCGTTTGCCCGCCGGCCGTGGTCAGCAGACTGCTTAACCGTTGGGTGGTGGCGTTATACGCGTAGGTCGTTACCGCCCCGTTGCCAAGTGTCAGGGTCTTCAGCTTTCCTGTGCCGACGGTGTCGTAGGCCATCGTTGCATAGGTGAATGTGCCGTCTCCTTTATCCACCCGCGATGGGGCCCCGCCGTCATACACATTTTTTATGCTAAAGCCGTCAGGGTAAGTCAACGATTTCTCTCGGCCTAAAGCGTCGTAATCTGTCGTGCTGTCGTACATCACGCCGCCAACCGTCCGAGATTTGATCGTCAATTGTCCCAGGTCGTCATAGAAGTAGCTGTGGTTGATTCCGTAAAGGTCCGTCACTTGGGATAAGCGTCCGATCCGGTTTGATCCGGCGTCGTAACCATAAAGTATGTTACCCTCGGCTGTTTGCTTTTTGCTGAGGCGCCCCAGGCGGTCGTAGGTCATTGTACTGATCTGCAGTAAAGCATCGGTCTGAGTTGTCAGG
The DNA here is from genome assembly GCA_016714745.1 of Elusimicrobiota bacterium. Classification (GTDB taxonomy): domain Bacteria; phylum Elusimicrobiota; class Elusimicrobia; order FEN-1173; family FEN-1173; genus JADKHR01. Next base: position 86,392 of record JADKCG010000003.1, on the reverse strand, counting down.
TTGCCATTGATATCGTAAGTGTAAGTCCAGCGACCCATCTGCGGATCGTCGAGCGCCGTCTTTCGCGACAAGCTGTCGTAGGTGACGGTGGTGACCTGCCCTTGGGCGTTGGTGATCTGTTTCAAATTGCCCAGGGGATCGTATTGGTAGAGAGAGCTTTGGGTTTGGCCGCTGATGAGTTCATCAACGCGGACAATGCGCCCATAAGCGTCCCGGTTGTAAACCTTTTGATGACTGTTGGGGTCAGTGACGGTTTCCGACCAATTGGAATAACTTGTCTGGGCACTTGTGCTGTCGGGGTTTGTCACCCGCATCACTCGGCCCAAGGCATCATACGACATGCTCGCATACGTCGGAACCGCCGGCAGACGTTCCAGCGCCACTGTCGTGCTGGCCACGTAGGGCATATAGCGACGATCTACCAGGCCGCGGCTGTTGTAGGTCACCATCCCTTCCACCAATTGTTTGCCTTGGGGCATGGGCGTTTTTGTCTGGACGTTTCGGCCCAAGCCGTCCAAGAAGGTATATGTGTCAAGCGTACCAGCGACCCTGTGCTCCACCCTCGATTTGGTCACGACAGAGTGGGGTGGTGCGGCATTTATAAAATACTGGTATTCGGTGGTGGGGAAAACGGCGTTGTCTAAGGAGTTGAAAATCTTTGACGGTCGACCAAAAACGTCGTATTGATACGTGGTGGTCTGCTGGTTAAGGTCCGTGTGGGTGAGCACTTGGCCGGTGCCGGTATTAAAGGTTGAACTTTCTGTTTGGCCCAGAGCATTAGAAGTCTGGACAGGGAATTGATGATAGGTGGCATCGTAAGTGGTTTGGACGTGATTACCTTGGCTACCGCCCGTGGCGTTCCACAAGGCGTCATACTGGTCGGTGACGTTGCCGTAAACGTCGAAAACCCGAGTGACGGTGGGGTCTGACCCGCCGCTCCACCAGGATGATGATTTCGTGGCGTTGCCTTTTACTGGCGGAGTGGCCCAATCCATGGCGTTGTCATAATATGTCCAGCTTTGGCGGATCGTGGTGCCGGAGGCGTCTTGCAGGCGCACTCGCCCCGGTAAACCCACCAAGTAAGAACTCGTGTTATAGGCGTAGTCGGTCAGCGTCGTTTGATCGTCGGAGGGGTCGGTCACATCACCCAGGCTGTGGGATTGGGTGACGTTGCCGTAGGCGTCATAGGTGTATTCCACCGCCGTCTGCTTGGAACCAACCGAACCCAGTTGATATGTGTCCGTCCGCGCGGTGATTGGGAAATAGACCCCGGGAAAAGGTTGGGTATAGGAAAACGAGTTAACGGTTTTTGTTAGCGGGTTGTTGGCGGCGTCAAAGGTCTCCACCTTTTCAACCTGCCCCTTGAACAAGTTAACGCCGTTTACCGCGCCACCGTCTTGTCGGAAGGTCGTCACAGATTTGTTGCCAACCGCATCGGTCACGGTAACGGTTTTGAAACCAAGGAACTCTTTCTTACTCCATGGTGTTTTGTCGTAAAGTCCTTCTGAATAAGCAAAACGATTCGTCGCGGAACTACCCATCCCATCCGATATCGTCATGGATTCAACAACACCAACGGAAAATGGCAACTTCGACGCATCGCGGGATTTGTAACGAGTGTAAATAATATTGGTTTTTCCGCTGAGAGGCGATTTTATTTCTCGTAAAAGTGGGGGGGATGCGGTCTGAAACCGCCCCACCCATGTCAAGCCATCTTTATCCAACATCGCCAAATCCATGGCCCCATCACCGTCAAAATCTGCGTTAAAGAAACGTCGATCCGTCCCAGAGGGGGCAGTGCAAGACAGGTTGAATGAGAACCCACTTCCTGAACTCAGACCTAAGTAGGTTTTGCCGTTCACATCGTAAAATGCCAAATCATCCAATCCGTCCCCATTGAAATCGCCTGAACCCAAAAGAGTGCTTGCCCCTTGACCAAACGAAGCACTGTTCCACGAGGTCACGATAAACGATTTTCCGGTGCTAAGTCCAACCCATGTTTGCGCGTCTGATCCGATAAATGAAAAATCGCTCAACCCATCTCCGTTAAAATCTCCGAAAGATAAATTGCTATACGAGTTCAATGAAACGGAAAGAGTCGCCCATGTTTCAAACGAAAATGCTGTTCCGTTGGACACACCCACTCTTAATTTCTTATCCCCCGCACCCCCATTCCAGAGCAAAAGATCCGCTTTCCCATCACCATTAAAATCACTTAATTTCCAAATTCGTTCCGGATTTCCGCTGAACGGAGCTGTGAGGGTCCAAGACGATTCGGAGAACCGTCCGCCGAGATTGACTGTGGCCCATGCCCCCACTTTATTGCTGGACATCCTGTAATAGACATTATCCGTTAGACCATCCCCATTGACATCGCCGGGGCCAATAGAATCCCCGTAAAAACCGCCGGATAAAGTTTCATTCAACCACGTGGTGAAAGAAAATAAGTTCCCTGAGGACAGCCCTACGTTATGCTGGAGCTGAGAAGTCCCTCCCGGGTTAATAAAATGGAAAAGGTCGTCCTTGCTGTCTCCGTTATAATCGCCCGACCAACCCGGATAGAATCCCGCATTATTTTGAAGGGTGTGCCAGTTGGAGTAAGAAATGGATCCCTGCCCATCGCTTATCCCCACAAAATATTCGGGATAACCCCTTGGTTGGTAAAAAATGTCGTCCAAGCCGTCCCCGTTAAAATCACCAACGTGGGAAAACCCAAATCTTGAGGGGTTCTTTAGAGAATTAGAATTCCAAGATTGGTATGCAAACCCTGAAATATCATCGTAGGCAAATCGCGTCTCAGGCAAGGAGGTGACGCCATCTGACCCGATTTCCTTGATGGAGGAAAGAACGGAAAGACCGGCAATGGTGGTTGAGTAGTTAATTTCATATTTTCTCACCAAGTTCCCTTCTGAAAAAATGAAAACCCTCTTGAGTCGTTTTGAGATTTTACTCTCGATCCCAGATCGATAGTCCGTCAAAAGATCGGGTCGATTTTCCATTTCAAAACTAATCTTGTTTTTATACCCTTCGCCGGACTTTTCCGTATAAAGAATTTCCGCAGAGAGAAACCACGGCAACCCCGGAGCGCCATGGCCTCCTCCTCCCCCAATGGGGGTTCCCTCTGAATAAGAACTGAACTCAATTTTACTGCCGTTCGTGTCGGTGATTTTGCGGAGATCCCAATAAAAATATTCAGACCCCACGGGGACCAGTCCCAGAAATATAAATTCCTTCCCAGTTTTGTCCCAGGCGCGCCATTCCGAACCACTGATTTTTTTTATTTTGACAAAGGCCCCCTCGATTTGAACTCGGTACTCGCCATTCCCGACAGGAACCAACTCATGGGTTTGGCCTCCCTGTGAAAACATAAACGTGTCCGTGTCTGTGTATTTTGGAAGGCCATCCTTAGTGCTTCGAAAAATCGCGCCAACGCTTAAGTCCCACCCTATGCCTAACCAGCCGTTTCCGGCTTGGGAGTTATAGGTTAGGTTTAAGTTTGGTTGCATGCCGTTTCTGCCTGGGGGAACTGCGATGGGATATGAATAGGTGAACGCGCCTGTGAACAGACTTGCGTTGGCGGCGCCTGAGGGGGCGAGGTTCCCGGGGTTGGGGCCGGACCGCTCACCGGCCAGGGTCGGGGCCGCCATAATGAAGGCTAGGAGGAAGAGAAGGAGCGGCATACGGGCTATTTCACTTTTTTTCCAAGGCTTTTATGCGGGAGGTCAGGTCTTCGATCTGTTTCTGTTGGGCTTTTAGGGCTTCCACCAGAACCGCTGTTACCCCCACATAATAGACGGATTTGACGCCGTTGGCATCCGTTTCGACCAGCGATGGGAACGCTTTTTCAACATCCTGGGCGATCAATCCGATCTGCGGGGTCTCGGGGAAACCTTGGGCTTCCATATCGCTCATCGATGCCGGGGCCGCCCCAGCGGATTTCCCCGCCGAAGCGGGACGAAGAACATCTTTCAATTTCTTCCGGTCCCATTCGAAACTGACCCCGTTCAATTGAGAAACCTTGCGAAGGGTATCCCCCGCCAAGGGGCGAATGTTTTTCTTTAAACCTCTATCAGAAGGGGTCACGTTGTTGCCACGGATAGTCCCCGCAACGTCTAAAGCGTATTGGGGAGTGGGGGTCCCGATACCGACTTTGCCGTCTTTCAAAACCATCTGATACAGGTTAAAGGAGTTGTTGGCAGAGTTCGGCGTAACGAATTGGGCCCCGTTTCGAAACAGCACTTCCCGGCCGTCCCCCGAGAACGATCCATTCGGGTTTCCGGAGGGGTCGTAACCGATCGAGACGTTCCCCACCCCGCTTGTGGGGCCCAGCAGAACGACGGGATAGCCCGTGGAGTAACCCCAATTCGTCGGGGTCATAGCCCGGATGTTAATGGACGCGTTGCTCAGCTTAACGTTTCCGCGAACTTCCAGCGCTTCTCCGGGGGTTGGGGTTCCGATACCGACTTTGCCGTCTTTCAAAACCATTTGGTACAAGTAAAACGAATTGTTGGCGGAATTTGGCGTGACGAATTGGGCCCCGTTTCTAAAAAGAACTTCCCGGCCGTCGCCCGTGAACCCTCCGTAAGAATTTCCAGATGGGTCATACCCGATGGCGACGTTTCCTGTTCCACTTGTAGGTCCGAGTAGAACGACGGGATACCCCGCAGAATACCCCCAATAAGTCGGAGTCAGGGCCCGGATGCCTGGGCTACCGAGTTTAACATTCCCGCGAACATCCAGTGCTTCTCCGGGGGTCGTGGTCCCAATGCCCACCCGGCCGTTCAGCACAGACAGATTGTTGTTAACCGTAAAATCTTTTGGGCTCCCGTAAGAGAGGGCGCTGGCCCCCAATTCCTGGCGGGGGGTCATTTCGGAGTCAGCACCCACGGTGATTCCGAGGTAGTATGTCCGGTCGAAGCTTACGCTGTCCAGGCTTGGTGTGCCGTCTTGGAGAGGCACGTTGAAAAGGCCACCGCTGGCGGGGGTGACGATGAGAACGCCCGAAGTCCAGACCATCGTCCCGGCAGTCGCGGCGTCATAGAGCTTAAAGGTCACGGTTTGGGCACCGGCCAAAGGGGTACCGACGTTGTCTGTCAATTTTCCCTGGACATTCACCTTGCGTGTGCCCGCCCAGAGGGAAGGAATTGCCGCGAACATTATTGCCGTGAGAAAGAAAGTAAAGGTTTTCGAGATCCGGTACATGATTTTTCTCCTGTCAAGGGCTCAAGCTTCGCCACTCTGAATAATGGCCTGGGGAGGAACGATCGTGGGTGTCGGTGCGTTTGCGGAGAGTAACCTACAACTATTCATTTTCGTTTGTCAACCCCCCCCTGAGACTTCCATAATGATTATAGATATTGTCCCGTCGACGTCCGGACGATTTCAATCTTGGGTGAGTTGGATTTGGGCTTTGATTTGGGGTGACTGGCGGGCGGAGCGGGTGAGGGTGATTTTTTCTACTTCTATGCTTTGGGCTTCCAAGGCGACTAGGAGGCTGGCGAGTGCGGGCCAGGCGGATTCCATGACAAAATTGGCGGAGAGGGTTTGGGGTTTGGTTCGGTCTTCGGCGGGGCGGGGGCGGATGTCCAACATTTTTACGCTTTTTTCTCTGGCCAACTTTTCGATGCTTTTTAGAAATGTGCCCATTTCCCCCAGGAGGGGACCGGCGCCCGTTCGGCTGTTGAACCGGCGGGAGTAGTCGGCTTCGATTTCTTTGCGCGAGGCCAAGAGGGTTTTGATTCGCCGCACTTGTCTTTCTTTGCGGGCGGTGATGCTTTGCAATTCGTCCATTCGGGTGCGGTAGGGGGCCAGCACAAATCGTTGGAGGAGAAAGAGGGAGACCACGGTGAGCATCGTGGTAACCAATATTTTCTCGCGATGGGAATAGGCGTGCGACTTCATTTGTTCCCCCCCTTGGGTTCGCAGACGATCTGAAATTGGGCCATTTCTTTGCCGTTGATTGTGACGGCATCGGAGTTGCGCAATTCGACCTTCTGAAACAGCGCGGTTTTCTCCACCGCGCCAACCGTGGCCAAGGCTTCCGCCAGCGAAGTGGATTCCCCCTGGAGAACAACGCGGCCATGGCGTTCGTAGCTAAACCCATTGAGCGAGACGCCTGAAGGCAACACGGCCTTCAAGGCGCGCAAAATATCGAGCAAACCTGCGCGCCCCTCGGTTCGGCGCGCCTCCTCTAGGCGGTCGGCCTTCTCTTCTAATCCCTCCGCGGACTGGGAAAGGGCGATCCGTTCGCGGTCAAGCGCGGAAATTTTGGCCTGCATCTGTCGCAGGCGGGCCCAGCCCAATCCGGCAAGGGAGAGAGCTAAAAACAGGGACAAAACAGCGAATATTTTTTGTTGGTTCATTTTATATTCGCGGGCTTGTCGTTTTTGTTCTATTTCGGGGAGGAGGTTTGTTCCAACCTGGGCGGCGCTGGCCGCGGCGTAGGCGCTGTGCGCCATGTTATTTTTTAGAGGCTCGGGGAATTGAAAGACATCAAAGGGAGCGTTCAGCTTTGATTCTAATGCCTTTCGGATCGCGCCTATGGGATCGTCGCCGAGCCACACCACTTTGGCGGGGTTCCAGAATGGAATTTCCTTCTGATACGCTTCCACGGAAAGTTCGGCTTCGCGCGCCAATCCTTCCGCGGTGCCGTCCCAGGGAAACGTACGGGCGAACCGCGGTATATTTTTTTCGATCATGGCCACCAGGCCTTCCCGGTCTTCCGCCATGACGAGGAGGCAGGGAAAATTCAACTGATCGGCAACGAGCGCCGGAAGGGCGTGGGTATCGAGCAATATCCGTTTGACGCGAAGGCCTGCCCCGCGGCAGAGCGTCAACGCCGGCAAGACGTCTTCCTTTCGGACAACGGTGAGTAAAATTCGGGTGAACCCTTCGGACGACGTTTCGACAGACTCGTAACCGGCGACGATCTCCTCCGGCGAAAACGGCATGAGCCGGCAGGCTTGAAGGAGGGCCATGGAGCGGATTTCGTTTGGATCGGCGCTGGGCACGCGGATCGATTTGACGGCCGCCAAACGATGGGGCAAACACACATTCACTGATTTGGCGAGAACCTTCTTTTCTTTCAGGAGACGATGGAGGGTTTCGGCGTTTTCGTTCGTTGCGCCGGATTTTAGGGTCAGGGTAGCGACGTGGCTCACCGTGGGAGGCGCCCCGTTTAAATCGGACTCCACCAGGGTGACCTGGTTGCCGTCTATCGAGAGGCCGAGGTGGAGATTTTTTTTCACTTTCCCCCCCACCCACTCCCCTCGTGCCAGGAACGAATCACGTGGGTCTCGCCTGGGGTTAGGCCGATTTGACACCCTCTGGTCGACGGTGAATCGTCCAGCGTGATCGGGACATTTAAGCGAAGGGCGCTCCCTTTTACCGACAGCAAACGTTCCACCGATTGCCATGACAATTTATCGCTTTCGGTAAGGGGCCATCGCTTTTCCAATTGTTCCGGCACGGACTTAATTTTCGCGAACACAGGATCATCAGCGGTTCCGTGGATTCCGTCGGCGCCCTTGCGGCAATTAAGAATTTTTCCGACAAGGGCGGGGGAAGCGCCAAGGGCCTCTAAAATCTCTTTGGACGCGGTGTTGATGTTCACCGTTCCGGGGCCCTCGACCGTCGATTTATTTTGGATCTCTTGATAGAGGTCAGGCGTTATCCCTTTGATGAGCAAAAGTTCGGCAACGCTCATCAATGGGCTATTTCGACAAGGATAGGGGTTCGGCAGGGTTTTGTAGTATTCGTTTTCTGCCCCTCCGGGAGAGACGACGCTGTCCGCGTCACGCCAATCGAGAATGGCCGATGCCGCCTCGCGGGATCCTGTGAGGCGTTCCAACATTTCTTTTGACGCCTTGTTTAAATTGATGCGAGAGGATTCGTCTGTCAAACCCGCTGTGCGCGGCGTGGCCAGAGGGAGCGCGTCCGTCTTGGCCGGAAACAATACTGCCTCCCAACGGCCTAATTCCGCGAGCGTTAGAGGCGCGCTTGATTTTTCAATAAACGTTGCTGATTCTGCCGCTTTTAACTGGGCGACTTGAGTCAAACGTTGTTGATCCCATTGAAAACTCGTGAGGCGAAGTTCGGTTCGAGAATGGAAAGAAAGGGCAGAGACCACCAAGCCCAAAATGGCCACGAGCCAGAGAACAACCATGAGGATGGAACCTTGTTCTACCCTTTCCATGGGGGGAAGGCTCCGGTGGGGATTTGAAAAGCGGACTCGTACCGAATGGGGCCTTTTTTTCCTGAGAAAACAAGTTCGGCTTTGATCCCGCGGGGGACGGTGGTGGTATCGATCCAGACGTCCTCCCAAAGGACCTGGCCTTCTGGTCCGCCGCCGTAAGCGAACGAAAATTTCACGTCGGCGGGAATGGCGACGCGTTGGCCCGAGGGCTCGCTTAAGAGGACGGGGAATAAACTTTTTGGTCCAAAACCAGTTGCGGACTCCAGCCGGGGGTGGTTTCCCGGCCATACGACACGCGCGCGATACGGGGGATCGTTGCCATTGAATTTTGCGTTTGGGGGACATCCACGACTGTTTTAAAAACCAGTTCCCCCTCGGAACCCATGAACGTTTCGCCGGGGAAGGAAAGACTGTTTCGCAAGTCGCGGCCGAGCCGTTCAAAGACGGCTTGGGCCCGCTGTCTGGCGCGGGACGTTTCCTTTAGGTCTCGCCAGGTTCCAACAGCGCCCCGCAAGACGCCGCCCAGGGCCGCGGCTAGGACGGCGGCGAGAGACAGCGCCAAGACAAGTTCGATGAGGGTGAAACCAGGACTGGAACCGCCCCTCATCCGCCCCTCGGGGGCGAAGGCCCCCTTCGGGGCACCTTCGCAACAGCGGCTCTGCCGCCCCAGGTGTTCGGAGCTCAGCGACGAACCTCCCACGGAGGGGAGAAGGAAAAGCTTTTTATACGAAAATTTCATGGGATGGCATCCAACGTTAGATCCTCAGGCTGATCTCGGTTCATCCAACGGATTCCGACTTGCCAGGATTTGATTCCAGTTATTAAGTCCGTTTTTCTTTCGATGGTCCATTGCACGGGGCCTAGATCGGGGTCCTCTTCTTTGTCGGCAGTGGAGGCCGGGGCGTCGAGGAGTTCGGTTTCGCAGACTTCCTTTCCTAACAAGAGGGCGGCGCGGTAGCGGCGGTCGGCCTGGCTGGCACTGCGGACGGCATTCGAGAGGACCTGGTAATAAAGGGTCGCCCCCGTCGCTAATACAGCGGCGGCGATCAAAACTTCCAACAAAACAAAACCGTCATCCCGTCGTTTCATCGACATTTTCCACGATCGTTGCTTCGCCCAGAACCGGATCCACTTGAAACTGCCACAGGGCCTCTTTGTCGCGCCAGAATTTTAGGGGGCCGCCCACCGCGGTGCCGTTCGGAAGAAAAGTCACGTCCAGGGAAGGCCCTTGGGGCTTGGCTCCCTCCGGCAAACGGCGACGACGACCGGCATTACCGTCCACGGGAACAAAATTCCCTTTATCGCTTCGCAAAAGACGGTAAGACCCGTCATCATTAGAAAAAGCCAAACGATAGGGAACCCCCCGCATAATGGCGATGGTTCGGGCGTAATGGGAGAGTTCTTCCATTTCAGAAGACGCGCGTTCGTCCGTGAACCGTTGAAAACCTCCACGGAATCTTGGCATTGTCAAGCCCACAAAAACCGCTAAGAGGGCCCCGACGAGCACCAGCTCAATCAGTGTGAAACCGGAGTCACGGAAGACTTTCCTGCCAACCCCTGCGGGCGGGACACCCGCGCTCCAAACCCAAAAGATCAGATCAGAATGTAGCATGGGCTTCCAAACCATGTGATTCTGAAGGGCAAGATGCCCGTGCTACAAATTCCCGTCACCGAAATTTTACAAACTTGTGTCATTTTTTTTCTTCGGTTTCCCAGTTCGTGATATCGTCGGGGGTGCCGCCGACGCCGTCGGGACCCCAGGAAGACAAATCGTAGTCCCCCCCGTGGGTCCCGGGCGACAGGTAGACATACGCGTTGCCCCAGGGGTCAGAGAGGGCGCCGCGCTTTTTGAGGTAGGGGCCTTTCCATTTGCGCGGAACCGGAGGCGTGGTCGGCTCTACGCGAAGGGCGGAGAGGCCCTGTTCGGTCGTGGGAAAGGCGCCGTTGTCCAGCTCGTAGAGGTCCAGGGCGCTGGCCAGGTTGGCTTCAATGTCGGCTCCCGCGGCGGAGGATTTCGCTTCCTCGGTCCGGCCCGCGAAACGGGGAACGATCATGGCGGCCAAGGTGGCGATGATGACCACGACGACCAGCATTTCGATTAAAGTGAAACCGCCCTCTTTGTTTCGTTTCATGGTTTACCTCACGAAGGTGGACATTTGGAAGATGGGGAGAAGCATGCTTAAGACGATGAAAGCGATGACCGTGCCTACGCCCAAGATCAGGAGGGGTTCCAACAGGGCTGTGAACACTTTGAGCGCGCGATCGCAATCCCGTTCGCAGGTGGCGGCGACTTTATCTAAAGATCGGCCCAGACTGCGGCCTTCCTCTCCGACAGCGATCATGTTGGAGACGAACGGCGGAAAGCCCCCAGCGGCGCGGAGCGATTCCGCCAAACTTTCCCCCTCCCCCACGCGGGTGCGGGCGGCCAAAAGGTGTTGGCTTAAGAGGATGGCCCAGCACGTCGGAAGAAATTTGGAGGGAGTCTAAAATCGGAACGCCGCTGGAAAGAAGAACCGAGAGGGTTCGGCCAAAACGGGCCAGGGCCGCCTTTTGCGCCAGGGGGCTCCAAACAGGAATGTGCGCCAAAGACCGGGCCGAGAGCCAGGCCTTCCATTTTTCCCGTGTAAGTACCAAAATCGTTACTGCCCCCATCAGCATCAAAAGCCCCAGCGGCGACGCGCGCCCCGTCCCAGCCCCACCAGAAACCGGGTGGCCCAGGGCAATTCTTGGCCCATTTCTTCAAAAACGGTCGCCAGTTTGGGCACAACATAAACCAAGAGAAAAGCACCGTGCCCGCCCCCGGTCAGCAAAATTAGGCCGGGGTAAGCCAATGACGTTTGGATGCGGGCGCGTAGTTCGTCTTGGCGTTCGGCCAGATCCGCCAGACGTTCAAGCGCGTCGCCTAAAAAAGCCCCCACTTCGCCCGCATGGACCAGACCCACGAAAACGGGGGTGAAGATTTCCCGTGGGGTGCGCAGGGCATCCGTCAAAGAAGACCTCCCTCCACACGGTCGCCCGACTCGCGCAAGATCGCGGCCAGTCGTTGGTTGGATGTTTGGTCGGTGGCCACCCGGACCCCTTTTAACAGGGGCAGGCCCGCGTCCAAAAGATCCGCCAGTTGGCGGGTGAAGAGCGCTAAATCTTTTTGGGAGATTTTTCCCTGCGCCATGGATTCTGGGGCGATTTCTCTTCAACGCTTGTGGGATAATAGCCCAGGTCGGAAAGTTTGCCGAGCGCGGCCAGGCGGTTTTCGGCTTCGACGACGCCGTCCACGCGGTTTTGGCCGGGGGCACTTTTGGCGTGATATCGGAACGTGGGCATTAGCGGCCCTCTTGAAGTGTGGCGCGCAACACTTCTTCCGGGGTGGTGATGCCCTGACGGATTTTGTTCCACCCGGACTGGCGGAGCGTGCGCATGCCTTGGGATATGGCCCGCTCGCGGATCAGGTGGGACGGTTGCCGAGACGCGACCATGGCACGAATCTCGTCGGTGACCGGCAAAATCTCGTAAATGACCGTGCGGCCTTGAAACCCTGTGGATTTGCACTTCGCGCAACCGCGGCCTTGAAAAATCGTTGGGGTTTGGCCCTCAATCCCAAATTCTTTCAGGAGGTCCGGGGGCGCGGGGACTTCTTCCCGGCAGGCCGAACAAATGACCCGAACCAGACTTTGGGCGATGACACAGTTAATCGAGGACGAAATAAGATAGGGTTCGACCCCGATGTCTTCCAATCGGGCAACGGCGCCGGCCGCGTCGTTGGTGTGCAGGGTCGAAAAAACCAAATGGCCCGTGAGCGCGACCCGGATGGCGATTTCAGCGGTCTCCAAATCCCGAACTTCCCCCACCATCATGACATCGGGATCGTGGCGAAGCATGGATCGAAGGCCTTGGGCGAACGTGAGCCCGATGGCGGGTTGGACTTGGACCTGGGTGATCCCTTTCATTTGATACTCGATGGGGTCCTCGATGGTGATGATTTTTCGGCCAGGGCCGTTAATGCGGTTCAAAAACGCGTAGAGCGTGGTGGTCTTGCCGCTGCCCGTTGGACCAGTCAAAAAAAGGATCCCGTGGGGCTTTTCCAAATAACTTTCCAAGAGGGCCAGATGTTCGTCCTCGAACCCTAAGTGACGACGGTCTAAAAATTGGCGGCCGGTGAGCAATCGAATCCCCACGCTTTCCCCGTAGGGCGTGGGCAAAGTGGAAACGCGCAGGTCCATGTCTTGGCCACCCACCCGCACCTTGAGGCGGCCGTCCTGTGGAAGGCGTTTCTCGGCGATGGAAAGGTCCGCCATGATTTTGATGCGCGACGTCAGGGCCGCTTGGAAGCGTTTGAGCGATTCGGCGATCTTGGCGTCGTATAAAACCCCGTCGATTCGATAACGCACCCGCAGGTCGTCTTCGTAGGGTTCCAGATGGATGTCCGTGGCGCGGTTCTCATAGGCCTCCGACAGAATTTGGTTCACCACGCGGATGACGGAGGCGTCTTGAACTTCGTCTAAGTCGTTTAAGCGGACGCGGGGCTCGGCTTTTTTGAACCTTCGCTTTCAGTGAGGCGTTCCACGGTTTCGGCCCCCAAACCGTAATGCTCCTTGATGGCCTTAGCGATGTCCCCCTCGGCGGCCAAGACCGGAACAATTTCCCTGCGGAGAACCATGCGCAGTTCGTCCCGGCGATCCACGTCGGGAAGCGTCGACAGGGCCACCCGCAGACGTTCGCCCTCAAACCCCAGCGGCATGAGCCGGTAATGGTTGGCCACGCGCGCTGACCAGGCGGAGAGCGGCCGGATCGATTTTCTCGGTCCAAGCGGATTTCGGTCTTCCCTCAACAGGGTCCACGTTTCCCCAATGGAACATTTTGGTAGAAAAACCCGCGTTTCGGTGGTTTCTTTCCAATTCTTTTTCATACCGAGGCAAATACACTTCTGTTTCCGGCGCTTCCACGTCCCCGGTGATGTGCGGGGGTTAAAAAATCACCAGCTCGGTTTTATCGACGGTCTTGCTCCGGTTCCGGAATGGCATCCCAAGGATCGGGATTTTCCCCAAAATCGGCACGTGGGTATCGGTTTTGGACCGTTGGTCTTCGATCAACCCCCGATCACCACGGTCACCCCGTCTTTAACCAAAATATTGGTTTCCGCCTCCGAGGTGCGCACAATGGGAATGGAACTGCCGTTTTCGGTGGTGATCACTGAATCCACCGAACTCACTTCGGGCGTGATTTTCATGGTGAGATACCCGTCCGATCCGATGGAGGGGATGACCGCCAACGACACCCCCACCGGTTGAAATTTCACGTCTTCCGTGACAATGGCGGAGGTGGTGGCGCTCCCGGCGTTCACAATGCTTCGGGTGAGAATCGGCTGGTTGGTGCCCACATGGATTTTGGCTTCCCGGTTGTTCAGCGCCATGATGCGCGGGGAGGACAACATGTTCGATTTGACCATGGTGTCCAAGAAGTTAATAACCGAGGAGAACGTGGCCCCGTGGGGGAGTTTTGTGATTTTGACGTTTCCGGTCACGCCCTTGGCTTTCACGTTTCCGCTCGCGTCCGGCGTCGCGTCCGATAAAGGCACGCCCAACAGGTTTTGCGACAACGTCCCCTTGATGGGCGATTTGAGCGCATTTCCGGCCACCCGGTCGAACACGTATTGCCAGTTGATGCCCCACTGGTAATCGTCTGTGAGCAATACTTGAACGATCTTGGCTTCGATCAAAACCGCGCGGTCCCGGACGTCAAAGGAGTCGATCATCCGGCCGATGACGTTGAGTCGGTTGGGATTATCGGTGACCACAATGGAATTGGATCGTTTGTCCGCCTGAATGTTTCCGTAATCGCGGCTCACCAAGGGGCTGACCTTGGGCAAAATATCTTCCACGGTTCCGTGGTTAAGGGTAAAGACGCGGGTTTCCGTGGGCACGTCAAACCCCGCCACCATGGATTCCATGCGGGCTAACGATTCCGGCGTGTCCTCCACTTGCAAGGTGTTGGTGCCCTCGTTGGTCACCAGGGTGCCCACTTTGCTTCGGAACGGATCCAACAAGGTTTTGGCCCGGGCCGCGTCAATGTTTTTAAAAGTCAACACCTTCGTCTCGGTTTTCGATCCGAACGTTTTTCCGTAAACCCGTTCGTAATCTTGGGCGGTCATCACCGTGATGAGCCCGTCTTTTTCCGCATAGGCCAGATCGCGGGTTTCCAAAATGGTTTGCAAGGCTTGCCAGAAATCCACATCGGTCAAAAACACCGTCACCCGGCCGATCACGTTGCGTCCGACCACAATGTTCATACCGCTTTGCCGAGAGAGAATTTTCAACACTTCCACAACGTCCATTTCACGGAGGTCGAGCGAAATCTTTTTGGACGGGGATTTCCCAGGGGCGGGGAGATCGGCCGCGGGACTCGGGGGAGGCCCAAATCGGCCAAAGGGACGATCACCGGGCCACCAAGGCGGGCACACCGAAAGGCGCGTCCCGCTGGACGCCACGGTGTCCGTGGAAGACAAGGAGCCGGGCGCGACCTCGCTCGCCGTTGGGGCAAGGGTTGGCCGGAATCAATGGCGCCCAAAAGGATCGTCCACTAGGCACCAGAATAGGTGGGTTTGTCCTCAAAACCGTATTGTTGGCTCAGGGAAAACCAGGCCTCATCGACCGGGGATCGGCCGCTGGTGGAGGGCGCTGGGGACGGAAGTTTTTCGAGTTTTTCCAGGGCGCTGTTCCATCGGTCCATGGGCACTGTTTGGCCCGGAACCAAACCGCGGGAAAGGGTGGCGCTGGCCCACTCCTCTTTCGAGAGCGCCAGGGCCATCCGCCCGGACAACATTAAAATTCCTGCCAAGAAGAGTCGTCGCATAAATCCCCTCGCTCTACAGCGTAAGATCAAACCGCTCGTCACCATCGGACAGAACCACTTTGCCCGACGTCACACTTTCCACCAAAATCCCCTCGATGCGCTGGCCTTGGGAGGCATAAATCGTCCGCTGGGTTTGAACATCCTCGATAATGGCCTGGGGTTTATCGCCGGAGAGAATGCCCACCAGGCGAAATCGGGACGCTCGCTCGCTGAGCGGAATTTTGGGCGGAGGCGGCGGACCCGCGGGGACGTTCACCACCATCGGCGGCGGAGGCGGGGGGGCCATGTCTTTGAATAGGTCCCGTCGGATCGGTCGGGGGGGAAGCGTTCCGAGGCCGAACGGTGTTCGGAAAGGGGGATTGTGTGACCGGGCCATTCCGGGGAGTCAGGGTTTCTTGGCAGAAAACGAATCCCCATACCCACAGTGCCCCCCAAGGAGAAAGGCCAGACAGCCGTTCCCCCACCGCCAGGGAGCAACAGAATCCCCTTAATTTCATTCACCACCGGGGAAACGTTTAACCTTGACATCCATCGCTCTTTTCCGGTGGGACCGCGCTTTTTCGAATGAGGTCCAACAGGCGGGATTCGGGCGAAGGCGTCACGGGCGGCCTCCGTGGTGACCTGTTCCATCTCCGCCACTTCCACCGCTAAGGCCCGGTCCACCAAACGCTTTGTTTCGGCTGTAAGAGTTCTTCCAACATCCGTTGACAAAGAAAGGTCACCCGACGGCGAGGATATCCTTGGGTGGCGTCAACAATAACCGCCAACGCCTCGTCTGTGAATAGGGTTTGGCCGGGTTTCAGGCCCGATTGGGCCAAACGATAGCGGATCATCTTTTTGGTTTCTTCCGGATCGAAGGGATTGATCATGTATTTCATGTTCACACGGTCCATAAAATTCCGAATCCGCACAAACCGAGGCAAGGCCTCCAATTGGCCCAACACCACCAACTGGAGGAGCTTATGCTCGTTGGTTTCGTAGTTCAGGAGAGACCGCAATACCTCAATTAAGTTCAGCGAGAGGTTTTGCCCTTCATCCACCAACAAAACGGTTGTTTTACCTTCCACAGAGTGCTTTTGGTAAAGATACGTTTCCAAAGCCTCCAAACAATCCATGGTGGATCGCCAAGCGCCGGTCCCCACGCGAAACATTTTGCAAAGGGCTTCAAGAAACTGAAACTCCGACTGATAAAGGGGATTAAGAATGAGATGAAATTCGTATTCCGGTTCGTTCTGAAAGGCTTGAAGCAAAACTCGACCCAAGGTGGTTTTCCCTGTTCCCACGTCGCCCAGGATGAGACTCAACCCTCGCTTCATCCGGATATTGATCTCCAATCGCTGAAGGGCCGAGCTGTGTCCCGGCGACCGGTAAAAAAAGGCTGGGTCCGGACTGATGGAAAACGGCTCGCTTTTGAGTCCCAGGAGGGAGTGATAACTCATGGGTTCATCCGTTTTTTAATTTGATCGATGGAAAATCCTTTCTTTCGCATGCCCCTCACCCGCGCCAATCGCCGAACCGCCCTGTCATCAAAATAACGATACCCCGTGGAAGGCCCCCGGCCAAACTCTGAAATCAATCCCTCTTTCAGGTAATATTCCACCGTATAGACCGAATGACCCGACGCTCGGGCCAAGTCCTTTAAAAGGTAAATTGTTTTCAAATCCATGCCTTCACCTGTTTACTCTCCAAGTGGAGAGTAGTCTTAATTATAATAAAAAATGTGTCCGTTTAGCGCTCCGACGTGCATTTTGTCGTTGCCCGATTTATCGTGCGGTTGTCCGTCGTATGATCTTGTCCTGGGAAAAAGTCGCCCCATAAATGGGGCAACGACAAAATGCATGCTCAGTCGGGTGTTCCAGGTGGCTAAAGAGACACCCCCCGAGCAATAAGGATCAATTCTTCCCAAGAAAAAAGGAGAATAACCTAATCTCCTAAATGCGTCCCTCGTTTTCCAGGTTTTGTGCGTCTTCTTCGTCTGCAATCACGGGGGCCAAGATGGAAAGTTTGTCGCCCTCCTCCATCCGAACCAACCGATAGCCCTGCGTGTTGCGCCCGATCACCGAAAGGTCTTTGGTATGAACCCGCCGCCGCCATGCCTTTTCCGGTCATCAACATTAAATCGTCCGTGTCGGTCACCAGTTTGATCCCGATCACCGGACCGTTCCTGTCAGTGGTCTTAATGGTGATGACCCCTTTGCCGCCGCGGCTGGTGTCCCGATATTCCGACAGTTCCGTTCTCTTGCCAAACCCTAACTCGCAAGCCGTGACAAGGGTTTCTTTTCGCCCCACAGCCGTGACTTCCATGCCCACCACTTGGTCGCCCTTGTCCAACCGAATGCCGCGCACCCCGCCGGCCCCGCGTCCCATCAGACGGACGTCGTCTTGGGGGAACCGGATGCACATGCCGGTTTTTGTGCCGATCAAAACTTCCCGCTTCTGGTCGGCCAGCTTCACGTCCACCAAAATATCGCCTTCGTCCAACCCAATGGCGATGATCCCAGACTTTCGAATATCGTCGAACTCCGAGAGCGCGGTGCGCTTGATTTGGCCATTGCGTGTACACAGCACGAGGCTCATGTCTTTCGTCTTCACCGCGTCAAAGGATCGCACGGGGATGGCGGACGTCACCTTTTCGTCGGGGTTGAGCGCGATCAGATTGACCACGGCTTTGCCGCGTGAGGTGCGATTGGCTTCGGGGATTTCGTAGACCCGTACGCCATAGACCAGCCCCCGGGTCGTAAATAAAAGAGGTGGGCGTGGGTGTCCGTGACAAAAAGCTGTTCCACGAAATCCTCTTCTTTTGTGGTCATGCCCGTAACGCCGCGGCCGCCGCGTTTTTGCGCGCGGTAGGTATCCACCGGAAGTCGTTTCACATACCCCGCGTGGGAGAACGTGACCACCACATCTTCCTGGGCGATCAAATCTTCGATTTCCATTTCTTGCGCGGCCCCCGTGATTTGGGTGCGGCGTTTCTCGCCATATTTTTCTTTCAGTTCCTTAAGCTCATCGGTGATGACGCCCAAAATCTTCTTGGCGTCGGCCAGGAGGGCTTTCAGGCGGGCGATGGTTTTAATCAGTTCCAAATATTCGTCTTCCAACGCTTTCCGTTCCAGGGCCGTCAACTGGTGGAGGCGCATGTCTAAGATGGCCTGGGCCTGGATCCTGGAGAGTTCAAACTTTTCCATCAAGGCCGTGCGGGCCATCTCCGTATTTTTTGATTCGCGGATGGTCTTGATGACCTTGTCGAGGTTGTCGATGGCGATGCGCAACCCTTCCAAAATATGCGCCCGGTCCTCCGCCCGTTTCAGTTCGTATTTCGTCCGGCGGATCACCACTTCGCGGCGATGTTCCACGTAATACTTGATCATCTCCCGCATGGACAAAACGCGGGGTTTGCCGTTCACCAGGGCCAACAAAATCACGCCAAACGACGTTTCCATCTGGGTGAACTTGAACAGTTGGTTCAACACCACCTGAGCGTTGGCGTCGCGTTTCAGTTCGATCACCACGCGCACGCCGTCCCGGTCAGACTCGTCGCGAATATCCGAAATGCCTTCCATCTTTTTTTCCCGCACCAAATCCGCCACGGTCTCCAAGAGGGTGGCCTTGTTCACCTGGTACGGCAGTTCGTTAATGATGATGGCCTGTTTGCCGCCCTTCACCTCTTCAATCTCCGTCCGAGCGCGGGTGGTGATGGACCCACGGCCTGTTTCGAAATAGTTTCGAATTCCTTCCCGTCCCGTGATAATGGCGGCGGTGGGGAAATCGGGCCCTTTCATAATCTTAAAAAGTTCAGCGTTGGTAATTTCCTCATTTTCGATGTAGGCGAACACCGCGTCGCATACCTCCGCCAGGTTGTGGGGAGGGATGTTGGTGGCCATGCCGACAGCGATGCCGGAAGAACCGTTCACCAAAAGGTTCGGCAGTTTCGCGGGCAGGACCAGGGGTTCGGTGAGGGAACCGTCGTAGTTGGGCCCGAAATCCACGGTGTTTTTATCGATGTCGCCCAACATTTCCTGGGAAATGGCGGCCAAGCGGACTTCGGTGTACCGCATGGCGGCGGGAGGATCCGCATCGATAGATCCGAAATTCCCTTGCCCGTCCACCAGCGGATGCCTCAGCGAAAAGTCTTGCACCATGCGGACCACGGAATCGTAGATCGCGCTATCGCCGTGGGGATGGTATTTGCCCATGACGTCGCCGACCACGCGGGCGCTTTTCTTGTAGGGCTTGTTGTACGCCAGGCCCATCTCGTCCATGGTGTAGAGGATGCGCCGATGCACCGGTTTCAACCCATCCCGCACGTCGGGCAGGGCGCGTCCCACAATCACGCTCATGGCGTAATTGATGTACGACGTCTTCATTTCGTCCTCAATGTTCCGCGGCACCACCCGGTCCAACAAATCGCCCACTTCTTTAACGTCAGCCATAAAGTTTTCCCTCATTCATCTCGGAGCAAGCCGAGCCGTTTTTGTTGTTCATAATTTTCCCGCAATTGCGGGCGAAGAAAATCGATGGTCTGTTCCAACCAACGGAATCGCTGCTCAAATGTGGTCGTACGCGCGATGCGCAGGGCCTGATCCAGCGCATGATCGTCAAAGGCCCTGTCCCGCTTCTCTTTATCGTCCATCGTTTGGTCCCATCCGATCCAACAAACGGACATCCTCTAAATCTTTGGGGCGTCCCGCCTTGCGCTTCATGGCCACAAGATCCTCACGGGAACAAACGCGCACTGGCAAATTCCCGAGTTTCTTGACCACAGACCGCTCAAAAAGCCCTTCAAATTCCACCGGATAATCGACAAAAAGATCGATGGTGAGGAAAGCGTCCCCCGGATCAAAAAAAGAAAACACCATCATATTTTTGTCCCGGATCCAGGTCTGACGGGTTTCGGTGTTCGCAAATTGCATGGGATCCACAGGCGCCCGAGGCTTCAGTCCCATAGACGTCAGAACCCTTACCGCTCGTTCCGCGTTGGCCTGGTCCAACTGAATCACAAAATCAATGTCCGCCGTGTAGCGATTGACGCCATGGGCAATGGCGGCCAGTCCACCCACCACCACGTATCGGACGCCCTCCCTTTCAAACGCTTGCACAACGGGAATGAACGGCGTCATCAAACGTCCAGATTTTGCACTTCCGCGGCGTGGGCTTCGATGAATTGGCGGCGGGGTTCGACTTTGTCACCCATGAGGACCGTGAAAATGTCATCGGCTTCGGAACTGTTGGGCTCCAGTTTCACCTGGAGGAATTTTCGGTTCACCGGGTCCATGGTGGTTTCCCACAACTGTTGCGGGTTCATTTCCCCCAACCCTTTATAGCGTTGGATGGTCGCGCCTTTCCGGCCCGCGTCTTTGATGGCTTCCAAGAGTTCCGCCAGAGACAGCACGTCTTTCTCTTCGCCGTTGATGGCCACACGATAGAGGGGCTTGCGTTTGTCGGTCTCTTCTTTGGTGGGTTTTTCCAGGGTCACATCAAAACCCACGTCCGAAAGTTTGTCCGCCAGGACGTTGATCTTTTTCAATTCCAAGAGCTCTTTCATGAATCCGCTCAAGTCTTCTTCTTCCACTCCAGCGGAACCCGTGCCGGCTTCACCGGAGACCGCCAACTCTTTTTGCAATCGGGTCTTGCGGGTTTCGATGAAGGCGTCCCGCCAATGCTTCACATCTTTTTCCGTGTAAAGATAGCGGGGCCCGGCCTCCTCTTGCACGCGGTAGACGGGGAACTCCCCCTTCTCGCGAAACGCCAGGAAATCCGCCCACTCCACGCCCTTCTTGTGAAGCCGTTTCCGAAGGGATTCCAACTCCGCCATGGCCCTGAAGGCCCCTTTCAGCTTGGCCCCCTCCACTTTCGTTCCAGCGCCGCCTTTGGCAAGATTAAATACCTCCGCCGAATCCAACCCTTCCGAAAGAAGCCATTCGTCCATCCGCTCTTCCGTGTCCACATACATTTCTTTTTTGCCCTTCTTCACTTTGTAGAGCGGCGGCTGGGCGATGTAGACGTACCCCCGCTCGATCAGCGGCCGCATTTGGCGGAAGAAAAACGTCAACAAAAGCGTGCGGATGTGCGCGCCATCGACGTCAGCGTCGGTCATGACGCAGATCTTATGGTAACGAAGTTTGGCCAGGTTCATGCCTTCCTCGCCTTCCGTTTGGCCCACCCCGCATCCAAGAGCAGTGATGAGAGTCCGGATTTCCTCGTTCGCCAACATCTTCGACAAGCGGGATTTCTCAACGTTCAAAATCTTTCCCTTCAACGGAAGAATCGCCTGAAATTTTCGGTCCCGGCCTTGCTTGGCGCTGTTATGCACGAACACACCGGACGCCAGGGCAAAATTATGTGTCCCAGGAACTTCAAGATCGTATACGTCTGCAACTATTTCGAGCGGAGTGACGGATTTTACGCGGTGATTGTGGAGAGCCACGGCTTCCTCTAACTTTCGCTCGTCATTACTGAAAAAACGTGATTTGATGGTGTCAAGTTTAAGGAGTGTGCGATCGCCCGTTTCTTTACGAACTCGATTATAGGCTTCGGGATCGAGCGTCCCGCTCTTTTGATAGAGATCGCTTAAGGCTTTTAGCGCTTTCGTCCTGTAGGTGATGGCGAAAGCTTCCTTGCGCTGTGCACGAAATTCAGGGGTCCATTGAGCACGCGTCTTCTCCGCTCGCCAGGAACAAAGCGTTGGATTCATCCATTGACGTCGGGCTTCCGCTGACATCTCTTTTCGACGCTCAGGGTGAGCCTCAAAATTCGCCTTGACTCGCTTTGACTGAGAGAGACGGTGATCTTCTTTTGCCCAGTACACCTGTTGTGCAGAGCAAAGACGTTCCTGGTTTTGGGCGCGATATTCGGGATGGGTCTGATAAAAGGTCATATACTTCTTTGCCATGTCCGCTTTGTAGACGGGGTTCTGCCATTGCCGTCGAGCTCGCGCGCTCAACAGAGGTCGGAGAGTGAGCATCTTGGCACGAATTTTTTCTCGATAGGCTGGCGTTTTTTTTATCTCCCGTAACTTTTCTAAAACTTCGGGGCGCCTCAGCGTCTGGGCGGCCGCAGCGCGATGGAGAGCCAAATGTTCTTCTTTGGAAACTCGCGTAACATTGCCGGGATTGTTATTTAATTTATTGAAATCGCGGTGGTGGCGATGCGCTCCAGAGTCAAGAGCGTAGGCCCCACGGGCCAGATTGAACTCATCGGCCAATAGGTGGGTGAATATCCAGCGTTTCTGCCCAGGGTCAAATGCCATTTCATAGCCTTCAATAGTGATCCGGCGACCCATGCGGGAGAACTGCCTGTAGAGAGGCATCAAAGAATCGGCTGAAGTTAATAAAGCGGCCGCTTTGTAGGACCCATCCGCCAACATGAATCGATGGTCAGGGGTACAGCGAATGACGGCGCCGTTATCCAAGTTAACCTGAACAAGTTCAGCCTGTCGCTTGGTGATTCGTGGGTGTTGAATCTCTCCAATCCCAATGCTTCCATCGTTCTTAATTGTGTAGCAGTAGTTTTGAACCCCCCGTCGATCTTCTTCCACAAGCTCCTCAAACGATAAATTTCGGCCGTCGGTCAAAGCCACTGGGGTGTCCCCTGCAAAACACCCACCGGCAGAATCGCCTTCCACCAAATAGATTTCGCATTTGGCGGGGTCGCGTTCTTGGCAGTCGGCCAATTTCCCGGGGAGAGAGGCGGAATCGAGGGCGCCTTTACGTCGGGTGAGTTCCCGGGCTTTCCGAGCGGCTTCGCGGGCTTCGGCGGAGAGGATGGTTTTTTCGCAAATGTTTTTGGCCGTCGTTGGATTTTCTTCGAAAAACGTGGTCAGCGTATCGCCGACAATGGATTTGACGATGCCTTCCACTTCCGTGTTGCCGAGTTTTCCCTTGGTCTGGCCTTCGAACTGAAGTTTCGTGCTGGCCATCTTAATGGAAATCACGGCGGTTAACCCTTCCCGGGTGTCTTCGCCCGTGACCGAGAAATCTTTTCCTTTCAAGAGATCGTGTTTCTTGATGTAATCGTTCATCACCCGGGTGATCGCCGAACGGAACCCCGTGAGATGGGTACCGCCGTCTTTCGTGTTGATGTTGTTGACGAATGAAAAAATGGATTCGTTGTAAGAATCGTTGTACTGAACACCAACTTCGATCAAGATCCCATCCCGTTCTTTTTTAAGATAAATGGGTTGCGGGTGAAGCGGATTTTTGTGGGCGTTCATGAACTTCACGAACTCCACCAATCCGCCTTCGTAATGGAAGGAATGTTGTTTATCATCCCGCTCGTCCAAAATAGTGATGCGGGCCCCCGGGTTTAAAAACGCCAGTTCGCGCAAGCGCGTGGAGAGTGTGTCGAAGGAATATTGGATGTCGCCGAAAATGGCGGGGTCCGGATGGAAGGTGACGCGGGTCCCTTGTTCGTCGGTTTTCCCGGTCATTTTCACGTCGTGGTCGGGTTTGCCGCATTTGTAACTTTGGGTGTAGGATTTGCCGTCCCGGTACACTTCCACCTTCATCCAATCGGAGAGGGCGTTGACGCAGGAAATTCCCACCCCGTGCAAACCGCCTGAATATTTGTAGGCGTTCGCTTCAAATTTCCCCCCCGCGTGAAGAACCGTCATCACGATTTCAAGAGCGGATTTGCCTTTCAGTTTGGGATCCGAAACGTCGTGCTTGGGTTCGATGGGAATGCCGCGGCCGTCGTCCAGCACGGTGATGGAATTGTCTTCGTGGAGCACCACGTCCACGGCCTTGGCATGGCCAGCCAACACTTCGTCAATGGAATTGTCCACCGCTTCGTAAACCAAATGATGGAGCCCCGTCGGGCCCGTCGACCCGATGTACATGGCGGGCCGGTGCCGCACCGCTTCGAGACCTTCCAACACTTGAATGGACGATGAATCGTAAGTGGATTTTTTCGGTTTCTCTGTCACGTCTGTGGCCACGGTGTTCCTCCTCGAATAGAAATTCCTCCCCCCGGGGGGAATTTCTCCAAAAATCGCATCTCAGATCCGCGCTTTTCTCCCTCTCCCGCCTCAGCGCCTCTGGGGCCCCAGGGGCCCATCGCTCTGCGATGCGCCGCCCGCGGGAGAGGGCCGGAGAGAGGGTGACCTTTTCCAACGATCACCCGATCAAAGACACGTGATGTGAACCCGGTGAACACGTCTCTTGGTTTTGTCGTTGCCCGATTTATCGGGCGTCTTTGTCGTCGGAAGCGGACGGCGTCCCTGGACGAAAGATTATATCAGATAGAGGGGCCGTTCCGCCAAAAGGGGCGTTTAATTTCTTCAGGAGTTCTCGTTTGCGCAAGGCCAGTCCGTGGGTGCGCACGGGGGTGTCCACTTCCACATACAGCCGCCCGTCCCGCACCCCCACCGCGCGCGCTTTCCGGGCTTCTGGCCCCAACAAGCTGTCCCACAGATCAAAGAGGGCATACTGGTTGGCGTCGTAGCCTGTGCGGGCCAAAATACCCTTTAACAGTTCCTGGGCCGACACCAGCCGTTTGGGTTTTGGTTGTTCTTTTGAAAGGAACCGGCGCTTCATAAAACAGTCTCCTGTGAAAGGGGCGGCCCTTTTCCGGACACAAGGCTCCCGGCTTCCACCTGAAACACTTTCGCCCCCGCGCTCAGCGCTCGGTCCCCCCAAACGGAGAAATCTGTCAACGAAATAAAACATTGCCCGCGTTCGAACAAGAGGTCTGTCAGTTCGGACCGGCGGGCGGGGTCCAGCTCAGAAAACACATCGTCCAATAAACAAATGGGTTCCCGCGCTAAACGTTCTTTCAGAAATAGACGCTCCTCCCATTTCCAGGCCAAGGCGAGGGTGCGGGCTTGACCTTGGGACGCCCTGACTTTGGCGAGGTCATCGTCCAACCGGAACTCGACTTCGTCCCGATGGGGACCGATTAAAGTCGAACCTAAGGCGATTTCGCCGTCCATCAGTTCGGCAAACCGGCGGCGGTTGACGTCTTCCACCGCTGTCCGATCCTCTGACGGTATATGAAATGAGGGACGATAGAGCGCGGTCCCGCGGTCACGCCCGCCGGAGAGTTCGGTCTGCCGACGTTGAACACGGGGAACAAACTCCAAAAGGAATTTTTGACGTAGGACCGTGAGCCGGGCCCCCTCGGTCAAAAGCGAGAGGTTCCAAGGTTCCAAACTCCCCGGTTTCGCCAAACCATCCCTCACCCGACGGAGCGCGGCGTTCCGCTCCTCTAAAAGTTTTGTGTATCGGCCGAACGCCTCGGCGTAATCTGCATCCACCTGAGTCAAGACCGCGTTTAAGGCGCGACGACGGACGGAGGGCTCTCCCTTCACCAAATCCATTTCTTCGGGCGAAAAAGCCACCAGGGGCACCTGACCCGCCCAATCCCTTTGTCGCAGAATGGGACGGTTGTTTACACGGAACTGCCGAACGCGGCCGCGTTTTTGCCGAAGGTCCAAATCCAGCGTTTCTTCGCCCTCCACGTGCCCGAGAAGACCAGCCTCGTCTTTCTCCTGCTGAAGCCAATGGCGGGCTTCCGCGCCCCGGTGGCTTTGCCCGGAGGCAAGCACTGAGATCCCTTCCAAAATATTGGATTTACCCGAACCGTTCGCCCCCACGAATACGTTCACGCCGGGGTCCGGTGTTAAATCGATTCGCGAAAAATTTCGAAACTGCCGGAAACTGAGGGAAGTGATGTACACGAGGGGGGGCCTGCCTAATTTAGATCGGCTGTGAAACCAATATCCGCGAACCAACTCCATAATCCCGAATGTTTCTGTCGGAAAACCAACTTTACGCCGGAATGACAGAGAAGCGAATGTCTCTCCTATTCTGAGACATTTAATAAATCATTTTTTGAAATTCGTTGACGCAAAATCCCAGTTTACAAGATTCCAGAACGCGTCAACGTACTTGGCCCGCGCGTTTCGGTAATCGATGTAATAGGCGTGTTCCCAAACATCACAGGTGAGGAGAGCTATTTTTCCCTCGGCCAAAGGTGTCCCGGCGTTGGGCATGGTCTCAATATCCACGCCCCCGTCGGGCGTCTTAATCATCCACACCCAGCCGGAGCCAAAATGCCCCAGGGCGTTCTTGGTGAAAATTTCTTTAAAAGCGTCAAAAGATCCAAACTTCTTTTGGATCGCCTCGGCAAGGGTTCCGGAAGGCCCCCCGCCGCCTTTGGGGCTTAACGAATTCCAATAAAAAGTATGGTTCCACACTTGGGCCGCATTGTTGAAAACAGGTCCGGAAACCTTTCGACGAACCAACTCTTCGAGGGATTCGTTTTCGAGCGGTGTCCCTGTGACCAACTTATTCAGATTATCAACGTAGGTCTGGTGATGTTTGCCGTAGTGAAACTCCAATGTTTCGGCCGAAAGATGGGGGGCTAAAGCGGTCTTGCTATAGGGCAACGGCGGAAGCGTAAAAGGCATGGGGGCTCCTGTGTGCTTGTTTTAACTAACTTGCATGGGCATGACGACGTATTTGTAATCGTCGTCGCCCACCGGGCGAATAACCCCGGGGTTTAGCGGCGTGGACAGCTCAAGTAAAATTTCTTCGGCTTCCAGCGCTTTAAAAACGTCCACTAAATAGGTGGGGTTGAAAGCAATCGCAAAGGGATCGCCTTTGTAGTCCACTTCTATTTCAGATTCCACCTCAATGCGGCCCTGGGCCGAAGCGGAGATTTGCAATTTTCCTGGAGATAAACTGAACCGCACAGAGCCTCCACGGTCCATGGTCCCCACCGCGGCACGCTGTGTGGCTTGAAGGATTTGGCGCGTTTTTAGTTTCAATTGGATGTCGTGGGTTTTGGGAATCACTTGGTCGAAACTCGGAAAATTTCCTTCGATCAAGCGAGAGATGATGACAATGCTCTTATACTGAAAAGTAACCTGATTTTCAGTGAAACTCATGAGCACATCACCGCCTTTTTCGTCACCCGAGAGAATCCGCGCTAATTCGTTGATGGCCTTTGTGGGGATAATGGCCCCCACCAGAGATTTTTTTTCTGGAAGGTCCCGTTGAATAAAGGCCAAGCGGCGGCCATCTGTGGCAATTAAGGTGATCTTACCGTTTTCCAACAAGAAATTAACACCGTTTAAGACATAGCGCGTTTCATCTGTTGAAACGGAGAAAATAGTTTTGCGGATCATTTCCCGAACCAATACGTGATTTAAAGAAATGGCCTTTTCCAAATTGAATTCAGGGAGAACAGGGTAGTCGTCTTTCGGCAGACAGGCGAGGGAACAGCGATCCCGACCCGAACGGATTTCCATTTTTTGGTTCTCATTCATTTTTAACGATACGTCACGTCCATCGTCCAATGTGCGGAGAAATTCCGCGATGGTGCGAGCGGGGACTGTGGTGACTCCGCTGGATTTAACATCCGCTTTCACATGACAGCGAATTCCCACTTCGAGATCGGTGGACGACAATCGTAACCCGTCCGGGCTGGCTTCAAAGAGGATGTTGGCAAGGACCGGTAAAGTGCTTCGGGGAGAGATGGCGTTTTGAACAAGTTGAACACCTCTGAATATGTCTTCTTTTTGACAATGGATGTCCAAGAGCGCTTCTTGCTTTCGTGGTGCCGTTAAGGTGCCAGTTAAGTTATTCAATGGGATCCTCTCTTCTTATATATGTGAAAAGTAAGCCGTCGTAGTAGAGGGACTCTGTATGATGTTAGTAATTTTATACAAAGTACGGAAGTCTATGATTTTCATGGAACGTCGTTGAATAAGATGAACGGGATAACATGTGGAAAAGTCGACGCTGTTATCCCCACTATCCCAATGGCGCCCCTTCGTCCCCAGGAAATGAAAGTTATTAAGAACTTATCCAGAGAGTTGTACGGCGGAAAAAGCGAAGGGAACTTCACTACCGAGACGGCCGAAGATCGGCCAAGGTGATGTGGGTTTTGACCTGTTGGGTAATTTTGTTGACCAACGCTGTGAAGTAAGGGTCTGAAATCATTTTTGTCTTTATTTTGTTACACGCATGCATGACGGTGGTGTGGTCTTTGCCACCAAAGGCTTCGCCGATTTCAGTGGTGGAACATTCGGTCAGTGTTCGAGCCAAGTACATGGCGATTTGACGGGGGAACGCGATAGCGTCGGTCCGGCGTTTGGATTTCATGTCTCTTAAATCGAGATTAAAATGTTGGGCCACCACTTCTTGAATGTCTTCGGTCCGGATCGGGCGGGTGGCCTCATTGGCAGAGACAATGTCTTTCAAAGTCTCCCGGGCGGAATCAATGGTGAGCGGAGTGCCTGTGAGCGAACTAAAGGCCACGATCCGGATCAAACTGCCTTCCAATTCCCGGATGTTGG
This sequence comes from Elusimicrobiota bacterium, assembly GCA_016714745.1. Taxonomy (GTDB): domain Bacteria; phylum Elusimicrobiota; class Elusimicrobia; order FEN-1173; family FEN-1173; genus JADKHR01. The sequence continues at coordinate 58,055 of JADKCG010000003.1, read as the reverse complement.
ATCGGATCATGCTGGCGACATAGAGAATCACGTCGTCCGGGACAAATATATTTTCGGAGGCGGCCTTTTTCCTCAAAATCGCAATGCGCGTTTCCAAATCGGGAGGTTGTATGTCCGCCACGACACCCCATTCAAAACGGGAAACGAGTCGGGCGCTGACTTTGGTTTCGCCGGGCGTGCGGTCTGACGAAATGATGATTTGTTTTCGCGAATCATAAAGAGAATTAAACGTGTAAAAGAACTCTTCCATGGAATTTTCTTTGCCGGTCAGTGATTGGATATCGTCAATCAATAAACAGTCGAGATTGCGATACTTGGCGCGAAAATCTTTCATCTTGTCGAACCGAAGACCGTCGATAAATTCGTTAATGAACCGTTCGGAGGTGACATAAAGGACTCGGGCGTTGGCTTTTTGCTGGCGGATGGAATGGCCGATGGCGTGGAGGATATGTGTTTTCCCCAGGCCGACGCCCCCATAAAGGAAAAGCGGATTGTAGGCTTTCCCTGGATCTTTCGCCACTGCCATGCCGGCGGCCTGGGCAAACCGGTTGGAGGGGCCCACCACAAAACTTTCGAACGTGTATTTCGGATTAAACTGTTCATTGGTGAAATGGCTTTCTGTTTTCGGAGCAGGAATGGGATCTGCCCGGGCCTCTTCTTCTTTGAGGATAGGTTCAATTTCCCGGGCGGCTTCAAAGGCCAATGCCGCTTCATGTCCCAAAATCCCCCGAAGCGCTTCTTCAATGTCTTTTTGACAGTTCTTTTTAACCCATTCCGAAAAGAACCGGTTGGGCACTTGGAGGGTTAACAGCTGTTCTTCCCATTTAAGTGCTTTGAGGGGTTTTAACCAGAGGTTAAAAGTCTCCTCTTTAATGGCTGGCTTAAGGCGTTCAACAACACCAGCCCAAATAGTCTCCGCGGCTTCACTAACAATCATTTATATCCTCTTATCCACAGGCTTATCCACAATTGGTAATAACTTTTGTGGATGACCTTAATATCTTTTTAAGAACCAAGTTTTATCATCTTTTACCGTTCCGTGGCCGAAAAGAGTCGTGAGCGAAAGACAGTTTGTCAATTTTTTAGCCGGGAGAAAGGATCGGTCAGAAAACCTGTGGACATCTTAGTCAAAGCCTAAGCTAACTGTCAAGCGTTTCAACAAAAAATTTACATCGCCCCTTAGGCCACTTTTATCGACGAGTAGACGTTCTTTTCCGCCGAGAGTGCAATCGGAAGCCTCTTGTCAAGTGGACCGCGGGATTCGTCGAAAAAGCCGCGGCCTCCTTCGCCTCGGTCCTCGCGCCCAACTGAACTTTCCGGCTTAACTTTTGTCCCTAGCTCCTCGCGGATGCGGGTTAACCTGGAAATTTCAGATGACCGAGACTTTCCGCCCGGGAGCGCTAAAAAATTCTGTTCCGGACCCTGTCGACGGTAGCCCCGTGCCAACCGGGGAATCCCGGTTAATCCTTTGCCAAATCGTTCATTCCATCGCGTGGAACTTTTGATTTCCAGCGCGAGATAGCCCTTCTCCCCATGCCGGCAATTGTACCGTAAAATTGCCGGCATGGTATACAAATGTTGAGACCTCACGAGTTCAGCCATGGGGGCCTTGTACTGAGAACAACACTATCTCCCTCTTTGATTCCGGCTCGTGTGGGGGAGGAAATCCCTCTCTTCAAATCATCCCTTGAAAAAATTCAGTTTGTGGCCCATACTGGGGGTCAGGAGGGATTTATGATAATGCCAAAACTTTTGTTTTTGCCGCGGCGGCGGTATTTTGTTAACCGATCTCTTCAGGGCCGGATGGTCTTGGCCATGGTGGGAGCGGCGGTGTTGTCGTTTGTTTTTGTTCTTGTGGATTATTACTTTAGTTTTGGGCGAAACGCGGGCTGGGGGCTGGACATGTTGGAGGTTTTTCTCGTTGCTCAAAAACTTCCGTTGATTCAGTTGGTGGTGTTTGTTTTCGTGATTGTGTTGATGACGGTTTACCTCTCTCACCGTGTGGCGGGGCCGCTTGTGAACTTGGAAAAATCCTTGCTCCGCGTGGAAAACGGAGACCTCACCACGCGCGTCCAGCTCCGTCCCCGCGATGAACTTAAAGATGTGCGTGATGCGTTCAACCGCGCCTTGAGTTCACTTCACAGAAAAGTTTCTTCCGACCGCGGAAGGGCCAAAGAAATGCGTCTTCTTCTCAGCCAAGTGGTGGCCACACCCAACTTGGCCCCTTCAGACGTGGCCGAGATCAACCGCGCCCTAGCGCTCCTCAGCGCTTTAACAACCGAATTCAAACTTTAAAAACGCCCGATAAATCGGGCAACTACCAACAGACGCAACGGAATTGTAGAATGGGCGCCTATGAAAATCTCTGCCCTGCTTCGGGAAGGTCGGACGCTTTTTTCTTTTGAGTTTTTCCCCCCAAAAACCGATGAAGATGTCAGGCATCTTTTGGAAACCGCGCGGACATTGAAAACGTTAAATCCCGCCTATATTTCTGTCACTTGGGGAGCGGGCGGTGGGACACGGCGGAAAACCTTGGACCTCGTCTCCACCATTAAAAACGACATCGGAATTGAATCCATGGCCCACTTGACCTGCGTGGGCGCCGGACGGCGGGACATTGATGAAATTTTAGAGGACATTCACCGTCGCGGGGTGGAGAATATTTTGGCCCTGCGGGGGGATCCCCCCAAAGGCGCGGTGGCGTTTGTGGCCCATGCGGACGGGTTTCTTCATGCCGACGAACTGGTGGCGCATATTCGGCATCAATCGGACATTTGTCTGGGTGTGGCCGGGTACCCGGAGGGCCACCCCGAGAGCCCCTCCTTGGACCGGGATTTGGATTGCCTTAAACGAAAGGTGGAAAACGGGGCAGACTTCATCGTGACCCAACTCTTTTTTAACTCCGCCGATTTTTTACGGTTTCGAGACAAAACCGTGGCGCGCGGAATTCGGCAACCCATCGTGGCCGGCATCATGCCGATCACGAATGTGAGTCAAGTGAAACGGTTTACCACCCTGTGCGGCGCAAAAATTCCCGCTCCGTTGAACGAGGCGCTGGAACGGGTGCAGGAAAATTCCGATGCGGTGGTCCAGCTCGGGATCGACCACGCCACCCAACAATGCCGAGACCTTCTCAAAGAGGGAGTGCAGGGCATTCATTTTTATACGCTGAACCGGTCCCATTCCACCGAGAAAATTCTTCGACGACTGCAACCCCGTCCCATTCCCACATAGAATCTTGTCAGGAAAGCCAGTCGTTGCCCGATCGGGGAACACTCGTGTCCGTCTAAAAAGCCCTCTGAAAAAGACGCCTGATAAATCGGGCAACTTCCCGGGATTCCCTCTCATCAGATCCCTTCTTACAGACAGGGACCTCACGTAGCCGCGAGGCAAACTGAGACGGTATCCGCACTCCCTTGCGTGGATTGGAAATTGGGCCTATACTGGGGACAGCCGAACCCAGGAGGCGACATGAACTGTCCTAAATGTCCCGCGGAACTCGGCCCGATGGTCCTCGACAACGTGCGATGGGAGTTCTGTGTTGGATGCAGGGGCCTGTGGTTTGAAGATGAGGAAATTGATGTTTTGTCTGAACTGACGAACGATTTTCCCAATCCGACGGGAGCGCGTTCGGAAGGGAAATCAACACCGTACGCTTGTCCGCGGTGTCAGGGGTATTTGGAAGAAATCCTATTCGCCCCGCCGCACCGAATCTTGCTGGACCTCTGCCGAGCGTGCCACGGCGTTTGGCTCAACAAGGGGGAGTTGAAGAAGGTGGAGGAAACCGCTGACGGGTTCTACTGCCCTCGCTCCAAAATCATCCGCGCCGCCCAGATGGCCAACCCCGATCGGCATGTTTTTGTTCGTCCGCGAATGCCATTTGGGGGTGCCTCCGGGAGAACACCCAGACCCCGTTCAAAAAAAACCTTCTCGGGAATCAATAGTTGATCAGAAGAGACACCAAGGTCGTGTTATCGTCTCTCTTAAACCCCGCCGGAGGTTCGTGGACGTGTTTCCATTCGTACGAGAGTTTGAGAGCCAAGTGATTGGACAACCCTGCCGTCAGCGCGGTCTCGGTGTTCACCCGATAACCGTTGGGATCATCGAAATTATGGAGATACTCTCCGTCTTGTGAAAATTTGGATGTGGGAGTGAAAATGCGCACATACTTGGCGTAGAGGCGGCCGGAAGCGAAATCGTTTCGGGGAGCGCGCACCAGTTGTTCGTTGATATACCCCGCGCCCAATTCGCCGAACAGTTCATTCGTTGCCGTCATCAGCATGTGGCGACCGAGACCCAGGGACACATCATACCTCTGGCTGTAGCCAGCAAATCGGTTGGACTCCCAGAGGCCCCGTTCAAAAACGTAATTGCGGTCGGTGAGTTTCCGCTCCGCTTTTTCCCCTGCGCTGTATCGTTCGGAGGTGCGTGTGTTGTCGCTCTCCACATTCAACGCATCGGCCCAAAGGTCCAACGCGTCTTTGTCCTTGGCCCACGTAAATTTGTCCCCCGCTCCCAAGGTTCGCGATTGGCTGTTTCCCTTCGTCGACAGAAACGCCACCTGCCCTTCGTTTTTCCAGTTCTTTGCCGGCACGTCCGCCGCCCACAAGGCGGGAAGCCACAAACAAGAAACGGCGCTCAACACGATGACTTTTTCATCTTTAATCTCCTGAATTTGACTTTTATAAATTTCTCGTCCGCTTAGGGGAGAGGGACGCCCCTGGAATCTTATTTTTTAACGACAGAAGCAGAAAGGGTGGCCACCACGCGGCGGTTTGCCGCGCGCCCCTCCGCTGTGGCGTTGTCGGCGATGGGAGCCTCAAGACCAAACCCCTTGGCGGTGATCCGATCTGCGGCGATGCCGAATTTTTCCACCAGTTCCTTTCGAACAGCGTCCGCCCTTTGTTGGGACAATTTTTTGTTCATTGCGGCCCCCCCCACGTTATCCGAATGGCCCTCAATGACGATGGTGGTGTCGGAATGTTTTTGCATGAAGGCGGAGACTTTTTTAAGTTGCTCGTCGGTTCCCGGAGCCAGAGCGGACTTTCCCGAGACAAACTTTACATCGAGAGAAACAGACACTTTGACAACGGGACACCCCTCCTCGTTGACGAGGGAGCCGGCGGGAGTATCGGGGCACTTGTCATCGGAATCCAGAACCTCGTCCCCATCGGTATCCATTGGTGGTTGAATCATTAATGGAACCTCTTCCAAAACGGGTGCGGCTATTTTTATCGTAACTTCTTTTTCCCCGCCCCAAAAAACGTTGGCCATCAACCCCAACGTATATGCCGTTGCCTCCACGCGATCATTCATGGATTCGTTCAGGACATAGTGTACCCGGCCGAGAACTCCCACGCTGAACATGCTCACGGGAAAGTATTCAAAACCCAGGCCCCCCTGAACAGCAAAAGCGGATTGGGATTTCCCATCCGAAGAGCCAAACCCGTGGAGGTCCGCGCCGCCAATCCCGATTGTGGCAATAGGCGTTATTTTTTCCCCGACGAAAAGGAGTGCCAAAGGCCGACTGTCACCGGTCGGATTCTCAGTGTGTTTTCGGACGAATCATTTTTCACCTTTAATTGAATAGAGTCGTACCCAATGTATATTTCATTCCTATGAGAGAGGCCAAGACGCATCCAAGCGGATCCAAAAAGATCTCCGTTTGTTTCCTTCTTATCATCTTTTCGGGCCAATAAATCTCCCCAACCTCCTGCCCCTCCCACCGCGATCCGTCCTGTGGCATCGCCGGCAAATAGGGGTCCGAAAAGTGTTCCTATCATGCATAGACCCAATAGCACTCGTTTCATCAAATCTCCTCTCATTGAAATGGGCGAAATCATTATTTGACAGGGGCGACAGTGGCCAGAGAGGTTCGCGCCAACTTATTCATCACTTTGATCGCCATAAATATGGCAAAGGCGATGATCATAAAATCCAAAACAGCGTTGGCGAATGCCCCGTATTTGAGCGTTACGGGAGGAAGGCCCTCGACCGGCGTTGTGAGAACCCACACTTTGTCTTTAAAGTCGACCCCGCCCGTGAGGGCGCCAACGATAGGCATGACGATGTCGTTGACGAGGGAAGTGACAATTTTTCCAAACGCCCCACCGATCACGACCCCGACCGCCAAGTCGATCACATTGCCGCGCATGGCGAATTGCTTAAACTCTTGCATGAGACGCATTGGATCCTCCGACAGAAATGATAAAAACAATGTCCGTCAACAAAGTGTAGCGAATTAAATAGCCAAAGACAAATATTACGGGGAATTACGCGGTGACGCTTTGGTAAGCGCGGTAATCGATTTCGGGGAACAGATTGTCGATGGATTCCAGGTGAGCGACGAAACCTTCGTCCAATCGGTTTTCCTGGACCCGATGGAAAAGTTCCAAAAACCGGTCGATGTGGTCCCGAGTGCGCTTCTCCGAGTACTGGCGGGCGGTACCCACTGTCATCAGAAAAGCCCAGTCTGAGGATTGGGCCAGGAGAAGTTCCCGCGCCGCCTGGTTTAAATAACGGAGAAGCGTCCCTGGGCATTCAGGTGAATATTGGCCAGGTGGATCATGCGTTCCGCCGCGATGTGGAGGTGCGGATAGACCCAATCGTTGGAGGCGTTCAGCCAGACTTCGTGGTATCCTTTGTCTCCCCAGCTGGACGGTTCGGGTTCAGTGATTTGGTGTTCGGGAAAATTTTGTAAATATTCCACGGGATGGGTGGTCTTCACTGAATTTTGGTCGAAGTGCATTTTGCGGAGGAGCGCGTCCAGAAAATCAGGGCCTTCAAACCACCAATGGCCGAACAGTTCCGCGTCGTACACCGAGGTCACCAGAGGCGGGCGGTTCATGACGCCTCTGAGATATTCCACTTGCCGTTCCCGATTGAACAGAAAGTTTCCCGCATGGCTGGCGGCGGTGCTCCGGGCGCGGGACGGAACGTAGGGTTCCTTGTCCGCCAACGCCACACGGCCGGTGACGCGGTGGTATTTGATCCCCGTATTCCGGCGGACACCGTCGTCGTGGAGGTAAGGGCGGACGTAATTGTATTCCAAATCGTAGCCGATGTCCCGATAAAATTCGCGGTAATTAAAATCGCCGGGGTACCCCTGCTCAGCCGACCAGACTTGGTGGGCTGTTTCCATGTCACGGCCAAAGAAAGCCACCCCGCCCGGGGAATAGATGGGCGCGAACACACCATATCGTGGGCGCGGTTTGGAGAACAGCACCCCGTGGGAATCCAGAAACGAAAAACGGATCCCGTTCTCTTTTAAAAGGGCGTCCACGCCCGGGGCGTAGGCGCATTCGGGAAGCCAGATCCCCTTGGGCGGGCGACCGAAATGCCGTTGGTAATCCTGAACAGCGATGCGGATTTGGGCTCGTCGGGATTCTTCGTGGATCATGAGCGGCAGATAGCCGTGGGTCGCGCCACAGGTAATGATCTCGAGAAGGCCATAATCTTGCAGGGCTTTAAACCGTTTCAGAATCCGGCCCCCACAGCCGTCAAAAATTTCTTTGACTCTACGGAACTTGCTCAGATACATTGCGGCCGTTTCTTGAAACGCCGCGGGCAAACTGCGTGTCCGGAAGACTTCTTTTTCTCCCAATTCCAATAACTTTTCCAGCCGAACGCGGTATCGAGACAACAAAAGATCGTCGGCCAACATGTTGCACAGTGGCGGGGTGAGCGACATCGTGATGCGGAAAGGGATCTTCTCTCCCGCCAGACGCTCCAGGATGTCTAAGAGGGGGACGTAGGTTTCGGTGATGGCTTCGTAAAACCAATCTTCTTCGAGGAAGTCCGGGTATTCCGGGTGACGCACGTACGGCAAGTGCGCGTGAAGGACGAGGCAGAGGTAACCCTGCGGATCAGCCATGGAGAGGGGAGGAGACGGTCAAATTAGTCCTGACTTTTGCGGGACTGACGTGACACCTTAAATTCGACGAAACGCGTCATGTCGCCATCGCGGTTCGTGGCATGAATGGGGAAAATTTGTTGGCCGTCCGGAAGGGCGAAACGGAACGAAAAGGTGCCGTCAATATTGAGGGGGACAGGCCGCCCCTGGAACGTGAGCGCCGCGTCGGGTTCCGTGGCGCCATACACGATGACCTCGGTGTCGGCCACAAGCCAAAATCCTTTTTCTTTGGAAAGGGACGGCGGTCGCCCCCAACTGGCGCCCCCGGGCGAGGTGGGGGTGGAGATCCGGGGATCAACGACGCGGAAGACACGTTCTGCAACAGGTCCCATCGTTGGGCCAACATTTTGACAAGGTCCAGCGAACCGGCGCCCAAACGGCCGCCGCCCGACAGTTCAAACAACCGTTCCCAATCTGTTCTGATGATTCCCCATTTTTCGTCCATGAGATCGGACACCTGCCCGGCGGGAAGACGAATTTTGTTGGAGATGGCCAGCAAAACGAACCGGCCGTCAGGGAGAATCAATCCCAGTTGAGCGTGCCATTCCCCATCGCCGTGGGGCGAAAACACGTACCAGTTGCGCGCGTCAACGTTGACGTCCACGTCGAAACTTTCGTCTTTCCCGGCGTTTTGGGAATGGACGCGAAGGACCGAGCGGCCTTGTTTTAAAATGTCACCGAATTGTTTGCGAGCTTCTTCCCAGGTATACGGAGCGACTTCCCAATAAGCGTGCATCCAACGGGGATCCCGAGGGAGAATGACAAGGCGCGTCACCCCATATTCTTTGGGAGGGGCCGGCGCCGGCCGGAAACCGGGCGCGGCGCGGATCCGAGGATGGCGCGTTAATGTGAGACGTCATTTATTGGACGAAAAGATCCTTTATCGATCGTGTTGTCGTTCATTCCTCTTGGCCCGATACCCAATTCTTATCTATTAAATATAGCAGATAATGTGAATAATTGCAAGGCTTATTTTTTTTATCGCAAATTCTTTTGGGTCACGCCAGTTCGCCGGAACCGATGGACACTGGCGCTGGCGGCCGAGCATGCCGAGGAACGCCAACGCGCCGAGGTTCGTCCAATAGAACGGACCGATGGTCCCTTTCAGCATCACTTGCCGCGTCAAGGAAACGAAGAACCTAAGGGGTTGACCCAGGAAAGGGGGCGAAGGCCCCGGGATGTTTTCGATGGGCGCCATGACCCCCGGATAATTGGATGGCCGGAAAGAGAAAGAGAAACCCCCCATCATGGCCTGCTGTTGATTTTTGGCGAACGTGGAAATCAAGGTCCCGACGCACACCGTGGTCCCAACGAAAACCCCCGCCGCTAAAAAAAGCGCCCAGAGCGGCCCGCGAAGCGGTACATGAAACCCTGCCACCCCCAACCCCACCAGGAGCGGTACGTCGGCCATTCCCAAAATCATAAAAGGAAGGGTTTTTCCGAGGAAAATTTCCCACCGTTCGACGGGCGCCGCCAGCAGGGTTTCGAAGGTCCCCAATTCCCGTTCCCGCGCCATGGACATGCTGGCCAAAAGGATGGTCACCAAACAGAGGATCAGTCCCATCACGCCGGGCACCAAATAGGCCGACGTTTGCAAGGTGGGGTTGTATAAAACCCGGACATCAAACGAAAGGGAGGGGGGAACGGTCTCCGAATTATGATTTTCATCCGCGATGGTGCGACGAAGGATCGCGTTCATGTAACTTTCGATCACGCGCCCTTTGATGGCGTTGGTGGCGTCCACCAACAGTTGGGCCTGACCCTTTCCTCGCGACAGCGCCCAGGTCAGCCCGCCCGGAGGCGCCACCAAAACCGCGTCCGCCCGACCAGACCGGACCAAATAAAACGGATCCGGATCGGTGGCCGGGACGATCCGAAACCAACCGGACCCCGCGGCGTGTTCCCCGATTTTTCGGCCAGCCGATCGTCGGGGGCCGCGTAGACCGCCAATCGGATATTTTTTATTTCGTTGGAAGCGCCAACCCAAAGAGCGTCATTTGGACCACGGGGATGACAAAAATAATCATGCGCATGCGTTTATCCCGCAGGGCTTGGATGAACTCTTTTTTGATGAAGGCCAGAAGGGTGGGGTTCATGGTTCTAAATCTTTCTTAAATTTCTTGACCGCCAGGAACACCAAGACGGTCCCGATCACGGCCATGACGCCGAGGGGCACAGCCAGGTCTGTCACCCCCGCGCCTTTTAAAAAGATCCCCCGACACGCCACCACAAACCAGCGGGCCGGCAGGAGCGCGGTGAAAGAGCGAAAGAACACAGGCATGCTTTCCACAGGAAAGACGAACCCCGACAGGAGCGTGGCGGGCAGAAGGCCCGTGAGGTTCGAGAACTGCATGGCCAACTGTTGTTGACGTGTCAGAACAGAGATCAGAAGGCCCTGGGCTAGGGTACATGTCAAAAAGAGGAAACAGGCCAGAAGAAATGTCCCATGGTTCCCATTGAAGGGGATCCCGAACCCAATCCGCGCGGCCCCATAGATCAGGCCCACCGCCACCAAACAGAGTCCCATGTAGGGGGCCAGTTTTCCCACAATGATTTCCATGGGTTGGACGGGCGTCGAGAGCAAAAGTTCCATGGACCCCGTTTCCCATTCCCGCGCCACGGTCAACGCCGTCAAAAGAACCGACACGATGCCGGTGACCACCACGAATAACCCTGTGACCACAAACCAACGACTGTTGAGTTCGGGATTAAATAAAAACCGCGTACGGAGACACGGGCGAAACACGCGCCTCTGGAAGAAGCCGCCGAATGGCGGCGTTTTGAAGCCCGCCAGGTAACTGGCGATGACGCTGGTGGTTTGGTTGTCCGCCCCATCGATAACGATTTGGGCGTTGGAGGATTGCCCTTTGGCCATGTCGCGGGCAAACCCCGGTTCGATAAAGAGTACCGCTTTGGCGCGGCCCTCTTCCAAAGAGCCGAGCGGCGTCTCGCCGGGCCGTAGCGCCAACGGAGTGAAATAATCCGCGCTCGCAAAAATGTCCGCCAGTTCCCGTGAAACGCGCGTTTGATCCTGATCCACCACAAGAAGTTTGACACGTTTGACATCGTAGTCCAACACATAGCCAAAGAAGATCACAAGAAACACCGGAACGCCCAGCGCCATGCTGAGGGTGAACAGGTCTCGAGAAAGGTGGCGGATTTCTTTCCGTGCAATGGAAAGAGCGCGGCCCCAAATGAACCGGCGCGGGGCGGAGAGGGTTGGCGTGTTCATCGCTCTGCGCCTTCCACGAGGCGAATGAAAACGTCTTCCAAGGAAGGCCGAATGTCCCTGGCCGCCAACCGGCCGCTTTGCGCTGAGACAAATCGATCCCAGGCCCCGACGTCTTTCAGCAACACGTGGTGATGCAAACCATAAGGGACCACCGACGACGCCGCGCCGCTCAAGAGCGCTTCGCGCCAACCCTCTGGAACGGTGTGGGTCCATTGAATTTCCACCATGCGTTCCGGGAACGCCTGGGTTTTTAATTCAGCGGGAGTGTCGAGCGCGATGATCCGGCCCGCGCGCATGAGGGCGATCCGCCCGCACTCCTCGGCTTCGTCCATGTAATGGGTGCTGACGAAAATCGTTTTGCCTTCCTTGGCCAAGGCGCGGATCAGGGCCCAAAACCGCGCCCGGACAGACGGGGAGACCCCGGCGGTGGGTTCATCCAGGAAAACGATTTCCGGATCATGCAAAAGCGCGGCCACGAGGGAGACTTCCTGTTTCAGACCGCCGGGAAGGTTCCGCACGAGCGTGGTGAGGGGCTGGTCAAATTTGACGAAATTCAACAGGCGCTCCGTTCGCTCCACGGAAATCGAGGGAGGAATTTTTCGGAGTCCGGCGGCGAACGAGAGATTTTCAGAAACGCTGAGATCATTGTAAAGGGTGAATCGCTGGGACATATATCCCACGCGCGATTTGATGGCGCGCCCGCCGTCGTCAAACGTGAGGCCCGCCACACGGACGGTGCCGGAGGTCGGCGCCAAAAGGCCCGTCAGCACACGGATGGTGGTGGTTTTGCCTGCGCCGTTGGCGCCCAAGAACCCAAAAATCTCGCCCGGTGCCACATCGAACGAAAGGCCATCCACCGCTGTGAACGGCCCGAACCGGACCGTGAGATTTTCAACATCGACGGCTTTCATTTTCCTTGGGACCCCTCTGCCCGTCGGACAAAAAGTTCGGCAAAATCGCGGGCCTTTTCTTTTTCCAAAATGGTTCGGGGAGGCCCATAGGTCCATATCCGGCCCGCTTCCATCAGATGCACTTCACCGCACCGTTCGGCCTCGTCCATGTACGCCGTGGCCATGAGAATTAAAATTCCCTCGCCTCTCAACTCATACAACAGATCCCAAAATTCACGACGGCTGATGGGATCAACTCCGTTGGTCGGTTCATCGAGCAGAAGGGCGGACGGTGTTTGGAGGAGGGCGCACATGAGGCCCAGTTTTTTATACATCCCCCCTGAGAGCTGGCCCGCGGGCCGGTCTTCAAACTTTTCCAGCCGCGTGAGACGGAGCAAGCGTTGGCGACGGGCCGTGTAGACGTCGTCGGAAATCTGGTAGAGGTCCCGAAAAAATTCTAAATGCTCTTTGATGGAAAGGTCCGGGTAGAGACTTTGCTGTTGGGGCATGTAGGCGATTAAAGGACGCGCTTGATCAAACGAGGCGGCTTTATTTTCAATTCGAAAGGCCACGCGCCCTTCGTCCGGATGGAATAGTCCCATGATCGTGCGGAGCAGTGTGGTTTTCCCCGCCCCATCCGGCCCAATCACGCCATACAATCCCCCCTCTTCAAGGCACAGGGTCACCCCCGCTAACGCCTGGTTCGGCCCAAGCTTTTTGTAGACATCCGTTACCTCAATAGAAAGGGACGTCAAAATGTGAGTTCAACGGACATGCCCGGTTTCAATTCCCCGTCCGTGTTGTCGAAGGCGATTTTGATCCCAAACACCAATCGTTCGCGCTCGGTCCGAGTTTGGACATTTTTCGGCGTGAACTCGGCTTCGTTGCGAATGTGAACAATCTTGCCTGGGATCCTCCGGCTTTCTGAAAAAGGAAGTCGCGCGACCACTTCTTGGTTCAGCTTCAGTTTTTCCATGACAGGGGCCGGCACATAGACATAGGTGTAAAGGTCTTTTAGGTTCGCCAGGGTGAGAATCTTTTGTCCGGGGGTCACCCATTCGCTCGGCTCGCGGTAGCGACGAAGGACAGTGCCATTCAGGGGAGAGACGATGGTGCACCAGGACAAACGCAAAACCGCATCGTCCCGTCGAAACCGTAACCGCTCCAACGCCTCCATGGGGAGGGACCCGTTTCGGTTCAAATCAACTCCCCGTTTGTAGTCCCGTTCCGCCTGATCAGCGGCCAATCGGACATCGGCGCTATCCAATTCAATGATGACCGCCCCACGGACCGCCGCGTCCCCTTCCTGGGGGACAATGTTTAAAAGGGGCGCGGCCAGGCGTGGGCTGATGTCAACTTCCGTGGCTTCCACTGTGCCTGCGTAATGAAATTCTTTTCTCTGCGTCACGCGCCAGAAGAGGATCGCGCCGATGACCAGAACAAGAAGCACAAAAGGGAGTATCTTTTTCATGGGGTGACCTCGCTGGTGAGACTGGAAAGCACAGCCAATTGAATGAGAACGTCTACTTGGGTTATGACCAACCGAACTTGGTTCTGGATCAGACCGAGGTTGGCGGCCTGAACGTCTAAAAACGTGGCTTTCCCTAACGTATAGGAATCGTACACCATCTGAGAAAAGCGCATTTGTTGATCTACGGATTCTTTATTCAATATTTCTTCTTCTGTGAGTCCGGCCAGGCGGTCCCTGGCCCGTTGCCAGTCGCGGTACAGGTCCTCTTCCATTTGTTGACGTTTTTCTTCTGATGCCCGCGCGAGGGATTGATGTGCGCTCACTTCATGAGCCACACGGCCGCCTTCAAAAAGGGGCCAGCGAGCCACAGCGCCCACAGATTTTTGATTAATTTGTTCATGAACAGGTCCGTTGGGATAGTCGAGGCTGGTCTTCGCGGCCAGTTGCAGTGCAGGTCCATGACCGGCGCGGGCGGCTTGGGCTGATTTTTCGGCGGCGTCCGCCTGGAACCCCAGAGAAAGAATTTCCGGCCGCGCGGGATCAAAAGGGCGGTCTGCGGCTGACGCAAACCGCGTGCGCAAAGAGTTCGGTGGTTCCAGTTCAATGGCCATGGAAGGAGCGGGGATGTCGGCAGGCAGACGGGCGGCGAGATCCGCGGGGATCGGTCGAGCCAGGTCATAGTTTCCCGTTGCCCCTGTGAGCGCTAAAAGGGTTCGAAGTTCGATGGCGAAGGCTGTCTGGGCTTCCCGGAACTGTGTGCGCCGAGAAAGAACTTCTGTTTCCGCTTGCAAAAGGTCTTGACGGCTTGCCGCGCCCGCCTTTGTTCGCAACTCCACATCGTTTCTTTGGGCTTGAGCGAGACGTAGTCCATCGGCCAAGAGGCGAACCCGTTCGGCCGAACCTTGAACCTGAAACAAACCCACCTGGGTCGCTAATCGAAGTTGGTTTTCCATCGAGCGAACGTCCTGAATCTTTGCCGACGTTTGAAGGGAAAGGGCTTTGGCGGAATTTCTCACCGCGCCTGAATCCCACGCCAGCCATTGGATCGCAGGGCCAACGGAATAGTTTGGGTTATCTCCCAGTTCAACCCCCGGGGAAAGAGGATTCACTTTTATTGTGGGGACTTCCGTTTGGTATCGGTAAGACCCGTCTACTGACAGGGTGGGCCAAAGATGCGAACGTTGGGCTTTAGCTTGATCGTCCGCTCCCTGAGCCGTTTCCCGCATTGCAGACAATCGGGGCGAATGGGCCAACGTTTCCCGCTCAAGCGTGACAAGATCAAGCGTCAAGGTGTTCGCCCCCCACGCCAGAGGCGCGAGGAACGGCAAGAGAAATAATATTTTGTTCACTGGGCCGCACCCAATCCGCGGAGCACCGCTTCCACACGCCGGTCGATGGCCTCATCCGTAAGAAGAGAGAATTCCACATCGCGCAGGAGAAAGCCAAAAGGCCGTTTCGTTCCTGTCGACCGAAGGATTCAAAGAGGAATGCGGGAAATCCGACCCCCCGCCATGATAAATGTCATGACAAAGGGAAGAGGCGCCAAGGTGAGAGCCCCCGCTTTTTGGGCGTCGCTGGCAAGATCCAAAATCAGTTTCATGTGGCGTGGAAAATTTTCCCCAATAAACTCCACGGTGTCCCGGTCCCCCCCCACCGCGTCCTGAATGAGCGAGAACCCCTCCCGCCGATGGTCCCGAGCGAATCGGCCCATATAGCGCAGGGATTCACGGAGACGATCTAAGGGACCATCTCCCCGCACGGCCAAGGTGAACTTCTCAAAAAACGATTCATACACCGATTCCATGACGCGCCGTTTGAAAATGCGTTTTGATTTGAAGTGATAATGAAACATCCCGGGATTCACCTTCGCCCGAGCCGCCGCACCCCGCACGGTGAGCGCCGCAAACCCTTTCTCCGCCACCAACGCGCGGGCGGCCGCTAAAAGTTTGAGGTCGATGTCTTGTGAGGGTCGTGTCATGGTTTGTTATTGGACGATCGTATAATTAAACATATGTCCAGTAATAAGTCAAGAGCTACTTTTGTAAGAGGTCAGTCCTCTAATACTCTTAATACTCTAGGCTAATTTCCACCTGCTGAAGTTTTGGCTAGGCGGTCTTGGATACGTTTTTTTTCGTATTCGAGGAGACCCGCATAGAGGGCGTCGACTAGTTTTCGGTGGAAACGGGAGGAGCGGAGTAGTCCTTCTTCTTTCGGATGGGTGATGAAACCGGATTCCACCAGAATGGCTGGCATGGAAGTGCCGCGTAGAACGTAAAACCCCGCCTGTTTGACTCCCCGCTTTGTCATAGACATCCGTTTCGCTACCTGTTGATCGATGAGCCCGGCAATGGCCGATGAATCGTTCATGTGTTCATTCCGCGCCAAAGACCATAGCAGTCCTTCTAATTCTTGGCGCACTTTTCCAGAAACACCCTCCATTTCAACCACGGCATTTTCCCGTCTAGCGACCGCGGCCGCGGTGTCATCTGAAGCATTTTCAGATAAAAAATACACTTCAAATCCTTTAGCGTCACGACTGAGACCAGCGTTACAGTGTAGGGAGATGAAAAGATCGGCCTTGGCTTTATTGGCGATGGAAGACCTCTCTTGCAATGTCAAAAAACTGTCGTTATTTCTGGTAAGGATGACTTTAAATCGACCCTCGCTGTTAAGTAGTTTTGCCAATGCCAAGCCAATTTGAAGGTTAACGTCTTTTTCAAGCGTTCCGTTTGGCCCAACCGCGCCCACGTCTTTGCCCCCGTGGCCAGGGTCGATTACGATTGTTCGGAGCGGCGAAAGGGCCAGAAACGGCGCATCTATGTCGGGTCGTGGCTGTGGAATGGGAGGGGCTGTCAACACAGCGGGGGTGGCCACTTTAGGGACAGTCGTTACAACTTTTTTTGGGTCATTTTTTTTGATGACGGGCTGTTTTTTTACTGTGGCCCCTTCCCCCTTGGAAACCTCAATAATCACAGCGCGGGGGGACCCATCCAAGTAAATCTCTGGTTCGGTGGTTCCCGTAGAAAGAGTGATGATCAAGTCAGTGGTCCGAGCGCTTGGGTCCACCTCAATGGATACGATGGCGCCATCTTGTATGGAGATCTTCTCCCACTCTCGGGCGCGCCCACCGTAGAGACGAATCGTAAGAGTTTCATTCCTTAAGGCCAGAACGCGGTAGTCCACATGCGGCCCGATATCGATGGTAACTTTGCTTCGAAGGGGGTAAGAGTAAAAACGTGGCGATGCCACCTCCGGGGCGGGATCCACAGTCAGGCTTTTCCGATCAGCATTCCATTGGACGAGAGAGGCAACCAAGCTCTGAAACTCCGGCGTGGCGATAAAAGATGTAGGCAGGTAAACTTCGTTCCCCCAGGCCCGGACAGCGGGCGAAAGGGAAACGGATTTACCACAAACAACCGCTGAGGAAAGATCCAAACCAAATTCAGCGGATCGCCCTTCAGAGAAGTAAATCACACGCCTGGACACTCGCTTCCATTGAATTCTTCCACCAAATACGTGACGAACAGTTTGAAGAGAAATCATTGGGGCCTTGTCGATTAAAATGACCTCAACCCCTTTCAAAACTTTGCCATCAACTACAGCGCTTACTGGAACTGCCGGCCACGGGGGACGCCGGCCCTGGGCGAACAAGGAAATGGAGAAAAGAAATATAATGACACTAGAAAAAACAAATGAACGTATCATGATTAGTGCTCCTCCAAAAAGATGAGGCTTTTTCATTTTAAACAATAAAATTGTTCCATGTGAAACAATAATCTAGAAATAAGACCTCTTTGTTGGTGACTTTCTGAAAATAAAGATTAAGATCACCCCTGAGAGAAATCCACCAGCATGGGCCCACCATGCGACTCCACTCAAATCCCTTGCGCCTGAGGCGACACTCAATAGGTTTCCGTATCCTTGGAAGGCCTGAATTATAAACCAAAAACCAAGATAAAGCACGGCTGGGATCTCAATGACTTTTAAAAAAATAACCATTGGTATCGCTGTCAAAACTTTGGCTTTAGGGTAAAGAACAAAATATGCCCCCATCACTCCGGCTATTGCCCCTGACGCACCTACCATGGAAACGTCGCTCGCTGGGAATATCATGACCTGTGTCATGGCCGCCGCCGAACCCACTGCCAAATAAAAAATTAAATAGCGAAAGTGGCCAACTCGGTCCTCAATGTTATCGCCAAACACCCAAAGATATATCATATTTCCGATCAGGTGGACCCACCCGCCATGTAGGAACGTGCTGGAAATAACTCTAGACCAATTCCCCCATGGGTTATTCAAAAGGGGTGCGGGATATAATGCCCACTTGGAAATGAAATGTTCCAGAGCCTGGGGAGAAGGTTGCATAATTTCAACCGAGAAAACGGCAATGTTGACTAAAATTAGAACAATGTTGAAAAATGGAAATGAACCGCTCCGTACATTGTCTTTTAAAGGAATCATCGGGCCTTTTTATAAATCAACGGTTCCAATCGGGAGGCTTCCTGAAATTGCATGTCCGCTTCATGTATTCGGTCTTTTGACCTTAACAGTAGCCCCCACTGGTAGCGAGCCTCAGCATATCTTGGATCAATATCCAACGCTTGTCGAAATGACGACTCAGCTTCTGCGTGACGTCCATTAGCTGATTTTGCCATGGCTAAGGCAAGGTGGGCTTCGGGCGTCCCAAAATTCAATCTGACAGCATCTTCAGCGGTTGAAAGTGCCTCTCTCGGGTTATTTAGAACCATCCATACCTTTGACATAAGTGCCTGTGCATACGATAACCGCGGGTAAGAATCAACAACGATTTTAGAATCAATAATAGCGTCTGGTATGCGGCGAATATCCAAAAGGACTTTGGCTCTAAGCAAAAGCGCTGATGGGTGCTTGGCATAGAGAGAGACAGCGCGGTTTGCCCACTTAAGTCGCGCCTCCGGATCGCCTTTAAGACGTGCAAGGTCTGACATGTTGGATAGAGTTTCGAAATCCCTATCGTCAATTTTTAACGCCTGCTCTAAATAGCGACCAGCCTCGGAATACCGCCCGGCCAGTTCGGAAAGAATTGCCCTCGTGTTCAAATAAAATATATTTTCCTGCCGCGCCGACTCACGAATGTCTTGAAGACGTTCGAGGTCATCAAGCGTTTGTCCTGCCACTGGGGTGGAATAGCCACCCCCCAGCGGAGGAATGGATTCCCCAATTGTTGCCAACAGTTTTTCTGCCTCTTCGAGTTTTTCGTCTTTTGCCAACGCAATGGCCCATTTCATCCCAGCGATCCGACGCCCAGTGGATTCACGGTATAACCGCTCTAAAATAGCGGCGGATTCCTTTCGTCTCCCCTGTTCAGATAACACTTCGGCCCAAAAAATATCCAAGGAATAATCCGATTCAGCCCCTCGCTGGAGAGCATTTAGAATAACGGAAACCTTGCCCATATCTCCTGAATAAAAAAATGTTCGTGCCACTTTTTGGCGAAGGTTCCGATCCGCCGGGTTTGAGACAAGCAGAGGTTGGTATTTGTCCAACGCGTCCTGGTATCGCCCCTGCAAAGCAAAAAGATCACCCAAAAGTTCTTTCAGCCGATCATCGTCTGGGAACCTAATCAAACCAGAAGACAAATTGTTTTCGGCTTTCTTAAATTCACGAATGTAGCTGTAATAACGAACCAATAATAAATAGGGACGGATGTCTTTTGAATCGAGGACCTTGGCCTCTTCTAAATATTGTTCCCCAAAAGCACCTCGATCACGTAATAAGCTAATTACGCCAAGACCCATGGTGGCATAAAAATTTTCCGGATATTTTTCACGTAAATTCCGCATGGCTTGTTCAGCCGAATCAATTGCGCCCTTGCCCGCGTAGCTCCTGGCCAATAGTTCCATGATGGGCTCCTCTTTTTCTGGAGGCCATGATTTGGCTTCAAGTGACGAGACTAAAAGCTCAACGGCTTTCCCGGGTTCCCCGTGGTCCAAGGCGCGCTGGGCCCTGGACCATGGGGTGGAACGAGACCACCACCAGACAGAAAGGCATGAAATAATGATGACAAAAAGACCAAGCGTTTTCTTTTTCATTAATCCTTCACATCTACAATTAGAGACGTTTTTACCACGAATATTTTGCCGTGTAATTTACGGTGCTCTCTCCGTCCTTTGATACGGGGACATCAAACTCAATGGTTTGAGCGTTCTTCTTGTTCCATTTTTGACTGGCGTCCGTCACCTTCCAGTTGGTCCAGCGGTAAAGGTGTTCCACCACACGAACCGTGACCGCTTGGTCTTTGTGGTTACGAATTTTGACCTGAAAGGTCTCACTCATGGATTTTCGGTCAGTGGAGATTTGGTAGTTTGTGCGGGTGCGCTCGCCCACCACGTCAAAGGCGTTGCCCATCTTAACCCTCACCATCTCATCCTTGGCCGTGTGGTCAATGGCGTCTTCGCCGATAAATTCCAGGGCGCCGTCCGTGTCTTGTTTATAAACTCGGAGCGTGCCTTTGGGAAGAGGAAGACCCAGATTGTTCTCTTTCGAGTTCTTAAACTCCAGAATGACCCACACTTTCTTTTCCGTCGATGAAGCGCCGTAATTGCTGTCGGTTCTGGAATACTCGTTGTAGTCCCCGCCCAAATTCGCAGAACCATCATAAATAAAAAGTTTTTTTACCGGCACGTCTCGACCGGAGGCTAGCTCGATTTGTTTGGTTTCATTATTCAACAATGTGGCCGGACGTTGAAGGGTATAGAGGTGATATTCAAAGAAACTCTTCTCTTGGAACTGTGGCTCCGAATCAGCGGACATAGAAAGTCCCGCCATCCTCGCTCCCCTCAATTGATTAATGTGTCTCGGTTGAGGCGCCCGGTTGACGTCCCCGGCCACCAATTTTAACTTGGCTTCTTTATAGCTGGCGCCAGAACCATTGGTCAAAGTGACCCAGGCGTTTAGATCCATTTTATCATCGTTGGGAGAAATCTTGAGCACATAGTCTGATTTCCAAGACAACCCGCCGGTCAGATAGGCCACCTCGCAATCTTGTTTTCCGGATTTCTTGGAGGAAACTCGCCACAACAGGCGTGGTTTCGTCACAAACCCTTCCGGCAATTCGGGGAGAACCACCCGCCCTTCCGGGTTCAAATAAAGTTTCCCCCCCGATTGAACCACACGCCCGCCTACGTTGGAGAGAAGCGTCCCCTTCAATATCTCTCGGCGGTCTTTCCCTTCTCCCACAAACCGCTCAATTTCGATTTCTCGTCCCAAATATTTTTCCAGCAGTTTGTTTTCGTTCACCAAATCATATTGAAAATTTTGTTCCAACACGCTGATCCCCGCGGGATCAGACAGAGAGGCGAAATGCACGCTGGTCGCGTCGATGCGGGCCGCCACATCGTCCATGGTCACGGCGCTCACGCCACTTTTGAACTCAAACGATCTCTGCTCACGAACAAGACCGAGATCGTCATTGTAAATTGTGACGTCTGCGGCTTGAACCGTTGACAGGACACCCACCCACAGGGACAAGAAAAAACACACCATTTTTTTCATAAGGGCCTCCGATTTAATAATAACTTCCCATGAGACACCAATACCCGAAATTAGTTTCATTTTACAGCGGTTTTTTTGCTGGTATCCCAGCCCTTCTTGGGTAATTGATTGATGTTTGACGCGCCTTCTCAACACAAATAATATGCCTTTCCTTTTCCATGCCCGGAATTTTATAGGAAAAAATGGGGCCTGGCCGACCCCCGAGTTCTGCCAAAGCCTTGCCCGCTTCGGCTAATTCATCACACCCATCAAATCCCCTGTGAAGGAACGCTGACCCCCCCACTTTTAAGAGCGGGAGAGTCAATTCCAATACAGTGGAAAACCGGCCAACGGCTCGGCAAAGGGCGCCATCAAAAGATTCCCGGTATTCCACCAGGTGAGCCAGCTCTTCTGCCCGGCCCCATAAAGCCACGGCGTTTGAAATTTGGGCCCTCTCAAGGAGAACGGAGACGGCGGACTGTTTTTTCCTGGTCGAATCCAAAAGGGTCACGTTCCAATCGTGTCGGGAGATGGCCAGCGGTACCCCCGGCAGTCCGCCACCAGTCCCCACATCCACCAGGCGAAGTGGCCCAGAAAGAGGACCGGCGCGGAGCATTTGAAGAGAATCAACCACATGTCCCCTCAGCTCTTCTTCTGTTGAAAATGAAATTAAATTGAGGGAAGTGTTGATGTCGGACAATCCCGCCAGGTAAACTTCAACCTGGGGGAAAAACGAGGCGGGAAGTGACAACCCCTCCAGTTGGGCTGAAAATGATGCCCACAGAGGGGGAAAATCAACCACCTAAACGACCTCCGCTGAGCGTTCCCTTCGACGGCGTTCAAGGTGAACCATCAAAACCCCGGCGTCCGCCGGTGTCACGCCGGGAATTCGCGCGGCTTGACCCAAGGATTCTGGGCGAATCCGGCTACATTTTTGGCGGGCTTCCAAAAGCATTCCGTGCACAACGTTGTAGTCAAGATCAAAAGGGATCCGGCGGGACTCCAGACGGCGGAACTTTGCGATTTCCGCCCGTTCCCGTTTCATGTAGCCCCAGTATAACCGTTCGATCTCCACCTGGCGTTGCTCGGTTCCCCTTGACCAGGGGTTGTGGTCCGTCCCGTGGGGCACCACCGGTTCCCCGCGGTCCGTGGGCGCCGGGAGGGGGAGGTCCTCGAAATAACGAGACTCCGCGTCGGCGGGGAGGGCTTCCCGGGCGGCCTCCCAGAGCCGTCCGCGATATCCCAGGAAATGATCATACATCCTCGTCGACAAAAGTCCTACCCGGCGCCCATGGTCCATCAACCGCAAATCAGCGTTGTCCCAACGCAAGTGCAATCGGTATTCCGCCCGGGACGTCATCAGCCGATAGGGCTCATCTGCCCCTTTAGTTACCAAATCATCGATCATAACGCCAATGTAGGCTTCGTCCCGTCGAAGAATGAGCGGAGCTTCTCCGCGTAAAAAATGAATGGCGTTGATCCCCGCCAAAATCCCTTGGCCCGCCGCTTCTTCGTATCCCGTGGTTCCATTCACTTGACCGGCCAAGAAAAGCCCGTCGACAGATTTCGTTTCCAGCGACGATTTAAGTTGAGTGGGAGGGCAAAAATCATATTCCACCGCATACCCGTACCGAATAAAGCGCGCATTTTCCAACCCCGGAACCGCGCGAACAATTTTTTCTTGCACGTCTTCCGGCAAACTTGTTGACAGACCGTTCACATAGACCTCGTCGGTTATGTATCCCTCAGGCTCAATAAAAACTTGGTGGGTGTTGTGATGAGGAAACTTAACCACTTTGTCTTCAATGGAAGGACAATAGCGGGGGCCCACCCCTTTGATGCGGCCCGTGTAGAGGGGGGACCGATCCAGATTATTTCGGATCGCTTCATGGGACTTTTCCGTCGTGTGAGTGAGCCAGCAGGGCAGTTGTTGTTGGGAAAGCGACGTCGTGAAGTGGCTCATGGGAACCGGCGGTTCGTCGCCGGGAGTCAACACGCACTTCGTGTAATCAATCGTTCGGCCGTCCAATCGTGGCGGGGTCCCCGTCTTGAGACGCCCCACCTCAAACCCCAACGCGCGCAAACAATCGGAGAGGTGCGACGCCGGCTGTTCGTCGATCCGGCCTCCCGGCGTGGTGGCAAACCCGCGGTGCATGAGACCCTTCATGAAGGTCCCGGCTCCGATCACCACGGCGCGGGCTCGAATGTTGCCAGCACGTGCCGCGCGCACACCCGTGACCCGCCCCCCCTCAACAAGAACAGAGACTGCCTCGTCTTCCAGCACTGTGAGGTTGGGTTGGTTCAAAACGGTTCGCGTCATGACGTCCCGATAAAGGGTTCGGTCGCACTGCACCCGAGGGCTCCACACCGCTGGCCCTTTCCCTCGGTTCAACATTTTAAATTGAAGCCCGGCCCGGTCCGTGGCCCGCGCCATTTCGCCGCCCAACGCGTCAATCTCCCGAACCACCTGCCCCTTCCCCACACCGCCCACCGCCGGGTTGCACGACATCTGGCCGATCTTGGTTTTGTCGAGAGTGATCAATAGGGTGGAATGCCCCAACCGGGCCCCCGCTAAAGCGGCCTCAATCGCGGCATGACCCGCTCCGATAACAATGAGATCTGTCATAGAGAAATTGGATTCATCTCGCCGGTGACCCGGCATGATTTTACGAATAAGGACATAAAATTAAAAAGAAAACCGGAAAGGGAGGGATTCGAACCCTCGGTATAGGTTTCCCCATACAGCGGATTAGCAGTCCGCTGCCTTCAGCCGCTCGGCCACCTTTCCATAAATAAATAAATCGATGTGGCCAGGAGGGGCTGCCGGGGCCTACTCGGCCCGTCGCAACCGTGTGCCACTGGCACACACGACCCGCTCGGCCACCTTTCCATAAATAAATAAATCGATGTGGCCAGGAGGGGCTGCCGGGGCCTACTCGGCCCGTCGCAACCGTCTTTTGTCCGACCATCTGAGTCGGACAAAAGCCTGTGCGGCAGAGCCGCCCGTGGAATGTGCCATTCAAGGCACATTCCACCCACCGGCACACGCGACCCGCTCGGCCACTTTTCCAAAACGAGTAAAGCAACTCGCCCATTCTAGCACGGGCACGGGAGCGGCGCAACCAAATTCAAACCATTGTTTCACGGCAAAGCGTAGCGCGTGGTTTTATGAAAGCGTCCACTAATGTTTTCAACCCCGAACACCGCCGGCTTTTGATAAAATCACCTGCGTTGGGGTCGCAATGAGCGGAGGGAATAGGTGAGACGATTAAATTTTCTATTTGTTGCGTCGATGGTTATTTCGGCATGCGTGACACCGGGGAAAAAGACGGCGGTTGGAACCGGAGCCGGCGCGGCGGCGGGGGCGGGAGTTGGAGCGGTGGTGGGACATCAGTCGGGGAACGCGGGGAAGGGGGCGGCCATCGGGGCGGCCGTGGGCGCTCTGCTCGGTGGAACGATCGGCAATCGCCTAGACCGACAAGCCAAAGAATTGGCGGTTTTAACCGAAACGCGGCGGACGGAAGAAGGGATCGTTGCGACGCTCAAAAATAGCCTTCTCTTTGATTCCGGTAAATCGGATTTGAAACCGCGGGCCGCGGAGAACATCAAGAAAATAACGGACGTTGTTAAAAAATATCCCGAGAATCATATTGTGGTTGTGGGCTACACCGATGACCAAGGCGCCGGCGAATACAATCAACGGCTGTCGGAACAGCGTGCCCAGGCGGTGCGTCTGGCGATGATCACCCAAGGGTTTCCCGCGTCCGCGGTTGAAGCCATCGGACGAGGCGAAGCAAACCCCGTGGCTTCGAACAATACCGCCGAGGGGCGCGCTAAAAATCGTCGAGTGGAACTGCTGATTTCGGTGGAGCAAGTAAAGAAAAAGTAACGATTCAGAAGATCAGCGATCGTTTGCGCGTCGGAAAGCCCCACCCTCCCCGCCAGCGGGAGAAGGAGAAATAGCAGTGACGATCATTTTCGAGTTGCCCGATTGATCGGGTATCGGAACCCGAGCGAATCATAACAGCGACGGTCCGGATCTCCCCTTAAATGGGGAAAAGACGAACCAATAAGGAATCCTATCGTGGCGCTGTTCCTTGTGGCAACACCTATCGGCAATCTGAAAGATGTGTCGGAACGGGCAAAAGAAGTTTTGGCAAAAGCATCGGCGGTCGTGGCGGAAGACACTCGACGGACAGGACAGCTACTCCACCATCTGTCCATTGAAAAACCGCTTGTGCGGTATGATGAACACGTTCATGAACGGGTTGCGCCTCGGCTTTTGGAACGATTGGCGGCAGGGGAAGACTTAGCGTTGGTCACCGACGCGGGAACGCCGGGCCTTTCTGACCCCGGCGGGCGGCTTGTCACAATGGCGGTGGAACGGTCAATCGCGGTGGTCCCCATCCCAGGACCGTCGGCGCTTTTAACCGCGCTGGCGGCGTCGGGTCTGCCGTGGGACCGGTTCACGTTTTTGGGATTTTTGCCACGCCGTTCCGGGCGGTTTTGTCGAGAATTGGAATCGGCGGGAAAAGATCGGACCATCGTTTTTTATGAATCCCCGCACCGGGTGGTGAAAGCAATCGAAGCGGCCCTCTCGGTTTATGGGGATGTCCCGGCAGTGGTCGCCCGGGAATTAACAAAGATACACGAGGAATTTATTCGCGGGCGGCTTTCCGAAATCGCGGCGGTCTTAAGAGCGCGCCCGAAGATTTTAGGCGAGATCACTGTGGTGATCGCGCCCCAATGGGGAGTTCAACCATGATACGTGTTGCGGTTGTTGGTGCCACCGGATACACCGGCGGGGAATTGCTGAGAATTTTGTTGGCCCATCCGGAGGCTCGGGTGGACCATGTCACGTCGGAATCTCGGCCCGGTCAAAAACTGGGGGAGATCCATCCCTTTCTGCGGGCGCGGCTCGACCTTACGTTGGAATCATTTAACGCCCCAAGGATCGCCCGTCAATGCGACGTGGCCTTTTTCGCCCTGCCCCACGGGGTGGGGAGCAAAAACATCGCTGATTTCGTGACTCTGGGCAAAAAAGCCATTGATCTTTCCGCCGATTTCCGTCTGAAAAATGTGAAGACCTACGAGGCCTGGTATAAAGTGAAACACGCCTCGCCGGAATTGTTAAAAAAAGCGGTTTACGGCCTTCCCGAACTCTATCGAAAAGACATTCCCGGCACCCCGCTCATCGCCAATCCAGGCTGTTACGCCACGACCACGATTTTAGCGTTGACCCCGTTGGTTCGGCGAAAATGGCTGGTGCCGGGATCCATCATCGTCGACGCTAAGTCAGGCGTATCGGGAGCAGGAAAAAAAGTGGACCCCATGTATCTGTACTGCGAAGCGACGGAAAACTTTCAGGCGTATGCCGTGGCCAAACATCGCCATGTGCCTGAGATCGAACAAGTGTTGGGCGATCAGACCGGCCGAGCAACGACGCTCACGTTTGTGCCGCATCTGGTCCCCATGACCCGGGGCATTCTTGTGACCGCCTACGGAACGTTGAAAAAGAAAATGACCGCCGCCGCCGTTCGGCAGGCCTTTGAGGAAGATTATGGCGGGGAACGGTTTATCCGCCTGCTTCCGGAGGGCCGCTGGCCACAGACGAAAGACACGGCGGGGACGAACTACGTGGACATCAATGTGACCATCGATGAACGAAACCGCCGGGTGGTGGTGTTGGCCGCGCTTGATAATTTGGTTAAAGGCGCGTCGGGCCAGGCGGTGCAAAACATGAATCTTCTCTTCGGCCTCCCGGAGGCCATGGGAATAAAATAAGAGGAACCCTTATGGGATTGATTGCTTGGATCAAACGTTTGGCGGGACTGTCAAAAGACAAGAAACTGATCTGCGCGGATTGCAACACGTCGTTCTTCTTCGAAGAGGGTGAACAGAAATTTTTCGCCGAACGGGGCCTCTCTGAACCCAAACGGTGTGCCACCTGTCGTAAAAATACCCGGCGGAATCGGGGACCACGGAGACGATAATGGTTTCCGCCGTTCCCCTGAAGAACAGCGACTTGCCCAAAGGGTTTCGACTTTTCGGGCTTCGTTGCGGCATTTCGTCTAAACCCGGAAAGAAAGACCTCGCGCTCTTTTGGTCCGATCGGCCGGCGCGGGCCGCGGGCGTTTTTACGAAAAACCTCTTCAGCGCCGCGCCGGTCCAATATTGTCAAAAGAAACTGAAAGTGTCCGCCGCCGCCCAGGCGGTGATCATTAATTCCGGTTGCGCCAACGCGTGTACAGGAAAGCCGGGCATGGCGGATACTGTTTGGACCGCGAAAGAACTGGCCGCGGCCTTAGGCATAAAAGCGACAGATGTCCTGGTGGCGTCCACGGGGGTCATTGGCCGTCATTTGCCTCGGCCCGCGTTGGGGCGTGGGATTAAGCAAATGGCTGGGCTCGTTCGAAAAGGAACTCCCTCCACCGAGGACGCGGTCCGTGCCATCATGACCACGGACACCCGGCCCAAAGCCGCCCGGACCACGTTTGCCGTTGGCTCGACCGTCTACACCGTTTGGGGGTGCGCCAAAGGCGCTGGCATGATTCATCCCAACATGGCCACGATGTTGTCGGTGGTTTTGACCGACGCCCCGATATCGGCCCAACCCCTCCAACAGTCCCTCTCCGACGTCGTGAAACGCACGTTCAACTGCGTCAGCGTCGACGGCGACACCTCCACCAACGACAGCCTGTTCTTGCTTTCAAACGGGGAGGGCATTCGCGGGGACATTCGTCCCCTTTCCTCAAAAGGCCTCAACGATTTTAGGTCGGCCTTAGAAGAGGTTTGCCTCTCTCTTTCGACCCAGATTGCGGTGGATGGGGAAGGGGCCACGCGGCTGGCTTGGATCTTTGTGCAAGGGGCGCGGACGGAAAAAGACGCGCATCAATTGGCCGCCACCGTGGCGACGAGCGCATTGTTTAAAACCGCGCTTCATGGGGCGGACCCGAATTGGGGCAGAATTCTGGCCGCCATCGGGCGGGCGGGCGTGTCTTTCGACCCTAACAAAG
Source organism: Elusimicrobiota bacterium (assembly GCA_016714745.1). GTDB lineage: Bacteria > Elusimicrobiota > Elusimicrobia > FEN-1173 > FEN-1173 > JADKHR01. The sequence continues at coordinate 30,019 of JADKCG010000003.1, read as the reverse complement.
TGGACGTTTCCATCGGCGATGTCCTTGTCTGTCGGAAGGGGGGGAAAGCCCATTATTCCGAAAAGGTCGTTCACTCGATCTTAAAAAAAGATCATGTGACTATCGTCATTGACCTCCACCAGGGCAAAGCCTGGAGCCGATACGCCACCTGCGATTATTCCAAAGAGTACATCACGATCAACGCGGATTACACAACCTAACTTTTGAAAACACCCCTGATCCACGTGAAGGGCCGCCGAATCGGGCGGACCGCGTTGAAACAAACAGTGACCGCGCTGGCGGCGGGCGGCGTGGTGATTTTTCCGACCGACACCGTGTATGGGATCGCCGCCAGCGTCTTTCGACCTCACGCCATACGGCGGATCTATCGTTTGAAAGGGCGTTCGTACAAAAAGCCCTTTCCCTTTTTAGTGGCGAACGTGGAACAAGCGCTGGCGTTGGTTGAACCGCCGAGCAAAAAACTGCGCCACCTGTTGGACAGGTATTGGCCCGGCCCGTTGACGGTGGTGTTTAATACGTCGGCCCTGGGCCGCTGGACCACGGGAGGGAAAGACACGCTCGCCCTAAGGATCCCCGCCCACCCTGTGACCCAGGCGATCCTAAAAAAAATGGGCCAACCGTTGGCTGTCACCAGCGCCAATCGGTCCGGCCACCCCGAAGCTGTTACGGGAAAAGAGGCCGAAGGTCTTTTCGGCGGGCGTGTGGATGTTTTGGTGGACGCCGGGCCCTGCCCCGGCGGGGTGCCTTCCACCGTGATCAACGTGGCCAGCACCCATTGGACCCTCGTCCGAGAAGGCGCTATTAAGAAAAAAGAATTGTTGCGATTTTTATGATGACATCCAAGCAAAACGTTGCCTTTAATATACGGCGCCCTTGCGTCCATATTAAAGTTTAGCTTTACTATGCACGGGATCGTTGTTTATATTAAAGGGACGTGACCATGAGTCGCGAAACGCCGGGGACACAAAAACTTTATCGGTCGGGTCGGTACCAAAAACAATTGACCGGCTACAGTGCGTTTATTCCTGCGGCTTTGCCACCCACGCCACCCATCAAAATCATCGGCGAAGGTCAATCGCTCCTTTCCCAAGCGGATAGGGCCCTGGGGCGATTGGACGGATCCATCCAGACGCTCCCGAACTCTGACCTTTTTGTCTTAATGTATGTCCGCAAAGAAGCCGTTCTCTCCAGCCAAATTGAAGGCACCCAAAGCTCACTCAACGATCTGCTGGCCGCGGAAGCCAGTGTTCAGTCACCCGACCGTCCGAAAGATGTCGCTGAAGTGGTCAATTACGTTCATGCAATGAACTATGGCCTGGAACGATTGCGCACGCTCCCGTTGTCGATCCGATTAATCAAAGAAATTCATGAGCGCCTGTTGAGCGGAGGCCGAGGCTCTCAACTCACTTCGGGAGAACTTCGTCGATCTCAAAACTGGATCGGGCCTCCTGGATGCACGCTCAACGACGCTTCTTTTGTACCTCCGCCACCCGACCAAGTGCCCGCGCTTCTCAGTGATTTGGAAAAGTTTCTCCATGCCCCCACCGATATGCCCGTCTTAATTCAAATCGGTCTGATTCACGCCCAATTTGAAACCATCCACCCCTTTCTGGATGGAAACGGTCGCATCGGACGATTGCTGATCAGCTTTCTCCTCTGCCAGCGCGACATCCTTCTCAAACCCGTGCTTTACCTGTCTCATTACTTTAAACGCCATCGGACCGAATACTATGAGCGCCTTCAATCCGTTCGTGACCGGGGAGATTGGGAAAATTGGCTTTCGTTTTTTTTACGCGGAGTGGTGGAGGTCAGTGGAGAAGCCACGACCACCGCTCGACTTATTCTCGCTTTGCGTGAAGAGCATCGCGCCAAAGCCACTGCCTCGCTCGGGCGCGCCACCGGCAACGGCATCCGTGTCCTAGAACACCTGTATCAACAACCCATCCTTTCCATTGCGGATGTCCAAAAATTAACCAGGACCACATTCCCGGCCGCGAACCAGCTGGTTTCCCGATTGGTTAAGATTGGCATCATTTCCGAAATGACGGGGCAAAAACGTCACCGCCGATTCCGCTACGAACCCTACATCAAACTTTTTAATGACCCTGCACCCGAATCACACGGAGGAAACACATGAGCTTTCTTAAGAAATCAGATCCGAAACTTTTTAAAACCATTTTGGCTGAAACCAAGCGGCAGGAAGAAGGGCTCGAGATGATCGCGTCGGAGAATTATGTGTCCGAAGCGGTGTTGGAAGCCCAAGGTTCGGTCCTCACCAATAAATACGCCGAGGGATATCCTGGCAAACGTTACTACGGCGGATGCGAGGAAGTGGATAAGGCCGAAACCTTTGCCATCGATCGGGTGAAAGCACTTTTTGGGGCGGAACATGCCAATGTTCAGCCCCATTCCGGGTCACAGGCGAACATGGCGGTCTATCTGGCGATGTTGGCCCCCGGCGATACCATCATGGGATTGGAACTGTCCCATGGGGGCCATCTCACCCACGGACATCCGCTGAACTTTTCGGGGAAATATTTCAAAGTTGTTTCTTACGGTGTCCATCCGGAAACCGAACAAATCGACTACGATCGGTTGGAGATTCTTGCGAAGGAACACAAACCCAAGATGATCCTTTCCGGCGCGTCTAACTATTCCCGCGTGATCGATTGGGCACGGCTTCGCGCCATCGCGAACTCCGTCGGGGCTCTCCTCTTCGCCGACATCGCCCATTACGCGGGGCTCGTGGCCGCGGGTCTCTATCCGAACCCCGTGCCCCTGGCGGATTTCGTGACGACCACAACCCACAAAACCCTGCGCGGTCCCCGGGGCGGCGTCATTCTCTGCAAAGAAAAATACGCGAAAGACATTGATCGCGCTGTCTTCCCTGGGGTTCAAGGAGGGCCGCTCATGCACGTGATCGCGGCCAAAGCCGTGGCTTTCGGTGAAGCCCTGAAGCCCAGCTTCAAAAAATATCAGGCCCAGGTTCTCGCCAACGCCCGGGCCCTGGCCGCCGCCCTGGCCGACCACGGTTTCCGCATTGTCGCGGGGGGAACCGACTGCCATCTTTTAACCATCGACCTCCGTTCCAAATCCACCACGGGAAAAGAGGCGGAGGGGATTTTGGGCCAAGCGGGCATCACCGTCAATAAGAATACGATTCCTTTCGACCCGGAAAAACCTTTCGTTACCTCGGGCGTCCGAATCGGCACGCCCGCCCTCACCACCCGTGGCATGAAAGAAAAAGAAATGGTGACCATCGCGGGATGGATCAACGAAGCCATTGAATTTCGCGCCGACCCAAAACGGTTGGCCAAGATTCGCAAGGACGTTTTGGCACTCACCAAAAAATTTCCGCTCTATGCGGCGCGGTTAAAGAAAGCATGAGAACAGTTTGATCCACGCCCAACTCGTTGCTTTTTTTGTGGCCCTGGCCGCAACGGCGGGCCTGGTTCCATTATTCATCGGGCTCTCCCGGCGGTTTGGCGTGATGGATCTCCCGGACCCCCGCAAAGTTCATACCCATCCCACCGCCCGCTGGGGCGGTGGTGCCATCGCTGGCGGCGTTTTTCTAGGTTTGGGCGCCGTGGGATTTTTCATCCCCTGGTTTTCTAAATTGCTCAATTTCCATTATCAGGTTTTGGAAAAGGGCCAGACTGTTGGGGTTTTGAGCCTTAGGGCCCAATTGACCGGGGTGATCATCGGGGGGATCCTTTGCGTGGTCTTGGGTATGTGGGATGACCGGAAATCCCTCCCCCCCGTGGTTAAACTTTTGACCCAAATCATCGCCGCTTACGTGGCCATGATTTACGGGGTCCGCATGGCGGGGTTGGCGATCCCGGGGTTCGGGTTCGTCACGTTCCCTCTACTCGTGTCCCAAATCGTCACCCTCTTTTGGCTTCTGGGGTTTATGAACGCCATCAATCTGACTGACGGGCTGGACGGTTTGGCCGGGGGGATTTGCGCCATCGCGGCGGGAACCTTCCTTTTCGTGGCTCTTCTCCAGTCCGACACAAAAATTTTGCTTTATTCCAAACAGCTTAAGTTGGCTTCAGTCCTGGCGGCGGCGGTGAGTGGGGCGTGTTTGGGGTTTCTTATTTATAACTTTAACCCGGCCAAGGTGTTCATGGGCGACGGCGGGGCGCTCTTTTTGGGGTTTATGTTGGGCACCATCAGCATCATCGGGACATTGAAAACCAGCGCCGTCATTGCGCTTCTCATTCCGGTGATCGTCGTTGCACTCCCGGTGGTGGACGTGGCTTTTGCCCTGGTTCGCCGAGCGCGAAGCGGAAACGGGCTCATGACCGCCGATAAAGGACACTTTCACCATCGGCTTCTGGCTCTGGGGTGGACCCAGAGAGAGGTGGTTCTTTTGGTATACGTCATGACACTGCTTTTTTCCATGGCGGCTCTCTTGCTGACTTTCTTCAGAGGGAAAGTTTAATGGACCGTGAACGAAAAAAAATATTGCTGATATTCGGAACGCGTCCGGAGGCTGTGAAAATGGCGCCGTTGGTGTTGGCGCTTCGCGAGTATCCGAAAGAATTTGATCCGCGGGTTGTTGTTACGGCACAACACCGAGACATGTTGGACCAGGTTTTGCGATTGTTCGCCATCCGCCCGAACCACGACCTTGATATTATGCGGCCGGGCCAAAGCCTGACCGATGTTTCTGTGCGGGCCTTGGCGCGACTGGAACCGGTGCTCCAAAAAGAACGTCCAGACATGGTGTTGGTTCACGGCGACACCTCCACCACGCTCATGGCCACGCTGGCGGCTTTTTACCAAAAGATTCCCGTGGGACATGTGGAAGCGGGACTCCGGTCCCATGACGACATCAGCCCGTTCCCGGAAGAGATCAACCGGAAACTGACGGGCGGAGTGGCCGCTCTCCATTTCGCCCCCACAAAAGAGGCCAAACGAAATCTTTTACGCGAAGGCGTGGGGTCTAAACACATTTTTGTCACTGGGAACACGGGCATCGACGCTTTGCGTATGGGGTTGGCGCGATTGAAAGGCTCTCCCCCGCGCCTGCCCAGAGCCTTGACCTCCGCGGTCAAACATCCCTTTGTTTTAATCACAGCCCACCGTCGAGAAAACTTTGGCAAACCTTTTCAAGAGATTTTTCAGGCGCTCCGGGACACGGCTCTCTCTCGGCCCAAGATTCAATTCATCTATCCTGTCCACCCCAACCCTCATGTGCAAATATCCGCTCGCGCCCTTTTAGGGAATCTCCCCAACGTGTGCTTGACGAAACCCTTGGATTACGGTCCCATGATCTTTCTCTTAAAACGTTGTCTCTTTGCCGTCACGGATTCCGGGGGGATTCAAGAGGAAGCCCCCAGCCTGGGAAAACCGGTGTTGGTTCTCCGCCGGGTCACCGAGCGGCCCGAAGCCGTTCGCGCCGGCACCGTGCGCCTTGTTGGTACGGACAGGGCCAACGTCAAAAAGTGGGTTGATCGACTGTTGAACGACGGCGTTCTTCGCCGCAAAATGGGCCGAGCCGTAAATCCCTACGGGGACGGCAAAGCCGCCAAAAGAACTCTTAACGCGCTCCGGCATTGGTTTAATCCAGCCGTTCCACGTCCGCCCGATTATTTCACGAAGTCGTCGTTGCCCGATGGATCGGGCGATTTGTATTTCTGAGTCACTGGACAAAGTCGCCCCATAAATGAGGCAACTACAAAAAAGGGAAAGACGGGTGGGTGAGCAAACATGAAAAATAACGACCGCTCTTTTTGGGCCCTGATGACGACACAGTTTTTGGGGGCGTTTAACGATAACGTCTTCAAGATCGTCATCGCGCTTCTCATTACCCACTGGATGACCGCCGAAGCCGCTCGGAGTCTCGTCCCCATCTCTGGCGGTGTTTTTGCGGCGCCGTTTCTCCTGTTCTCTTTGGGGGCCGGCCGGTTGGCGGACCGCTGGAGCAAGGCCCGTGTGGTGGTCGTGGCCAAGACCGTGGACCTGGTGGTCGTGGCTCTTTTGTTGACAGGCTTGTTCATGAAAAATGTTCAGATCCTATTGGCCGGTCTTTTTTTGTTGGGCGCTCAAAGCGCCTTTTTTAGCCCCGCGAAGTACGGTCTCTTACCGGAACTGAAAGAAGAAAGGAAACTTCCCGCCGCCAACGCGCTTTTGAACGTGGCCAGTTTCGCGGCCATCCTGTTGGGCACCGTCGCGGGGACATTTCTCACCCAACACATTGTCGTTGTCGCCGTCATGACGGGCGCAGTGGCCATCGCCAGCCTGGCGGCCGCGTTCGCCATTGAGAAGGTCCCCCCCGCCAATCCAACGCAATCATTAAAATGGAACCCCATTCCCGACCTGTGGGAAAATTGGAACTTGATCAAAGGCGACAAAGCCCTCCGTCTCAGTCTTATAGCGACCAGTTGGTTTTGGTTCATGGGGGGTGTGCTCCAATTAAACATGTTGGTGTACGTTAAACAAATCATGGGCCTGTCGGACAAAGTGTCCGGGGTACTCCTGATCGCCCTCGTGATCGGGATTGCGATCGGAAGTGTGTTGGCCGGACGACTTTCGCGTCAAAAGGTTGAACTGGGGTTGGTCCCGCTGGGCGCTCTCGGGCTGAGCGTGTTCACCCTTGACCTCTTCTTTTCCCACGCGGCCTTTGTCCGCACGCTCGTGGATGTGGCCCTTCTTGGAATCAGTGCGGGCGTCTTTATCATTCCCCTCCAAACCCTGATCCAAATCCGGAGCCCCAAAGAACAACGGGGACGCGTGTTGGCCACAGGGAATTTCCTATCCTTCGTTGCCATTCTATTCTCCAGCGGATTTCTTTGGCTCATGAGCGGCGTATTTAAAGTCGATCCCGCCCAGGTCTTTTTGGTTTTGGGTGTTCTCTCCATCGCGGCCACGATCGCTATTGTCACTTTTCTGCCCCAGGCCATGGTCCGGTTGGGGCTCTTTTTATTGACCAACGTTATTTATCGGATCCGCGTGGTTGGCCAAGAAAACATTCCCACCACGGGTCCCGCGCTTATTATTCCCAACCATGTCTCTTACGTTGATCCGTTCCTCATCGGCGGGTCCACTTCCCGCTGGATCCGGTTTATGATGTTTCGGGAAATGTTTGAATTGCCCTTCATTCATCCGTTTGTGAAATTCATGGATGTCATCCCCATCGCCCAGAAAGACAGCCCCAAACGGATCTTGGCCTCGCTCCTCCAAGCGCGCAAACGATTGGAAGAAGGCCATGTGGTCTGCATCTTTGCCGAAGGCGCCGTCACGCGGCTCGGCCAAACGTTGGGGTTCCGCAAGGGATTTGAACGAATTGTCAAAGACCTAAATGTTCCCATCATCCCCGTTCATTTGGACCGAGTGTGGGGAAGCATTTTTAGTTTCGAACGAAAGAAATTTATTTGGAAAATGCCCCGCCAAATTCCCTACCCCGTAACGGTGTCTTTCGGGAAACCCCTTCCCACGGCGGCGAATGCCGCCGATGTGCGCCATGAGGTGATGGAACTGGGCAGTCGGGCTTTTGAACATCGGTTAACAACGCTGAAACCTCTCCACCAATTCTTTCTCCGCCAGGCCCGTCGGCAATGGAGGAGCGGCGCGGTGGTCGATAGCACCGGCGCCCGATTAAGTTATGGTCGATTGGCCACGGCGTCCATTTTGGTTTCTCACCGACTCCGAAACGTTTTGCCGGAAGACAAGCACGTGGCCGTTCTCCTCCCGCCCGGCGCCGCGGGGGTCATTGCCAACCTGGCTCTCCTGTTCGATGGGCGAGTGCCGGTTAACCTCAACTATTCCCTGGGCCGTAGCGTGATCGACCTCATCTGCAAAGACGCCGGCGTCACTAAAATCGTCACCGCACGGAAAATGCTGGAGGCTCTGAAATGGGGCGATGACCCGCGCATGGTGTTTATGGAAGATCTGCCCCGACCCGGAAAAGCGGCGGGCGCCGTGGGCTACCTGGCGTTCAAATTCCTCCCCGTCCGATGGATCGAGAAGTTCGTGGTCCCCCGGTCCAACACCAAAATCACTGACCTGGCCACACTTCTTTTCACCAGCGGGAGCACAGGGACGCCGAAGGGCGTGATGTTGACCCACGCCAACATCCACGCCAACATTCAGGGTTTGCAAGAAACGTTTCAGCTCACGGCCAAGGACACGATATTGGGGGTCCTTCCCTTTTTCCATTCGTTCGGGTTCACCGCGACGCTTTGGCTTCCTCTCTTGGCCGGGTGCCGGGCGGCCTATCACCGCAGTCCTCTGGAAGCGGTGGCCATTAAGAAACTGATCAAAGAAGAACGGGCCAGCGTCCTTCTCTCGACCCCGACGTTTCTCCAAATGTGGATGAAAAAGTTCATTCGGGAAGACCTGACGTCGCTTCGATTCGTTCTGACGGGAGCCGAAAAACTTCACCTAGCCTTTGCCAAGGATTTCACAGAAACCTTGGGGGTTCCGATCTTGGAAGGATATGGAACGACGGAACTTTCCCCGGCGGCTTGCGTCAGTGTTTTAAGCGTTCACCATGCCACAGAGAACCAAACAGGATGGAAACCGGGCAAGGTGGGCCGGCCGCTTCCTGGCGTCACCGTTAAGATTGTGGACCCCGCCACCGGAGACCGTCTGGCCGATGGCTTGCCCGGACTTCTTTTGGTCAAGGGCCCCAACGTGATGGCGGGGTATTGGAATCAACCGGAGAAAACCGCCGAAGTGTTAAAAGACGGCTGGTACAACACCGGCGATATCGCCCGGGTCGACGAAGACGGTTTTGTGGAGATCACCGACCGACTCTCACGGTTCTCCAAAATCGGCGGCGAGATGGTCCCCCACATGCTGGTGGAACAGAAGCTGGCCGAACTTTCCGGCGAACCGGAGGCGCGGTTTCTTGTGCTTTCGACCCCGGACGAAAAACGAGGCGAACGCCTCGTGGTGCTGACCCACAACCTCCAGCAGAACATCGAGACGTTGTTGGAAAAACTGGAAAAATCCGACATGCCAAAACTCTGGGTGCCCGACAAACGGTCGATGATCCTTCTGGAGGCCTGGCCCGCCCTCGCCAGCGGCAAAACCGATTTGGTCAAAGCCAAAGAAATCGTCGAAAAGTTGACCTCGACGGCCTCCAAGTGATACGGTAGTGTCCTTCATGGAAAAAGACAAGCTTCCCATCGCCAACGGCACCCGCCACATCCTTTGCATTTCCCGCGTGGGATGCATCGGCGACCTCTGCCGCCAACTCACCTCTGAGGGAAACCACGTCAAATATTACATCGAGAGCAAATACGACAAGGACGTTTCCGACGGATTTGTGGAAAAAGTCGACGACTGGAAAACAGCGAAAGACTGGGCCGACCTCATCATCTTCGATGATTCGGATTACGGCAAAGAGGTCGACGCGCTCCGAAAGGAAGGAAAGGCGGTTGTGGGGGGAACGCCCTATACCGATCGGCTGGAAGACGACCGGGATTTCGGCCAACAGGAAATGAAAGCCGCTGGCATGACGATTTTACCCCACTGGACCTTCACCAGTTTCGAAGAAGCCATTGCTTTCGTTAAATCCCATCCCGATCGCTATGTGGTGAAACCTTCCGGTTCCGCCCAGAACGACAAGGTGCTCTCTTACGTGGGCCAAGAAGAAGACGGCCACGACGTGGTGGCCATGCTGGAACGCTACAAAAAGGGCTGGGCCCGACAGATCAAGTCATTCCAAATTCAAAAGTACGCCACCGGGGTGGAAGTGGCCATCGGCGGGTTTTTTAACGGAAAAGAGTTCATCCTCCCCGTCTGCATCAACTTCGAGCACAAAAAAATGTTCAACGACGACATCGGGCCCTCTACCGGGGAGATGGGGACTGCCATGTTCTACGACGGAGACAGCATCCTCTACCGGGAAACCATCGCCAAAATGACGGGCCGGCTGGCCGCCGTGGGGTTCGTGGGGTATTTCGACATCAACTGCATCGCCACCTCCCGCGCCATTTATCCTCTGGAATGCACCCCCCGATTCGGCTATCCCACGCTCAGCATCCAAATGGAAGGCGCCTTGTCCCGCTGGGGGGAATTTCTCCACGGCATCGCCCTGGGCCAAACCCCGACCCTCCGAATGAAAAAGGGGTTTCAAATCGGCGTTGTGATCGCAGTGCCACCCTTTCCTTTTGAAGACTCGGCCGCCTTCGAAAAATATTCCGCAGGCGCCGTGGTCTATTTCAAGAAACCCGTCACCGAAGGCGTTTATCCCGGCGACATCAAAGTGGTGGATGGGGAATGGGTGCTGGCCGGCCAAACCGGCTACGCCTTGGTCTGCACCGGCTCCGGCCCCACCATGGACGACGCTTCCAAAGAAGCCTACAGCCGCGTCAAAAACATCATCATCCCCAACATGTTTTACCGCACCGACATCGGCAACCGTTGGCGCCGCGACGGCGACCTGCTCCGCACCTGGGGCTATTTGTAGAAACCCAGCTTCACCCTCTCCCGCAACACTTTTCATCTATTCCCGATCAAAAAATGAGCGTTCCTCTCTTCTCGGGGGGGGGGGGACTCCCTTCGTTTTTGGCTGTGTCCGTTGACGCTTGAACGAACACATGGTTTTCGTCCCATTGGGCGTGAAGTTTTTTGACGGTTGCGATCTCTTTTCGAAATTCAATTTTAAACTCTTCTTCGGCTTTGGCCGCGTTGGTTTCTTTGGTTCGAAAAGAGGTCAACACCCCCTGAATCCGTCGCGCTTCCGCTTCGTTGATGCGTCGATGCATGGCTTCGTGTTCCCGCAATTTCGGTGTGGCGGGGGAAAGGTATTGTTCTTTGTTCTCCACCTGAACCCGCACCTTTCGTGCCGCAACGAAATCCCCCTCACGACCCAAGACGTAAGAGTCGGAACGTTCCCTGGGTTTTCGCGTGCAATTTGCCCAGGGGGACCACCTCGGTTTTCTCTTTCCAAACCGACTCCCGAGGAATTTCCACCTTCCCAAAAGGGTAGTGCACCGTCGCTCCCCCCTTGTCCACTATGACCGTGCTTGTCGATCCACGGGGAATTCGCAGGCCTTCATCCCCCCAAACAGGGAAATTGGAAATGGACAAATAAAAGAAAGCCAGACCCCATCGATTCATGTCCCCATTGTATAAATTGGACAGGAAAATAAACCCATTGACAGAAGAACATCGAAGGCTTACCCTTTAGGGGCCATGAAAACCAACGTTCACATCGTCATCCCCTTTGATTTAGGGCTTGAGCTCGACTTTATCGGGGCCGACGCCAAGGCGATTGCCAAAGAAGTGTCCAGCCGACCGGTGGAGAACCTGGCCTTTGGCGGGAGGGTATTTGCCGATGTCCATGTGACCGCCCAAATCTATAAATTCGGTGTGGGGCTCCTGGAATTGGTCTTCCTGGCGGAAGGGGACCTGAATTTTCTGGCGACGCTCTCGTGCCGGACCGAGGCGCTCACGGTGGGAGGCGCCAGCATTGCCGAATGGGCCCACACCCTCGTGGACGGCGTGATCGCCAACGCCAAACGGCTGGCCAGCCACACCTACGATCGGCGGCTGGAAGAGGTGGACCCGTTTCCCATTTTCGTTTTTGAAAAAGGCGTTGTCGAAAATGCCGGCCAGTTCATTCATCAAAACCAAAAGGCCCTCACCGGGATTGTCTGCGGCGAACCCAATTACGACGAACTTTCCGAATTCGTGCTGGAACAAGAAAAACTGCGGAATTTCGGCTATTACGAGAACGAACTTATTTTAATCAAACGGTTCGGCGCGGCGGTGAGTTCTGCCGAGTCTCAAACCATTTTGGATTTGATCCGTTTGGCCTACGCCCTTTATTGGAGTCTCCGGGCCTACAACTTCCTTTTGGAAAAAGAGATCGACAAAGCCCAACTCCTCCTGGCGGATTTGCCCCCCTACTATAAGTTCTGGTCCATGCCGGGCCGTTATCAAACCTTTTCCCGTGAAGCCATAGACTTCGTTAAAGACAAACTGGCCATTGTGGACAGCCTGCACAACGTCCAGGCCAACATCCCCCGCATCGACTCCGATTGGCACCTGCGCACGGTCTACAAAAACGTCGAACGGGAATTCGATATTGACGATCTTTCCAAAGCGGTGGACACCAAACTTGAACGGATCGAGCAGTCCTACAACTCAGCTCGTGACTTTATTTCCACCAACTTCTTCATCGCGGTCGAGATCGTTCTCATTTTGTCGCTCGCCTGGATGATGCTGGACACCAGCCTCCTCTTCGTCATTGCCCGGAAATAGGGTTTGACAGGGGGGAAGACCCCGTGGTAACATCGAGTCCGCAGATCTTTTGGGAGGTTGCTCCATGACTGAAGAACACATCGAAAACACTCTTGTTATTGTTAAACCCGACGGGCTCAAGAAATCGTTGACGGGAAATATTTTGACCAAATTGGCGGAGGCGCGGTTTATGATCATCGGCGCCAAAGTCCTTCATGTGTCGCGCGATTTGGCGGAAAAACATTACATTCATTTGAAAGACAAACCGTTCTTTAACGATCTGATCGAATATATCCAGGGCAAACCCTACGGCCCGGACTTTGAACGGGTCATGGCCCTGGTTTATAAGGGCCCCAACGCGATCAAACGCATCCGGGAAATCGCCGGGGCCACGAACCCCGAAGAAGCGGATTCCGTCTCGATCCGTGGCGCTTTCGGGCGCATCACGACGAAAGGCGTCTTTGAAAACGTGATCCACGCTTCCTCCGACTCCAAAGATTCCGAGCGAGAAATTAAGCTGTGGTTCAGGCCCGACGAAATCGTGATGGACATTTATCCAACGAAAACGGTTCGGTCCGAAGCCAAAGACGAAAAAGTCTGGGCGTAAGCCGGTTGGTTTTTCGTCGGGGATGAGGTAGAATAGGCCCAGGTTCAGGTGTCGTTGCCCGATTTGTCGGGCAGGTTTCGGTTCAACCGAAAAAACGCTCCATAAATGAGGCAACGACAAAACAACCTCGGTGTTTGAACGTTAAGCTGAGGCTTAGATTTATAGAAACTGGGACAGCCCCCGCCAACACCGCGGGGGCTGTCCCAACAATTTAGGTACACATACGTAGTGGATGGGGCTGTAGCTCAGCTGGGAGAGCGCCTGCATGGCATGCAGGAGGTCGTCGGTTCGATCCCGATCAGCTCCACAATTTTCTCCTCCGAAACCATAGGGGACATGATTGACTAATTGACTTGATTTGTTTCTGGCTGGAAGTCAATTAGTCAATCATGTCCCCCTCACCAAATATTACCTTCCGTTCAAGTTTTGTATCATTTCCCTGCGGGTTCATGAAAGCGAGGGGTTAAAATGTCCATGCGTGTTCAATCGGGGTCGGCTCGGGGGCGGTCCATTAAGGCCTTGCCTTCGGGCCCGGAAGTCCGGCCTATTTTGGCGCGGATTCGAAAATCCCTCTTTGATATCCTCCGGCCTCGCTTGGCGGGGTCAAAATTCCTGGACCTCTTCGCTGGCACCGGGACCGTGGGGATCGAGGCTCTTTCCAACGGGGCATCCTCTGCCGTTTTCGTTGACGCGAGTCCGCAGTCGTGCCGCATGATTGAAAAGAATCTCGACGTGTTAGGTTTTCGCGATCGCTCTCGCGTGGTGCGGGCAGACGTGGTTGGTCAACTGAACCTCCTCCGGGGCACCCCCTTTGATATTATCTTCATGGGGCCGCCCTACAAAGATCAGGACCGATTGCCCTTGGCGCTCACAGTCCCCGCGATTTGCGCCGTTGACCAAAATGAATTGCTGGGAGCCAATGGGATCGTGATCGGGCAACACCATAAAAAAGAGCCCGTAACGGACCTGCCTGCGGGGTGGGAGATTTATCGACAGAACGCCTACGGGGATAGTACGCTGACATTTTTTAGAAAACAAGACGTTCGGGAATAAAATAATGCTAACGAAAATCAATGATAGACACTTACCATTCGTCATCCCGGCGAAAGCCGGGATGACAGATTAATTCCGTATGGCCATTGAAATGAAAAAGGCATGGGTGGTCAAGTTTGGCGGTAGCCTGTTGTCCGACCAGGCCGCTCGCAAGACATTTTTGAAAGACGCGGCGCGTCTGGCAAAACGACATCCTCTCGTCTTGGTTCACGGCGGGGGGCCCGAGATCAATGCGGCGTTGGACAAGATGGGCATCGTGTCCACTTGGGTCAATGGCCGCCGAGTGACAGACGACGCGGCCATGGGGGTTGTGGAAGGCGTCCTCTCCGGACAGGTGAACAAGAATTTGGTGGGCGAACTGAATGCCCTGGGCGCGAAGGCTGTCGGTCTTTCCGGCCGGGACGGCGGGATTTTGAAAGCAAAACCCGTTCCGGAGTTGGGCCGAGTGGGAGAACCGGACAAAGCCGACCCTATACTTATTTCAGTGTTGTTGAAGGCAGGGTTTTTGCCAGTACTTTCTTCCGTGGCGGCGGGGCGTGATTTTGGGGCGCTGAACGTGAACGCTGACGAAGCCGCGGCCGCCTTGGCTGTTGCGTTGAAGGCGCGGCGACTGGTCTATCTGACCGATGTCCCGGGCGTTTTGGATGCCCACAAAAAAACCATCCCCACCATTCGGATCGCTGACATCACAAATCTGATCGACACAAAAGTGATCACCGGCGGCATGATTCCAAAAGTGCTGTCCTGCCGAAACGCGCTCAAAAAAGGAGTCGCGGAAATCAATATCATTGACGGCCGGGCAGGGTTGCCAAAACTTCTCGGGACAAAACTTCTTCCATGAGCGACAAACCGGTGTTTACTGAATCGCCTTACTTGTTTAATACCTATCGACGACAGCCTGTCACCTTTGTGCGGGGGAAGGGTCCCTGGTTGTGGGACGACAACAAGAAACGCTATCTGGACTTTTTTTCTGGCCTGGCCGTCTGTAATCTGGGCCACGCCAACCGGAACGTGGCCCGAGCCGTCTCCCATCAAGTGAGAACTCTTCTCCACACGTCGAACCTTTTTTCCACGCTTCCCCAACGGGAATTGGCGAAGGAGCTTTCCACTCGAACGTTTGGGGGCAAGGTGTTCTTTGCCAATTCGGGCGCGGAGGCCAACGAAGGTGCCCTTAAACTGGCGCGCCGGTTTGGTTTTGTCCACCCCGGGCCGGACGGCCCCCGGCACGAAGTCATTGTCTTTGAAGCGGCCTTTCACGGACGGACGTTCGGAGCGCTTTCGGCGACTCCCCAAAAGAAATATCAGGAAGGGTTCGGCCCATTACTCCCAGGATTTCCTGTGGCGGTCTACGGGGACATGGCGTCCATCAAAGCAAAACTCACGTCACGGACGTGCGCCGTTTTGGTGGAACCCATTCAGGGGGAAGGGGGCGTGCGAACGGTGCCGCCGTCATTTTTTAAAGAATTATCCGACTTTTGCCGCGCCAACAATCTGCTGTTGATGTTCGACGAAGTCCAGACCGGCGTGGGTCGGACGGGAACCCTGTTTGCTTATCAAAATTCTGAAATCGTTCCCGCGGGAGTCGTGCCCGATGTGATGTCCATCGCCAAGGGGTTGGGCAACGGGCTTCCCATCGGTGCCCTCATCGCCCGAACGGCAATCGCCGACCTCATTCATCCGGGGGACCACGCCACAACTTTTGGCGGAGGCGCGGTTCCCTGCCAAGCGGCGCTCTCGGTATTGCATCAGTTGACCCCCCCTCTCTTGTCAGACGTGAAACGGCGCGGCACGCTCATCCGAAAAGAGATCTCGGGGTGGTCCGTTGAAATGCCGTTCATTAAAGAGGTCCGGGGAGTCGGCCTGATGATTGGAATAGAACTGGACCGACCCGGAGCCGCGGTGGTCCCGGCCGCCCTGGAGAAAGGACTTTTGGTCAATTGCACGGCGGACAAAGTCATTCGACTTTTGCCGCCGTTCGTCTTGTCCCGCACAGAAACCATGCGGGGTCTTAAGATATTGAAATCGGTTTTAAAGACTTTTGGAGGACCATCATGAAAATCGCGAACAATGTCACCGAAGTGATTGGAAACACCCCGTTGGTTCAACTGACCCGCATGGGGAAAGGGCTTCCCGGAAATGTGGTGTTAAAATTGGAATTTATGAACCCGGCCCACAGCGTGAAAGATCGCATCGGCCTGGCCATGATCGAAGCGGCGGAACGCGAAGGAAAAATTAAACCCGACACCATTATTGTTGAACCCACCAGCGGAAACACCGGCATTGCCTTGGCCATGGTGTGCGCCTCCCGTGGCTACAAACTCGTGTTGACCATGCCGGAAACCATGAGCAAGGAACGACGGATTCTTTTGCGCGCTTTCGGAGCGGAACTGATTTTGACGCCGGGAAGCGAAGGCATGGGCGGCGCCATCAAACGGGCGGAACTGTTGGCCCAAAGCGACCCCAAATATTTCATGCCCCAACAGTTCAAAAACCTCGCCAACCCCGAGGTCCATCGCCGCACCACCGCCCCGGAAATCTGGCGGGACACGGATGGTAAAGTCGACGTGGTCATCTCCGGCGTCGGTACCGGGGGAACCATTACCGGCGTGGGGGACGTGTTGAAGAAAAACAAACCCTCGGTTCGCATGATCGCGGTGGAACCGGACGCCTCCGCCGTTTTGTCCGGCGGGCCGAAGGGCCCCCATCCCATCCAAGGCATTGGTGCCGGGTTTATCCCTGACATTTTAAACACCAAGATTTACGACGAAGTGATCCGCGTGAAAAACGACGAGGCCATGGCCACCGCCCGCCGACTAGCGAAAGAAGAAGGCGTGCTTGGCGGGATCTCCTCCGGCGCCGCCGTCTGGGCCGCATTGGAAGTGGCCAAACGCCCCGAGATGAAAGACAAGATGATCGTCGTCATCATTCCCTCTTTTGGGGAACGGTACTTAAGCACCGCCCTCTTCGCCCCCTTGGCGGAGGAGCCCCAACAAGGGATTTAGCCCTTGAAAAGGTCATTTTAAATGACTATACTGTTCTTATGAAAACCATGCCCGTGACCAAATTTAAAGCCCACGCCCTTCAGGTGGTCAGCGAAGTTGCCGAAACCTATGAAACCGTTGTTATCACGAAACGAGGGAAACCCTTTGTGGAGGTCATTTCTTTCCGTTCACCGGGCCGCAAAGCCATCCCCGGGAAATTGGCCCATACGCTGGTTTCCGAAAGCGACATTGTTTCCCCACTGGGCGCCGCCCAATGGGACGCGGCCCGTTGAAATACCTTCTTGATACCCACGTGTGGGTCTGGTGGAACCTTTCCCCAAAAAACTTGTCCCCAAAAGTCCGACGTCTTATCGAGGACAGCGACCATTACGACGAAATACTGTTATCAGCCATTTCTCCCTGGGAATTTTGCAAACTGATCGAAAAGGGCCGGCTCAATGTGGCCACCGATCCTTTGGCGTGGATAGAGGAGGCGCTGGACATGCCCAAACTACGACTGGTTCCCCTGACCCCTCGCATTGCCCACCAATCCACCGTTTTGCCCGGCCTACCCCATGACGACCCCGCAGACCAAATTATCCTTGCCACAGCTCGGGAAGAAAATGTGATCCTCATCACAAAAGACCGGCGTCTTCGTGCCTACTCCCACGTTAAAACCCTTTGGTGAAATTAGGCGAAACCCAATAAACCGATGATTATCACCCTTTGGCAAGACGTTAAAGCCGCGCTCGACCGCGATCCTGCGGCGCGAAATTCGCTGGAAGTCATTCTGTTCTATCCCGGCGTTCACGCTCTGTGGGCTCATCGTGTGGCTCACGGGTTGTGGCGAATCGGACTCAAATTATTGGCGAAAGGGATTTCTTCCGCGGCGCGACTCGTCACCGGAGTGGAAATCCACCCCGGCGCGACCATTGGTCAGGGACTGTTCATCGACCACGGCATGGGCGTCGTCATCGGGGAAACCACTGAGATCAAAAAAAACGTCACGCTCTATCAAGGGGTCACCCTGGGCGGCACTGCCCTGGTGAAAGGCAAACGTCACCCGACCCTCGCGGAGGGCGTCGTCGTCGGCGCCGGCGCAAAAGTGTTGGGCGCCGTCACCATCGGCCAACGGAGTCGTATCGGCGCCAACGCTGTGGTGGTTAAAAATGTGCCGGCCGACGCCGTGGTGGTTGGCGTCCCCGGCGAAATCATCAAACGGGGCCCCCACGCCCCCAACCAACCCCCCGACTTTGAACACGGAAAACTCCCCGACGTTTTGGGCGAAACCCTCGCCGCTCTCGTCCGGCGAGTGGAAACCCTCGAAAAACACCACGGCAAACCGCTCTCCCACCTCCCCGCCCCCACCCACGGCGTCTGGCATGGCCAAGACTTCTCAATCTAAAGATCCCTTTTTATTGTTACACTGGGGCCATGATTAAAAATCCTGACGTTTTCGCTCGGTGGGAAGCGGACTGGATCCGTCGTCAACCGGTGGACCACCGCACGAATTTGCGTCTGGTGGAGGGCCTCGTTCAGGAAGCGACTCTTTTAGGGGTTTGGCCACCGCGGGATGTACGGGAAGGCCTCAAGGAAAAAATTCAGTTTGCTTTGGATCTCAATGTTCGAAGAACTGCTTAGTCGGCTTGCAACGGCGCTTAATGGCGCAAAAATTCCATACATGGTGATCGGCGGTCAAGCCGTCCTCCTCTACGGGGAACCGCGTTTGACCCGCGACATTGATCTGACCCTGGGGATTGGACCCGACGAAGTCAATCAGCTCATTGACCTGCTTCCGTCATTGGAACTCTCTGCGCTGACAAAAAATCCCCAGGAATTTGTCAAAGAAACCATGGTCCTTCCTTGCCAAGACAAAAAAACCGGAATTCGTGTCGACTTCATTTTTTCCCTCAGCTCCTACGAAAAGGAAGCCTTGAATCGGGCCAAAAAAATAAAAATGGGAACCGTTGAAATCCGTTTCGCTTCAATCGAGGATTTGATCATTCACAAAACCATCGCTGGACGCCCGCGGGACTGGGAAGATGTGGAACGGGTTTTATCTAAAAACCCACAAACCGACATTCCATTTATTGAAATGCAACTAACCGCTTTTGAACAAAACCTCGATCGACCCCTTCTGGAACCCTTTCGCAAACTCCTTAAAGGGGAGTGACCGACGATCTTCCTATTTTGTCGTTGCCCCATGGAGGGGCCGCCTTCTATTGGGGCGAGCTCTTTCAATGGAAAATCGCCCGATAAATCGGGCAACTACAAATTTCACAATCTGATGCTAAAAAGGATCCAATAGTGTTGCCGGGATTCCGTATGACATGCGCTCCAAATTAGGCTAATTTGGAGCGCATGTCATACAGGAGTAGTGTCAAATGGTCTGATTCTCCCACGGTCTCGGATGTCCGACATTTGGAATTGTTTTTAAAAGAGTACCCCGAGGCAAAAAACGGTTTTATCCTGTGCCGCACGCCCCACCCCATGAAAATTTCCAACCGCGTCACCGCCCTCCCCTGGGACCGCCTCTTTGAGGTTTGGCCAAACTAGTGCTGCGGCTGGAGATGGACCCATTTGTTATAATTGATACATGACAGATGGAATCCGGATTCGGGGGGCTCGGGAACATAACTTAAAGAATATTTCCCTGGATTTGCCGCGGAACAAGATGATCGTTATCACGGGGCTTTCCGGGTCCGGGAAAAGTTCTTTAGCGTTTAACACGATTTATGCAGAGGGGCAACGGCGGTATGTGGAAAGCCTGTCCGCCTATGCCCGGCAGTTTTTGGAATTGATGGAAAAGCCCGACGTGGATCTGATTGAGGGGCTCTCCCCGGCCATCGCCATTGAACAACGGACGCCCTCCCACAACCCCCGGTCCACGGTGGGAACCGTTACGGAAATCTATGACTACCTGCGGCTCCTCTTCGCCCGGGTGGGGACGCCCCATTGCCCCACTTGCCGACGGGAAATCCTTCCCCAATCTGCCAGCCAAATTATCTCGGAGATTTCAAAAACCTACGACGGAAAAAATATCCAACTCTTGGCGCCCCTAGTCCGCGGGCGGACCGGCACCTACGAAGCGCTCTTCGACAAGCTGAAAAAAAGCGGCTACGTGAGGGTGAGGGTCAACGGGGCCATTTTCGATCTGGAAAAAAAGATTAAGCTCGACCGTTATAAAAAGCAAACCATTGAGGCCGTCATTGACCGGGTCACGGTGTCCGCCGCGGGACGCCAGCGATTAGCGGATTCCGTGGAAACGGCGCTCCGGGAATCCCGGGGGTTGTTGATCGTCGCTTTGGCCGTAGGGGGAGGGAAATTGGCTGACGCCCTTTATTCAGAGCATTACGCCTGCGCCCATTGCGGAACCAGCTTGCCGGAAATTGAACCTCGCCTCTTCTCGTTTAACAGCCCCTACGGCGCCTGTGGTTACTGCGACGGACTGGGAGTGAAACTCGAGATCACCGAAGACCTGGTCATTCTAAATCCCGAGCTTTCGATTAACGGCGGCGCCCTGGCCGCCTGGGCGGACCCCGTCACCACCCGCACCAACCGATGGAAAAAATCCTGGTCCGGCTACTACACCGAAATTCTCACCGAAGTTTGCCATCGGAACAAAATTCCCATGGACCGCCCCTGGAAAGATCTTTCCCGGGATCAGAGGAGAAGCCTCTTGCAGGGGGGCGTCGACCACAAATCGCCGTGGGGGAAAAACGTTAAAGCATTTGAAGGCGTCATCGGAAACCTGGAACGGCGTTACAAAGAATCCGAATCGGCCTTTGTGAAAGAAGAGATTCAAGCCCGGTTCATGCGTAGCCGGTTGTGTCCTGAATGCAAAGGCGCGCGCCTAAAAACAGAAGCCTTGGCCGTCACAGTGGGAGACAAATCCATCTCAGACGTCACCCGTTTCTCCATCCGCGATGCCCAAACTTTTTTTAATGACCTCTCTCTTTCGGATAAAGCCCGCTTCGTGGCCCGGCAAGTTTTAAAAGAGATTCAGTCCCGACTTAATTTCCTGGTGGACGTCGGTTTGGAATATGTGACCTTGGACCGGGAATCCGCCACCTTGGCCGGCGGAGAAGCCCAACGGATTCATCTGGCTACCCAAATCGGTTCCGGCCTCGTGGGCGTTCTTTATGTGTTGGACGAACCCACCATCGGGCTCCATCCCCGGGACAACGACCGGCTTTTAACCACGCTGAAACGGCTCCGGGACATCGGGAACACCCTGATCGTGGTCGAACATGACGAAGAAACCATCCGTGCGGCGGATTGGGTGATCGATCTCGGCCCAGGGGCAGGTGTTCATGGCGGGGAAATCGTTTCCGAAGGCACCGTGAACGATTTGTTAAAAGCGCCCCGCTCGTTGACAGGCGCTTATCTGCGCGGAGACCGCGGGATTAAAATTCCCGCGCGAAGACGCGCGCCGGGAAAACAACTGTTAGAAATCAAGGGCGCGTCCCAATTCAATTTAAGAGACATTGACGTAACGATTCCGCTCGGCCTCTTCGTGGCGGTGACAGGCGTTTCGGGGTCCGGCAAATCGACCCTGGTCGGGGAGATTTTGCACAAAGCTTTGGCCAAAAAGCTAAATCACGCCAAAGATGAACCTGCAAGCACAAAGCCATTTTGGGCGTCGACCATGTGGACAAGGTGGTGGAGGTGGACCAAACCCCCATCGGGCGCACGCCGCGATCGAACCCCGCCACTTACACCGGCTCTTTCGGCCCCATTCGGGACCTTTTCGCACAAATCCCGGAAGCGCGTCGGCGAGGGTATAAACCTGGGCGCTTCTCTTTCAACGTGAAGGGGGGGCGGTGTGAAAACTGCGAGGGGGACGGCACCCTCAAGATTTCTATGCAATTTTTGCCGGACGTCTATGTGAAATGCGATGTCTGCGGGGGAAAACGGTTTAACGCGGAAACCTTAGAGGTTCAGTTTAAGGGGAAATCCATCGCCGACGTTTTGGCCATGTCCGCCACGGAAGCGGCGGCGTTCTTTGAAAACGTTCCTGTGGTCTCCCGAATTCTGACGACGTTGGTCGACGTGGGGATGGGCTACGCCGCCATCGGCCAACCCGCCACCACGCTCTCGGGCGGAGAAGCCCAACGGGTAAAACTCGCCACAGAACTCTGTCGCCGGCCGACAGGCCACACCCTGTACATCCTCGACGAACCCACCACCGGTCTCCATTTCGCCGACGTGGAAAAGTTGTTGGGCGTCTTGCAACGTCTGGTGGACGGCGGCAACACAGTGCTGGTGATTGAGCACAATCTGGACGTGATCAAGACCGCCGATTGGATCATCGACCTCGGCCCGGAAGGGGGTTCCGGCGGCGGCCAAGTGGTAGCCGCCGGCACGCCAGAAACCGTAGCCTGCACAAAGGGTTCTTACACCGAGAACACGTGATCAAACAGAACTTCGGGGACGTCTTTTAGATAATGATTTTGCTTCAAAACGCCCTCTTTTCGACGGGAAAACTCACCCCCCCCGCACAGAAACCTTTGTCGATCTTCAACCCGGATTTTGCAATAGGACACGGCAATCGACGAAGAATCCGGGACTTTTTCTTCCTCAAAACGCTCAACCGTAGACACCGCTACACTTTCGCGTTTTTCGTCGAAAAAGCCGCCGGCTTCTTCATCTCGGTGCTCGCGCCCAACTGAAAGTTCCGGGCTAGTTCCGACTAAAAAAGCCTTGAATTAATTTCGTATTGGGCCTATAGTTTAGCGCGTGAAAAAGAACCTTTTAAACGAAATTCTGGCCCCTCTCGGGCTGGGTTTGTTGTCTGCCGCCTTGTGGGCGGGGGATACCGCTATTGTCGATGGACAAAACGCGGAAGATGTGGTGGGCCAAACCGACGCCGGCGGCAACGCGGTATTTACTGACGGAACCCCCTACGACAGTCAGCGGCTGGAAGGGTTCAATCTTCCCTACGACGTTGAGGTGGACACGGTTTCGCACCGGTTGTTTGTGTGCGATTACTCCAGTAGCCGAATAATGGTTTATGACCTGGACTCCAGCAACGCGTTGGTGGATCGGACGGCCGACAGAGTTCTTGGCCAAACAGGTTTTTATCAAAATCTTAACGGGACGACCGCAAACACCCTCAACTTTATCACGGGCATTGATTTCCATGCCGGGTCCAACCGGCTTTTTGTGGCGGATCAGGGGAATACTCGTCATTATTTACGACGTGGCCACTATTTCTGACGGGGAAAATGCCGTAAATGTATTGGGGCAAAGCAATTTTACCTCCCGTTCAGCGGCAACGACAATTTCCGGAACGAGAAACCCCAACGACTGCGTTTATGACGGGGTCAACAAACGTCTGTTCGTAAGCGACACCGGCAACAATCGGATTCTTGTCTTCGACCTGGCCATTGTCACGGACGGCGAAAACGCCGTGAACGTTTTGGGTCAAGATAACTTCACAACAAATTCCTCCACTGCTTCGATTAAGGGATTCAACTCCCCAAGACACGTGGATTATGACTCCATGAATTCCCGGTTGTTTGTGGGGGAATATAATAACAATCGCATCTTGGTGTTTGACGTGTCTTCGATTACGGATGGCGAAAACGCGGTCAACGTTCTGGGCCAGTCCAACTTTACGTCCAGCGGGTGGTCCGTGGCCGTTAACAGGTTGAGAAATCCATTTGGTGTGGTTTATGCCACTGCGACCCAACGGCTGTACGTGGGGGATAGCTGGGGCCAGCGGGTGACAATTTTCGATGTGGCCTCCATCACGGACGGCGAAAACGCCGTCAACGTTCTGGGCCAGTCCGACTTCACATCCAGCACGAACCGCACCACCCAAGACGGTATGTATATTCCCCGGGGGCTCGCCCTCGACGAAGGGGCCAGCCGGGTTTTCGTCACAGACCAATACAATAACCGGGTCACGATGTTTGACGTGTCCACGACCACCATCGTTAACGGCCAAAACGCGCAGAATGTGGTGGGCCAAACCGATGGGGCCGGAACCGGTGTCTACACCACAGGTTCCACTTATGATGGTGCGGTGCAAAAAGGCATCGATAGAGCTTACGATGTGGTGGTGGACACGGTGTCTCATCGACTGTTCGTGGCGGATTTCAATTCGGCACGCGTATTGATCTACAACCTCAACGCCGGCAACATTCTGTCGGAAAGGACCGCAGACAACGTTCTAGGCCAGACGGATTTTTTAAAGGGGTATGAAATGTCGTTGTCTGCAACTCAGGGTTCAATATTTTATCCAGGCGGTCTATCGTTTGATGCTTCCCGAGGTTATTTGTTTGTAAGTGCCTACTCCCGAAACCGCGTTATGATTTTTGACGTCAATTCCATCACCAACGGTGAAAACGCCATCAACGTGTTGGGTCAATCCAACTTTACGGCCACGGGTTCTGCCGCCACCGCCTCGGGGGTATATAACCCCTATGGTATGGACTATGACACGGTCACGCAAAAACTGTATGTGGCAGATCGTTTAAACAACCGTGTGACGGTATATGATTTATCGACCATTACCAACGGGGAAAACGCTGTCAACGTGCTGGGCCAGAGTAGCTTTTACGACAGCGCATTTGCCACCCCGCCCACAGCCTCGAGCCTCTATTATCCCTACGACGTCGATGTGGAAGGGACCCGGCTCTACGTGGCCGACGAGTACAACCATCGTGTCATGGTATTCGATGTGACAGCCATAACAGATGGCGAAAATGCCATAAACGTGCTGGGACAGACTACTTTCACCACACGCAGTTTAGCCACCACCGCAGGGGGCATGAATTATCCCCGTTCGGTATCGGCCGATTCTGCGGGGGGCCGACTGTTTGTAAACGATTTTTCAAACCATCGGATCACAGTTTTTGACGTGGCGTCGATTACCGACGGCGAAAATGCCGTGAACGTACTGGGCCAAAGCACATTCACGACAGCGACAAGCGCCACGACGCAAAGCGGGTTAACTTTTCCATGGAGTTGTTTTTATGAGTCTGGGATGAAGCGTCTATACATCACTGACAACTACAACAGTCGCATCGTGATTCAATCCGTAGGCCCCGTGACGCCGTCCACGTCAACAGTGGCGGCGGTGGGGGGCGGGGACCAGGTGCGGTTAACATGGAACTCAGCGGGGGATGATGGGACCGTTAACAATCTCACGGGCAACTACCGCATCCAATACGCAACCTACACAGCCAGTTGGAGCACCAGCACCACGCCCACGAACGCGACGACGGTAACGGTGGCGACCACGTCGGCAGTCCCCGGGTCGGCGCAAGGATACACAGTCAATGGGTTAACCATCGGCACAACGTATTATTTTGTTTTGTGGACCGCCGACGAAGTCCCTAATTGGTCGGAAATTTCCAACACCACCTCGGCCGTTCCGACAGGGTGGTTTGACCCCAACCAAATTGATGTGGACGGAGCGGGGGGAGGGCTTTACAATAGCGAAGTGGCGTGGGGGGATTTCGACAATGACGGCGATCTGGATGTCCTTGCCAGTGGACGGCAATCAAGCGGAAACACAAAAGAACTTCGAATTTACAAAAACAACGGAAACGGAACGATGGACGCCGCCCAGATCGAGGTGGATGGAGCAGGGGGTGGGCTTTATTGGGGTGGCGTGGCGTGGGGAGACTATGATAGCGATGGGGATCTGGATGTCCTCGCGTGCGGTTCAGATTCAGCATCGGCCCGACAACTGCGTATCTACATAAACAACGGCAACGGACGATGAACGCCACTCAGATTGAGGTTGACTGGAACAGGTGGGGCGTCACTCTCGGTGATGTGGCGTGGGGAGATTATGACAATGACGGGGACTTGGATACTGTAATGATTGGAAATCGAGGCACTTATGAACTGCGCATTTATAAAAACAACGGCAACGGGACAATGGACCCCACACAAATTGAAGTGGACGGACCGGCGGGTGGGCTTGAATCTTACAGTGTGGCGTGGGGGGACTACGACAATGATGGGGACTTGGATATTCTGGCGAACGGTTTTGGGGGGAGTGCGGCAGAATTGCGTATCTACAAAAATAATGGAAACGGGACGATGGATGCGGCGCAAATTGATGTGGACGGACCTGGGGGAGGGGTGCAACCTGGCAGTGTGGCGTGGGGGGACTACGACAACGATGGCGACCTGGATGTTCTAACGAACGGCTACGCGGGGGGGACGCCCCAGTTGCGGATCTACAAAAACAATGGAAACGGGACGATGGACGACGCAAATAGAGGTGGATGGAGCGGGGGGGCTTGTTGATGGAGCGGTGGTGGGGGGAGACTACGACGTTGATGGAGACTTGGATCTTCTGACAAATGGGGTATGTGTTACAGTTACGGGTCTACAAAAACAACGGCAACGGAACGATGGACCCTGCTCAGATGGATTTGGATGGAGCTGGGGAGGACTTTAGTTATGGGAGCTCTCGGCGTGGGGATTACGACAACGACGGGGATCTGGATGTTCTGGTGAGCGGTTCAGATGGATCAATTGTTTCACAGTTACGGCATCTACAAGAACTTGAGCGCAACGGCCAACACGGCGCCCACATCGCCTGGAACGTTGACGTCGGTTTGGGACTACAATGTTTCGGGCATATCAACGGCGACGTTTAAGTGGGCCCCTGGGAGCGATAGCGGGATTAGGGCAACCCCTGCCAACGCCCTGACCTACCAGTTGGAAATATCGACGATCAGCAATTTTACTGGGAATTCGGTGGTTCCCGGCAATGGTCCAGCCCAGGAATGGGCAATTATTTAAAACCCCGAAAATCTATGACGGCAATACCAACCACGGGGTTCGCCTGCGGTATTTGCCATTTACCAACACCACGTATTACTACCGGGTTAAGACAGTTGACGCAGGACTCAAAGAGTCGGCCTGGAGCGCGACGGGGACCCTTTATAATTTGGTGACCAGTTCGGTTGCATCGGTTGTGACGGATTTGGTGGCGAGCAGTGTGACAACGAGCGGTCAAGCCCCGTAACTTGACGGCGCCAGACAGCATCAATTCAGGGGATCGCCAGCCTACGATGTGCGGTACCGGACAAGTGGGGCGATTACGACAGATGGGGAATTTAACGGAGCGACTGCGGCGACGGGAGAACCGACGCCAGGAAATCCGGGAACGTGGGAGTCGATGGGGATTTCGGGTCTTGCGCCAGGGTGACTTATTATTTCGCGATCAAGTCAAGCAAATGTAAATGGAACCAGTCCATTGGACATATCGATCTCCCGGCCGAGCGCGGTGCCTCGGGACTTTGATGTCACGCCGATCGAGGTGGACGGGGCGGAGGGTGGACTGAACGCCTCCGATGTGGCGTGGGGAGATTCGACAGCGATGGTGATCTGGATATTCTTGACGGGCGGTTACACTGGGGCACACGTGCGAGTTGCGCATCTACCAAAACAATGGAAATGGAACGATCAATGCCACGCAGATCGAGGTGGATGGGGCGAGGCGGGGGTGCGTTACAGCAGTTTGGCGGGGAGATTACGACAATGACGGCGATTTGGATATTCTGGGTAAGTGGACAGCAAACAACCGGAACGACAAGGGAGCTCCGTATCTATAAAAATAACGGAAACGGGACGATCAGTGCCACCCAGATCGAAGTGGATGGAGCGGCGGGAGGTCTTGCCGAGGGGCTGTGGCGTGGGGGACTACGACAATGATGGGGACCTGGATATTATAGCGAGCGCTTCAACA
The DNA here is from genome assembly GCA_016714745.1 of Elusimicrobiota bacterium. GTDB lineage: Bacteria > Elusimicrobiota > Elusimicrobia > FEN-1173 > FEN-1173 > JADKHR01. The sequence goes on along the minus strand of JADKCG010000003.1, from coordinate 2,457 downwards.
TCAACCACGAGAGAACTGCGCATCTATAAGAACAATGGCAATGGAACGATGAACACAGCTCAAATTGAGGTGGACGGAGCGGCGGGGGGGCTTGATTATTCAAGTGTGGCGTGGGGGGACTACGACAATGATGGCGACCTGGATGTGTTGGGGTGCGGATCAACAGCAAGCGCAAAAGAACTGCGCATCTACAAAAACAATGGTAATGGAACGATGAACGCGACACAAATTGATGTGGATGGAGCGGGGGGGGGGCTTGAAAATTCCGGTGTGGCGTGGGGGGACTACGACAATGATGGGGACCTGGATATTTTGGCGAGCGGTTACACGGGGACCACTCGAGAGTTGCGTGTCTACAAAAACAATGGCAACGAGACATTGGATGCCGCACAGATTGAAGTGGACGGAGCGGCCGGGGTGTGCGATACGGTCGCGTGACGTGTGGGGAGACTATGATAATGATGGAGACTTGGATATTTTGTCGAGCGGACAGCAAACAAGGGAACACAATCGAACTCCGCGTTTACAAAACAATGGGAACGCAAACCATGGATCCACGCAACTGGATGTGGGCGAGCAGGGAAAGGACTTTATTGAGTGGCGTGGCGTGGGGAGACTATGATAGCGATGGATACCTGGATGTTGGCAAATGGAGATGACAGTGCGGCCGCTAAACAACTGCGGATCTATAAAAGTTATTTAAGTCTAGCCCAACCCAACACCACCCCCGCGGCGCCAGGAACCCTTTCGGGTTCATTTTCTTTTAATTCCGGATCGGTCAGCGTGGCCAGTTTCACGTGGGCGGCGGGAACCGATAGTGGCGCTGGGGCAACGGTGGAAAACGGGCTGACATACGACCTGCAAATATCCACCACATCAAACTTCAGCAAACTGATGTTCCCCGGCCAAATGGGCGCCAGCCCGCGTATGGGAAGTTATTTGAAACCGCCCAAGATCTTTAACAGCAACACCTACCACGGGGTCGTGTTAAGGTCCACGGACCCATGGAACGCTCAAACCACGGCGAGCTACGGCCTGCGGACGGACACCACGTATTACTACAGAGTGAAAACGGTGGACTCCGCCTTGGCGGATTCTAACTGGTCCGGTGGGGGGAGCGTCTTTACGGGCGTGGGGCCCAGCACCAGCACGTTGGCCGCCGCGTCCACGGTCACGGACGGGGAAGTGTTGCTCACGTGGAACAGCGCCGGCGACGACGGTATGAACGGCAATGTCACCGGCACTTACCGAATTCAATACGCCACCTACACCCCCACCTGGAGCACCAGCACCACGCCCACAAACGCCACGACGGTGACGGTTGCGACGACCACGCAGGTCCCAGGGTCAGCGCAAAGCAAACTGATCACGGGCCTGACCGGCGGACTGACGTATTACTTCGTTTTGTGGACCGGGGACGAAGTCCCCAACTGGTCGACGATTTCAAATACGACGTCGGCGGTGACGTTGGCGGACCTGCTGGTTCCCTCCACCAGCACCCTGGCGGCGACGAGTGGCAATCCGGAGGAAGTGACGTTGACCTGGTACTCCGCCGGGGACGACGGCGGTTCTGGCAACCTGACGGGAAATTACCGGATCCAATATGCGACGTATGCGGTGACCTGGAGCACCAGCTCCACGCCGACCAATGCAACGACGGTGACGATCGCCACAACGACACAGGTTCCCGGCTCCGCCCAAAGCCGCACGATCACAAGCCTGTTGAGTGGTGTGACGTATTACTTTGTGTTGTGGAGCCAAGACGAATCGAATAACTGGTCGGGGATATCCAACACCACCTCCGCCGTGGGTGGATATTGGTTTGACCCAACCAAATCGAGGTGGACGGATTGAACGGTGGGTTGTATTACGGGGGAGTTGGATGGGGGGATTATGACGCGGATGGAGATGTCGATGTTTTGGTGTCTGGGAATGCCGAGGTGCGGGTTTATAAAAATAATGGGAATGGGACATTTGACCCCACTCAGCTCACGGTGAGCGCGGCTGGATTTATTGAAGGGGATGTCACCTGGGGCGACTACGACAACGACGGCGATCTGGATGTGGTGGGGATTGGGGAACACGGGGGGTCAGAACGACCTCTACATTTATAAAAACAACGGAAACGGCACATTTAACTCGACAGCGGTTGACGCTGATCCTGAGGATGGCGGCCTTTACCGTGGGACAGTGGAGTGGGGTGATTTTGATAATGACGGGGATCTGGACATTTTAGCCACGGGTGAAAGTAGTGGCAACCAACTGCGCGTTTACAAAAACAATGGAAATGGAACGATTGATTCGGCCCAAATTGAGGTGGACGGAAATGGCGGGGGTGCCAGTTACAGTAGCGGAGCCTGGGGCGATTTTGAAAATGATGGTGACCTGGACATTTTGTTTTCTGGCGATTCAGGAATATTGCGCGTCTACAAGAACAATGGAAACGGAAGTTTTAAC
>JADKCG010000002.1 GCA_016714745.1 Elusimicrobiota bacterium | reverse complement strand
ACGTGGGCACCGACAACCATGAGTTTTTGGACGATCCGCTTTATTTGGGTTGGCGGCATGAACGTGTTCGCGGGGCAGAGTATGACGCCTTTATCGAACGGTTCGTGAGTGCGGTAAAAAAATGTTGGCCCCATGTCCTCTTGCAATGGGAAGATTTCGCCAAAGGGAACGCGGCGCGGTTGTTGGAGAAATACCGGGACCAGCTGTGCACCTTTAACGACGACATTCAGGGGACCGGCGCTGTGGCCGCCGCGGGGGTGATGGCCGCTGTTCGCGCGATCGGCGGAAAAATGAAGGATCAGGAAGTGGTGATTTTGGGCGCGGGGTCCGCCGCCATGGGCATTGGGGACCAGATCGTCATGGCCATGCGTCAGGAGGGCGTTGATCTCGTTTCCGCCCGGGCCAAGATTTGGTTGGTGGACAGTCAGGGGTTGGTGTTAAAGGAACGGCCGAATTTGGAAACAGGCAAAAGCCGGTTTGCTCAGTCCTCGGGACGGACAGCCGAGTGGATCCTGGCGGATCGGGCCCAGATGAGTTTGTCGGACACGGTTCGCCACGTGCGCCCCACTGTTTTAATTGGAACGTCCGCACAACCCAACGTGTTCACCGAAGAAATCGTTCGGACCATGGCGAGCGGCCCTCCGAGCCTCAATCCCCGGCCGATTATTTTCCCTCTGTCCAACCCCACGTCCAAATGCGAGGCCAGGCCCGCTGATCTTTTGGCGTGGACAGACGGTCGCGCTCTGGTGGCCACGGGGAGCCCCTACCCCCCCGTGACGATGGGAGGAAAAACCCGCGCCATTGGCCAGTGCAACAACGCCTACATTTTCCCAGGAATGGGGTTGGGGGTCACCGCGAGTGGCGCTCGGCGGGTCACCGACGAAATGTTTTTTGCCGCGGCGCGCACTCTCGCGGAGTTGTCCCCCGCCCTCGCTGATGCCGACGCCTCCCTGTTCCCTGACCTCTCAACGATCCGGGACGTTTCCCGTCGGGTCGCGCTGGCCGTCGCCAAGATGGCCCAGTCCCAGGGCCACGCCGACACTACAACGCCGGACGAGCTGGAACGCCGCATCCGCGCCAAAACCTGGACCCCGCGGTATCCTCATCTCCGTCGGTCCTCCTGACACGAACGGACTTTTTTAGAATGGTTTTGACTAATTCTAGAGCGCGGGCGGCCGACGTCCTCGGTGCACTCGCAAGTCCGTGGAGTAATTACATTTTTGCCGTCTTCGTTGTGGGTGTGGCCACGGGGGCATGTTTTGGACTGATCCGATTTTTTGATCCCACCAATTTAGCCATGATTTATTTGTTGGCGACCTTAGCCGTGTCGGCCCGGGGTCGGCGGGGGCCAGCGGTGTTGGCGGCGTCACTCAGTGTTTTGTGTTTTGACTATTTTTTCGTGCCCCCCCGGTTCACTTTCCAAGTTTCGAATATCCAATACCTTTGGACCTTTGGAGTTTTGATCCTGACGGCTATTGTGACGAGCACGCTCACCCTCCGTTTGAAGGCCGAAGCCGAATCGGCGCGGGAAGGCCAACGGCGCATGGCGATCATGAACGCGCTGACAGAAAAATTGGTGACAGCCCGCGATGAAGCAGACATCGCGCGCATTTCTTCCGCGCACCTGGCCGATGTTTTCTCCTGCCCCGCGTCGGTTTTAGTTCCGGACCCCAATGGACGATTGCCACTAGACGGTTTGAGTGACAAAGAACGCGGAACCGCCCAATGGGTTCATGACAGCGGGCAATCCGCGGGCCGGGGAACCGAGACCCTGCCGGAGGCCCAAGCCTTTTTCATCCCTCTGCGCGGAGTGGAAACCCCGGCGGGAGTTTTGCGGCTGGAGGCACTTTTAACCGATAGAGGACAGCGACAACTTTTGGATTCTTACGCCCATCAAATTGGATTGTCCCTGGAAGTGGCCCGCTTGGCCGAGAGCGCCCGCCGGGCAGAAGCGGCGGCGGAAAACGAGCGGCTTCGCAGTTCGCTCCTGAGTTTAGTCTCCCACGATTTACGCACACCGTTGACGGCAATTTTGGGATCCGCGGATGTCCTCTTGGAAAGGGAAGACCTGAGCCGGAATCGTCCTGTTCAAAGTTTATTGCAGAATATCCAAAGCGAAACGGAACGATTGTCCCGGTTGATCTCGAATCTTTTGGAGGCTCAACGTCTCGAATCCGGAGCGTACCAGGCGGTCAAGGAGCGCTGTCCATTGGAAGAAGTGGTCGGAACGGTTTTGGAACGATGTTCGAAAATTATATTGTCCCGTAATGTGCGGGTAGATCTTCCGGAGGATATTCCACTTATTCCCATGGATCATCTTTTGATGGAGCAGGTTTTTCAAAATCTTCTGGAGAACGCCATTCACTATTCTCCCCAAGGGAGCCCCCTCAATATTTCTGCGCGGGCAAAGGGGGGGGAAGTGGAGATCTCGGTGGCAGACCAGGGGCCGGGGATCAAAGAATCCGATTTGGAGGCGGTGTTTGAAAAGTTTTATAAGGGATCGGCATCGTCAGGATCAGGGTTGGGCCTGGCCATTTGCCGCGCCATCGTCAAGGTTCACGGCGGACGGATTTGGGCGGAGAATGGTCCCGGCGGAGGGGCTGTTTTTCGATTGACGCTTCCCCTCGTATGACATCCGAAAAAACATTGCTCGTGATTGAGGACGAGGTGGCGATTTTACGGTTTCTCCGGCCCAGTTTGGAAAAGGAGGGGTGGCGGATGTGGGAAGCCGCCACGGGGCGGGCGGGGATCGACTTGGCCGCCGCCAAAAAACCCGACGCCATCTTGCTCGATCTGGGTTTGCCCGACGGGGATGGCCTGGACGTTTTGAAAAATCTGCGTCAATGGACCTCCGCGCCCATCCTTATTATTTCCGCCCGGGGACAGGAAAAAGACAAGATTGCCGGGTTGGACGCTGGAGCCGACGATTATTTGACGAAACCCTTCGGCGTGGCGGAACTGTTGGCGCGGCTGCGCGTGTCCTTGCGCCACCAAGAGAACCGGCCGGAATCGGCCCCTCTCTATGAAAGGGAGGGACTTAAGATTGATTTGGCGGCCCGCCATGTGTGGCTGAAGAAAAAAGAGATCCACCTCTCCCCTCAGCAATACGACCTGCTCGCCGTATTGGTTCGCCACGCGGGCCGCGTGGTGACCCACAAACAATTATTGAAAGAAGCCTGGGGCGAAGACCGCGTGGTCACGCCCGAGTCCGTCCGGATTTTCGTCCATCAACTCCGCCACAAAATCGAACCCGACCCCGTCCGCCCCCGCTGCCTCAAAACCGAGCCCGGCGTGGGCTACCGTCTTTCATCTCCCGAAGAATAGAGCCTGAACGGCGGGCAAGAACCCTTTCACGCAAACAGTGGGGTAAGTGCGGGGAAGACATGAATTTCGCGGGTCAAGCGGCTGGCAAGACGTTCCTCCATGACCTCAAGGTCATAGTGGGATTGAAGATTGAGCCAAAATTGGGGAGACATGCGGAAATAGCGCCCCAAACGCAAGGCCGTGTCGGCCGAGATGGCGCGCGCCCCATGAATGATCTCGTTAATACGGCGCGCCGGAACATGGATGTCTTTCGCCACGCGGTATTGAGTCACGCCCAGCGGCTTTAAAAACTCTTCCATTAATACCTCTCCCGGATGAACCGGGGGCATCTTTTTCTTTTTCATAAGCGTTTCCCCCTAGTGGTAGTCCACGATCTCAACATCAAAAGCCTGTCCTTCTTTCCATCGAAAACAAATTCGCCATTGCTGGTTGATTCGAATACTGTGGAGATTTTGACGATTCCCCGACAACAATTCGAGCCGATTGCCGGGCGGAAACCGTAAATCGTCTAGGGCGACGGCGGCATCCAACATCAAAAGTTTCCGCAAGGCTCCGCGCTGGATGTCGTGCGGCAATCGTCGAGAGAATTCCCGATGAAAGACCGCTTCCGTTTCTTTGTTCCGGAAAGAATGAATCACACTCCAATAGTAACGTATAACGTTATTGTTGTCAAGGGTTTCGCTTATTAACGGATTGTTAACACCCCATGAATGGAACGATAACGGTCTTTCCCGTTATCATGAAACTGGAACGGGAAAGCTGTGCCGTTCCAAGGGGAGTCTAAAATGACACGGAAAAATCACACACTCTTCGACGGATCAATCCTACGTCCGGCGATTTGGGATTCGTTTAAAAACTGGATCCCCGTCACCAGATCAAAAACCCGGTGATGTTCGTGGTGGAAGTGGGAAGCGTCCTTGACCACGGGTCTTTGGATCCAGGCTTTGGTTGGACACGGGGAAGCCCCCGCGGGGTTCATCCTGGCGGTCACCCTCTGGTTGTGGTTCACGGTCCTTTTCGCCAATCTCTCCGAGTCCATGGCCGAGGGGCGCGGCAAGGCTCAGGCGGCCAACTTGCGGAAGTCCCGCAAGGACACCCAAGCCAAGAAACTGCTCCAACCCAAGCACGGGTCTAAATTCGCCCTGGTCTCCGCGGCCCAGCTTCGTCGGGGGGACGTGGTGTTGGTCGAAGCTGGGGATACCATCCCCATGGACGGCGAAATCATCGAAGGTGTGGCGTCAGTCAGCGAGGCGGCCATTACGGGCGAATCCGCGCCGGTGATCCGCGAATCCGGGGGTGATCGGAGCGCCGTCACGGGTGGGACCGACGTTTTGTCCGACTGGCTGGTGGTGAAAATCTCTGTCAACCCTGGGGAGACGTTTTTGGACCGCATGATCAGCATGGTGGAAGGCGCCAAACGGCAGAAAACGCCGAACGAAATCGCGCTTAATATTCTGCTGGCCGGCATGACGATCATCTTTTGCTCGCCACAGTGACGCTCTTGCCGTTTTCAATCTACAGTGTCGAGGCCGCTGGCCAGGGAATCCCGATCACTGTGACCGTGTTGGTGGCCCTTTTGGTTTGCTTGATCCCCACGACCATCGGCGGTTTACTACCTGCCATTGGTATCGCCGGGATGGACCGGATGATCCAGGCCAACGTGATCGCCATGTCGGGCCGCGCGGTGGAGGCGGCGGGCGATGTGGACGTCCTGCTGCTGGACAAGACGGGCACCATCACCCTCGGGAACCGTCAGGCGGTCGAGTTGATCGCATCCGAAGGAGTCGGCATCGAACAGTTGGCCGACGCGGCCCAAATCTCCTCCCTATCGGATGAAACGCCGGAGGGGCGGAGCATCGTCGTGCTCGCCAAGGAAAAATACGGCATCCGGGAACGGCATGTGCACGAGCTGGGTGCGACGTTCATCCCTTTCACCGCCCAAACGCGTATGAGCGGCGTGGACCTCCAGGATGGACGGAAGATTCGAAAGGGCTCCGTGGACGCCATCGAGGCTTACGTCAACAAAGAAGGCAGTGTCTTGACGGCGGGTGTTAAGTCCGCCGTGGAACGGATTGCCCAGGGCGGTGGCACGCCGCTCGTGGTGGCGGACCGTGGCAAGGTGCTGGGGGTGGTCCACTTAAAAGACATCGTTAAAGGCGGCATTAAAGAGCGCTTCGCTGAACTGCGCCGCATGGGGATCAAGACCATCATGATCACGGGCGATAATCCGCTCACAGCCGCCGCCATCGCGGCGGAAGCCGGGGTGGACGATTTCTTGGCCCAGGCGACCCCGGAGACAAAACTCAAACTCATTCGGGATACCCAGCAAGGCGGGCGACTGGTGGCCATGACGGGGGACGGCACCAACGACGCTCCCGCCCTGGCCCAGGCCGACGTGGCGGTGGCGATGAACACCGGCACCCAGGCGGCCAAAGAGGCTGGCAACATGGTGGACCTGGACTCCAACCCGACGAAATTGCTGGAGATCGTGGAGATCGGGAAACAGCTCCTTATCACGCGGGGCTCCTTGACCACGTTTAGCATCGCCAACGACGTGTCAAAGTACTTCGCCATTATCCCGGCGGCGTTTGCCACGACTTACCCCGCACTTAAAGTGTTGAACATCATGGGACTGGCCACACCGGCCAGCGCCATCATGTCGGCGGTGATCTTCAACGCCCTCATCATCGTGGCGCTCATCCCGTTGGCTTTACGCGGTGTGAAATACCGGGCAGTAGGGGCAAGCCGTTTGTTGCGGGACAACTTCTTGATCTACGGCGTGGGCGGCATCATCGCGCCGTTCATTGGCATCAAAGCCATCGACATGCTTCTCGTTGCATTGCATTTAGCCTAAGGAGCCTCTATGTTAAAACAACTGCGTATCGCACTTATGTCCACACTGGTCTTAACTGGAGTCATGGGTCTGTTTTATCCCATCGCCATCACGGGACTCGCCCAACTCTTGTTTCCTAAACAGGCGAACGGCAGTCTGATCTATAAGGACGGAAAAGCCGTTGGGTCGAGCCTGATCGGGCAACCGTTCGATGATCCAAAGTATTTTTGGAGCCGCCCTTCCGCCACGGGGCCTGTTCCTTATAACGGCGCCGCTTCTTGTGGGTCAAACCAGGGACCCACGAACCCGGCGCTCTTGAAAGCCGTACAGGATCGGGTGGATGTTCTGCGAAAGGCCGACTCCGACAATACCCAGCCCATTCCTGTCGACTTGGTGACCGCCTCCGGGAGCGGATTGGACCCGCACATTTCGCCCGCCGCGGCGGCGTATCAGGCCGGGCGCGTCGCGAAGGTTCGAGGGATGTCGTTGACGACCGTGCAGGAATTGGTTCAGAAACACACCCAAGGCCGGTTCCTGGGTCTCCTGGGCGAACCGGGGGTCAACGTGTTGGAACTGAATCTGGACCTGGACGCGGCCCAAAAGCCGTCTTAAAAGGAGCGTTCCCATGCCGGATCTCATGTACGTCGGTTTAACAGCGTTGTTGGTCGGGCTCTCGTTCGCGCTCGTCCGTCTTTTTGAGAAACTTTAGGAGGATTCCATGATAGTCATTTACTGGATTGGCGGTATCACGTCCGCATTGTTGTTCGTCTATTTGCTCGTGGCGCTTTTGAATCCGGAGATATTCTAATGGACATCGTCTATATCGGACTCTCGTTGGCCCTTGTGGCCGTCTCGATTGGATTGATAAAACTCTGTGAGAGGCTCTAATGAACTTCAATAACTTCACGCAATGCGCTGTTTATTTGGGTGTTCTGTTGTTGGCGGCGTGGCCCCTGGGGCTGTACATGGCCCGGGTCTATGAAGGGCGATCCTCGTGGTTGGGTTCCCTGGAACGCTTCATCTACCGGCTCTGCGGGGTAAACGAAAAAGAGGAGATGGCCTGGAAAACCTACGCCATCGCGACGATGATGTTCAGCGGTGTGGGACTTTTGGCCGTGTTCCTCCTGCAACGGTTCCAGAACCATCTGCCGTTCAATCCCATGGCCATGGGTCCCGTCTCGCCCGACTCTTCGTTCAACACCGCCATCAGTTTCGTTAGCAACACCAACTGGCAGGGGTATGGCGGCGAATACACCATGAGTTATCTCACCCAGATGTTGGCCCTCACCGTGCAAAACTTTGTGTCGGCGGCGACGGGCATGGCGGTGTTGGTGGCCCTGATCCGGGGATTCGTCCGAAAGAAGGCGGAGGGGATCGGAAACTTTTGGGTGGACATGGTGCGGAGCACGTTATACATCCTCTTGCCGCTCTCGACGATCTTTGCTCTTTTCCTTGTGTGGCAAGGAATGCCCCAGACCTTCCATCCCAGCGTGACGGTGCCCCTGGTGCAGGCCATGAACGGTCCCGATGGAAAACCGGTGACGGAGCAGGTTTTGGCCACGGGCCCTGTGGCGTCCCAGGTGGCCATTAAGATGTTGGGGACCAACGGCGGCGGGTATTTCAACGCCAATTCCGCTCATCCCTACGAGAACCCGACCCCGTTCAGCAATTTTGTCGAACTGGAGGCCATTTTGCTTATCGCCGCGGCTCTCTGTTTCACGTTCGGGAGCATGGTCGGTAATCCGCGGGAGGGGCGGGCCCTTCTGGCCGCCATGACCCTGATCTTTGTTCCTCTGCTGTGGCTGTGCGTGTCGAGCGAACAGGCCGGCAACCCCGCTTTCACCAAAGCGGGCGTGGACCAGTCCGCGTCGATGCTCCAGCCCGGTGGCAACATGGAAGGCAAAGAGGTCCGTTTCGGCGTGGCCCAATCCGCCCTCTGGGCGACCGCCACGACGGCGGCGTCTAACGGATCCGTCAACTCCATGCACGACTCCTTCACGCCCTTGGGGGGTTTGGTTCCCCTAGTGATGATGAAGTTCGGGGAGGTGGTGTACGGTGGCGTTGGGTCGGGACTCTACGGGATGCTGATCTTCGCCTTGATCGCGGTGTTCATTGCCGGGCTCATGGTGGGTCGAACGCCTGAATATTTGGGCAAGAAGATCGAAGCCTACGAGGTGAAGATGGCGTCCATTGCCGCTTTGATCATGGGGTTCTTTGTGCTGTTGGGAACCGCCGTCGCCGTGGTGACCGCGGCGGGGAAAGCTGGCATCGCCAACCCCGGGGCCCACGGATTCAGCGAGATCCTTTATGCCTTTACCTCGGCGGCCAACAATAACGGAAGCGCCTTCGCGGGGCTGAGCGCCAACACGTCGTTCTACAACAGCTTGTTGGGCATCACCATGTTCTTCACGCGTTTCTGGGTCATCATTCCCATTCTGGCCATCGCCGGGTCCTTGGCGAAAAAGAAAGTGGTCCCCGCGGGGCCCGGCACGCTTCCGACGGACACCCCGCTCTTTGTCGTCTTTCTGGCGTCGGTGGTCATTATCGTCGGAGCCCTCTGTTTCTTCCCGGCCCTGTCCCTGGGGCCCATCGTCGAACATTTCACGATGTGGGGCGGATAGTTTCAAAAGGAAGTATCCTATTCCTATGGATGAGCGACCAGATCCAGACCAACTTCTGAAACGCGTTCAGGCGGACGAACAGTCCGCCGGACGCGGCAAGCTGAAACTTTTCTTCGGCGCTAGCCCCGGCGTGGGAAAAACCTACGCCATGTTGGAAGCCGCGCGTCAACGGAAGAAAGAGGGCTGGGATGTGGTGGTGGGATTGGTGGAGACCCACGGACGCGCCGAGACGGAGGCGTTGGTGGCGGGGTTGGAGATCCTGCCGCGCAAAGAGGTTCCCTACAAGGGCGTGATTTTGCGGGAATTTGATTTGGATGGCGCACTGGCCCGTCGACCGCGCCTTCTAGTTTTGGATGAATTGGCTCACTCCAACGCCGAGGGGCTTCGTCACGCCAAACGGTGGCAAGACGTGGAAGAGCTGTTGGAGGCAGGGATCGACGTTTACAGCACCCTCAACGTCCAGCATTGGGAAAGTTTAAACGATGTGGTGGCCCAAGTCACCGGTGTCGTTGTGCGTGAGACCGTGCCGGACACGTTTCTTCAGCGGGCCCACGATTTGGAACTGGTGGACTTGGCTCCCGAGGATCTTCTGAAAAGGTTGCAAGAAGGGAAAGTCTATAAAGGCGAGTTGGCCGGGCGCGCGACGGAGAATTTCTTTAAGCCGGGAAACCTCATCGCCCTTCGGGAACTGGCCCTTCGTCACACCGCCGAGCAGGTGGATGTTCAAATGCGGGCCTTTAAAGAGCGCCACTCGATCGGTGAGGTGTGGTCCGTGGGGGACCGAATTTTGGTGGGGGTCACGGCCAGCCCGCTCTCGGCGCGGTTGGTGCGGGCCACCAGCCGTTTGGCCACGCGGCTTCGGGCGCCCTGGATTGTAGCCCATGTGGAAAATCGATACTTCCTTCAAAGTTCGGCATCCGAGCAGGCCCGTCTCTTCCACACCCTGCGTCTGGCCGAAAAGTTGGGCGCCGAAACGGTCACCCTCACGGGGGAAAACGTGGCGGAAGAACTTTTGACCCTGGCCCGGGCCCGAAATGTGACCCGCATCGTGCTTGGGAAACCCGCCCGCGCCCAATGGCGTGACCGACTTTTTGGATCCTTGGTGGACAACGTGGCGCGGCAAAGCGGGAACATCGATTTGCATATCATTACAGGTGTGGCAGGAGAATCGCGCCCCCCTCCCTTGGTGGAAGGGCGTGCCCCTTCCTGGCAGGGCACCGGATGGGGCGTGGTTTTGGTGGCTGTCGCCACGGGGATCTGTTGGCCTTTGTTTCACGCTTTGGACCGGGTGAACCTCGTCATGATTTATCTGGCCGCCATCATGTGGACGGCGTTCCGGTTCGGCCGGCGAGCCTCCATCGTGGCCTCGGTCTTGAGCGTATTGGCTTTTGATTTCTTTTTTGTCCCGCCCCGATTGACCTTGGCCGTGAGCGATGCCCAATACATGATGACATTCGGCGTCATGTTGGCGGTGGGGCTTATGATCAGCACCGTGACCAGCCGCCTTCGCTGGCAGACCGAAACGCTTCGCCGACGGGAGGAACGCACCCGGGCCCTTTACACCCTGAGCCGCGAACTCTCGAAAACTCCCGGAACTCGGGACATGCTTCAAACCGCTTTGACGCGGTTGGTGGAATTTTATCATCGGCCGATCCTGCTTTTGACTCCTGGCCCAGGCGGGGAACTCACCCCCGATGCGGGAGATCCCGTGGCTTTTGGGTGGACGGAGAATGAGCGGTCGGTGGCCCGCTGGGTTTTTGATAAAGGACAAATGGCCGGCGCGGGAAGCGACACGCTTTCCGGTGCGACTGGACTTTATCTTCCCTTAAAGGGGATTCGGAGCACCGTTGGCGTCTTGGCCCTCCGCCCGGCAGACCCCAAGGAATTCTTGGATCCCGAACCGCTCCAGCTTTTGGAAACATTCGCCAGTGAAATCGGCGGCGCTCTGGAAAGTACCCGCTTGAGCGAAAAAATTGGACGCGACGAAAAGCAAGCGGAACTGGCCGCCCTCGCGCGACCCGCGCCCGGCCTTCGCCCGCGCATGGGCGATTTTCTGGCGGTGGACCGTATTCGATTTGTCCCCGCCGGCCTGTCGCGGGAACGGATCATCCGAGACCTTCTGTCTCGATTGGATCTGCAAAACCCCACGCAGGCGTTCCAGGCCATATCGGAGCGGGAGAAGGGGGGGCCGACGCTCATTGGCGACTCGGTGGCGGTCCCTCACGCTCGGCTCGAAGGGGCCGAGGGAATCCAGGCCGCTTTTGGTTTATCTCTGGAAGGACCCGTTCATGTCTGGATTGTTTTTGTGAGCGATCCGTCGAACCCAAAACAGCACCTGGGCTTTCTTTCCAGCGTTTCCCAATTTTTTCTAGCGCCAGGCCGCGTCGCCGCCCTTCGCGCGTTCAAATCCCCCAAAGCGGTGTTGGATTACATTCGCCAAGAAGAAATCCCCACAGATCCTTCGCGATAGGGCGGTCTGTTGCGGCGTTTCCCGAAAGTGAAACATGAAAAATCAGTAGATCATAACGAAATTTCATGGTATACTTTCCGCGTGATCAAGCGCCTTTATTCGGACCTTATACAACGGGCTTTTCGGGTTCATCCCGTGGTGGGGCTTCTGGGCCCCCGCCAGTGTGGAAAAACCACGACGGCTCGACAGTTTATTAAAGACACGGCCCAGGGGGCCTCTGTTCACTATTTTGATCTCGAAGATCCCGCCGACCTCGCCAAATTAGAATCTCCCCAGCTTGTTTTGAATCGACTGAAGGGGCTCGTGGTTATAGATGAAGTGCAAAAAATCCCCGATCTTTTTCCGCTCATTCGGGTCTTGGTGGACCGTCCCAGTCCTCGGGTTCAATTCCTCATCTTGGGAAGCGCTTCTCGCGATCTGATTCGCCAAGGGTCGGAAACTTTGGCGGGGCGCATTCGGTTTCTAGAGCTCACTCCTTTTTCGCTTACCGAAGTGGGTCTCGCCAAACAAAGCGCTCTCTGGCTCCGCGGAGGATTTCCCCGCTCGTTTCTTGCGCCGACTCTTCAAGACAGCGTGGAGTGGCGCCGTTCGTTCGTGAGTTCGTATCTGGAGCGGGACATTCCCGCGTTGGGTCTTCAAATACCAGCGAGCCATTTGAGGCGATTTTGGATGATGTTGGTTCATTATCACGGGCAACTCTTCAACGCCTCGGAACTGGGCCGATCTCTGGGCGTGGCCGATACCACGGCGCGGCGTTATCTCGATATTCTCTCGGGAACGTTCATGGTGCGGGCGCTCTCCCCCTGGACAGAAAATATTGCAAAACGGCAGGTGCGTTCGATGAAAATATTTTTTCGGGACTCTGGCCTTTTCCATACCCTTTTAGGCGTTCACACCGAAAAAGAATTGTATCACCACCCAAAACTGGGTGCGTCTTGGGAAGGGTTTGCCGTGGAAGAAGTCATCCGTCATTTGGGCGCTTCCCCGGAAGACTGTTACTTTTGGGCCACGCACGGTGAAGCGGAATTGGACTTGTTGGTTTTCAAGGGAACGCGGCGGCTCGGGTTTGAAATCAAGCATTCCCTCACCCCCCGCCTCACGCCGTCCATGAGAATCGCTCAAAAAGATTTGGCGTTGGATTCGCTCACGGTTATTACACCGGGGGAAGGATCCTTTCCTTTGGGCCGGGGCGTTGAGGTTGTGGGACTCTCTTCATTTCTCACTCTTTCCAAAAAAAAACTTGACAGGAGCTAAGCGGATCGCGTAGCATTGCCGCACATCCTCTTGCGCCGGGGAAGTCTGTGTAAGTCAGACACTGCCCCGCAACGGTGAAGCCCGACGGACGTTCGTCGGGATAAGTCCGGTCTACGGCGCGAGAGACCATAACCGCTGAAAAGCGCCTTCGCGGGAAGGTCACGACAAAACCCCCAACACGGGTCCCGCCCTGTTGGGGTAATTTATTTGTCCAGACCCCCTCCGCTATTGGCGAAAGGGGGTTTTCTTTTTGTTCTTCACTTTTTCCGAGCATTCCATGAGTTGGGAGGGAACGCTCTCCTTCCTCAGTCAAAAATCAAGGGGGCTCCACCCCCTCCTACCCCGGCCAGGCGCTCCGCCCTGGACCCGGCTGACTTTTCTTTGGACCCGCAAAGAAAAGTCAGCAAAAGAAACGGGCCCCGTCGGCCTGCGCGCGATTTTGTGCCGGAGGCTGACCCAACTCCCGGCCCTCAAAGGCCTACGGGCCGGATCGGACAGGGTCAGCCCCGCTATCGGCACAAAATCGTGCTCGAAACGCCTCAATGGGGGATCGAAATACCGAGTAAAAAATAAATTCAAAAGAGCCTTAAGTCAAAACCTACACTCCCTGTTCTTCATTTTTGATAGAAGGTCGTTCGCCCTTCTATTCCTCATTTTGGCTTCTCCTCTTTTTGGTGCGCCGCGACGGGTGGTGAGCTTGCTTCCGTCCCACTCGGAAATTGTGGTGGCGGTGGGGGCGGGGGGGACTTTGGTCGGGGTGTCGGATGTGGAACGGGCGGGGGATTTTGCTTCACTCCCGCGGGTGGGCGGCCTTGTTCCCCGGTGGGAAGTGTTGATGGCTTTAACCCCAGACATTATTTTGG
Organism: Elusimicrobiota bacterium; assembly: GCA_016714745.1. Classification (GTDB taxonomy): domain Bacteria; phylum Elusimicrobiota; class Elusimicrobia; order FEN-1173; family FEN-1173; genus JADKHR01. Next base: position 165,290 of record JADKCG010000002.1, on the reverse strand, counting down.
CGGACAGCGCCCATGAGCGGTTTCACTCCGATTTTAAACGTTTCCACCTGCCTGTCCGGTTTTTCCCTGCGACCCATGCAAAAACCATCGACGATGTTTTTGTCCTCATCCGTGATATTGGACGGATCGTGGACCGAGAACGGGAAGCGAACGCGTTGATCACACGGCTCCAAAAACAAGTGGCGGAACTGGACGCCGCTGTTCCTTCAGGTCCACGGCCCCGTGCGTTTTTTGAAATTTGGTCTCAGCCGCTTCAAGGGGTGGCGCCGGGAAGTCTTCAAGGGTACTTGATGACCCGCGCGGGCTTCGAAAATATTGTGCCGACGACGCGCAATGAGATGCCTCTCCTCTCGTCCGAATGGGTGGCGGGGGAGCGGCCAGACGTTATTTTTCATACGGGGCTGACCTCGGCAGACCACATTGCCGGTCGCTCTGGCTGGAAACGGATTCCGGCGGTGCAGAAGCAACGGATCATTCTGTTGAACGCGGATTTGTTTTCTCGGGCAGGTCCGAGGGTGGTGGATGCATTGGCGGAACTTCACCGGATTCGGGTGGAGGTGAAGAAGTGACCCCTTCAATGAGGGATCGTCATCCCGGCGAAAGCCGGGATCCAGTCAGTGATTCTTCCATTCAAATCCATCGCAAACACGGGATCCCGGCTTTCGCCGGGATGGCGGGGAAGGTGAAACTATTTTCAGTCCTCTTTGGGGGAATTGGCGTGATTCTCGGGGCCATGGCCGTGGGGGCTGTCCCCTTGCCGGGTGGGTATTTGAATGCGCTCTTTCATCCAGGGATTGGACGCGAGATCTTGTTTGATATCCGGCTTCCGCGGATCCTATTGGGGGGTGCGGTGGGGGCGCTCTTGGCTTCGGCGGGATGCGCGCTTCAGGGGCTCTTGCGTAATCCCCTGGGGGATCCTTACTTGCTCGGGGTTTCGGGGGGGGCGGCGTTGGGGTCTGCCCTTGGGCTTTTGTTGGGTATCGCTCAACCGCCGGCCGCCATGGCGGGGGCCTTTTTGGCATTGGCGGCGGTGCTGGTGCTTTCGCGGGGCGGGGGCGCGCCCAGCGCAACGCTCATGGTATTGGCCGGGGCCGCCTTGCACGCGTTCACGTCGTCCATCCTCACTTTTATTTTGTCCCAGGCCCGTCGGGAGGAAGGGGCCGGAATTCTATTTTGGTTGTTGGGCAGTTTAGAATCTCCTTCCTATGGGCGGCTTTTGCCGCTTTTGTCTCTTGCGGCATTGGTGTTGGGTGGGCTCTTTTCCATCGCTCCCGCTCTAAATTTATTGTCCTTGGGGGAAGAAACAGCGGGGGCCCTTGGGTTGTCCACGAGTAAGTTTCGTTGGGCGGCGGTCCTTCTGTGCGCGGGGGCCACGGGTTGGCAGTGACGTTGAACGGGGTCATCCCGTTTGTGGGGCTCGTGGTGCCCCACGCGGCGCGGCTGTTGGTGGGGTTTGATAACCGGTCGGCTTTGCCGACGTCCGCGTTTCTCGGCGCGGTGTTGGTGATCGGGGCAGACGCGGTCGGTCGCTCGGTCATGGCGCCACAAGAAATCCCGGTGGGGGTTGTGACGGCACTGGTGGGCGCGCCGTTTTTTCTGCTCCTGCTCCGCCGCGAACGGAGGAAACTGGGATGACCGTTCTTTCTGTGGAGAAGGTGGGGTTTGCCTATCCCAAATCCAATGGGGATCGGCCGTTTGTGTTGGAGGATGTGAGCTTTGAATTGAAGGAAGGGGAACTGCTGGGAATTCTTGGTCCCAACGGCGCGGGGAAATCGACGTTACTTCGGCTCTTGATTAAAGCGCTTCCGCTTGGGGCGGGGAAGATTTTGTTGGGGGGAACACACTTAGAAAATTTGGACCAGATCGAGGTGGCTCGTCGGGCCGCGTGGGTTCCCCAAGAATTGGATTTGCTTTTTGTTTTGACCGTGGAAGAAATGGTTCGACTCGGGCGATTTTGCCGCACGGGGGCCTGGGGTCGGTTGGGCCGGGAAGATCGGCGGCAGGTGGAACGGGCCCTGGAAGAAACAGACCTTTTGCCCCTTCGCCACCGTCCCGTGAGCCGCCTGTCCGGCGGGGAACGCCGCCGGGTTCTTTTGGCGCGGGCCCTGGCTCAGGAACCCAAAGTGTTGCTGTTGGACGAACCCACGGCGCACTTGGATCCTGGCCACCAGGCGGGTCTTGTGTCAGTGGTGGACCGTCTTCGACACGAACGGGGGTTGGCGGTCATCGCCATTTTGCACGACGTGAGTTTGGCCATGTCCTGGTGTCCGTCCATTTTACTCTTAAAAGGCGGTCGTGTTCAGGCCCAAGGGCCCGCCGCCCAGGTCATAACGCCAGACATTTTGCGCTCTGTTTACGGTTTGGATTCCGTGGTTTACGCCCCCATCCCCGGCCAGCCGGGCGCCGTACAATTTTTCAATAAACCAACCAAAGGACTTCCCCATGAATAAGAAACTCGTTTATGCAATCACCCTGGCGGTTTTGGTTCCTTTTCTTTCGCGAGCGGAGACCCCGCCGATTGTTCAGGAAGGGGCCACAGACGAAGACGAGGTCTTTCTAAGTTTAACCAGAAGCGCCCAAAAAGAGGGCTCCCTTCCGTCCCAAAGTTCCATCGTGACGCGGGAAGAAATTGAGCGGTCTGGGGCGCGCAATCTCGGCGAAGCCCTAAATCTTGTTCCAGGGGCTGTGTTCAATCGGTCCGGGACTTTGGGGAACCGGACCACATTGAGAATGCGTGGCGCAACGACTTCCAACCAAGTGCAAATTTTGGTGGATGACCAGCCGGTGGGGGGGATTTCACACCAAAAATGTCGATCTCTCTCAAATCCCCATTGACGACATTGAGCGCATTGAGGTCATTCGAGGAGGTTCTTCGGTGTTGTATGGGGCCAACGCCATTGGGGGGTTGGTTAATGTTATTACGCGGCGGCACCGGGGAAAAACGCCTATGACAAACATCGGCGTTACTTGGGGATCTTATAATACCCAAAACTATCATGGGGACATCGGAGCGTCATCGAAAAAATGGGAGGGCCTTTTGACTGTTGGGCGAACGCTGTCCGATGGGTTTCAGCAAAACTCAGATCTTGACGGGATCAATGTCTCTGGGGAAGGGGGTGTCTTTTTAGGGGATGGTTCAAAGGTGACTTTAAATCTGTCACGAACCGACAACGAAGTCGGCGTTCCCAATGGGACGCCGGTTCCCTTGGGGGAGTGGGATGGCCATCGAGAACAGGAAGCAAACGACAAAACAGCTCGAACAGATACTAAATCTACGCGCGCACGGCTGAAGGGCAACACGCCCCTGGGCGCGTGGGTGATGGAACCTTCCCTTTACATCGGTCAATTGGCTTACGAATATTTTGGGGGGAGCTATGTTTCGAATTACCAGGAAAAAGTGAAAGGAGCTGACCTTCGATTTCAATCGCAATTCGGTACAGTGTTGGGAGGGAGTTACGAGAGAGATGAGCGTCAGTCAGAGGGCGAGGCGGACCACCACATTGTCAACGGTGCCGGGTATGTGCAACAAAATATCCAAATGGGCGCCACCCAGGTTGACTTGGCTTTAAGAGCCGACCAACACAGTGCTTACGGAAACACCTATAACCCACGGTTTGGCCTCATCGTGAAAGCGGCGGAGAGAATTAAACTTTCCGCCACGGCCGCGCGTTCATTTCGGGCGCCGACGTTTATGGACCTTTACTCGAAATGGGGGGCCAATCCAGACCTTCAACCGGAAATTGCTTGGTCCTATGACGCGGGAGTGGAATTGACCGAATTTGGTGCGGGCGCGGTCCGCCTCACGACCTTCTTCACAAAATTGCATGACCGGATTATGTGGAATGGCACGATGCCCGTCAATCAAGCGCGTGCCGAAATGTCAGGGGTGGAGGCGGAAGTTTTTCAAAATGTGTCCGGGTTGCACTCCCGCACATCCTACGCGTTCACACGCGCCATCGGAACCACCGGAGACAATTCGCACCACAGGGCTCTGAGCCTCACGCCAAAACACACGGCGGCGGAAGAAGTGGTGTTGGATTTGCCGAGCCGATGGTCCCTCCGGAACGCTCTCCGATACGTTCATAAGCAATATCAATACGACGGTGAGCAGGGCGTCAAACTTCCCTCTTTCACGTTGTGGGATATTTCCATGACCAAAAAAATCCTAAGTTTCGATTTCATTGTTGGGATTGACAATATGACAGACAAACATTACGCGGAATCCATCAGCTCAACAGGTTGGCCCGCTTCCAATAACCCTATCCCTCAAACTGGCCGGACGTATCGCCTGGGGGTGAACATGCGGTTCGCGGACTAAACGAAAAAATTCTCCCGCCCCCCTAATTTGGGAGGGGGGGCCACTGGTCCCATTTAAAAAATCCAAAACACGAAGCGGAGAATCCCGGTTTACGCGTTGGGGGGGGGTGGCCGTCATTTCAAAATTCGTGGATATTTTATAGTCTGGCGCCATTCCAAAGATGGAGGCGTAAGATGACGAATAAAATTTTTGGCGGGGTAATGATTTTTTTGTTGGCGGTGGTTTTGTCTATCGGGGTGCGGGCAGAGTGGGAAGAGAGCGCGGATTATCCCTATCCGGTGCCGACAGGGCTAAAAAACCCGGTCGTGCCGACGGACAACCCGCTGTCTGATTCCAAAGTGGCTTTGGGGAAAGCCCTCTATTTCGACACGCGGTTGTCGGCGGACAACACCGTCAGTTGCGCCACCTGCCACCATCCCAAAAAAGGGTGGACGGATCAGTCCCCGGTTTCCACCGGCATTCGTGGCCAAAAGGGTGGCCGGAGCGCTCCTTCGGTGTTGAACAGCGCCTACTACGAAAAACAATTTTGGGACGGCCGCGCAGGGTCGTTGGAGGAGCAGGCCAAGGGGCCCATCGAAAATTCCATCGAGATGGGCAACACCCACGCGGGGGCCGTGGCCGCTCTCAAAAAGGTCCCCGGCTATGGCCCCCTCTTTGAAAAAGCGTTCGGCACTTCGGAAATCACCATCGACCGAGTGGCCCAGGCCATCGCCTCTTTTGAACGCACGGTTTTGACCGGCAACGCCCTTACGACCGGTTCCAAGCGGCGACAAGAAAGCCTTCTCGATCGGCCCAGGGGATTGACGCTTTCTTTTTGGAAAGCCAATTGCAGTGTGTGCCATTGGGGTTAAATTTTTCCAACTCAGATTTTCACAATATCGGCGTTGGCATGTCGGCTCCGGATCCGGACCTTGGTCGGGAAAAAGAAACCAAAGATATCGCCCATCGGGGCGCTTTCAAAACGCCCACCTTGCGCAACCTCTCCGACACGGCTCCCTACATGCACGATGGATCTGAAAAAAATCTTGAATCGGTTATAGAGTATTACAATAAGGGTGGATTCGCGAACCCCTGGAAAGACAAAGAAATGCGCCCGTTGAACATGTCCCAACGGGATAAAAAAGATTTGTTGCAGTTCCTGTTGGCGTTGAACGGCGACAAGGTGGACATCGAGGCTCCTGTCTTGCCGTAGGGGATTTTATTTTGGACTGCCGGTTTTCCTCCTTTTGGTGTATTATCGGGTCTAACGGCTGAGAAAGGGAGGTATTATGGACATTGAACGGATGTTGCGCGGGATTGCTGGTTTTTTTGTTTTAATGAGTGTGGGGTTGGCTTATGCCCATAGTCCGAAGTGGCTGTTTTTTACGGCGTTTGTAGGATTGAATTTGCTTGTGTCGGGATTTATCAATTGGTGTCCGATGATGTCATTTCTCCGAAAAATCAATGACCGGATTAAATTCAATAAAAATTAAAGAATGCCCCATAAATGGGGAAAAATTCAAAACTGAAAATAGAAGGCTTGCTCTTGAAAATGGGAGGCTTTCTGTTGATCACGTTTCTGTCTGCGTCCGTGTTGGCGGTGGAACAGCTGACCTTAGCGGAAGTGGCGCGGCGGGCGGTGGCTCGGAATTTTGGGTTGCGGGCGGCGGACGCGCAGGTGGATCAGGCCCGGCGGGCGAAGTCGGAGGCAACGGCGACAAATTATCCTCGGCTGGACGCGGGGTCAGCTTTTACCCGGGGGGATGGGCCTGTGTATGCGTTCGCTTCTCTCTTAGATCAGCGGAACTTTGGCGCCGAAAATTTTGATATCGGGACGCTCAATCACCCTGGGTATGTCACGAACATCAAAAGTTATCTGCGCGCGGGGATCCCGATCTTCGCGGGATATGAAATTCAAAGTTGGGGAAAAATGGCGGAGCTGGGGGTGACCCAAGCGGAGAGCCAGGCGACGGGGGCTCGACAAGAAGTTCGTTTGGCGGTTTTGGAGGCGGGGATCCAAACACTGCAGGCCCGGGCTCTGGGGGATCAGTTGGATGAACGCATTCGGTCTTCCAAACAAGAAATTGAGCCGGATCAATCGGGCCGATGTTCGATCTTCCGCACTGGCGGCAGAGCAGGCCGAGGTGGCCGCCTTTAAAGAGCGATCGACTTTTTGGCCTCGGGTGGACGCCATGGCCCAGGCTGAAACGAATACCGAAGATTTTTCGTCCAATCCGTCCAACCGGCTCGTCATGGTTCAGGCTCAATGGGCGTTGGGCGATCCCGCTTATGTCGCGCGTCGAAAAAAAGCGGCCGACGCGTCCCAGGCCAGCCGCCAACAGCAGGCCGCCATCGAAGAACGGGCGCGAATCGAAATATTGCAATCGCTTCGTCGCTATGAGGGGGCACGGGACACCCTTCCGCTTCTGACGGAAACAGTGGAAAACGCCAAACAATCGTTGGCTCTTTTTCGGCCGCTTTATCGGGAAGGGCGTCAGAGCATTTTAGACGTGTTGCGGGCAGAAGAGGGTTTGGCCCGGGCCGACGCCCTTCGGTTGGAGGCTGTGGCGCAACTCCATTTACAGCGGGCGCGAACCTTGGCCGCCGCGGGAATATTGGACGAGGGGGCTTTGGGGGCGCTCTCGGCGGCACTTGAGAGATGAGTGGATATTTCCTGTTGAAAAATCCCTCTCTCCCGGGTCGGCAGCCCACCCTCTCCCGCAAGAGAGAGAGGGTAACCACGGGGGAAATGGGATGAGAGAGAATCTTAAAAAGAATGACGGGGCGAAGGCCCCCGGTCTTGCGGGGCGGGTGGCGGAGAGTTTTGTTTCGTCTAAGCTGACCGTGCTTTTCGTTTTGGCAAGTTTGCTTTTGGGATTTTTTGCGACTTTGACGTTGCCCCGCGAAGAAGAGCCCCAAATCAATGTGCCGATGTTCGATGTGTTTGTGGGTTACCCCGGGGCGAGCGCTCGCGAGGTGGAAGATCGGTTGACCCATGTGGGGGAACGCATGTTTTGGGAAATCCCTGATATGGAATATGTTTATTCGACCTCGGAATCGGGACTCGCCCTGTTCATTCTTCGGTTTAAAGTGGGGACCAACCCCGAAGAGGCCATGACGCGGGTATACACGAAAACATTTTCGAATATGGATTTCCTGCCGCCGGGCGCCACTCAGCCCATGGTCAAACCCCGTTCCATCGATGACGTTCCGATTCTGGCGTTGAACCTGTCCGGGAATAACCAAGACGCGTATTCACTCCGCCGACAAGCGGCCGCACTACGGGAAGAAATCAGCGCGGTTCCGGGGGTATCCACCACCGACATTATTGGCGGTCGGCGGCGGCAGTTCCTCATTCACTTTGACCCGGTGGCCCTGGCCCGTCACCACTTAACCCCCCTCGAACTGGCCGGCACGGTGCAATCCGCCAACACACGGGTGCCAGTGGGCAGCTTTTTGCACGCGGAGCGTTCTGTGGCTGTGGAGGCGGATGCCCTCGTTCGTTCCGTCGACGACCTCAAAAAAATCGTGGTCGGTGTGTCGTCCGGTCGAGCGGTGACCTTGGCCGACGTGGCCAAAATCACGGACGGGCCGGACGAAGACGAACGCGCTGTGAGCGAATGGACCCGCGAGGGTTCCCGCGAGGCTGTGACTATTTCCGTGTCCAAACGCCGGGGCCAAAACGCCACCCAGGTTACTCGCGAAGTGATGCGACGAATCGATTCTGTCCGCCCAAGCCTTTTGCGAAAGGAGACGAATGTCTCCGTGACAAGGAATTATGGGGAGACGGCGAAAGAGAAGTCGGACGAACTTTTGTATCACATGGCGTTGGCGACGCTTTCTGTGACGCTCTTAATTGCGCTGTTCCTGGGCGTGCGGGAGGCTTTGGTGGTCTTGGTCGCGATCCCAGTGACCTTGGCGTTAACATTGCTGGTCTATTTCCTGCTCGGGTACACGTTGAACCGCATCACGCTCTTTGCCCTTATTTTTTCTATCGGCATCTTGGTGGACGATGCCATCGTTGTGGTGGAAAATATTCATCGGCATTTCGCGATGGGGGATGGGCGATCGTTGCAGAAGGTCGCTGTGGACGCGGTGGCCGAGGTGGGGAATCCGACGATTTTGGCCATTTGGGCCGTGATCGCGGCCATTTTGCCTATGGCATTTGTTTCGGGGCTGATGGGGCCGTACATGCGGCCCATTCCTGTGGGAGCCAGCGTGGCGATGATGTTTTCCCTTGGGATCGCGTTCATTATCTCCCCCTGGGCCTTCATCCACGTTCTGTCTATCTGGAAACCAAAAGGGGCGACGGGCCACGGCACAGAATCCGCGTTGGATCGGTTATACCGAAAAGTCATGGGACGCCTGTTGACCGATACGCTTTCCCGGTGGCTGTATTTGGGTGGCACGGTGGTCATGCTGTTAGCGGCCTGTTCTCTCGTCTATTTCAAGAAAGTCACCATGAAGATGCTTCCCTTCGACAACAAAAACGAATTCGAAGTGGTATTGACATTGCCGGAAGGTTCGGCTCTTTCTCAAACGGAAAAGGCCGCGGCGGACATCAGCCGCGCTTTGTTGTCGGAATCTCCGGAAGTGGAACGGGTCACCAGCTATGTGGGAACGTCCGCGCCCTACAATTTTAATGGTTTGGTGCGACACTACTTCCTGCGCCAACGCCCCCACCAAGCGGACCTGGCCGTTAATCTGTTGGACAAAAAAAACCGAAGGCTTCAGAGCCACGCGGTGGCGTCTTCGCTGAGACCCATCGTTCAGGCCATCGCGGATCGTTACAATGCGCGGGTACAGGTGGCGGAGATTCCTCCCGGTCCGCCTGTTCTGTCGACGTTGGTTTTTGAAGTGTATGGGCCCGATAACGGAGCCCGGGACGCTTTTGCAGGGAAACTCCAACAATTCCTTCGTAAAGAGGACGGGATCGTGGACGTGGACACTTATGTCCCGTCAACTGAACCCCTGGACCTTATTGCCGTGGATCGGGAAAAAGCCACGTTAAACGGATTGTCCGCGACGCACATCGCTCAGACGGCGGGTTTGGCCCTGGGCGGTCAGACGTTGGGGCTGGCGTCCACGGGGGTAGACAAGGACCCCGTGGAAATCCGCCTTCGTCTCTCGCCCAAAGACCGGCAGGGGTTGACCGCGTTGGGGAAGATTAACCTTCTTTCTCGCAACGGCACCCTCATCCCTTTTGCGCAACTGACGAAGACCAATCGAGCGGACCGGGACAAACCCATCTACCACAAAAACCTCCAACGAGTCAGTTATGTGATCGCCGATGTGGCGGGTCGCCAAGAGAGCCCGGTGTACGCTGTTTTGGCCTTGCGGGAAAAAATCCAAAAGTTGGCGCGGGACGAGGGGTATGCGGTGAACGAGTATTTCGCGTCGTCGCCCAAAAATTCCCTCGAGCGGGCGCTTAAGTGGGACGGCGAATGGCAAATCACTTACGAGGTGTTCCGGGATCTGGGGTTGGCCTTTGCGTTTGCGTTGGTCTTAATCTACGTGTTGGTGGTGGGTTGGTTTAAATCGTTTACGATTCCGTTGGTGGTGATGGTTCCGATTCCTCTGACGTTGGTCGGGATCCTGCCGGCCCATTGGGCCCTGGGGGCTTTTTTTACCGCCACGAGCATGATCGGGTTTATCGCGGGGGCCGGAATCGTGGTGCGGAACTCGATCATTTTGGTTGATTTTATTCATCTTCGACTGTCGGAAGGGATGCCGCTCAAAGAGGCCGTGATTGACGCGGGCGCTGTGCGGTTTCGCCCGATGCTCCTGACCGCCGCCGCGGTGGTGGCCGGGGCCGGCGTCATTCTTTTCGATCCGATCTTCCAAGGCCTTGCTGTGTCGCTTATGGCCGGGGAAATCGCTTCCACTGTTCTCTCCCGCATGGCGGTGCCGGTTCTCTATTACATGGTGGCGCGGCGCCAGCCCAAAGAGGCGGGTGGGCCGCTCCCACGCGGAACTTCTTTCTAGCGCCGTCGAATTTAAAAAAGGATATACTCCCTTCTCATGGATCCCATGGCTTGGCATAAACTGATTCTTGGCGCTGTTCAAGGGTTGGGCGAATTTTTGCCCATCTCCAGTTCGGCCCATTTGATTTTGATACCGAAATATTTCGGGTGGGAAGATTTTGGGTTGGCTTTTGATGTGTCGCTCCATCTGGGAACCCTTTTGGCGGTGAGCGTCTTTTTTAGGAAAGACCTGGTTCGGTTGGCACAATCGGTTTTTCGTCCGGGGCTTCCCGGGGGGGAAGCCGATCGGCGATTGGTGGGCCTTTTGTTGTTGGCCACAGTCCCCGGGGCCATCGCGGGGATGATTTTGGAGCACCGGGTCGAGACGGTGTTTCGATCGCCGCACCTTGTGGCGTGGACCTTGATCGGGATGGGGATCGTGTTGGTGGCGGCGGATTATCTTTTCAGCGGGCGAAAGACCGTGGCGGAGATCACAGTTCCCATGGCGCTCCTGATCGGAATTGCCCAAGGAATCGCGGTGGTGCCGGGAATTTCTCGGTCGGGGATTACCATAACGATGGCGTTGATTCTCGGACTCAAACGGAGGGATGCCGCCTATTTTTCGTTTCTGCTATCGGTTCCCATCATCGCGGGGGCGGGTGTGTTAAAATCAAAGGAGATCCTTCACTCAGCGGACAAGACGGGCCTTCTTCTGGGTTTTGTGGGGGCGACGGTTTTTGGGTTTCTCGCCATTGGCTTTTTGCTCCGTTACGTCCAAACCCGGCGCTATACGCCCTTTGCTGTGTACCGGGTTTTGGTGGGGACGTTCGTTCTGACCCACTTGCATTATTTTTAACAGCTTGACAGGTTAGTCTCCATTCGCTATTATTATCACACTCCACAGGCGAGTGCTTGTATTGGGTTGTTTCCCGAGCGCTTGATCGACGGAGGTTAGCCAACAGACCCCAACGGGGTGTTGGCTTTTTATCGGCGGTTAAATTAGCAGTCACAAGATCTGATTGCCAAATAAAGCAAGGAGGCAACTATGGTAGACGCAGTTCTCACCAAGGTAAAAATCCGGCCCCTCGGGGATCGGGTGCTTGTCAAGGCCTTGGAAAAAGACAAGCAAGAACGCGGCGGGTTGATCATCCCCGACACGGCGAAAGAAAAACCTCAGGAAGGCGAGGTGATGGCGACGGGAAAGGGGAAGATGTCTGACGAAGGGAAATTGCTCATGATGGATGTGAAAGTCGGAGACAAAATCCTTTACGGAAAATATTCTGGTACCGAGATCAAGATTGATGGCGATGAATACCTGATCATGCATCAGGAAGACATCCTCGGCATCCTGGACGCGAAATAAGTTCCTAGGAGGAACTCTTTCTATGGCTAAACAAATTAAATATGCGGACGACGCGCGCAAGGCCATCAAAGCCGGCGTGGACAAATTGTCCCAAGCAGTGAAAAGCACGCTCGGCCCCAAGGGCCGTTACGTGGTGTTGGACAAGAAATTCGGATCGCCCACCGTCACCAACGACGGCGTGACGATCGCCAAAGACATCGAGCTGGAAGACCCGTTTGAAAACATGGGCGCCCAGCTCGTGCGCGAGGTGAGTTCCAAGACGAACGACGTGGCCGGCGATGGCACGACGACCGCCGTGGTTCTCGCCCAGGGCATCATCACCGAAGGGTTCCGCAACATCACCGCGGGCGCCAACGCCACGCACGTCAAACGCGGCATCGACAAGGCCGTGGAAATCGTTGTGGCTGAACTGAAAAAGAGCGCAAAAAAGATCAATATCGACGCCAAAGCCAAGGATGAAATCACCCAGATCGCGACCATCTCCGCTTCCGACAAGGAAATCGGCCAGAAGATCGCGGACGCCATCCTCAAAGTCGGCAAAGACGGCGTGATCACCGTGGAAGAAGGCAAAACCTCCACCACCACCGTGCGCACCGTCGAAGGCATGCAGTTCGACCGGGGCTATATCTCCCCCTACTTCGTGACCGACGCGGACCGGATGGAAGGCGTGTTGGAAGACCCGCTCATCATCATCACCGACAAGAAAGTCTCGGCCATGAACGACCTCCTCCCGCTCTTGGAGAAGATTGTCCAACAGGGCAAACCCTTCCTCTTGATCGCGGAAGACGTGGAAGGCGAAGCGCTGGCAACCCTCGTGGTCAACAAGCTCCAGGGCCGTTTGCGCGCCGCCGCGGTGAAAGCCCCCGGCTTCGGCGACCGTCGGAAAGAAATGCTGGAAGACATCGCCACCTTGACCGGCGGCCAGGTGATCACCGAAGAGAAGGGCTACAAAATTGAGAAAGCCGACGTGGCCATGTTGGGCCGCGCCACCCGCGTTGTCGTGGACAAAGAAAACACGACCATCGTGGGCGGTCAGGGCGACGAGAAGGCCATCAAAGGCCGCATCGCCCAGATCAAGAAACAAATCGACGAGACCACCTCCGACTACGACAAGGAAAAGCTCCAGGAACGTCTGGCGAAGCTCTCCGGCGGCGTGGCCGTGATCGAAGTGGGCGCGGCGACCGAGACCGAAATGAAAGCCAAGAAATACAAAGTTGAAGACGCCATGCACGCGACCCGCGCGGGCGTGGAAGAAGGCATTGTCTCCGGCGGCGGCGTGGCGCTCTTGCGCGCGCAGAAAGCCTTGGACAGCCTCAAAGGCGCGGACTTCGACGAACAGACGGGCATCAACATCGTCCGTCGTGTGCTCGAAGACCCGCTCCGCACCATCGCCGAGAACGCCGGCGTGGACGGCTCCATTGTGGTGGACAAAGTCCGGTCGAACCCTGACCCGAACTTCGGCTACGACGCGGAAAAGAACGAGTACGGCGATCTGCAAAAGCACGGCGTGGTGGATCCAGTGAAAGTCACCCGTTGCGCTCTCCAGAACGCGGCCTCTGTGGCGGGCCTCTTGCTCACCACCGACGTCCTCGTAACGGACATCCCGGAAAAGAAACACGCGGGTCCCGCGATGCCCGGAGGAATGGGCGGCATGGGCGGCGGCGACTTCTAAACAGAAGTTTCTCTCTGATTAAAAAAAAGGGCGGGGGTCTTCGGACCCCCGCCCTTTTTTTAGGTGCGCCCAACTGGAAAGTTCAGGAATAATTCCCCTTGCAAAAAATGAAAACTCAACCTATCATAGTGTGACGCCGATTTAAATTAGAAAAGGGAGTTTTTATTTCTTATGAACATTTTATATGTCCGATTGGCACAGAGAGGGTTTACACTCATTGAACTCATGATGGTGGCGGCGATTATTGGACTTTTGGCATCGATCGTTGTCCCAAAGTTCGGGAGCATGTTCTTGAAGGCGAAAGAGAGCAATATAAAAGGCAATTTGTCTGGCATTCGGGGTTCCTTGAAGATATATTATGCGGACCTAGATGGGCTTTGGCCAGGAACGTTGGTGTCTTTAACACCGAAATATATAAAAGCGATTCCTTCCATTCAAATCCCGAAGGCCACGGGAGGTGTTCTGCACGCCAATACTAATGGGGAAACCAACGCCCTCAATGACGCCAACGCCAATCGGTGGGTTTATTTTTCTTCGACCGGATCCGTCCTCGTCAATTGCACTCACGCGGATTCAAAAGGAAGTCGATGGTCCAGTTGGTGAGATATTTCGGATGCCGGGCGGTGGAATATCTGATTCAAGTTTTCAATCGTTCAGGATGAGCCGAATAATCGGTTGGCAGGAATCATCCTCAGACCCTGTCGCTTTATAAGGGCCCGCGCAGAAATAAGTGAAACATCTATCGTTTCTATAAAAAAGGTCCCAAGACGTTCGAAAACATGAGTGGGTGGTTCAAAGGCGGGTTGTTTTCCCTCATGTCCCATCGTTTGAACGAGAGTCAAAATCGTCCGCTCAAAAGACTCATTTTATGGCATCCTGCCTACGCCCGGCCCAAACTTATTCGGAACAGGTTTGACGGGTGGGACGGCCCCCGTCCCCCCGGCGAGGGGCAGTGTTCCCTAGTTTTGAAGGAGCCCATTCCATGCTGAAAACCCTGTTAGCCGATGGAGAACGGCCCCAGTCAATCGGGGAAGAAATCGCCAACAGCGTTAGTCATGGGGTTGGGCTTTTGGGCGCTCTCGTGGCAACCCCATTTTTATTGAAAACCGTTGCGCGGAGTGGAAACACGGTTGTCCTTATTGGGACGGCGGTGTTCGCGGTGACGGTGATTCTGCTCTACACCGCCTCCACCCTCTACCATGCCCTGGCTCCTAACCGCGCGAAACGTATTTTCCGGATGTTTGACCACGGCGCTATTTTCCTTCTCATCGCCGGGACCTATACGCCGCTGACGTTGGGTGTGCTCTGGGGACCCTGGGGCTGGTCCATCCTTTCCGTTGTTTGGACGTTGGCCATCGCGGGAGTCTTTTTAAAAGTGTTCGAAACAGTTCGTCATCCAAAACTGTCCATGGCCCTTTACTTATTGATGGGGTGGCTGATTTTGGGAGCGATCGGGCCTTTGTGGGGCCGTCTCCCTCACGGTGGGTGGGCGTGGTTGGCGGCGGGGGGAATCTCCTACACCTTGGGGATTGCCTTTGCGGTTTTCGATCGATTGCGCTATGGGCATTTCATCTGGCATCTCTTTGTTTTGGTTGGAACATTCTGCCACGGGGTGATGGTTTGGCGTTATGCGGGGATAACCTGAAAATTCCAGTTGACGGAGCATTTCCGTCCGGGAGGGTTGGCAAATTCTGTTCCGGACCCTGTCGACGGTATCCCTGTGCCAACCGGGGAATCCCGGATTACTTTCCCTAAATAGAAAGGGGGGAAATTGATGGAATACGTTTTTCACGCAACTCAATACAAAAATGAATGGGAGCGGCTTCAGGCGATTGAATCGGTTTTTGACCCTGCATCGCGGCGGCGCATTTTATCGGCTGGTGTAAAAGAGGGGGCTCGTTGTTTGGAAGTGGGCGCAGGGGCGGGGTCGGTGATGCGGTGGTTGGCGGAAAAAGTGGGGCCGTCGGGACGCGTGACGGCGGTGGACATCAATACGCGATTTTTGGACACGCCGCCCGCAAATGTGGATGTTGTGGCTGGTGATATCCGCGCGTTGGTTTTTGAGTCGAACTCCTTTGACCTTGTCCACGCTCGGTATGTGCTGGTTCATATCCCTGAATATAAAATGGTGTTGGACTCGCTTTGGAAGGCTTTGAAACCAGGGGGAGCGTTGGTAGTTGAAGAACCGGATTTTACGGCCTATCGGGGGTTCAGCGGCGCGGAGGTTCAATCATTTAACAAGGTCCATCAGGCGATCGTTGATATGTATAGCTCAAAAGGAGTCGATCCGTCCCTGGGATCGAAATTGCCGATGTTGTTTCAAGGGTTAGGGGCAAAAGATCTGGTGATAGAAAACGATTCGCCCTTTTCTTGTGGCGGGTCTGGCATTTCCACCATGATGAATTTGTCGGCGGTCCAATTGAAGGAAAAATATCTGGCCACTGGAAAGGTGACCGGGTCGGATCTCGAGGCCTATAGTAGGTTTACACAGAATTCCGACAGTTGGGCGATTTATTACGCAACGATCGGTGCGATCGGACAAAAATGAAAGCGGCCGGTTTGTGGGTTTTTATCTTTATTCTGGCCATGACTGTCTCGGCGGCGGAGCTGGAAGTTCGAATTGATTATCCTCCGACCGATGGGGCGGTGGTGGCTTGGTTGTTTGATTCGCCCAACACGTTTGTGGACCTTCGGGATCCGGCCCGCGTTGTTGTTCTGTCTGACCGAGGAAATACGCCCACCCCCATAAAAGATTTGCCCGCGGGGGAGTATGCGTTGGTGGTTTTCCATGACGCCAACAGTAACGGGCTCATGGACAAAAACTTTATCGGGATACCGCGGGAATGGTTGGGATTCTCCAACCGCTATTGGCCGGAAGGCCCGCCCACATTTTTACGGGCGGCGTTTACGCTGGCCGCGGATGAAACCAAAATCATCGATGTAAACCTTCGCTCCATCTTTGGAAAGCTGGGTTTGTTGGGCGTGGGTGTTGGTGTGATCACCCAGACCAGCCCTTACCTCGGGTCCGATCGCGTGATCGTTCAACCCATCCCCGCTATCAGTTACATTGGCGACCGAGTGCAAATCCTTGGACCCGGTATCCAGTGCGGGTTATTCAAATGGGGCAACCTGGTGGGATTGGCGGTGACGGGGAATTACCGGCTTGGCGCCTACGACGAAGAGGACAGTCCCTATCTCGTGGGGTTGGGGAACCGGCAGGACACTCTTATGGGGGGCCTGGCCCTTCAGGCTTTTTTACCCGGGGGGTTGGATGTGTCTGCCGAGTAAGAGCACGACCTTCTGAACCGGTTTAACGGAGGAAGCGCAAAATTGGGATTAGAAAAGGCGTTTCAACGGGGGTTGTTTACTGTGACACCCGCTGTGGGATTAAACTGGCTGTCGGAAGAACTGGCCAGCTACGAGTTCGGTGTTCCCGCCGAGAAAGCCGAGGCCGGACGCCCAGCGTATCACCCCGGAGCTGCGATGACGGTGAACGTCGGGCTCGGACTATTTATCGAACTCAAAGGCGCCTGGAGGATTATTTTGAGGGGCAATGTGGCCCGTCTCCCATCGGAACTGACGGAGAGCCCCATCGTGGACCAATCCGATGTCTTCAGCGGTTTCGCCGCGATCAATCGGTTGTTCTAATCATGAATCTTGGAACAAATCTGTTGTTGGATTGTTCTCTTTTGTAAGAGTGAAAAATAGAGAGGAGAGTCGCCCATGCCCGTTGAAACGAAAGCTCTTTTGTTGCAAGAAGTGTCGCTGGGTCCCACGCGCTTAAAAAATCGAGTGGTGATGGCTCCCATGACGCGGTGTCGGGCGGGAGAGGACCATGTTCCTACGGCTTTAAATGCGGTGTATTATGGGCAACGGTCGTCGGCGGGATTGATTGTTTCAGAGGCGACCCAGGTCTCTCCTCTTGGGGTGGGGTATCCGAACACGCCAGGGATTTATTCCGCGGATCAGGTGGCGGGGTGGAAGAAAGTGACGGACGCGGTTCATCAGGCGGGGGGACGGATCTTTCTTCAATTATGGCACGTGGGGCGGGTGTCCCATTCGCTTTGGTTGAACGGGGAACGGCCTATGTCATCGTCGGCCGTGGCGGTGCGGGGCGAACTGTACACACCGGCGGGAATGAAACCCTATGATATGCCGCGGGCGTTGGATATTTCTGAAATTCCGGGGTTGGTGGATCAGTATCGGTTGGGCGCCCAGAATGCGTTGGCGGCGGGGTTTGATGGGGTGGAAGTTCATGGGGCCAACGGCTATTTGCCGGACCAGTTTCTTCGGGACGGGGTGAACAAGCGGACCGATGCTTACGGCGGGTCGGTGGAAAATCGTGCCCGGTTTCTGTTGGAAATTGTGGACGCTGTGGTCGCTGTTTGGGGCAAGGCGCGGGTGGGCGTTCGATTGTCCCCCAGCGGGAGCTTTAATGATATGTCCGATTCAAACCCCGAAAAAATTTTCTCCCACGTGGTTCAAGAACTTGATAAGCGGGGCGTTGCCTATGTGCACCTGATTGAAGGAAACGAAGCCGATGTCCGTCACGGGGGAAAAATTGTGCCCACATCGATCTTTCGTCCGCTCTTTAAAGGACTGCTCATCGTTTGCGGAGATTTCACTCTGGAGCGCGCTGAATCCATTCTGGGGCAAAAGGGGGCGGATTTGGTAGCGTTTGGTCGTCCCTTCGTGGCCAATCCAGATCTTGTTCGGCGACTCGCAGAGAAGGTTCCTTTAACGGCCCCAGACCCCGCCACGTTTTATGGAGGGACCGAAAAAGGATACACAGATTATCCGGCTTTGTCTTAAGAAGTTGGATCGTTTTTTCCATGGGGTTGTTCATTGTCATTAAAAGGAGAAGTCATGGCGAATAATCCGGTCGGGTGGTTTGAAATCTATGTTCAAGACATGACACGGGCGAAAACGTTTTATGAGACGCTCTTCAAAACAAAACTGGAAAACGCCACAAGTCCGGAGTGGGAGATGTGGACTTTCCCCCATGCGATGGATAAAAGCGGAGCCGGGGGAGCGTTGGTGAAAATGCCGGGATTCCCGTCCGGGGGAAACAGCACGTTGGTCTATTTCAGCTGTGTGGACTGCGCGGAAGAGGCCGCCCGGGCCAAACAAAACGGCGGGCGAATTTTTAAAGAGAAGTGGGCCATTGGCCCCCATGGGTTCATCGCCCTTGTGACGGACACGGAAGGGAACATGATCGGCTTGCACTCGCTAAAATAATTGCCGGAGATTAATAAAGCCCCCGCCCTCTTTTGGAGGGCGGGGGCTTTTGCGTTGAAGGAATTTATTTCGCTTGGTGGAGGGAGAAAAGGCGCGTCACCATGAAATAGACGATGGGCAAAACGCCCCCGACAACGAAGACCATGTCTCCCACCACGCGCAACCAGATGGTGACCTGAAAGAAGGTCGATTGGATGACGGCTTCGCTTCGGGCATACCAGAACCCGTGCTGAATGCTCTGCACCAGCTGGTAGATCCCTGCCGGGAAGATATTGAGCGCCATCATCAGGAGCAATCCGACGTTAAGCGACCAGAAAGAAACCCCCCACAGCTTATCGTTCCATCGCTGGGGTTCCACGGTAAGCCGCGCGCAAAACGCCAGGGCCGCAATAGCCAGGTTGCCGTAAACGCCCATGA
Source organism: Elusimicrobiota bacterium (assembly GCA_016714745.1). Classification (GTDB taxonomy): domain Bacteria; phylum Elusimicrobiota; class Elusimicrobia; order FEN-1173; family FEN-1173; genus JADKHR01. The sequence goes on along the minus strand of JADKCG010000002.1, from coordinate 146,340 downwards.
GCGCCGCGTGACTGATCGGGGTGTTGGTAAAGGCCCACGCGGAAAATCGGCTGGAGGAGAAACTAAAGCTCTATTGCCAGCCAAAGCTTCTGATTGTGGACGAATTGGGCTACATTCCAGTGGATCGGCATGGGGCGAACCTGTTCTTCCAGTTGGTTTGTCGAAGATACGAGAAGGGATCCATGATTCTAACCAGCAACCAGCGGTTTGGGGACTGGGGCGAGATCTTCGGCGACCCGATCATCGCGACGGCGCTGTTGGACCGCTTGCTTCACCACTCCCTGACGATCAACATCAAGGGCGAGAGCTACCGGTTGAAGGAGAAGAAACGGGCGGGTCTGCTGGCGAAAGCGGCGGCCCAGGAAAACGACAAACAGGCCTTAAAGGCCTAACAGGGGGGTGAAAAGTCAATGACCACAGGGGGTGAATTTTAGATGACCATTGACACAGCTCACCAGTTCGGCGATGTCTTCCCGTCGGAGGCGCACTTCCGAACCAGTTTTCGGCAGGAGAAGGCCCAAGAGATGGGCCATCCGGCGTTCCACAGGTTCCGTGGCCAGGGCCCGCATCGCTTGAGCATGGCGCAAATGGTCCCCGATTTCCTGGTGGACGCACTGAGCAAATAGGTTTTGGTCGCGCATGAGGGAATCAAACGAAGACGCGGACATCTCAAAAACCTCTGAATTTTGCAGGGCCACCACGGTCACGGGGTAAGGGCGTTTATCCAATAGAGCGATGGCACCGCACAGTCGGCCGGGCAGGATGAGATCCATGGCGGAGACGTTGGTTCGGGGTGTATACTTCACCGCTTTAAGAAGACCGGATGCCAAAAGAAAGGCGGCTCGCGGAGGATCGCCTTCATGAAAAAGCGTGGCGCCCACCTTGATGATTTTTCGAGGCCACTCTTGAAGGAGCCGTTCCCGTTCTCCCGCAGGGAGTTGGGCCAAAACCGGAAATCCAATCGGCTGGGATATTTTCAATGGAGCCTAAAAATCAATGGGGCTACGAACGGCCCCGGCGCCCTGTTTTAAGACATGGGTGTAAATCATGGTTGTGCTCACATCCTTGTGGCCCAATAATTCCTGGACGGTACGGATATCATACCCGGCCTCCAAAAGGTGGGTAGCGAAACTATGCCGAAGGGTATGCACGCTGGCCGGTTTCGTCAGTCCCGCGGCGCGAACCGCGTTTTTCATAGCGCTTTGCAGGGCTGTTTCGTGGATATGATGCCGCGCCATCTTCCCACTTCGTGGGTCTTTTGAAATACTTCTAGCGGGGAATACATATTGCCAGCCCCATTCTCGGTCAGCGTTTGGATATTTTTCCGCCAGGGCAAAGGGCAAATAGACCTGCCCATATCCCGCGGCCAAATCACGCTCATGAATTGCTTTCACTTCAGATAGATGCCGTTCCAAAACCGGGCGTAATTTCTGAGGAAGCATCGTCACTCGATCCTTGGCGCCTTTCCCATCGCGCACAATGACCTGGTTAATATCAAAATCAATATCTTTAACCCGCAAACGAACACCCTCCATTAACCGCATGCCCGTTCCATAAAGTAATTCTGCCATCAGCCGTGGAGTCCCGGTGAATTTCTCGACCACCCGTTTCACTTCGTCCCGGGACATCACCAACGGCCTGCGAATGGGAAGTTTAGCCCGCGCGACGTCGCCAATATCCCCTACGCTAATCCGCAACAACTCTTTATAAAGGAAAATAAGAGCGTTAAGTGCCTGGTTTTGTGTGCTGGCCGAAACGTTCTTGTCCACCGCCAGGTGGGTCAAGAATGCCGCAATTTCTTTCGCCCCCATGTCCTTCGGATGTTTTTTTCCATGGAAAAGAATGTAGCGTTTTGCCCAATCCACATAACTCTGCTCAGTCCGAATGGAATAATGTTTCAGTCGGATAATGTCCCGCAGTTGGTCCAGCAATTTCGGTTTAGGCGGCTCAGGAATTGGCAAGTCCGCCAAAAGAGAAGGGGGGTTGAAATGAAGGACTTCTGGGTGTATCATGTGTATGCCTCTCAGAGCCAGTAGCAGGTTGTGTAAAAAACTGGTTCAAGTTTAATATTCTGTCAAAAAATACTGTGATCTGTCTAGAAAATAGAATTTCAGGCAGAGTGGAGTCAATCTAATACATGTTGGGCGTGAACACTAGAGGATAAATGGTGATAATAAAAACTCAAAAGTGTGGCCGTTTAAAATCCCTTTTGGTCGCGTTTTTTTCGGCGGGTTGGGTCATTCCAATGTATTTCGCTGTTTCCAATTATTTTAGCGGTATGGAGGATTGGCTTTTTTCAATTCGAACAAACGGGCCCATATTCAAAGTATCCCGATTGTGGTTCCCAAATATCGAATTAGCTGTTGCCTTTGGATGGCTCGGTTTGGTTATCGGTGGTTGGTCAATTTATTGGAACTCATCATGCGTTGCCCAACCAGGCGGTGCAGCGGAGGCGCCACGGGCGCCCCGCTGACCTTTAACGTTGGGCGGAAAATAAATGAAAAATAAAAATGTGACCTTGTTATTCACGTTTTTCTTTTTAGCGGCAGTTGGCTCCGTTGGGGCGTCTGATTCTAATTTGTTCTATTCCACAGCGCCTTTGCAAGTTGGACAACTCGGGCCGGACGGAAAGCTCGTAATTCTCCAGAGTTATGATCGTTTTGCTACATTGAATGAAAACTACGGTTTCATTATCTGGGGACCAAAATTCTCAAAGGAGAACCGAATTACGTATCACTTTTTTTCTCAACCTGACTTAAGGTGGATTGTTACATGGGATCTAAAAAAGTTTTTAGATTTGGTTTCAACTGTCCCAGAAAGAGAGACACTTTATTTTTTCAATCAATGCAATGCCCCCACATGGTTTGGCATAAAAGAAAAGAAGCTCGACAAGATAATTTCAAAATTTGAACAAGTAGCGAAACTTCGAAATCTTACGATAAAAGAGTATATGATCAACACTTGCATGCAGGCTCCGATACAAAAAAAGACCGCCCAACCAGGCGCTCAACCCGACGCGGGCACGGGTCGCAAGGTGACGCCTTGATTTATTTTTTGATCCACTTTCGTCATCGCTTCGGGGCCATGTTTTTTGTTGTGCCCGCGCGGGTTAGCTGAATTCGTTATGCCTATGAAAATAAAAACATTGATTACTTGGTTGAGTTTATTGCTTGTGGCGGGAATTGCTAACGCTTTTCAGATGGGCGAAAGCGATTACGGTTTCAATTTCCCATCGGGTTTTTTTTATTCAAACACCCGTGGAGGTTATGGGAGCGCGGGTCTCATGATAGGCAAATATCATTCAGGACGAGGGAAAGACATTCCATCACCGTTAGTCGGTCCTGGTATTCTTATTGATGCAACGCTCGGTCGAAACGATTATAGTTACTCATTCGGATATGGCTTTGGCTTTGACCCTATTGGACTGTTTGGAGGAGCCATTCGAACCACCGTTCTTGTCGGTAAACCTTCGGATACAGGATACTTTTTAGAACGAAACCAAAAGGCTTATGGAATCGAAGGGTCATTCGGTCTTCTTTTGGGTGCTCGAATAGGCGTATTTAGGATTGAGAAAACGCATGCGACAAAGGTTCTCGCAAGCATTGGTATTGGCTTTTGAAGGCATAACAATTCATTCCAGCGGACGTTGCCCTCCGGGCAACGCCGCTGAATTCCGGCGTTGGGCATGATATTCATACAGAAATGGCCCGCAGTTACAGCGACGCCGAAGAGTTACAATTTCAACCAACGCCGTCATCGTTACACGGCAAATTCAATATTGGTTTGGGGCGCGGCTCATTAATTTCAGCCGCATAGTCACGTTGGGTAGGTGTGTCCTTGTTTCATCACTTGCCCAACAAGTCGCTTCAGCCGACGCGGGCACACACCGCCCGCGCGTCTGAGCTTTACGTTGGGCGGGGGTTTAAATGAAAAGAACCTGGATTTTATGGGCAGTTGCTTTGATCGGAGTCCCACTTGCAGGCGAATTAATAGAAACAATAGGTTTTCATTTTATTCAAGATTATCTGGCAATTCCATCCCACCTCACGGCTGAATTTGTCAATGACGAAACGGCCCCACGTATTCTTCTTTTCATGGCTGCTAATCTTGGGATTATCTACCTTCTATATTTCCTAATTGGGTATTTCTCGGCCCGGATTATTAAGCGCAAAGAAATACTTGTCGTCGTACTCGCCTACCTGATGAGTGAGGTTATTAATTCTCTCTTTAATTTAAATAAATCGGCCAAAAGTTTTTCTCTGTCTTTGGAAATCTGGCCGTTGCTGGTCTGTCTGATAGGCGGCACCCTAGCGAGATATTTAAGAAGAAGACAAGAGCGACGCACCACCCAACAAGGCGTTCGATCCAAGACGGGCGAGGAGCTCTCGTTGACCCTATGATTCATTCTTTTAAATCAATACGTCTTTCTATTCGGAGGCATGTTTTTGTTATACCCGCGCGTGTTGGCTCATATCGCCGGTGGGGGGTATTATGCGAACCAATAACTTATTGATCCAGGCATTCTGTTGCGCTTTTATTATTGCTGCCTTCCTATCGGTAGTTGGCTGCGTTGAATTTGAATCAGAACGAGAGGTCGCACTCCGGAAGGCTCAAGATTACCGGAATCGTGGTTTTAGTATGAATGCAACTGACATGGAAAAGGATGCTCAACGACTGTCAGACAAAGAATATCCCGTTATTACACTGCCCGATGCCAGCGATTAATTCATCGCCCAACCACGCGGTGCAGCCGAGGCCCACACGTGCGCCCGGCTGACCTTACTTCGTTTAGTCTGTAGAAAAACCCCCCGTTCGGCCATTTCCCTGCCTCATTCCCCAGCGCTGGCCCTGCCTACAAAAAAAAGAGGTAAACTCGCATTACCGTCGACAACGACGGCCATCCCACCCTTGGAGTCGCCGATGCCGCGCTACAAAGAAGCCAATTACGCGCAAGGCCAGTTTGTTTCCATCCAGTTCGAACACCAAATCCTCCCCGGCAGTTTCGAGCATGCGCTGTCTTATGTGATTGACCACAAAATCAATATGACCGCTTTTGATGCTCTGAGGAAAAACGAGACCGTCGGGGCTCCGGCGTATGACCCCCGCGTGATGCTAAAGATTGTCCTGGCCGCTTACGCCCGCGGGATGATCTCCAGCCGCGACATCGCCTTTGCGTGTGAACAAAACGTGGTGTTCATGGCCCTCTCCGCCCGAAGTGTGCCGCACTTTACGACCATCGCGCAGTTCATCCGTGAAATGGGCCCTGTGATTAAGGGCCTGTTCGTCGACGTTCTGCTTTACTGCGACGAACTGGGGTTGATCGGGCGGGAGATGTTTGCGATTGATGGGTGCAAGATCTCATCGAACGCGTCAAAGGAATGGTCCGGCACAAAAGAGGATTTCGAAAAGAAGAAAGCGAAGTTTTTAAAGTTGGTGGAGACCTTGGTGGCCAAACATAAGGAAGTTGACGCGGGAAAACAGGTTCTCCCGGCGGAGGTGAGGGCCAAGGAAGAGAAGGCGATCAAGTCGCTGGAAGATAAGATCGCGACGCTGGATGAATGGTTGAAAACCCAGGAGGACAAAATCAGCCACACGGGTCTCCCAAAGAAGAGCCACCTTTACGATAACGAAAGCGCGAAGATGGTGAGCTCACACGGCGTTGTTCAGGGCTACAACGGTGTGGCGGCTGTGGACGGGGAATACCAGGTGGTGGTCTCCGCAGAGGCGTTTGGAGAAGGCAGTGAAGTAAAACTGCTGGAACCCATGGTGGAGTCCGTGGAAAAGACATTCGCAGCTCTGGGGGACACAGAATCCCCGTTGAAGTCGGCGCCACTGTTGGCGGACAGCGGGTTCCACAGCGAAGCGAACATGAAGATGTTGGAGGGCAAGGAGATCAATGGCTACGTGGCGGACCGGAACATGAGAAAACGAGATCCCAGCTATGCGACGGCCGACCGACACGGAGGGAAGATCGAAGGGATCCAGGGAACGAAACCGGAAAAACGGTTCTTTGCCCCGGACGATTTCAAGTTCAACGAGCGAGGAAAACTGGTGTGCCCGGCAGGCAGTGAATTGTATATAGGATACAGGAAGCACGTCACGCCCAACGGATTCTACGGGGTGGCCTACAAAGCAAAGATCACAGCGTGCCGAGGGTGTGAACTAAGAGCGAAATGTCTTCAAAACCCCAACACGAAATATCGGCAGGTCTACAAGTTTGAAGGACGTCACCGCCCCCCGGCGGCAGTGAACGCAACGACGGGAATGATTCAAAAGATCGATAGCGCGATGGGACGTTTCATCTATAGTCGGAGGATGGGATTGATTGAGCCGGTGTTCGGCAATATCCGACACGCGCTGGGGTTGGACCGGTTCACGTTGAGAGGAAAAGAGAAGGTCAACATCCAGTGGAAGCTTTACAACACGGTGCACAATCTTTAAAGATATTCCGCTACGGATGGACCACAGCGATGGTCCCGAGCGGATTGAGAGCGATGGCGGGATAGAGAAAACTTTGTCCACACAATCCACAAGAAAAGATGGTAATAGATGGAAGGAGGGACTGGAAATTATGTTGAACGGGAGCTAGACTAGTCACTGAAGGGCTGTGCGGGGTGCGGGACCGCCGAAGTTCCAACGGATTCGCCCCGACCGGCCAGGGAGCGGTGTCGGCTCCCAACAAAAAATGAGGCCCACGACCCGGGTGGGACGTCCGAAAATAGGATTTTTCTACAGACTCGTTGGGCAGGAGTAAAATGAAATTCGAACGACTGATAGACTGGGTCAAACGTGCTTGTCCCTCTTGTGGGTATAGTATGACTCTTCACAATTCCCAGAAAGCCGAAATGCATCCGTTTGAATTCCAGTGTGGCCACTGTCACACATCATTTACTCTGCTTCTCCCGCGTTGGATCATTGCGTGCAAATTTATTCTCTTATCGGTTGCTGTGGTGTTCGTGATCGTCGCGACCAAACATCATCCGTCATTAAATTCTTGGTGGTTGTTATTGCTTTTTATTCCAAGCTTAGCTTTAGCGCTTCTCGCCAGCGTCGCAATTTTCTTTAAATTTTCACGATACATTCCCAATATAACGAATGCCCAACAAGGCGCTCAACCCGACGCGGGCACGGGACGTTCTTTGAGGCCATGATTCGTTTTTTAGGCGATTACGCCTATCGCTTCGCGGTTATATTTTTCAGACGTGGCCGCGCGGGTTAGCTCATTCGTTCAGCGGCCGCGGAGCGGTTTGAGGCCGAGTGACAGATTTTGGAGTGAAGTGGCGCAATTCGCACGGGCGGGATTGTGCATGGGAGTGGCCGCGGCCACTGAACGGGCGCGAGATCGAGCATGGATCTCTTCGACGTCCGCTCCGCTGTCGCTCCGCGGCCGCCGAACAGCTCCATGAAGCAGAGTCGCTGGCCTCTCGAGCGTCGCAGCGCCGTGACGCCCGACCCGGCCACCGACTCTGCTTATCTCGCGCCCGTTGGGCACAACAGGGAGCGTAATGATCCGACCATTTTTCCTCTCTTTCGTTCTTCTGATGGCCGGTTGTCGGCCTGCGGATCAGCCTGTCGCCAAGCGGGATTATTCTGAGGATTTTATCCTGGCCTTCGGTGTGGCCCAGCCCGGGGACCCCCGGGAGATCAGTTGCACCTCCACCGCACAGGGCTCAAACTTTAAATCTACTGAGCTGATTTTTAAGACTGAAACTGAAAAGCTCATGCCGGCTATCAAAGAACTCTATCCTGAGGTTTCAGCTGAGGAGTTTCAGCACAAGATTGTTCAGATCCCTCGCATGGTTCAGTTTGAAGACTCTGACTTTCATGCTGGTGCTCGGTATTTTCTTAGACTGGACGACGCTAATGTTAAACCGTCTAGGCGAGGCTTTGTTTACGTTGACCCGAGCAGAAATCAGGTTATTACCTGTGTCTCGGTTATTAGAAAATGGGGCCCATATGCGGCGCCTCAAGAACCGGGCGTGGTCACTACAAAGTGAGTTTTTTGCCCAACCCAGCCATGCAGCCGACCAAATTGCTGCGCAATTTGGCGGCTGATGGCCATTCGTTGGACCTCTCAAGAATCATACAGAGATGGCACGCAGTTACAGTGAAATAGAAGAGTTACAATTTTAAGCAACGCCGCCATCGTTTCACGGCAAAGTCAAAATCAGTTTGGGGGCGCGGCCGATTCATTTCAGCCGCATAGTAACGTTGGGCAGGTGTGTCCTTGTGTCATTCCTTGTCCAACAAGGCGGTCCAGCGGACGCGGGCACGAGCGGCCCGCGCCGCTGACCTTTATCGTTTAGTCTGTAGAAAAACCCCCCATTCGGCCATTTCCCTGCCTCATTCCCCAGCGCTGGCCCTGCCTACAAAAAAGAGGTAAACTCGCATTACCGTCGACAACGACGGCCATCCCACCCTTGGAGTCGCCGATGCCGCGGTATAAAGAAGCCAACTACGCGCAGGGCCAGTTTGTTTCTATCCAGTTCGAACACCAAATCCTCCCCGGCAGTTTCGAGCATGCCCTCTGTTACGTCATTGACCACAAAATCAATATGACTGCCTTTGATGCTTTGAGGAAAAATGACGACGTCGGCGCCCCGGCCTACGATCCGCGGGTCATGTTAAAGATTGTTCTCGCGGCCTACGCGCGGGGCATGATTTCGCCGCGACATCGCCTTTGCGTGTGAACAAAACGTGGTGTTCATGGCCCTCTCCGCCCGAAGTGTGCCGCACTTTACGATCATCGCGCAGTTCATCCGTGAAATGGGCCCTGTGATTAAGGGCCTGTTCGTCGACGTTCTGCTTTACTGCGACGAACTGGGGTTGATCGGGCGGGAGATGTTTGCCATTGATGGGTGCAAGATCTCATCGAACGCGTCAAAGGAATGGTCCGGCACAAAAGAGGATTTCGAAAAGAAGAAAGCGAAGTTTTCAAAACTGGTGGAGACCTTGGTGGCCAAACATAAGGAAGTAGACGCGGGAAAACAGGTTCTCCCGGCGGAGGTGAGGGCCAAGGAAGAGAAAGCGATTAAGGCCTTAGAAGAAAAGATCGCCACGCTGGATGAATGGTTGAAAACCCAGGAGGACAAAATCAGCCACACGGGTCTCCCAAAGAAAAGCCACCTTTAGTGTTGCGACCGGCTAATTGGTTCAATTTTGGAGACCCGAATCCGTTCGGATTTGAGGCGTGAGGAGGACGCGATGCGGGCCATCGTAACCGACGAGCAACGAAGAAGCCGGACGGAGGCGGGTCTCCCTTCCACTTTATATTCGCATTGCTAAAGCGATGCGATCCATTAAGGAAGGGCCGGGCGCTTTTGCGCGGCGGACTGCGTCGCTCGTCAGTTACATACTCCCGGTATGCGCCCTCCTTGCTCCTTGCCACCACACAAAATCGCCCGGCCAAAATTGAACCAATTAGCCGGTCGCAACACTGGATAACGAAAGCGCGAAGATGGTGAGCTCACACGGCGTTGTTCAGGGCTACAACGGTGTGGCGGCTGTTGACGGGGAATACCAGGTGGTGGTCTCCGCAGAGGCGTTTGGAGAAGGCAGTGAAGTAAAACTGCTGGAACCCATGGTGGAGTCCGTGGAAAAGACGTTCGCGGCCTTGGGGGACACGCAATCCCCGTTGATAGCGGCGCCATTGTTGGCGGACAGCGGGTTCCACAGCGAAGCGAACATGAAGATGTTGGAGGGCAAAAACATCAACGGTTACGTGGCGGACCGAAACATGAGAAAACGAGATCCCAGCTATGCGACGGCCGACCGACACGGAGGGAAGATCGAAGGGATCCAGGGAACGAAACCGGAAAAACGGTTCTTTGCCCCGGACGATTTCAAGTTCAACGAGCGAGGAAAACTGGTGTGCCCGGCAGGCAGTGAATTGTATATAGGATACAGGAAGCACGTCACGCCCAACGGATTCTACGGGGTGGCCTACAAAGCAAAGATCACAGCGTGCCGAGGGTGTGAACTAAGAGCGAAATGTCTTCAAAACCCCAACACGAAATATCGGCAGGTGTATAAGTTCGAAAGACGCCACCGCCCCCCGGCGGCAGTGAACGCAACGACGGGAATGATTCAAAAGATCGATAGCGCGATGGGACGTTTCATTTATAGTCGGAGGATGGGATTGATTGAGCCGGTGTTCGGCAATATCCGACACGCGCTGGGGTTAGACCGGTTCACGTTAAAAGGGAATAAGAAGGTGAACATCCAGTGGAAGCTTTACAATACGGTGCACAATCTTTTAAAGATCTTCCGCTACGGATGGACCACGGCGATGGTGCCGAGCGGACTGAGGGCGATGGCGGGGTAGAGAAAACTTTATCCCCGCTATCCACAAGAAAACATGGCAATAGATGGAAGGAGGGACTGGAAATTATGTTGAACGGGAGCTAGACTAGTCACTGAAGGGCTGTGTGGGGTGCGGGACCGCCGAAGTTCCAACGGATTCGCCCCGCCCGGCCCGGGAGCGGTGTTGGCTCCCATTAAAAAATGAGGCCCACGACCCGGGTGGGACGTCCGAAAATAGGATTTTTCTACAGACTCGTTAGGATTCCGACTGACCACTTGACAAACAACTACGATGTAGTTACAATATAATTATGAGACGACTTGAGTTTTCATGGGACCCCGAAAAGGAGAAGACGAACCAAAAGAAGCACGGGATATCCTTTCAGGAAGCTCAAACCGTTTTCCATGACGTAAACGGCAGAATAATCCATGACCCGGACCATTCGGAAGACGAAGACAGGTTTATCCTCATAGGCATGAGTACAATTCACCATATTTTAACGGTTTGCCATTGTTATTGGTCTCCAGAAACAGTCATTCGGATTATTTCGGCTCGAAAGGCAACAAAGAACGAACAAAACCAGTATAGGAGGTTATGACCATGAGAAATGAATACGATTTTTCAAAATCACAGAAAAATCCTTACGCTAAAATGCTGAAAAGGCAAATCACGATTCGAATTGAAGAGGAGACGATCGGCTATTTCAAGGGTCTTTCTTCGCAATTCGGCATTCCTTATCAAAACCTAATCAATATGTTTTTACGCGATTGTGCGCATTCCCATAAAAAACCTGCTTTAAAATGGGCCTAACCAATCGCTCCACCGGCGTTACCCGGTTTGCCGGCCGAAGGCCAGCAGGGTAACGTCCGGTTGGCTTTACGTTGGGCGCCCTTGACTAAAGTATATTACCAATATATACTTATCCAATGGCTGACGTCTACGATCACTTAGCGAAGTGCACAGGTTTTGATTGGGATAGATGGAACACGAGCAAAATATGGGACAAGCACAAAGTCACCCCATCAGAATGCGAGCAGCCTTTCTTCAATCAGCCATTTATTGTCGACAACGATGAGAGGCATTCAAAAGACGAGATTAGGCTCTATGCGCTCGGACAAACTGATGCCGGCAGACTCCTTTTCATCGTTTTTACCATCCGCGGGCACTTAATCCGCGCAATATCGGTGCGGGACATGAGCAAGAGAGAGCGGGAGGACTACAAATACCATGAAAAACAAAATCCCTAAGTTTAAGAACGAATCAGAGGAACTGACTTTTTGGGCTTCTCATGACTCTTCTAATTACATCGACTGGAAGAAGGCTCGTAGAGTTACTCTGCCTAATTTGAAACCGTCTGTTAGGTCAATATCTATTCGTCTTCCTGAATCAATGTTTGAAGAGCTTAGGCTTCTAGCCAACAAGAAAGACGTTCCATATCAGTCTCTCTTGAAAATGTATCTGGCAGAGAGACTTCAAACTGAACTTAAACATGCACACGCATAGGCGCCCAACAAATCGCTCCAGCGGACGGCCACACCCCGGCCGCCGCTGAGCTCCGGCGTTTAGTCTGTAGAAAAACCCCCCGTTCGGCCATTTCCCTGCCTCATTCCCCAGCGCTGGCCCTGCCTACAAAAAAGAGGTAAACTCGCATTACCGTCGACAACGACGGCCATCCCACCCTTGGAGTCGCCGATGCCGCGCTACAAAGAAGCCAATTACGCGCAAGGCCAGTTTGTTTCCATCCAGTTCGAACACCAAATCCTCCCCGGCAGTTTCGAGCATGCGCTGTCTTATGTGATTGACCACAAAATCAATATGACCGCTTTGATGCTCTGAGGAAAACGAGACCGTCGGGGCTCCGGCGTATGACCCCCGCGTGATGCTAAAGATTGTCCTGGCCGCTTACGCCCGCGGGATGATCTCCAGCCGCGACATCGCCTTTGCGTGTGAACAAAACGTGGTGTTCATGGCCCTCTCCGCCCGAAGTGTGCCGCACTTTACGACCATCGCGCAGTTCATCCGTGAAATGGGCCCTGTGATTAAGGGCCTGTTCGTCGACGTTCTGCTTTACTGCGACGAACTGGGGTTGATCGGGCGGGAGATGTTTGCGATTGATGGGTGCAAGATCTCATCGAACGCGTCAAAGGAATGGTCCGGCACAAAAGAGGATTTCGAAAAGAAGAAAGCGAAGTTTTCAAAGTTGGTGGAGACCTTGGTGGCCAAACATAAGGAAGTTGACGCGGAAAACAGGTTCTCCCGGCGGAGGTGAGGGCCAAGGAAGAGAAGGCGATCAAGTCGCTGGAAGATAAGATCGCGACGCTGGATGAATGGTTGAAAACCCAGGAGGACAAAATCAGCCACACGGGTCTCCCAAAGAAGAGCCACCTTTACGATAACGAAAGCGCGAAGATGGTGAGCTCACACGGCGTTGTTCAGGGCTACAACGGTGTGGCGGCTGTGGACGGGAATACCAGGTGGTGGTCTCCGCAGAGGCGTTTGGAGAAGGCAGTAAGTAAAACTGCTGGAACCCATGGTGGAGTCCGTGGAAAAAGACATTCGCAGCCCTGGGGGACACAGAATCCCCGTTGAAGTCGGCGCCACTGTTGGCGGACAGCGGGTTCCACAGCGAAGCGAACATGAAGATGTTGGAGGGCAAGGAGATCAATGGCTACGTGGCGGACCGGAACATGAGAAAACGAGATCCCAGCTATGCGACGGCCGACCGACACGGAGGGAAGATCGAAGGGATCCAGGGAACGAAAACCGGAAAAACGGTTCTTTGCCCCGGACGATTTCAAGTTCAACGAGCGAGGAAAACTGGTGCCCGGCAGGCAGTGAATTGTATATAGGATACAGGAAGCACGTCACGCCCAACGGATTCTACGGGGTGGCCTACAAAGCAAAGATCACAGCGTGCCGAGGGTGTGAACTAAGAGCGAAATGTCTTCAAAACCCCAACACGAAATATCGGCAGGTCTACAAGTTTGAAGGACGTCACCGCCCCCCGGCAGTGGAGAACGCAACGACGGGAATGATTCAAAAGATCGATAGCGCGATGGGACGTTTCATTTATAGTCGGAGGATGGGATTGATTGAGCCGGTGTTCGGCAATATCCGACACGCGCTGGGGTTGGACCGGTTCACGTTGAGAGGAAAAGAGAAGGTCAACATCCAGTGGAAGCTTTACAACACGGTGCACAATCTTTTAAAGATATTCCGCTACGGATGGACCACAGCGATGGTCCCGAGCGGATTGAGAGCGATGGCGGGATAGAGAAAACTTTGTCCACACAATCCACAAGAAAAGATGGTAATAGATGGAAGGAGGGACTGGAAATTATGTTGAACGGGAGCTAGACTAGTCACTGAAGGGCTGTGCGGGGTGCGGGACCGCCGAAGTTCCAACGGATTCGCCCCGACCGGCCAGGGAGCGGTGTCGGCTCCCAACAAAAAATGAGGCCCACGACCCGGGTGGGACGTCCGAAAATAGGATTTTTCTACAGACTCGTTGGTCAGTTTAATATGGTAAATATACCATACTTGTGGTAGAATGCTACTATGAATGAAGACGTTCGTTATGGTCTCTTCTGTTGGAGCGCGGCAAAAGAAAGAATAAATGTCCTCCGTCACGGTCTGAGCTTCCGAGAAGCTGCAGATGCATTCTCTGATCATCATCGTATCGTGGCGAAGGATGATAAACACTCCCAGGAGGAAGAACGTTTATTTTGCATCGGACGTGCTAACGGTCGTGTTGTCACTGTTAGGTTTACATACCGCGGGAAATTAGTGCGAATTTTTGGAGCTGGTTTCTGGCGAAAAGGAAGGAAACTTTATGAAGAAACAACCCCTGACTGATTTGGATCAACCCATTGGAAAACTGCACCGTATCCCGGATTTTCTTCCTCCTCCTGAAGAACTTTTTCCAAAAAGAGAAGCGGTCAAAGTGACTTTGGTGGTCGACAAAGAGAGCATTGCTTTCTTCCGTCAAGAAGCACATGAGATCGGAATGAAATATCAGAGGATGATGCGGGAAGTCCTTCGTGAATATTCCCATCGCCATCAACATCATGGCCCAACAAGGCGCTCCAGCGGGCGGCCACACACCGGCCGCCGCTGAGCTCCGGCGTTTAGTCTGTAGAAAAACCCCCCGTTCGGCCATTTCCCTGCCTCATTCCCAGCGCTGGTCCTGCCTACAAAAAAGAGATAAACTTTGATTACCGTCGACAACGACGGCCATCCCACCCCGGAGTCGCCGATGCCGCGGTATAAAGAAGCCAACTACGCGCAGGGCCAGTTTGTTTCCATCCAGTTCGAACACCAAATCCTCCCCGGCAGTTTCGAGCATGCGCTGTCTTATGTGATTGACCACAAAATCAATATGACCGCTTTTGATGCTCTGAGGAAAAACGAGACCGTCGGGGCTCCGGCGTATGACCCCCGCGTGATGCTAAAAATTGTCCTGGCCGCTTACGCCCGCGGGATGATCTCCAGCCGGGAGATCGCCTTTGCGTGTGAACAAAACGTGGTGTTCATGGCCCTCTCCGCCCGAAGTGTGCCGCACTTTACGACCATCGCGCAGTTCATCCGTGAAATGGGCCCTGTGATTAAGGGCCTGTTCGTCGACGTTCTGCTTTACTGCGACGAACTGGGGTTGATCGGGCGGGAGATGTTTGCCATTGATGGGTGCAAGATCTCATCGAACGCGTCAAAGGAATGGTCCGGCACAAAAGAGGATTTCGAAAAGAAGAAAGCGAAGTTTTTAAAGTTGGTGGAGACCTTGGTGGCCAAACATAAGGAAGGTTGACGCGGGAAAACAGGTTCTCCCGGCGGAGGTGAGGGCCAAGGAAGAGAAGGCGATCAAGTCGCTGGGAAGATAAGATCGCGACGCTGGATGAATGGCTTGAAAACCAGGAGGACAAGATTGGTCACACGGGTCTCCTAAAGAAAAGCCACCTTTAGTGTTGCGACCGGCTAATTGGTTCATTTTGGGAGACCCGAACTGCGGATTTGAGGCGTGAGGAGGACGCGATGCGGCCATCGTAACCGACGAGCAACGAAGAAGCCGGACGAGGCGGGCTCCCTTCCACTTTATTCGCATTGCCAGCGATGCGATCCATTAAGGAAGGGCCGGGCGCTTTTGCGCGGCGGACTGCGTCGCTCGTCGGTTACACTCCCGGTATGCGCCCTCCTTGCTCCTTGCCGCCACACAAAATCGCCCGGCCAAAATTGAACCAATTAGCCGGTCGCAACACTGGATAACGAAAGCGCAAAGATGGTGAGTTCCCATGGCGTTGTGCAAGGCTATAACGGTGTGGCGGCTGTGGACGGGGAATGTCAAGTGGTGGTGTCCGCGGAGGCGTTTGGAGAAGGCAGCGAGGTGAAACTCTTGGAGCCGATGGTGGACTCAGTGGACAAGACATTTGCGGCTCTGGGGGACACAGAATCCCCGTTGAAGTCGGCGCCATTGTTGGCGGACAGCGGGTTCCACAGCGAAGCGAACATGAAGATGTTGAGGGCAAGGAGATCAATGGCTACGTGGCGGACCGGAACATGAGAAAGCGGGACCCCGCGTATGCGACGGCCGACCGACACGGAGGGAAGATCGAAGGATCCAGGAACGAAACCGGAAAAACGGTTCTTTGCCCCGGACGATTTCAAGTTCAACGAGCGAGGAAAACTGGTGTGCCCGGCAGGCAGGTGAGTTGTATATAGGATACAGGAAGCACGTCACGCCCAACGGATTCTACGGGGTGGCCTACAAAGCAAAGATCACAGCGTGCCGAGGGTGTGAACTAAGAGCGAAATGTCTTCAGAACCCCAACACGAAATATCGGCAGGTCTATAAGTTTAAGGATGCCACCGCCCCGAGCGGCAGTGAACGCAACAACGGGAATGATTCAAAAGATCGATAGCGCGATGGGACGTTTCATCTATAGTCGGAGGATGGGATTGATTGAGCCGGTGTTCGGCAATATCCGACACGCGCTAGGTTGGACCGGTTCACGTTGAGAGAAAGGAGAAGGTCAACATCCAGTGGAAGCTTTACAACACGGTGCACAATCTTTAAAGATATTCCGCTACGGATGGACCACAGCGATGGTCCCGAAAGCGGTTAGGAAACGATGGCGGGATAGAGAAAACTTTGTCCACACAATCCACAAGAAAAGATGGTAATAGATGGAAGGAGGGACTGGAAATTATGTTGAACGGGAGCTAGACTAGTCACTGAAGGGCTGTGCGGGTGCAGGACCGCCGAAGTTCCAACGGATTCGCCCCGACCGGCCAGGGAGCGGTGTTGGCTCCCATTAAAAAATGAGGCCCACGACCCGGGTGGGACGTCCGAAAATAGGATTTTTCTACAGACTCGTTGGGCGCGCGCGAAGCACAAACTGTTTTTTATGACCCGCATGCAATTCAGTATTTTGACCCAGATCACTCCGAAGATGAAGAACGGTTCATTTTGCTGGGTCTCAGCGTGCGAATGAATGTTTTGATTGTTTGTCATTGTTATCGAGAAAAGGAATCGCTCATCAGAATTATTTCGGCCAGAAAAGCGGATAAAAATGAACGGAAATATTACGGGAGGTGAAACAATCATGAGAGATCACTACGACTTTTCTGAAATGAAGGGGCAACGCAACCCCTACATCAAACGGCTAAAACAACCCATTACCATTCGGTTGGACAAAAACACCATTGATTACTTCAAAACCTTGTCTTCTCAGATCGGCATGCCCTATCAAAACTTAATTAATCTCTACTTGAGAGACTGTGCATTGCATCACAAAAAATTGCACTTAAACTGGGCGGCCTAAAGGCCCAACAAGTCATTCCAGCGGACGGGCCACACGGCGGCCCGCCGATGAATTCTAACGTTTAGTCTGTAGAAAAACCCCCCGAACGACCATTTTGCTCCCTGGTTGGCCATTGCTGGCCTTGCCCAAGTAGAGACATACGACTCGACAAATTCACCTTCAGGTTTCTGAGGGCCTGGGAGCGAAATCCTTCGGAATACTCGCTCCTTCATTCTCTCTGTTACGACCCTTGTTTTTCGTGCTCTCCCCACGGCGTGGACCCCATGCCCCTCCTTCTGTGAATCACTGCCCCCGCTGGAAACGTCTTCCGCCAAATCAAAAGGTGGATCCTTCATGGGGGGGGCTTGAAAATCGACGTTTCTAGGGTTAGAGTTCTTTCATGAGATGTCCTTTGCTTGTATTTATATTTTTGGCTTGGGTCTCTCCCATAATTTGTTGTATATCAAAAATTTTCTCACCCAAAAAAAATATTCATTCGTTCGGTTGGAGTGGATGGGTAACCTGAAGTGGTCGTGGATGAACCCCCTGAGGAAATGCGCTAAGATGGACGAGCATCATTTGGACGGCATCCTCTCTTTTTGCGACAAGAAAGTCTAACTGGGATACGTTGGGGCCACGAACCCGTCGACAAAGAACCTCATTTTCCGAGCTTACAGTTTCAGAGGTAAGACCAACATGGAGCGTAAGATCATCTAGGGTTGCATCCCCTGGATAAGTCAATTCGGGCCCTAGACGGGAACCCACAGGTCCTCGTCATGCGCCTCCAAAATAAATTTGATTTTAAAACCAGCTGAACGTAGACTATTCCTATGGGAAAGAGGAGACGCCCCTTGAGTCGAGGCAGACGTTGGTTTCTGGTATTGGGTTTGGCCATTTTTATTGAGATTTCTCCCAAAGTGGGTTTCCCATGCATCAGCGATTTTTCCGCCAGTCAAACAGAATGGGGTCATATCACCTACCGATGGACAAACGGATGCTCGAACCCCTTTTATGCGCTATTGGCGATTTCGCTTTCTGGAACCGACCCTTTGATGACCGGAAAGATTCTTCGCTACGCCAATATCTCTCCAGGGATACTTGATTCGAATTTTTTTTATCCCAATACTACTTCTGAAATTTCGATAAAATTGATCAACTCAACCACGACATTCCCTTCCGTGATTTTAACAACCCTTGCTTCACCCCCCGCGAACATTGATTTTCCACCTGTTAAAAACGTTGATAGTCGAAGCATCCGCCTTCAATGGGAATCTTTACCTGCGCGAGATTTTGGAAATCCATTGGACACTCTCTACGAAGTGCAACTGTCTTCTGAGCCAACCTTTACGCGGGCGATCATGCAACGACAATCATTTCCAACAAAGCCCCACGCCACCGTTTTCGATTGTCTTGAACCGGACACTACCTACTACACCCGGGTTCGGGCCGTTAGCCGCGTCGGAATTCCCACCGATTATGGGATTAACATATCGACACGCACGCTCCCCCTTTCCGCTCCCCCCGAGACGTTGTTATGGGAGGGAGGTCTCTGGAGTCTCACCCCCCATCCAGGGGACCTGACGGTGGAACACAATGTTCAATTCGGTAACGCGCCCTCCGAAACTCCTTTGCGTTCGCTGGATTTGCCAAACCGAATCCAAACCGCCAACGCCAAAATGGGGGGAGATCAGCGTCGGCACCCACTTTCGGGAGGACTGGTGGAAATCCGGGCCAATCGAACCTGTCCGTCTGAGTTCGATATCGCGCTGGCCCATCCGGCCACGCTTCAATTTCTGTATTTTGAGAGTGGCGGCCTTGTGGACACCGGGAAAGGTTTTGTTCAACCCTCCACCCTCAGTTTCTATCGTCTAGATGAGCACGCAGGAATGTGGAACAAAATTCCGTCCAAGGTTGAATCGGGAAAAGTCACGGCTTCCATTAATGAGTTGGGTACTTTGGCCGTCATGGGGCAGGAAGACGTTTCGCTTCAGGATCTGCGTGTTTCGCCGAACCCTTTTCACCAGGGGACGGACGCCCATATCACTTTTGCCAATTTGGCTGAACGCACGACGGTCAGAGTTTTTACTTCGTCGGGCCGGGAAGTTCGGTCCTTGGAAGAAACGGATGGGGACGGACTTCTTCAATGGGATGGCAAGAACAGTTCCGGAAATTCTGTTGAGCCGGGTGTCTATGTTTACCATGTGGAAAGCCCTGGGGCGGAGAAGAGGGGCAAAGTCATGGTTCTTCGATGAAAAAATATGGGGTAGCCCTGTGGGGGTTTTGTTTGGCCGTGGGAGCTTTGGCGGGGGAAGGGGCTGGAGAATGGGATTTGCTTTCCGCCCCGCCAGGGGTGCGATCAATGGCTTTGGGCGGCGCTGGGACGGCTTTGGGGGATGATCACGCCTAGGGGACGTGGGCCGGTCGGTGGTCTCGTGTGGATTATGGAACTTTGCCTGGACTCGATTCCGCGGGAAATTCTCTTGGAGAGATAGGCGCTCGGGAGGATTGGTACCAAATGGCGGGGGGGGGATCTTTCCGTGATCGATTGTGGGGAGGGATCTCGCTGAACCACGTTGAACGGAAACTTCATGACCAATCCACGGCGGGAGCTTTCGTGGATGTGGGCGTCCTTGACGGATTGCGGCCCCGACCATTTTCCATGAGGCCCGGGCCGGTTTTTCAATGCGACGGATGGGGGTGGGATGGTCCGGGGCGAAGGGCCCCCGCGCGAAATGCGACTGGGACTTGCCACCGGCGTTTGGGACGAACGGGTGACCCTCGCCGCGGATCTTGTTCAGCCCCAGGGTGGCGATTTCCGTCCGTTGGCGGGAATCGAATATGCGTCGGGCGGGGCGGCTTTTTTTCGGTTGGGGTATGACCACAGTCTGGAAAGCCCCTTCACCTACGGTTTTGGGGTTCCGGGCGGGGGATCTCTCATTGGATTACGCGTTTGCGCCGTTGGGGGATTTGGGGAACACGCACCATGTGGGGATCGCTTGGCGGTTTGGAAACCCAGCGGAGGCCTATTATGAAAAAGGGATGGACTATTTTCGCCAGGAAGATTTTGCCCGGGCGGTGGTATCGTTTAACCGCGCCTTAGCGGCGGACCCCCACCACGCCAAAGCGCTTCTAAAACTTCGGGAAGCCAACCAAAAACTTCAAAAGACATGGAACGACTCGCCGCGATAACGATTCTTCTTCTCGGCAGACCTATGCCAACCGGGGAATCCCGGTTAACACTATGGCCCTACGGTTAAAAGATTGGGGGGGTTGCAACAACAGAAAACTCGACATAGAGTATAAGGGATGAAATCCTCCTCCATGTTCTTAGGGGTTCTCTTGTCCACTGTTCCAGTATTCCCTTGTATTTCAGATGTTTCGATTTCCCAACCGAATTTCAAAATTTTCTACATGCACTGGACAAACGGTTGTCCCAACGAAACATATTTTCGATTAAAAATTAAATATGAAGCTGAAAATGACTTCGTGAATATCGACAATTCTCTTTACAGTGCTTCAGACACGTCACCATTTTTTACGGGGTTTTTTATTAACGCTGTAAATCGAATCGATATGTCTATTTTTCCCAGTGAATCCGTTGTGTTCTCAACAACCTTTACGTCCCACGCCGCCCCTCCTGTTCTCCTCCCCTCGGTGTCTCCCTTCAGCACTGTTGAGCCCCGCTCTATTTCGCTCCGGTGGGATTCCGATACCATGAATGGCGTGACGCCCTATCCTCAAAACCCCCTTGGGACGACCTATGAGGTTCAATTGGCCACATCGGCTTCTTTTATCTCACCGATCGTTCAGATGGTGATCCGTACGGGTTCCCCCGACAAAACGACGGTCAGCTGTTTGTCCCCGGAGACGCGCTATTACGCCCGGGTTCGGGCAATCAATCTTGAGGGGATACCCACGGCTTTTCTCTCTTTGGGTTCAACCGTGACGTTGTCGGCGGGGCCTGTCCCGACCGTGTACTCCTGGGCGGGTGCCCGATGGGGCTTGTCCCTTGCCACGGGGGAAATACCGGACGAGGGAGCCCTTTTATTTAATTCCACCCCCCTGGTGAATCCTATGTCATCTCCGGGTCTTCCGGAAAAGATCCTCGCGGCAAACAGTAAGATGGAGGGGGCCGATCTTCGGCGGAGGCCCATCCCTGATGGTCTTGTGGAAATCCAGGCCAGCCGGGGTTGTCCTGTAATAATGGACGCGGTGCTAGACCACCCGGCAACCCTGATTTTTGACGTGACTTCTCTTGAGAGCGGAGCGGATACGGGGTACGGGCGAGTGCGGTTGGACACTCTAAGTTTTTTCCGATTGGATGCGGGGTCCAATGTCTGGAACAAGGTCCCTTCCTGGCTAGAAGGAGGGAAACTCAAGGCATCTGTCAAAGAACTGGGGACCCTCGCTGTCATGGGGCGGGAGGACGTTTCCCTCTTCGATCTCCGGGTTTTTCCGAACCCCTTTCGGCAAAACACGGATCCCTATGTGACATTTGCCAACCTTGCCGAACGCGCCACGCTTCAGATATTGACATCGTCAGGCCGAGAAGTTCGGCGATTAGAAGAGGAGGATGGAGATGGTATTCTTTTATGGGACGGACGAAACAGTTCCGGCCATTCCGTGGAACCCGGGGTCTATGTCTTTCATGTGGAAAGCCCTGGCGCTGAGAAGAACGGAAAAATGATGGTCTTGCGATGAGACAGTCAAGTCTCATTCGGACAGGGGGTCTCGTCTCCGTGATAATGGGAGGTGCTTCAACGGTGTTTTCCTGCATTTTGGACCCGCATGTTGTCCAAACGCGCTTTGATCAATTTGTGTTGAATTGGACGAACGAGTGCCCTGCGGAATTATTTTTGGATCTGGATCTGATCTATGTCCCCGCCCCAACTTTTCAGATGGGGTTCATTAAAAATGTCAAGGCGATGGACGAAACAAAATCCGTAACATTTTTTTACCTCAACAGTGTAAACCGGGTGGATATAAAGTCTGCGAGTGATGGATCTCTTGTATACACAACAACCTTCACATCCTTAGCGGCTCCCCCTGTTCTTCTCGCTTTTGGTCCGTCCTTCAGTGGGGTGGGGTCTCGCGCCCTCTCGCTCCAATGGGATTCCGATACCATGGCCGTTGGTCCTATCTTGAAAAATCCAAAGGGAACTCTTTACGAAATCCAGATGTCCAATACCATGTCTTTTGATGACCCCCGGTCCATATGGTGACCACACGAGTTATCCCGATAGTGGGACCGTCGGTTGTTTGTCACCCGAAACGCGATATTATGCACGCGTTCGGGCCATCAATCGAGCGGGGACTCCTACAGATTTTTTATTTCTTGGTTCGACGATAACACTCCCCGCCTCCACTGTTTCTCCTCCCTCCACGTACTCTTGGGGAGAGAATCACTGGAGATTGTCTTTGGCGGTAGGCGAAATAAAGGAGGAAGACCACATTCTATTCAACGAGACCCCATCGGAAAACTCTCTTTATTCTCCCAGCCTGCCAGAAAAAATTTCGGCCGCGAACGCCAAACTCGAAAATGAGGGTGATTCCCGTCGACGGCCTCTGCCCAAGGGTTTAGTGGAAATTCAAGCGAGCCGTGCTTGCCCGGCACAATTGGATCCGGTGCTGGAACAACCAGGCACCTTGACCTATACCCTGCCAACCGTGGGGGATCGAGTTGACTCCAGGAACGGGCTTGTTCGCGTCGAAACTCTAAGCTTTTATCGTTTGGACTCCGTTGCGGGGGTGTGGAATAAAATCCCTTCGCGCATCGAAGGAAATAAGCTGACGGCGACCGTCAAGGAACTGGGGACCTTGGCGGTCATGGGGCAGGAAGACGTTTCGCTTCAGGATCTGCGTGTTTCGCCGAACCCTTTTCACCAGGGGACGGACGCCCATATCACTTTTGCCAATTTGGCTGAACGCGCGACGGTCAGAGTTTTTACTTCGTCGGGCCGGGAAGTTCGGTCCTTGGAAGAAACGGATGGGGACGGACTTCTTCAATGGGATGGCAAGAACAGTTCCGGAAATTCTGTTGAGCCGGGTGTCTATGTTTACCATGTGGAAAGCCCTGGGGCGGAGAAAAAAGGGAAAGTGATGGTTCTCCGATGAAAAAAATTGGGGTTGCACTATGGGGGGTTTGTTTGGCCGTGGGAGCTTTGGCGGGGGAAGGGGCCGGGGAATGGGATTTGCTTTCCGCCCCGCCAGGGGTGCGATCAATGGCTTTGGGCGGCGCTGGGACGGCTTTGGGGGATGATCACGCCTCCGGGGTGTTGAACCCGGCTGGGCTGGGACGGCTGTCTCGGGGCGAAGCCACGTTTGCCCATCACGAAGGCGTGGAGTCTATTGAGCGAGATTCCTTGGGCATTGCCTGGCCGACAGAAAAGGGGACGTGGGCCGGTCGGTGGTCTCGTGTGGATTATGGAACTTTGCCTGGACTCGATTCCGCGGGAAATTCTCTTGGAGAGATAGGCGCTCGGGAGGATTGGTACCAAATGGCGGGGGGGGGATCTTTCCGTGATCGATTGTGGGGAGGGATCTCGCTGAACCACGTCGAACGGAAACTTCATGACCAATCCACGGCGGGAGCTTTCGTGGATGTGGGCGTCCTTGCACGGATTGCGGCCCCGACCATTTTCCATGAGGCCCGGGCCGGTTTTTCTGTGCGACGGATGGGGGTGGGATGGTCCGGGGGCGAAGGGCCCCCGCGCGAAATGCGACTGGGACTTGCCACCGGCGTTTGGGACGAACGGGTGACCCTCGCCGCGGATCTTGTTCAGCCCCAGGGTGGCGATTTCCGTCCGTTGGCGGGAATCGAATATGCGTCGGGCGGGGCGGCTTTTTTTCGGTTGGGGTATGACCACAGTCTGGAAAGCCCCTTCACCTACGGTTTGGGGTTCCGGGCGGGGGATCTCTCATTGGATTACGCGTTTGCGCCGTTGGGGGATTTGGGGAACACGCACCATGTGGGGATCGCTTGGCGGTTTGGAAACCCAGCGGAGGCCTATTATGAAAAAGGGATGGACTATTTTCGCCAGGAAGATTTTGCCCGGGCGGTGGTGTCGTTTAACCGCGCCTTAGCGGCGGACCCCCACCACGCCAAAGCGCTTCTAAAACTTCGGGAAGCCAACCAAAAACTTCAAAAGACATGGAACGACTCGCCGCGATAACGGTTCTTCTTCTCTGTGCCTTCACGCTTCGGGCGGAGGAGGATCCTCTCTACCGTTTATGGTCGGAACGCCAGGCCCAAGGGGACCTGGCGGGCGCTATGGAGGCGTTGTTGGATGTTTTGTCCGAACGTCCGGGAAATTTGGGCGCATTAAATCGAATGGACACCACATCGCGCGCCATTGAAAAACAGGAGCGGGAATTGGACGCCCTGGCCCGGGAAGACCGAGGCCCGGCGGTGGACAATGCCCAACGGGTGTTGGCGGCGCGGGAGAAAGAGACCCGACGGGCCTTGGACAGCCTGCGTGCGTCGTACGAACACAACTGGCGGACCACGCCGGAATCGCTCCTTCACACCTGCCGTGGGTTAGACCTCCAATTGCAAATCACCCTGCCGGACGATGCTAAGGGGGTGCGCATCAAGAATTATGTTCGGGACCTGAGCGTTTCCTTGTCGTCCGGGGCGGCCGCCGGGAGACTTCCGGGAGAAGCGGATGTTCATCGCGTGGCTGGGTTTTTGGCCTATGAGCGGGTGGATAGGAACGGGGCTCTTTCCGAATGGAAAAAAGCGTTGGATCTTGAACCCACGGACGCGCGATTGGCGGAGATTGTGCGCGAAACCGAGGGGGCACGGAAAAAAGAGGAGCGGCGCGCCATGGCCCGAGGAAAAATGGCGTTGGCCGAACAACACTATTTGGCGGGCGATTATCGGGCCGCCCTGGCACTCTACCGTGAAAGCGCAAAGTTAGACCCGGTGAACCGGTTTGCTGTGGACGAGGCCAAACGGATTGAGGAAATTCTTCAGAAAGAAACCAATCGAGAAGACCTGGGCCGCCGCTTAGGCCGCGCTCGTGAGGCGCAAGCCCAAGGGCGGCAGGCCGACGCGGTGCGAGAATGGCTGGCGGTGTTGAAGGAGGACCCGCTCAACACCGAAGCTCGGGAAAATTTAGGGCGGCTCTCCCATGCGTGGGGGACATCCCCCGCCAAACCGGCGAATGTTCCCGCCACGGGGCCTTCCGCCCAGGAGCGAGAACGGGCGTCGGAATACTATTCCCGGGGGCTCATGGAATATTCCCGAGGGGATCTGGTGGCGGCTCAGAAAGCTTTTGAGCGGAGCGTGGCCCTGGCCCCCGCCGATGAGATGGCGGCCCGGGCCTTGGAGCGAGTCATGCGCCAGCTAAAAAATCGCCCATGAATCTCGCAAGCCGTTTTGCCATTGCCATTGGGGGGCTCACGATCTTCCTGCTCACGGGTTATTCGGGCGCGCTTTTGTGGGCGGAGCGTCAACATTTGATTCAGGAAACAGGAAAGGCCCACTGGATCACGGCTGAGCATCTGGCGCTGGCGTGTAACGATGCCCTTTTGTCACGGGATGAATTGGGATTGATTGATTTTATGAACAGACTTAAAGCGGAGACCTCGTTCAGGGAAGCCTCTTGCGTGGATCCTCGGGGCCATCTGATTATGCACACCGATCTGGCCAAGCGGGGAAAGCGCTCGTCGTGGATCCCCGTGAGCCCGGAAAAAGAATGGATTCAAGGACCCAAAGGGAAAGGCGCGTGGGAATACAGGGTCCCGATACTTGATCAGGGCAAATGGGTGGCCACCGCTCGCATGGTGTACGACGGGGATCGGATCCTCCGGGACCTTCGCCAAACATTGAAATCCACCGCTCATCGATTCGCTTGGTTGGCAGGGGTCGCGTTGGCCCTGGCCATTGGTCTTTCGTTGTTGGCCGCCCGCACGCTGACCCGCCCGATTCATTCCTTGGCGGTGGGTGTTCGCCAAATTGGGGCGGGGGCCCGAGACACCCGCGTGTCCGAAAAGGCTCCCGGAGAGTTGCGAGGGTTGGCCAAAGAGTTTAACGCCATGGCTCTCCAGTTGCGTGATCTCGATGCGATGAAAGAGCGAATTCTGTACAGCATCTCCCACGACCTGCGCAATCCATTAAGCGCCATCAGCACCGCCGCCAAAGTGTTGCGGGCGGGGAACCCCGCGGGAGATGACGTGACGTTGGTCGAGTCCATTGAACGGGCGGCTCTTCGTTTGCGGGTTATGGTCAACAATATTTTGGATGTGGCCCAATTGCGCGAGGGGAATCTTCCCTTCCGAAAAGCGGTCTTCTCCGTTGTCCCCATGGTGGAGGAATTGGCCCGTCTCTACACCCCCTTGGCGGAAGAAGCGGCCAAATCCTTTTCGGTCAGTTTCCCCGAGGGGATTCCTTTCTTAGAGGCGGATGAGGAAAAGACCCTGCGCATTTTTCTCAACCTCATTGCCAACGCCTTTAAGTTTACGCGCCGCGGAGAAACGATCACGCTGTCTGCGGTCCCCCTGGGGACCGGATGGGTTGAATTTTGTGTCAAAGACACCGGGCACGGTATTGATCCCGAACGATTGTCCCGCCTGTTTGACCCGGTTCGAACTCAGAACACCGGACCCCAAGAAGGATCGGGAATGGGGCTTTCCATTGTTAAGAGTTTAGTGGAAGGTCACGGCGGACGTTTGCGTGTGGAGACCACGCTGGGAAAAGGGACCGCCCTCTTTTTCACACTTCCAACAGCCAAGGGGAACGCATGAAACAATTCATCCTTTTTGTGGAAGATGATCCGGATATGCGATTGACCACCCGGGTTTTATTAACACGCGCCGGATATCGGGTGTTGGATGTGGACTCCGCCGAAGAGGCTCTGACTGTGGTCTTCAAAGAAACCCCTGATCTGGTGGTGGTCGATATTCGATTGCCGGGGATTTCTGGGTTCAAATTTTGCGAGATTCTTAGGAGCGATCCCCGGACGCGGGCCCTCCCGATCCTGCTCCTCACCTCTCTTACGAAAACCCAGGACAAAGTGGAGGGCCTCAAAACCGGGGGGGACGATTACATCACCAAACCATTTGAACCCGCAGAATTCCTGGCCCGCGTGGAAGCACTGCTTCGCCGGGCCTCCAGTACCCCGGTCACTTCCGTGTTGATCCAATGGAGAGGGATCTCCGTGGACTTGGAATCTCGGCGCGCCGAGGTGGACGGTGTTCCGATCCCGCTCCGACGAAAAGAACTCGATCTGTTGGTGACCTTGTTAAAAAATTCGGGAAAAGTTGTTCCCTACGAACGTCTTTTTCGATCGGTCAATGACGATGAATCTCCCGTTCCAGGCACCGCGGTTGACACGTCGATCAACACCCTGCGCGAGCGGTTGGGACCCTACGGACCCTTTATCCAAGCACGAGGGATGGAGGGGTATTTTCTAGGCGAGGGAACCCCTTGAAATCGGATTCACAACAGAGGCTCACGGGCGGATGGGTCCAAAAAGCGCCGGCGGGGATGCTTTCCGGCGGCGCGGTGTCCCAAGCGCTGGGGTTGATTCGAATGCTTGTATTGGAGAGCGTCTTCCCCCGCCGCCTCCAGAGGGAACCGGAACCGGGGGCCGTAATGGATTCGGTGGATCAAGTTCGGGCGTGGGATCACCAAGGCGAGTTTGAAGGGCCGATAGACCCCGTGTATCACTTTGCAGCGCGGGCTGTTTCCCTCCTGGTTCCCCGGAACGGGTTGGTGATCGATTTGGGGTGCGGCACGGGCCGGTTCTTAACCCATCTGGCTACCTTGCGCCCGGATCTCCACGGGCTGGGGTTCGATCTTTCCCCTCGCATGGTGTTTGTCGGAAACGAGAACTTTCGCGAGAAAGGTCTTTCCTCTCGGGTCAGTCTGCGTGTGGGGGACATGACAAAGTTCTCCGCCGAGGTCCCGCCCGAGGTGGATGTCGTGGTTAGCCTTTTTTCCCTGCATCACCTGCCAACAGCGGCGTTGAGGGACGACGCTTTGGATGAGATCGCGAAAGTTCGCCGTCGCACGGGCGCCTCCGTTTGGTTTTTTGATTTGGCTCGTCCGCGTCGCGAAAGGACCATTCAACTCTACCCCGCTGTCTTTTCCCCAGACGCTCCGGAATCTTTTCGCCTCGATTCCGTCAATTCCCTGAAAGCCGCTTGGACTTTTCGGGAATTAAAGGGCGCGGTTCAATCGTTTTTTGGGAAAGAGGTTCAGAGTGTTGTCTCTCGGGGCATCCCGCTCTTCCAGGCCCATTGGGTGGCTCCCCCAAGACCAGATCCTTCGCCTGGGGTCGGGTTTGGGCTGGTGAATGAGAACGGCCAATTGTTCCGCCTTCTCCGGGCACTCTTTCCCTCAGTAGCCCTGGCTCCTGTGTCCGAATCCGTCGTTCCTTTCCCGGAACCAGAGACCTTGCCCGGTTTTCTTCTGGGGAAAGCCCGCCGGTCGCCCGACGTTCGGTTTGGGTTTGAACCAACCGAACGGGGCCGACGGTCTGTCTCTTGGCAAGAGCTATACGATGGGGCGAGGGATCTTGCGCGAGGTCTGGCGTGGCTCGGAATGCGCCCCGGCGATCGGGTGGGGATTCTGATGCCCAACAGCCTGGCCTGGGAGATGGCTCAGTTTGGCATCCATTGGGCGGGCGGGATTGTCGTTGGCCTCGATCCTTTCATGTCACCGGAGGGAATCGCGGACATTATTAAACGTTCCCAATGCACGGGATTAATTATCCAACGGTTGGACGACATGAAAGAGTGGGACCCCATGACGCGGGACGGTTTCGCGTGGATTCTGACGCGGGAAAACCCGCCCAAAGATTCTGTCCATCGTCCGCGTGTGATGCCGTGGTCGGAGTTATCGGAATCCGCCCAAGACGCGAGAATTCCTCCCATCGAGCGAGTTCGTCCAGAAGACCCTGCCGCCATTATTTTCACTTCGGGCACGACTGGGAAGCCCAAAGGGTTGGCCTATACGCACGGGCAGTTTTCCCAGGTGCGGCGATCCTTGGCCCAGGTCTTTAATAAGTTTGGGCCAAAAGATCTGGCGTTGTCGTGGCTCCCCCTCTCGAACCTTTTCCAACGAATTTTTAATTTGGTGGCCATGGAACGGAAAGTCCCCTGCATGTATCTGGCCAATCCTCGGGAGATCATGACGGCGCTCACTCAGGTGAAGCCGACTCTCCTCATCGGTGTCCCCCGCTTTTTTGAGAAAGGGCGCCAGGGTGTTCTCTCTGTCCTTCCTCGACCCGCCCGGTGGATCTTTAACAATGCCCTTCGGTTCGCCCAACAGGTTCATTCGCGCAGACGAGCGGGCCACCGCGTCGGATGGACCCCGCGCATTGTTTGCGGAATGTGGGACCTTTTGATTTTTCGATGGCTGAGGCGGGTGTGGGGGGGGCGGTTGCGGTTGGTGATCAGCGGATCGGCCCCGTGTTCTCCCGAGGTTTTGGGATTTTTTGAAGCGATCGGAATGCCGATTCACGAATCTTACGGAGTGTCAGAGATTATTTTGCCCGTGGCCGTGAACCCTCCCGGCAACTATCGGATCGGGAGCGTGGGAAAACCGTTCCCAGGCCAAGAGGTCCACCTCGCCGAGGACGGGGAAGTATTGGTGCGAGGCCCTTTTCTCCATAAATCGGAAACGTGGGCCCCCCCCCCACTGACGCCGGCCGGATGGTGGCCCACCGGTGATTTGGGACGATTTGACGAAGAGGGCTATCTTTATCTGATCGGTCGCCGGTCCGAAGTGATCAAAACCTCCCACGGCCGTCGGATCGCCCTCCCGGCTTTAGAGGCGCACTTTCGTGACACCCCGGGCATTGACCAAGTCGTGATTGTCGGACATGGTCGGCCGCGATTGGTTGCGGTGATGGGGCTCGTTCCGGGAACGTCCCGGGACGGCGACCGGTTGGCCAAATTGATCATCGAAAAAAACGCCGTTCTGCCGCACCACGAACGATTGGCGGCTGTTCTTATTTTGGCAAAGGGCTTTTCTCCGTTGGTCGGTGAACTGACCCCCAACCTAAAAATTCGCCGCATACAAGTTGAAAAACGCCACAGCGTGGCCCTCGACTCATTT
The DNA here is from genome assembly GCA_016714745.1 of Elusimicrobiota bacterium. GTDB lineage: Bacteria > Elusimicrobiota > Elusimicrobia > FEN-1173 > FEN-1173 > JADKHR01. The sequence goes on along the minus strand of JADKCG010000002.1, from coordinate 116,177 downwards.
TATGCGGACCTCGCAGAAAGCAGTCCTACGGATAAAGTCATCGTTCGGTTTGAATCAGAGGCCTGAGGCGGGGGCAACCGTGGGGCCATTGCGGCTGGTCAGGGGCTTTGATATTTTGTTCCGGTGAAAAACGTTTATCTGGGTGTGGATTGGGGGCGTCGTCGGGTCGGGGTGGCTATTTCGGATGAGTTAGGGAGAATGGCCCATCCTTTGTCAACCCTAGAACCCAAATCCTTGGCGGGGCTTGTGCAATCGTTGGTGGGTCTGGCGCGGGAACGGGGAGCGACGGCCGTGGTCCTCGGATTGCCGAAGAATATGAATGGAACGGAAGGCGAGAGTGCGGACGCCGTTCGAAAATTTGCTGTGGAATTGGAAGCGGCGGGATTGCCGGTCACTTTTTGGGACGAGCGTCTTTCCAGTTGGGAGGCCCAGGGCCGTCTTCGGGAGGGGGGCGGTTCCTCCCGGGAGAAAGGCCGTGTGGACCGTGCCGCCGCGGCCCTCCTCCTTCAATCTTTTCTTGACAGAAGAGCAGGTCTCCCTTGATGGGTCGCCCGGCTCGCCTCGGTGGTGTCCTATTCATTGGGTTGGCGAGCCTGGTCTTGGTTCTCTCTTTTTGGATGAATAGTCCTCCGGGAGATTCCCGCGGGGGTCTTGTTGAGATTCCTCCCGGCGCAAGCGCCCGGGTTATTGCGCTTCAATTGCGTGCCGCCGGCCATGTTCGATCGGCGGGGTGGTTGGAATTCCTCGCCCGATCGACACGAGCCGATCAGAAACTGAAAGCCGGGATCTATCGGATCACAGCCCATCAACGGGCGGATCGGATTCTTCAGGCTCTCCTCCTTGGTCGCGGGGCTACCGTGCGCGTGACGATCCCGGAAGGTTTTGCGGTGAGGCAGATGGCGGAGAGGTTGGGCTCTCACCGGATTTGCCGTGCCGATGAATTTTTGGAGGAAGCCACTCCTTGGGAAGGATTCCTTTTTCCAGACACCTATTTCTTTGACCCAGGTTCGCCTCCCTCTGAACCGGTGAGAGTCTTACGGGAACGATTTAACGTCGAATGGCGAAATGTGTTTCGGTCCGCATTGGTGGCCGGATCCGTTCGGTTACTCAACGGGACCTCAGACCCGAGCAACGGTCTCTCGGAGGGTCGTTTCCTCTTGGCGGACGGACGCCGCTGGACGGTGCGTCAAGCGGTGGTAATGGCATCCCTGATTGAGCGGGAAACGAGTCGGGGCGAGGAACGGGAGCGAGTGTCTGCCGTGTTTCACAATCGGCTAAAAAAAGGCATGCGTCTGGAGTGTGATCCGACCGTGCAATACGCTCTAGGAGGATGGAAGAACCCGCTCTATAAAAAAGATTTGTTGGTGGATTCTCCCTACAACACGTATCGCCGTCACGGCCTTCCCCCCGGTCCCATCGCGAGCCCGGGCCGGGAGTCCCTGGCCGCCGCGTTGGCTCCTGCCGCGACGGACGCTCTCTATTTTGTGTCGGACGGAGCGGGAGGACACATCTTTTCCTCCACGTATGAAGATCACCAGCGCGCGGTCCGTTCCTACCGGCGCGGCGTGAAAGGAGGGAAAAAGGTGTCGGCCTGTGTTGCCGAACACGCGTTTTGCTTGTCATAATGAATCCAGCCGTTCAGCGGATGGTCCACTACGAAGGAAGGGGAAAAATGTGAGCATCGTTGTCGTCGGTTCTGTGGCATTGGATTCGGTAAAAACACCTTTTGGAGAACGGACGGAAGCCTTGGGCGGGTCCGCGGTTTATTTTTCATATTCGTCCAGTTTTTTTTCCAACGTCAAATTGGTGGGGGTGGTGGGACAGGATTTTCCATCTAAAAATCTAGACTTACTTCGCCGAAGAAAAATCGATTTAGAAGGGCTTCAGGTCGCGCCGGGGGATACGTTTCGGTGGTCCGGTTTTTACGAATATGATCTCAATGAGGCCAAAACGCTCGATACCCGGTTGAACGTTTTCGAAAAGTTTTCTCCCAATCTTCCCGAAAGTTATCGTTCGGCCGATTGTGTTTTTTTGGCTAACATCGACCCCGACCTTCAGATGCGGGTTCTCCGTCAAGTACGGCGTCCCAAACTCATCGCCGCAGACACCATGAATTTGTGGATCTCTACGAAGAAGGAAAGCCTGAAAGCGCTCTGTCGGGAGATTGACATATTAATCCTGAACGATGGGGAAGCCCGTCAATTGTCCGGGAAGGCCAGCCTGATTCAGGCGGGACGTTTGATTCAGTCCTGGGGTCCTAAATTTGTCGTGGTCAAAAAAGGAGAACACGGTGTTCTGTTGTTCTCTAAGAAAAATGTGTTCAGTGCCCCCGCTTATCCTCTGGAAGAGGTGTTCGACCCGACGGGCGCCGGGGACACCTTCGCCGGTGGGTTTGTGGGGTATCTGAATAAGCGCGGCAACCGACTGGACGAAGCGACGCTTCACCAAGCCCTGTTTTACGGAACCGTTATGGCCAGTTTTACGGTCGAACGTTTCTCTCTCGAACGCCTATTGACCGTACGCAACGGGGATATTGTCCGTCGGCTCGCTCTGCTTCACCGGATGTCCCGCCCCTCCCGAATTTAGAAATCCAGAGAAGCTTCGATGTCTTGGAAGAGAGGCCACTGAAGGTCTTTTTCCGAGAGGCGTTTGGGCTCGGACATGGACGGCCATCGAATGCGGAGGGAGGGGTCGCTCCACAAAATCCCCCCTTCGGCGGAAGGCGTGTACCCCGCTGTGCATTTGTAAAAGAAAACAACCGTTTCGCTTATGGCGCAAAACCCGTGGGCGAACCCGGGGGGGATATAAAGAGCGCGCGCATTTTTCGCCGATAGTTCCTCTCCATGCCAGTGCCCAAAGGTGGGGGATCCTTTTCGAAGATCCACTGCCACGTCGAAGACCGTTCCCTCGAGCACGCAGACCATTTTCCCTTGAGCGTGCGGGGGCTTTTGAAAGTGGAGACCCCGTAGGGTTCCTCGGATGGACCGGCTGACGTTGTCTTGCACAAAACGGAGGGGAAGGTGTGCACGCGCGAATTCGTGTTCTGAGAAGCTTTCATAAAACCAGCCGCGGTCATCTTCGAACACTCGAGGTTCAATTAATATAAGTCCGTTCAGTGGCAGGGGCGTGGTCTTCAATTAATATTCTCCGTCGGAAACAAGGATGGGCCGATCGTTGGGCCGTGGGATCAAAAAAACTTTATCTTTTTTTTAAAAAAAGTTCTTGACACAGCTGGAGGCTTGTGTTATATTCCCTCCAGTTGCACAGCACTCAAACAGTGCTACGCCGAATTTGAAAAGAAGTTTACCGGCCGACCCGAAGGCCGATACCAGAGGATGGAGCTGGATCCTTTGAAGGGGGCGCTTGTGTCCCCGGGATTTTTTTTTATAATCGGGCAGATTTGAAGTTCTGATCTTTGACATTTCCAAAAGACCATTCGCGCAAGCGGGTGAGCGCCCCAATCCGAAAGTTCCCTAACCAAGGGAACTGGACGTGGGTGCTTCTCGATGCCGATTGGTAAACGACGTTCAGGTGTGAATAAAGCTTGTGTTGTTGAAACTCAAGCAATTCCACAAATGAAGAGCCGTAAACCAAACCTCTAAAGTTTGAATCGTGTCCGCAAGGGCGCGATCACAATCTTACGGAGAGTTTGATCCTGGCTCAGAGTGAACGCTGGCGGCATGCCTAACACATGCAAGTCGAACGAGCTTTGGCAGTTTATCGTCAGAGTTAGTGGCAAACGGGTGAGTAATACGTGGACAATCTTCCCTCGAGCGGGGGATAACTCCGGGAAACCGGAGCTAATACCGCGTGAGACCACGTCCTGGCATCAGGATGAGGTTAAAGCTCCGCAAGGGGCGCTTGAGGAGGGGTTCACGGCCTATCAGCTAGTTGGCGGGGTTAAAGCCCACCAAGGCGACGACGGGTAACCGGTCTGAAAGGACGACCGGTCACAATGGCACTGAGACACGGGCCATACTCCTACGGGAGGCAGCAGTGGGGAATTTTGCGCAATGGGGGAAACCCTGACGCAGCGATGCCGCGTGGAGGACGAAGGTCTTCGGATTGTAAACTCCTTTTGTCGGTGAAAAACATTTACGTGAATAACGTGAACTGATTGTATCCGGCGAATAAGCCACGGCTAACTTCGTGCCAGCAGCCGCGGTAAGACGAAGGTGGCGAGCGTTACTCGGATTTACTAGGCGTAAAGCGTGGGCAGGCGGCTCGATAAGTCTCTTGTGAAAGCCTTGGGCTTAACCCAGGGAGGCCAAGAGATACTATCGGGCTTGGATGTGGGAGAGGAGACTGGAATTCCCGGTGTAGCGGTGAAATGCGTTGATATCGGGAGGAACACCAATGGCGAAAGCAAGTCTCTGGACCACCATCGACGCTCATCCACGAAAGCTGGGGGATCAAACAGGATTAGATACCCTGGTAGTCCCAGCCGTAAACGATGCTCATTAGGTATGGGGGGTATCGACCCCTCCCGTGCCGACGCTAACGCATTAAATGAGCCGCCTGGGGAGTACGGCCGCAAGGTTGAAACTCAAAGGAATTGACGGGGGCCCGCACAAGCGGTGGATCATGTGGTTTAATTCGACGCAACGCGAAGAACCTTACCTGGGCTCGAACGGCCGATAGTAGAATCCTTGAAAAGGGAGACGAACCGTAAAGCCGGTTGTCGGTCGAGGTGCTGCATGGCTGTCGTCAGCTCGTGTCGTGAGATGTTGGGTTAAGTCCCGCAACGAGCGCAACCCCTATCCTATGTTGCCACCCGCGCAAGCGGCGCACTCTTAGGAGACTGCCTCGGATAACGGGGAGGAAGGTGGGGACGACGTCAAGTCCTCATGGCCCTTATGTCCAGGGCGACACACGTGATACAATGGCGACTACAGAGGGATGCGAAATCGCAAGATGGAGCCAACCCCACAAAAGTCGCCCCAGTTCAGATTGTGGGCTGAAACTCGCCCACATGAAGGCGGAATCGCTAGTAATCGCAGATCAGCAGGCTGCGGTGAATACGTTCCCGGGCCTTGTACACACCGCCCGTCACACCACGAAAGTCCGTTGCAACAGAAGTCCTGGCTTTGCCAGGCCCAAGTTGTGATTGGTGATTGGGGTGAAGTCGTAACAAGGTAGCCGTACGGGAACGTGCGGCTGGATCACCTCCTTTCTAAGGAGTATTTTAGGACACTTCGGTGTCGCTAAAAGAGGTCGATCGTCGGTGGTGCCTACGGGGCGCTCACCAGCTTGCGAAGTGGCTTTTGGAAATGATGGTGGAAGGTCTTTCTGGTCCCTGTTTCATTGGGAAGAGACTGAAGCACCGGAGAATCCGTAGGGCGGATAGCTCAGCTGGTTAGAGCACACCCCTGATAAGGGTGAGGCCGGTGGTTCGAGTCCACTTCCGCCCAGGTTTGAGGGTGGGGGATGAATTTAGAATAGCCTGACTAAAATGGGCTGCCCTCGCCAGCATCGATCGGGCTGGCCCAATGTTACAGGGCAAGCTCTTAGTAGGATGGGGCTGTAGCTCAGCTGGGAGAGCGCCTGCTTTGCAAGCAGGAGGCCGTCGGTTCAATCCCGATCAGCTCCACCAATTCTTAACAAATTTTGCATTTCGCCGATTCCTGGCTGGTTTTTGGGCCACGAAGGAAGGCGGTTCTTTGACACACGAATAGGAAAGTCAAGCGTCTAATTGTAGTTGTATCGAGCTTCAATAGACGCCGGGAGTTAATTCCCGGCGCCTTGAGTTGCACGATGCGACTGAGGATACAAAGATGCGGCTAAGTTACTAAGAGCGCATGGTGGATGCCTTGGCGCCAGAAGTCGATGAAAGACGTGGCCAGCGACGATACGCTCCGGGGAGGTGCAAGCAACCTTTGATCCGGAGATCTCTGAATGGGGAAACCCTCCGCGGTGACAAATCGCGGAACGTCAGTGGAAAGGCTTTCGGGAAACCGGAGGAGATACCGCTGTCGAGACAACCCAGGGAAGTGAAACATCTCAGTACCTGGAGGAAAATAAATCAAACGAGATTCCCTTAGTAGTGGCGAGCGAACGGGGAACAGCCTAAACCCAACCTATGTTGGGTGTTGCAGGGCCTGTCCGGTTTAGAGCCGGTGAGTAAAAAATCGCTTCGTTAGTCGAACGTGCCTGGAAAGGCCGACCAAAGAGGGTGAGAGTCCCGTAAACGAAAACGAAGCGGCTCACGATGGGTACCTAAGTAACGCCGAGCACGTGAAATTCGGCGTGAATCCGGGGAGACCACTCTCCAAGGCTAAATACTCTCTGGCGACCGATAGTGCACAAGTACCGCGAGGGAAAGGTGAAAAGGACCCCTGACGGGGAGTGAAAAGAACCTGAAACCGTGCGTTTACAAGCAGACGAAGAGCTATGCCCCGCAAGGGGAATGCTCGACGTCGTGCCTGTTGAAGAATGATCCGGCGAGTTACTGTTGCATGCAAGGTTAAGCACCTTGAAGGTGTGGAGCCGTAGCGAAAGCGAGTCTTAACGGGCGATAAGTATGCAATAGTAGACCCGAAGCCAGTCGATCTAACCCAGGACAGGGTGAAGTCACCTTAACCGGTGATGGAGGCCCGAAGCGTTGACAGTTGAAAATGTCCTGCATGAGCTTGGGTTAGGGGTGAAAGGCCAATCGAGGCTGGTGATAGCTGGTTCTCCCCGAAATAGCTTTAGGGCTAGCGTGGAGCGATGACCGTGTGAGGTAGAGCACTGGATAGTGTAGGGCCGAATACCTCGGTTCCGAATCTAACCAAACTCCGAATACATACGGGAAAACTCCGCAGTCAGTTCACGAGGGCTAAGCTTCGTGCGCAAGAGGGGAACAACCCAGACCGTCGACCTAGGTCCCAAAATTCAGGTTAAGTGGTAAAGGATGTGATTTGACTCAGACAGCGAGGAGGTTGGCTTAGAAGCAGCCATCCTTTAAAGAGTGCGTAACAGCTCACTCGTCAAGTTAAGTCGCGCCGAAAAAGTCCGGGGCTCAAACCTGATACCGCAGTCACGGCTGTGAGGTGGATTCGTCCATTTCACGGGGTAGGGGAGCGTTCCGTTGTAGGATGAAGGCACACCGATAGGAGTGCTGGACGAAACGGAAGTGAGGATGTCGGAATAAGTAGCGATAAGGTCTGTGAGAATCAGACCCGCCGCAAGCCTAAGGTTTCCTTGTTTAAAGTTCGTCTGAACAGGGTCAGTCGATCCTAAGTCGAGGCCGAAAGGCGTAGATGATGGGCATCAGGTTAATATTCCTGAACCACATTATGTGGGTCACACCGAGGGGGGACGCAGAAAGGTAAGCCGGCCGGCAGAAGGTTACCGGTCCAAGGTGGTAGGGAGGTTCTCCAGGAAAATCCGGAGGGTCATTAATCCCGAGAACCGAGTGCGAGTGCGTTGCAAGACGCGCGAAGCGGCCCAACTACGCTGCCAAGAAAATCCCCGCGGTTACTGCATAGTGTGTCCGTACCGCAAACCGACACAGGTAGGCGAGGAGAATATCCTCAGGCGCGCGAGCGAACTCTCGCTTAGGAACTCGGCAAACTGGCCCCGTAACTTCGGAAGAAGGGGTGCCCGATGCTTTAACTCCGTACAGGGGAAGGGGCGTTGGGTCTCAGTGAATGGGGAGCCGCGACTGTTTAACAAAAACACAGCACTCTGCTGAAATCTCAAGATGATGTATAGGGTGTGAAGCCTGCCCGGTACCGGAAGGTCATGGGGAGAGGTCAGGGGCCGCAAGGCCCCGAAGCTTTGAACTTAAGCCCCGGTAAACGGCGGCCGTAACTATAACGGTCCTAAGGTAGCGAAATTCCTTGTCGGGTAAGTTCCGACCTGCACGAATGGCTTAACGAAGGCTCCGCTGTCTTGGCGAGAGGCTCGGCGAAATTGTGGTATCCGTGAAGACGCGGATTACCTGCGGTTAGACGAAAAGACCCCGTGGAGCTTTACTGTAACTTGTTATTGCGTTTTGGGACTGGATACGTAGGATAGGTGGGAGCCTTTGAGATTCCGCTTTCGGGCGGGATGGAGGCGTCCTTGAAATACCACCTTTTCGGTTCTGAGACGCTAACCCCGTGCCGTATATCCGGCCGGGGAACAGTAGCAGGCGGGCAGTTTAACTGGGGCGGTTGCCTCCTAAAGAGTAACGGAGGCGTTCCAAGGTTCTCTCAAGGCGTATAGAAATCGCCTGTCGAGTGCAAGAGCAGAAGAGAGCTTAACTGCGAGGCCGACAAGCCAAGCAGATCGGAAACGAGGATCTAGTGATCCGGTGGTTGATTGTGGGATTGCCATCGCTCAACGGATAAAAGCTACCCCGGGGATAACAGGCTTAACCAACAATAGGCCCCTGTGTTCGTGAGGACACAGGATAAAAAACTAGGCTTATAACGGTGAAACCCTACATTCTGAAGTTTAAGAGACATGCGAATATGGCCGCACGAAGACAATCGTCTTCGACAGAAGAGGGCAATACCGTGGGAACTTTTGACAAAATGTCAAAGGGTCCTGTAACGACTGTGCCACGCTCGAAGAGCGTTGCAACGATCTCCTGCGTAAGGGTTTCGTTCGGCACGACTTTGGTTTACTAATTCACCGATTGGGTGAGTTAAATTTACGACCAAGGTAACACGCCTAGCTCCCTCAGTTAGAGGGATGATGATATAGTCTGCACCCAATGGAAATTGGGAATGATGTGTATCGGATCCAAGAGCCCATATCGACGATCCGGTTTGGCACCTCGATGTCGGCTCATCGCATCCTCCCGCTGGAGTCGGTGGGAAGGGTTTGGCTGTTCGCCAATTAAAGCGGTACGTGAGCTGGGTTCAGTACGTCGTGAGACAGTACGGTCTCTATCTACCGTGGGCGCAGGACTTTTGAGAGTGAGTTGTCTCTAGTACGAGAGGACCGAGATGAACGCGCCTCTGGCGTACCGGTTGGCCCACCCGGGCCACGGCCGGATAACTACTGCGCGGACGGGATAAACGCTGAAAGCATCTAAGCGTGAAGCCCACCTCAAGATGAGAAGTCCCTGTTCCCTTGTGGAACCTAAAGGCCTCCAATAGACTATTGGATTGATCGGTGGGGTGTGGAAGTGGGGTAACCCATGAAGCTAACCCATACGAATCGGCCGTGAGACTTAGTCGCATCTTTGTATCTAACAATAAGCGCTTGACTTTCCTATTGGTGAGTTGAAGAAAAGATTCGGGGGCAGAATTCCCGGTGCTTCTCGTGATGGGGCCACACCCGTTCCCATTCCGAACACGGCCGTTAAGCCCATCCACGCCAATGGTACTCGGACCGCAAGGTCCCGGGAGAGTAGGTCGGTGCCGGGAACTGTGCCCCTGAATCTTGCGAAATTTTTGGAAATGTGGTAAAATCCGCAACTGTCAGGAAAGAAATTTCCTTCACATAAAGCGGCAATGACCGTAGGGGCGGACAACCTCAGAGTATGATGGTCGAGGTTTGACGCTGAATTGACTTGATGATCAAGTCGCCCTACCGAGGCGCGATGAAGAAAACACTCTTCACCGTCCGGGGGGAGTGTTTTTTTAATTTCAGAGGACAAAATGCCCAGTCTGAGAAAAGAACGAGAAGCGGCGGTTGATACACTCACGAAAGAATTTGATGGCCTGCAAGGGCTGGTGGTGGCTGGATACGTGGGTGTAAAAACACAGGAACTAAATGACCTTCGTGGCAAATTGCGTCCGCTCAAAGCGCGATGCCAAATCGTTAAAAATAGATTGGCGAAGATTGCTTTAAAAAACAAAGGTATTGACGTTGGGTTTGCGGAATTTTTTAAAGGCCAGTCGGCGCTGATCATTCAAAAAGGCGACGCGGTGGCAGGCCTCAAAGTCCTTGTCGAGTTTGAAAAATCTCACGCGAACATGAAAATTCGCGCCGGGGTGTTAGACGGAAAAGTCTTTAATGTCGGCCAGTTGAAGGCGGTGGCGTCGCTTCCGCCTCGGCCCGTGTTGCTGTCCCAGTTGTTGGCGAGTTGCAGGGCCTCTCACTCAGTTCGCGGGGGTGATGACCGCCGATCTTCGGAATTTGGCAAGCCTGTTGGAACAAGTCGCACGAAAAAGAAAAGCCGGAAACGCTTAGTCGCACAAATTTGGGACGTTTGTCCCCATGGGGCGAAGGCCCCTTCCTCGGAGGAAATATGGCGAAATGCACAGCTGATGATGTGATGGAATCGATCGACACCTGGACGATCTTGGATGCATAAAGCTCGTTAAAGGATTAGAGGAAAAGTACGGGATCACGGCGGCGCCCGCGGCGGTTGCCGGTGGTGCGGTGGCTGTGGCGGCGGGAGCGGCACCTGCGGCGGAAGAGAAGACGAGCTTCGCGGTTGTTCTGCAAGGCGCCGGACAGCAGAAAATCAACGTGATCAAAGTTGTGCGTGAACTAACCGGGTTGGGCCTGAAAGAAGCGAAAGATCTGGTGGAGGCAGCTCCCAAGAACGTGAAAGACGGTTTGTCCAAGGAAGCCGCCGAAGAGATGAAGAAAAAATTGGCGGACGTTGGGGCCACTGTCGAAGTAAAGTAATTCGGGTTTCGGCACGCTCAAGGCCAACGGTCCGCAAGGGCCGAGGGGAAGGGCGTGTTGTTTGGATTGACTAAATCAAGACGCATCGAGGGAGAACCGGGTAATCCTCTATGAAAAAGATGTCTTTTGCTCGCATTCGTCCAACCATTGAACTGCCGCCGCTCCTGGAGATGCAGACGCGGTCCTATGAAGAATTTCTTCAGACGGACGTGCCGCCCTCCGAGCGCAAAATCCAGGGTCTTCAAGCGGCGTTCATGGACGTATTTCCGATTACGAGCACCGACGAAGTCTTGTCGTTAGAATTCATGCATTATACTTTGGGTCAGCCCCGTTACTCGGTTAACGAAGCGCTTTCCAAAGACGCGAACCACTCTGCCCAGCTACGTGCTTGGCTTCGGCTGGTTCAAAAACAGCCGGGCGGAAAACCCAAAGTCCTCACAGAACAAGAAGTATATTTCTGCGATCTTCCCCTCATGACAGGCCCGGCGACCTTTGTGATCAACGGGGTGGAACGGGTCGTGGTCAGCCAATTGCACCGATCCCCCGGCGTTATTTTTGAAGAAGATGAAGAAAAAAAAATCTCGTCATACGGAAAAAAGTTGTTTTTCGCTCGGCTGATCCCCTACCGTGGGGCGTGGGTGGAATTTGAATTTGATTTAAACAACGCGCTCTTTGTGCGCATCGACAAAAAGCGTAAACTTCCAGCCACGACGATCCTGCGGGCCATGGGGATCGAATCCGACGCCGAAATATTGTCGCTTTTTTATGACACCGAAACCCTCGCCTTGGCCGAAAAACAACCGGAAGACGTGGTGGGGAAAATTGTCGCACGCGATTGCGTTGACACCACGACCGGGGAAGTCGTGATGGAAGCCAACAAAGAAATTACGCGGGAAGCGTTCCTCCGGTTGCAAGATCGGAAGGTGCGTTCGATCGACGTTTTGAAGACCGACCCTCAAGTGAACGATGTGGCGATTCGCAACACTCTTTTAAAAGACAACATCAAAACCCGCAAAGAAGCCATCCAGGCGATTTACCGCGTGGTCCGGGCCCAGGAGTTCATTGTTCCCGAACAAGCCGAAAGCTACCTAGAGAACATGCTTTTTAAGTCCATTCGAAAATACGACCTGACGAAAGTGGGTCGATTCAAGATCAACCGCAAGTTGACGCCATTTTTTGAAGCGTTGGCGGAACGGAAAGACATTAAATTTGAAGTTCCCAACGACCGTCGTCGGACGTTAGCGCGGGAAGACATTATCGCGACGCTCCAATATCTGATTCTGTTAAACAATGAGGCCGCCCAACATTCGTTCGGGAAGACGACGGTGAAAGTGGAGATTGACGACATTGACCATTTGGGCAATCGCCGCATTCGTTCCGTTGGCGAACTGCTGGAAAACCAGATCCGCGCCTCCTTGGCGCAAATGGCGCGTTTGGTCCGCGAGCGCATGAACGTGCAGGAAAACAACCAGCTCACTCCGCGGACATTGGTGAATGCGTCGGCGGTTGTGGCCGCGGTGCGGCGGTTCTTCGGTTCGTCTCAGCTCTCGCAGTTCATGGATCAAACGAATCCTCTGGCCGAAATGACGCACAAACGGCGCCTGTCGGCGCTTGGTCCTGGGGGCTTGAACCGGAAGCGCGCGGGGTTCGAAGTCCGCGACGTCCATCACACCCATTACGGGCGACTCTGCCCCATCGAAACGCCGGAAGGTCCGAACATCGGTTTGATCACCTCCTTGGCGTGCTATGCCCGCATCAACCAATACGGTTTGATTGAAACGCCCTATCGGAAAGTGGAAAAGGGGCGGGTCACCAACGACATCGAATATTTGACCGCGGATAAAGAAGACAATTACGTCATTGCCCAAGCCAACTCGACGGTGGACAAGAGCGGCCGGTTTTCCGCGGAAGTGATCGCCTGCCGGCACAAGGGCGACTTCCCGCAAAAAACGGCGGATGAAATCGATTACATGGACATTTCTCCGGTGCAGGTGGTGTCCACCTCCGCGGCACTGATCCCGTTCTTAGAACACGACGACGCGAACCGCGCGTTGATGGGGTCGAACATGCAACGGCAGGCCGTGCCGCTTCTGTTCCCCGTTCGGCCTCTGGTGGGGACCGGGATTGAAGAGCGTGTGGCCCGGGATTCGGGCGCTACGGAGATTTGCAAACGCGGGGGCGTTGTGCTCTCCGCCGCCAGTGATCATGTGGCGGTCTACTCCGATGAAGGCAAGGGCAGTGTGGATCTGTACCCTCTGCGGAAATATGTGCGATCCAACCAAGACACATGTTTAAACCAAGTTCCTTGCGTGAAACAATTTGACCACGTCAAAAAAGGCGAAGTCCTCGCGGATGGGCCGGGGACCCAAGACGGTGAACTGGCGTTGGGGCGGAACCTCTTGGTGGCCTTCATGCCGTGGGAGGGGTACAATTTCGAAGACGCGATCCTTCTGTCCGAGCGATTGGTGCGGGACGACGTATTCACCTCCATCCATATTTCGGAGTTCCAGGTGGAAGCCCGTGACACGAAGATGGGCGCGGAAGAAATCACCAAAGACATCCCGAACGTGGGGGCCGAATCCTTGTCGAATTTGGACGAGACGGGCATTATCCGCGTGGGAGCCGAGGTGGCTCCCGGCGACATTTTGGTGGGCAAAGTCGCGCCTAAAGGGGACCAGCAAACCACGCCGGAAGAGCGGTTGCTGAAAGTCATTTTCGGAAAAAAAGCCGAAGACGTGATGGACGCGTCTCTGCGAGTGCCTCCGGGGGTGACGGGGAAAATTTTGGCAACAAAAGTTTTTGTCCGCAAAGAAAAGATGGCGAAGAAAGACGAAAACAAACGGATGAAAGAGATCGATTTGGAGTTGGAAGGAAGGATCGAAAGGATCCGCGCCGATCGAAAAGCCCAATTGGCCGACGTGGCGGACCGGCAAGACGCGGGCCGTCTCTCCAAAGGGGACGCCGCGGAGCAAAAGAAGATGTTCGAAAGCCTGGCCGAGCGCCTGATCGAGGAAGCCAAAAGCAAAAGCGCACGGGAAAAAGAAAATTTCAAGATGGGCGACGAGATGCCCGTGACGGTCAACCGTGTGGTGAAAGTCTATATTGCCTCCAAACGGAAAACCCAAGTGGGCGACAAACTGGCCGGCCGCCACGGAAACAAAGGCGTCGTGGCCAAAATTCTCCCACCGGAAGACATGCCGTACATGCCCGACGGAACGCCCATCGACGTGGTGCTGTCCCCCCTCGGTGTGCCGTCCCGGATGAACGTGGGACAATTGTTGGAAACGACGTTGGGCTGGGCGGCGCACATTCTGGGGATGGAAACCGCCACTCCGGTGTTTGACGGGGCGACGGAAGCGCAGATTGGGGAGATGATGCAGAACGCCAAGAAAAAGCTTTTAGAAAAAGGGTGGCGCGAGGACTGGTTGCCTTCAGACGACGGCCGGATCGCGCTTCGCGACGGACGCACGGGCGAACTGTTTGCGAACAAAGTGACCGTGGGTATGATGTACATTCTAAAACTGGCCCACTTGGTGGAAGACAAAATCCATGCGCGATCCACGGGTCCCTACTCTCTGATCACGCGCCAGCCTCTGGGGGGCAAAGCCCAGTTCGGCGGCCAGCGGTTTGGCGAGATGGAAGTGTGGGCCGTCGAGGGGTATGGCGCGAGCCACACGTTGCAAGAGTTCCTGACGGTAAAATCGGACGATGTTCAGGGACGTACGAAAATGTATGAAGCCATTATCCGAGGCGACGTGGTGACCGAACCCGGCGTGCCGGAAAGCTTCCGAGTATTAGTGCGGGAATTACAGTCTTTGGGTCTGAACGTGGATCTCCTGAAAGCGGGGGAACCGTTGGCAATCGATGGGGCGAAGGTCCCTGCGGTGGTTGAATCCGCCGTGGCGAAGGAGTAACCGGTGACAACTCTTTTTGCGGAACGAAAAAAAGAAGTGAAGAAAAAAGCGCCCGGGGGGTTAAGTTTCTCCGGATTTGATTCGATTCGAGTGACCATCGCCTCTCCAGAACAAATTCTGTCCTGGACGTTTGGCGAGGTGCGCAAACCCGAGACGATCAATTACCGAACGTTTAAACCCGAGAGAGACGGCCTGTTCTGTGAGCGGATTTTCGGTCCCGTGCGGGATTGGGAATGTAACTGCGGCAAATATAAGTTCATTAAGTACAAGGGCGTGGTCTGCGATCGTTGCGGCGTGGAAGTGACTGAGTCTAAAGTTCGGCGTGAACGCATGGGGCACATCGAGTTGGCCGTTCCCGTAGCGCACATCTGGTTTTTGCGGAAATCTCCATCCCGCATGGGGACGTTGCTGGGTTTAAAACTCTCTGATATTGAAAAAGTGGTTTATTATGCCCGCCACATCGTGTTGGCAGACTGGAAAGACAGCGACGGGAAAGCGAAATATAAGGCGCGTCAGCTCCTCTCGATCGAAGAACTTCATAAGGCGAAAGAAGAGACAAAAGGCCGAGTCGCGGTGGGGATCGGGGCGGGAGCCATTCGCCAACTTTTAGAAGAAATTGACGTCAAGAAAGAAGCCCTGGACGTCCGAACTCAATTGAAGGTGGCCAACTCCGAAGCGGAGAAAACCCGGTTGGTCAAACGCTTGCGGGTGTTGGAAGGGTTCGTGCGGTCGGGGATGCGGCCGGAAAATATGGTCATGACCGTTCTCCCGGTGATTCCGCCGGACCTGCGTCCGTTGGTCCCGTTGGAAGGGGGCCGGTTCGCCACCTCCGACCTAAACGATTTGTATCGTCGCATTATTAATCGGAACAACCGGTTAAAACACATCGAGGGCCTTCGGGCCCCCGAAGTCATGGTGCATAACGAGAAACGCCTCCTGCAAGAGGCGGTGGACGCGCTGTTAGAAAACGGAGTCCACGGGAAAGTCGTGGTGGGGGCGGGCAACCGTCCGCTCAAATCCTTGTCAGATATTTTGAAAGGGAAGCAAGGTCGGTTCCGCCAAAACCTGTTGGGAAAACGCGTGGACTATTCTGGCCGGTCGGTGATTGTGGTGGGTCCGAACCTGAAACTGCATCAATGCGGATTGCCAAAAGAGATGGCGCTGGAACTCTTTAAGCCTTTCATCATCCATGAATTGATGAAACGCGAATCGTGCACGTTGCGTGCGGCCAAACGCATGTTAGAACGTGTGAAACCCGAGGTCTGGGACATTTTGGAACAAGTGACGCGCAACCATCCCATTCTTTTGAACCGTGCTCCCACGCTCCACCGGCTGGGGATCCAAGCCTTCGAACCGGTTCTTATTGAAGGCAAAGCCATTCAATTGCATCCGTTGACCTGCGCCGTTTTAACGCCGACTTTGACGGGGACCAAATGGCCGTCCACGTGCCGCTCTCGCTGGAAGCCCAGCTTGAAGCGCGCCTGCTGATGATGGCGACCAACAATATTTTGTCGCCCGCGTCGGGTCGACCGATCGCGGTGCCGGCCCAAGACATGGTGCTGGGATGCGCCTACCTCACGAAGGAAAAAATGGGCGTTCCGGGCGAAGGAAAAATTTTCGGAAGCCGAGACGAAGTCATTTCGATTCAGCAGGTGGGGCAAGGGCAAGTGGACCTGCACGCGCGGATTAAAGTCAAAGACGTGACCCCGTTGCTGGAAGAAGGGATGGCAGAGAAGGATTTGCACAACGCCTCGAAATGGAAGAGTTACACCACCGTGGGCCGGGTGATCTTCAACAGCGTGGTGCCGCCGGAATTGGGCTACGTGAACGGGCCTGTGTCCAAAAAAGAGCTTGTGTCTTTGGTCGACCGTTGCTACCGCGAGTTGGGCGTCAATCGCACGGTGACGTTCTTAGACGAGATTAAACGGCTGGGGTTCCGATACGCCACCCAAGCGGGGCTGACCATTTCGATATCAGACATGCACATCCCCAAACTGAAAGACGAGTTGGTCAAAAAAGCGCGCCACGACATTCGAGAGATCGAAAAACAATCAAAGGCCGGCATCATCACGGATTCCGAACGCTATAACAAGATCATCGATCTGTGGACCCACGTAACCGACCAAATTGCAGACGTGATGTTCGACGAAATGAAGAAAACCGAACAAGCGGTGTATCGCCCGAAAGAAGGGAAGTTCAACTCGGTCTACATGATGGCTGATTCGGGAGCCCGGGGTAGCCGCCAACAGATCCGCCAGTTGGCCGGCATGCGGGGCCTGATGCAAAAACCGCAAAAAAAGATCACAGGTGCGGTTGGCGAAATCATTGAGTCGCCCATCATTTCAAACTTCCGCGAAGGCCTAACGGTTTTGGAATATTTTATCTCGACACACGGGGGCCGAAAAGGGTTGGCCGACACCGCGCTGAAAACCGCCGACGCCGGCTACCTCACCCGCCGGTTGGTGGACGTGGCCCATGACATCGTTATCTACACAGAAGATTGCGGTACCATTAACGGAATTCGAATCGGCACGATTCGGTCCGGCGACGAAATCATCGAACCTTTAGAAGAGCGCTTGGTGGGGCGGTTCACCTTAGACAACGTGGTGGACCCCACCACCGACGATCTCCTCGTGAAATCGGGGGAGATGATCACCGCCGCGCAAGCCAAGAAAGTGGCCAACGCCGGCATCGATCGAATCCGTATCCGGTCGGTCTTGACATGCGAAGCGACCTTTGGGGTCTGTGCGAAATGCTACGGATTAAATTTAGCAAACGGCCGACGGGTGGAAGTGGGCGAAGCGGTCGGTGTGATCGCGGCACAGTCGATCGGTGAACCCGGCACGCAGTTGACGTTGCGCACCTTCCATATCGGCGGAACGGCCAGTCGCGTGATCCAAAAGTCCCAAGTCACGGCCGACAAAGGCGGAACGGTGAAGTTCCTCAACCTCCGCACGATCAAGAACCGAGAAGGCGTCTTAATTTCGGTTTCCCGTAACGGTGTTCTGTCTTTGCGCGAAGGCGGCGGGGTGGAAAAAGAGCATCACGACATTCCTTACGGCGCGCGCATCCGCGTGGTGGAAGGGCACAAAGTCGAGATCGGCGAAGTGTTGGCCCAGTGGGATCCCTATTCGTTGCCGATCATTTCGGAATACGAAGGCACGGTGAAACTCCAGGACGTTATTGACGGGATCACCATGCACGAAGAGAAAAACCGCATCACCGGGCTGATCGAGCGGGTCATCATCGAACACCGCGCCGAACAGCTTCAACCTCAGGTATTGATCAACGAAAGCGGTAAACGTAAAGCCGGCTATCCCCTCCCCGTGGACACAAACATGGTGGTGCACGACGGCGACAAAGTGGAGCCGGGGGACGTTCTGGCCAAAATTCCGCAGGAAGTTTCCAAAAGCAAAGACATTACGGGCGGATTGCCTCGGGTGGCAGAACTTTTTGAAGCGCGGAAACCGCGCTCTTCCGCTGTCACCTCCGAAATCGACGGCGTGGTGAAACTGGGCCAAACGGCGCGGGGCACCATGAAGGTGACGGTGACCAACGAGGACACGAGTTTGGCGCGGGACTACAATATCCCTCAAGGCAAACACCTGGTGGTGTATGAAGGGGACCGCGTGGGCGTCGGCGAACCATTGACGGACGGGGCGGTGAACCCCCACGACATCCTTCGGGTTCGAGGGGCGAAAGAAGTTCAAGAGTTCCTCGTGAACGAAATTCAAGAGGTTTACCGACTTCAAGGCGTGGGGATGAACGATAAACACATCGAAGTGATCGTGCGGCAAATGCTGTCCAACGTGCAGATCACAAAGTCGGGCGGGACCGATTTCCTCATCGGCGAGACCATTTCGAAAATTCGTTTTAATAAAGAGAACAAACGGGTGGCGGAAGCGGGGGGAGAGTCGGCGGAAGCTCAGCCGATCCTGCTGGGGATTACGAAGGCGTCGTTGTCCTCCGACTCTTTCATCTCAGCGGCGTCGTTCCAAGAGACCACCCGGGTTTTCACAGACGCGCCGCGACCGGCCAGTCCGACCCGTTGCGCGGGTTGAAGGAAAATGTGATTATCGGTCATCTCATCCCCACCGGATCCGGCTACTACGACCGGGAACGCATGTCCCAGTTAAAGTCGCACGCCGCGAAGGCGAGTTAGGAGCCCGTATGCCCACAACAACACAATTGGTAAGGTTCGGCCGGGAGCCGATGATCTATAAGACAAAAGCGCCGGCTCTGCATTCGTCGCCGCAACGTCGGGGGGTGTGCACGCGGGTCTACACCACGACGCCCAAAAAACCGAATTCGGCGTTACGGAAAGTGGCCCGTGTGAAATTATCGACGGGCATGGAAGTGACGGCCTACATTCCGGGGGTCGGTCATAATTTGCAAGAACATTCGATCGTTCTCGTTCGCGGCGGTAAAGTGAAAGATTTGCCGGGCGTTCGCTACCATATTGTTCGGGGCCCCCTGGACGCGACGGGCGTCACCGATCGAAAGCAGGGGCGCTCGAAGTATGGCGCCAAGCGGCCCAAGGCCGCTGACAAAAAGTAAAGGCCAGGAGACGCCATGCCTCGTAAAGCGCTAAAACCCCGCGAAAAACGCGGTATTCCTGACCCGGATTTCAAGTTCGGTTCTGTGTTGGCGGCCCGCTTTATCGGGCGCGTGAATTTTATGGGAAAAAAGGTCACCGCCGAAAAAATATTTTATGGTGCGATGTCTCAAGTCAAAGAAAAAAGCGGCGAAGACGCGTTGACCGTATTTACCCGGGCCATTGAAAATGCCCGCCCACTGCTTGAGGTTCGGCCTCGTCGCGTGGGGGGTGCGACGTACCAGGTGCCCAACGAAGTCCGGCCGGAACGGGGTCAGACCATTGCCTTTAAGTGGATTCTGCAAGTGGCCCGAGGAAAAACGGGCAAACCGATGTCCACACGGTTGGCCGAGGAAATTCTTTTGTGCGCCAAGAAAGAAGGGCCCGTCATGAAAAAACGGGAAGATTCACATAAAATGGCCGAAGCCAACCAAGCCTTCGCCCATTACCGCTGGTAGGGGCGTTCGCCCCTTTTTTCAAAAAGCTTGATTGCAGGCGCGGTTTTTTTGGGATTCGTGGGGCTGAAGGAAAGGCGCCTCCACTTGCTTGTTGGAAAGAATTTTATAGTTGCCCGATTTTTTGGGTGATTTTTTGTCAGATTAGTGTGGGAATGATCGAATTTTAATGTTAATAAAGAGGGTAGACTAAGAATTTATGCCAAGACAGTTTCCATTAGCCAAAGTTCGCAACATCGGAATCACCGCCCACATCGATGCGGGGAAGACGACCACGACGGAGCGCGTTCTTTATTACGCCGGCCGCATCCACAAGATTGGCGAGGTCCATGACGGCAACACCACCATGGATTGGATGGAACAGGAGCGGGAACGGGGGATCACGATCACCTCCGCCGCGACCTATTGCCGCTGGCGCGAATGCCAAATCAATATTATTGATACCCCTGGCCACATTGATTTTACGGCGGAAGTGAACCGGTCGTTGCGGGTGTTGGATGGCGCCGTGGTCCTTTTAGACGGGTCCCAGGGTGTGGAACCCCAGTCGGAAACCAATTGGCGGTTGGCGGACCAATACCAAGTGCCCCGGATGATTTTCGCGAACAAAATGGACAAGGTGGGCGCGGACTTTTACGATTGCGTGAAATCGGTGCACGATAAATTGGGAGTTCAAGGGGTTCCGATTCAGCTTCCGATCGGGGCCGAAGGCACGTTTAAAGGGATCGTGGATTTGGTGGAGATGAACGCCCATGTGTGGGACGGAGAAGAGTTGGGGGCGAAATTTGAAATTACCGAAATCCCGGCGGACCTGAAAGAAAAGGCGGCGGAATACCGAGATGTTTTGATTGAGGCCTTGGCGGATCACGACGACGCGTTTGCGGCCAATTTCCTTGATGGAAAAGTAATCACGAAAGAAGAGATCAAACGCGTACTTCGAAAAGCCACCATTTCCGGGAAATTTTTCCCCATGATGTGCGGTTCGTCTTTCAAAAACAAGGGCGTGCAACCCATGTTGGACGCGGTGTGCGATTATCTGCCGTCTCCCTTGGACGTGAAACCGACCATTGGCCACGAACCGAACAGCGAAAAGGAATTGGTTCGTGAACCCAAAGACGACGCGCCGTTCGCCGCCTTGGCGTTTAAAATTCAAAGCGATCCGCACGTTGGAAAAGTGACTTATTTCCGAGTGTATTCCGGCATGATTAAATCGGGCTCTTACGTTTTTAACGCGAACACGGGCAACCGGGAACGGTTGGGCCGCATTCTTCGCATGCACGCGAACAAGCGGGAAGAAATCGACGAAATTTACGCAGGTGAAATTGCGGCGGGCGTAGGATTAAAATCTGTCATCACAGGTCAAACGCTCTGTGATGAAGAAGCGCAGATCATTTTAGAATCCATGAAGTTCCCGGAACCCGTCATTTCGGTGGCCATTGAACCGAAATCAAAGGCCGACGAAGAAAAAATGGGGATCGCGTTGAACCGTTTGGCAGAAGAAGATCCCACGTTCCGGGTCCGCACCGATATCGAAACAAACCAAACGATCATTGCCGGGATGGGCGAACTGCACCTGGACATTTTGGTGGACCGCATGAGGCGGGAATTTAATGTGCAAGCCAATGTGGGTCAACCCCAAGTGGCGTATCGTGAAACCTTCCGGAAAAAAGTGGAGTCCGAAGGGAAATACATTAAACAAACCGGCGGACGGGGCCAATACGGCCACGTGTGGCTCGAGCTGGAACCGCTTCCCCCGGCGTCGGGGTTCGAATTTGTCGATAAGATCAAAGGCGGCCGAGTTCCCCGGGAATACATTCCCGCCGTGGAAAAAGGGTTGCGCGAATCCATGGAGTCGGGTCCCTTGGCGGGGTATCCCATGGTGGATTTCCGTGCGACTTTGACCGACGGCAGTTTCCACGAAGTGGACTCCAACGAGATGGCGTTTAAGATCGCGGCGTCTTTGGCCTTGAAAGACGGCGTGCGGCGGGCCAGCCCCGTGTTGATGGAACCGATCATGCGCATCGACGTAACGACACCCAAAGATTATTTGGGCGACGTGATGGGCGACCTCATGCGCCGCCGCGGAAAAATTGAAAGCCAGGAAAATAAAGGCAACGTGACCATCATTCACGGGCATGTTCCCTTGAAAGAAATGTTCGGATACGCGACGACGTTGCGATCCCTTTCTCAAGGCCGGGCGAGTTACAGCATGGAACCCAGCCATTACGAAGAAGCACCGCGCAACATTCAAGAAGAGATCGTTCAGAAGTTCCAGGGCGCTGTCGCCGCCGGCCGCTAGGGGGGCCGTTCGGCCCTTTTTTCAAACGGCAAGACGTCTGGGCGATTTGATATTCCTTCTCCCCTTGGGAGAAGGTCCTTCGGACCCGGGGCCTGTTCGGCCCGTCGCAAACGTGTGCCACTGGCACACGCGACCCCCGAGGGGCGGATGAGGGAAGGAATTTTTGTGTCAAGCAGGATTCTCGACCGGAAATTAACAGAGGAGAAAAAAAATGGCAAAGCCCAAGTTTGAACGCACGAAACCCCACGTGAACGTGGGGACGATCGGACACGTGGACCACGGGAAGACGACGCTGACGGCGTCGATCCTGCAGGTCTTGTCAAAAACCGGCAAGGCGCAGATCAAGTCGTATCAAGATATTGCGAAAGGCGGAACCGTGCGTGACGATTCCAAAATCGTGACGATCGCGGTGTCGCATGTGGAATACGAGTCGGACAAACGGCACTACGCCCACATCGACTGCCCGGGTCACGCGGACTACATTAAAAACATGATCACCGGGGCGGCGCAGATGGACGGGGCGATATTGGTGGTGTCGGCGGCCGACGGCCCCATGCCTCAAACGCGGGAACACGTGCTGTTGGCGCGGCAGGTGAACGTGCCGAACCTGGTGGTGTTCTTGAACAAAGTGGATTTGGTGGACGACCCGGAACTGTTGGACTTGGTGGAAATCGAAGTGCGGGACCTGCTGAAGAAATACGATTTTCCCGGGGACACGATTCCCGTGATTCGGGGTTCCAGCATGAAAGCGATGCAGGGCGACACGGAATCCGAGATTGGCGAGAAATCGATTCTAAAACTGATCGCGGCGTTGGACGCGTCGATTCCTGACCCGAAACGGGAGCTGGACAAGCCGTTCCTGATTTCGGTGGAAGACGTGTTCACGATCACGGGCCGAGGAACCGTGGCCACGGGCCGCGTGGAACGCGGGCGCGTGAAAGTGGGTGACGCGGCGGAGATCGTGGGACTGCAAGACACGAAGAAGAGCGTGGTGACCGGCATTGAAATGTTCCGGAAAGTGATGGACGAAGCGCAGGCCGGGGACAACGTGGGGATTCTGTTGCGGGGGATTGAAAAGGACCAGGTGGAACGCGGGCAAGTGATCTGCGCGCCCGGGACGATTCAGCCGCACAAGAAGTTCCGTGGCCAGGTGTATATTTTGAACAAAGAAGAAGGCGGGCGGCACACGCCGTTCTTTAGCGGATACCGGCCGCAGTTCTACGTGCGGACGACGGACGTGACCGGAAACTTGAAGTTGAAAGCCGGGGTGGAGATGGTGATGCCGGGCGACAACGTGGAAGTGGAGGTGGAACTGTTGGTTCCTGTGGCGTTGGAAAACGGCGTGCGGTTCGCGATTCGGGAAGGCGGCCACACCGTGGGCGCCGGCGTTGTCACGGAAATTCTGGCCTAAGACATGGGCGATTTGATCCTGAAGGGAGATTTGTATGTGGGGCGGAGTCTTGTGACGTTAAGTCTCCACGACGCGAAATCGTCGGCGGGTTTTGAATGCGCGTTCTCGGTGAACTGAGATGAGCACAGCGACCGCGCCGACCCAACAGAAAATTCGTATCCGGCTTCGGGCCTACGACCACAAGATGTTGGACGATTCTCTCACGAAAATTGTGGAGGCGGCTCATCGCACCGGGGCGTCCGTGGCGGGGCCGGTTCTTCTTCCGACGCACATTAAGAAATATACCGTGAACCGATCGGTGCATACCGACAAAAAGTCACGGGAACAGTTTGAGATGCGCATCCATAAACGGCTCATCGACATTTTGGAACCCACGGCGAAGACGGTTGAAGAAATGATGAAACTCGACCTCCCCGCCGGCGTCGATGTAGAGATAAAGCTCTAACGGGGGGGGCGTTCGTCCCCTTTTTTAAAAAGAGCGTCGGGGTATTTTGGTTTAAGCGGTTTGATTATTGCTGGCGAACTTTATGTTGAAACCGAAGGTTAGGGAAAACGACAATGTCTGAAACAACGATAGCAGAAAAACCGGCCGAAGCCGCCGTGGCGGCGGCCCCCAAACCCACACCCGCCCTCAAGGCCATTTTGGCGAGGAAATTGGGGATGACCCGCGTGTTTGACCCGAAAGGGGAAATCGTTCCTGTGACTGTGCTCGAGGCGGGCCCTTGTCCCATCCTGCAAGTGAAAACGAATGTGCCTCATGGCTACGAGGCCGTTCAAGTGGGGTTCGGCGGAACGAAAGGGAAAAATTTAAGCAAACCGGAATTGGGCCATTTTGCCAAAGTCAGTGTGACTCCCACCCAATGGGTTCAGGAGTTCCGTGTTCCGTCGACAACGGGGTTTGAACCCGGCATGTCTGTTCGTGTGGACCAATTTGTTTCCGGCGACGTTGTTGACGTGCGCGGGACGATCAAAGGAAAAGGCTTCGCCGGCGTTGTCAAACGGCACCGGTTCAAAGGCGGGCCCCAAACCCACGGTCAATCGGATCGATGGCGTACCCCGGGGTCCAGCGGCCGTGAACGGGTGTGGCCCGGCAAACGGGGTCCCGGCCATATGGGGGCGGAACCCGGCACCGTTCAGCGTTTGAAAGTGGTGAGTGTTGATCTCGACCAAAATTTAATGTTGATCAAAGGGTCTGTGCCCGGCCCCATCGGTGCCTGTGTCCGAATTTATAAGACCACGCGCCCCAAACGAGCCCGGAAAGGCACACCCAAGGTTGTCGTGAAAAAAGCGGCGAAGGCCGCCCCGGGAAAAAAGTAAGAGGATCCCATGCTGACCGTTGACGTGATGAATACGAAGGGAGAAAAAGTGAACACGGTAACTTTGTCGCCGAACGTTTTTGGAGTGAAAGCGTCCTCGGCGCTGGTGCACGAAGTGGTGACCGCCTATTTGGCCAACGAACGGCGGGGCACTCACTCGACGAAAACCCGCGGCGAAGTGTCCGGCGGCGGAATAAAACCGTGGAAACAAAAACACACCGGAAACGCGCGGGCCGGATCCACTCGTTCTCCGCTCTGGCGTCACGGGGGCGTGACGTTCGGGCCGAAACCCCGGTCTTACAACCAAGCGGTTCCCCCGGCCAAACGACGGCTCGCGATGAAAGCGGTTCTTTCGTCCTTTGTCAAAGACGGGAAATTTCGGGTGATCGAGAATTTGGTGGTCTCAGAACCGAGAACGAAACGGGCGGTGGAATTGCTGAAATCGTTAAAACTGGCGCCCAAATCTGTATTGATTGTGGATTCGATTCCTGAAATTTTGAATCGAGCCATGCGGAACATCCCCACAGTGCGTCTGCGGTTGGCGCGAGATCTCACCAGCTATCAAGCCCTGCTGGCCGACGAACTTGTGTTTACCCGCGCGGCGTTAGACGAAATTACCACACGTCTCGGGGGGGAGGGGTCCGATACCTCTGAACGTTCGTCCGGGCCGGAGAATCGAATCACTCCAGAGGTGGCGAAATGACTCTTTCTTTTTCACACATTCTTCGGCGCCCGCTCATCACCGAGCGGTCGACCCAGCTGAAAGCGCTGAACAAGTTTGTTTTTGAAGTGGCCCCCAACGCGACGAAAGGGCAAATCCGGGAAGTGGTGGAATCGGCGTTCAATGTGGACGTCACAAGCGTCAATACCATGCGCGTGCCGGGCAAATTGCGCCGCCGCGGACAGCGGACAGGCTATCAGTCGGAATGGAAAAAGGCCATCGTGACACTTAAAAAAGGCCAAGACATTAAATACGCGGAGCCCCAGGGATAACCCCATGCCGATGAAAACGTTTAAAGCGTATACGCCCTCGCGGCGATTTATCACGGTTGAAGATTTCAGTGAGATTACAAAAACCACGCCAGAAAAGTCGCTGGTTCGGCCCCTGCGTAAGACGGGCGGCCGTAACAATACCGGGTCAATCATGGTGCGGTTTCGCGGGGGGGGGCACAAACGCGCCTATCGCCTGATTGATTTTAAGCGGGACAAATTCGGGGTGCCGGCCAAAGTGGCCTCGATCGAATATGATCCCAACCGAAGCGCGCGCATCGCATTGTTATTTTACAAAGACGGCGAAAAGCGCTATATTATACAGCCCGTTGGTCTGAAAGTCGGCGACAACGTGATGTCGGGTCCTACGGCAGAAATCACGGTGGGAAACGCTTTGCCTTTAAGCAGCATCCCGCTGGGAACCGTGGTGCACGCGGTGGAATTGGTTCCAGGCAACGGCGCGCAAATGGCGCGATCGGCGGGGGCGGCGGTTCGGATCATGGCCAAAGAAAACGGGTATGCCACGCTGAAGATGCCGTCGAGCGAAATTCGTATGGTGCCGGACCGATGCATGGCGACGATCGGGCAAGTGGGCAACACCGAACATGAAAATTTGACCATTGGAAATGCGGGACGATGGCGGCACCGGGGGTTTCGGTCCCAGGTACGCGGAACGGCCATGAACGCGGTGGATCACCCGCACGGGGGTGGCCGAGGGAAAAGCAAAGGCAATAACCAGCCGCGCTCGCCGTGGAATCAGCCGGCGAAAGGCTACAAAACGCGATCCCCTAAACAGCATCAGTGGATGATTCTCCGGCGACGAACGAACGCCGCGGAATCCGCGTAAGGAGAATCTCATGTCACGCTCTAAGAAAAAAGGTCCCTACATCGACGCGAATCTGGTGGAAAAGGTCCAGAAAATGCGAAAGGCCGGGGACAAGAAACCCATTAAAACATGGGCGCGCGCCAGCACGATTGCGCCGGATTTTGTAGGAGTCACGTTCGCTGTGCATAACGGCAAAAAACACACACCGGTTTACGTCACAGAACAGATGGTGGGCCATAAGTTGGGAGAATTTTCCCCGACCCGCTACTTCCGTGGCCACGGCGAGGCGCATACGAAAGAAGCCTCGTCCAAAACGTAGAGGATCCCATGGAATCTATTTCACATGCACGGTTCGCGCGGTTTTCATACCGAAAGGTGAACCAGGTTTTAAACTTAATCAAAGGCAAGTCTGTCATCGATGCCATGGGGCTGTTGCCGTGGGTGCCGCGGGCGTCGCGGGTCCTTGTGGGGAAAACTCTCAAGAGCGCCATCTCCAACGCTGGGAAAGGGGCGGATGTGACGCGCTTGAAGGTGGCGAAGGCATGGGCCAATCACGGGCCGGCGCTCAAGCGTGTCATGCCCAAGGCCATGGGATCGCGCGCGATGTTCAAACGCAAAACCTGTCATCTCACGATTGTCGTGAGCGACAACTAAGGGAGAACATTTTCGATGGGCAACAAAACGCACCCCAAGGGAATACGTCTCGGTTACATTCGAGAGTGGGACTCTAAATGGCTGAACCTCAAAGAGATGCCCACCCTGATCGAGGAAGATTTTAAAATCCGCAAATTTTTAAAAGAGCGGCTTAAGTTGGCGGCGGTGTCAAAGATCGGCATTGAACGTACGGGGAAATATCTCCGCGTCAATATATACACCGCCCGGCCGGGCCTGGTGATCGGCAAAAAAGGCGCCGATATTGAAGGGCTCCGGAACGTGGTGGAAGAAATGACAAGTTTAAAGACCGCGATCCAAATTATTGAAATAAAACGGCCGGAAGTGGATGCCCAGCTGGTGGCGGAAGGTGTGGCCATGCAGTTAGAGAAACAGGTGGGGTTTCGCCGGGCCATGAAACGGTCTATGGAACGCGCCATGCAGGGGGGCGCGTTGGGCATCAAGATCATGGTGGCGGGCCGGTTGGGTGGAGCGGAAATTGCCCGAACCGAGTGGCTAAAAGAGGGCCGGGTGCCGCTCCAAACGTTCCGAGCCGACATCGATTATGGGACGACGGAAGCGCGCATCAAGATGGGGACCATCGGAATCAAAACATGGATATTCCGTAAAGAACTTTTCCAAAAGACCGACGCGGATTTGATGGCGGAAGTGCGCGTGATCGAAGAAAAAGAAAAAGAAGAGTTGGCGAAAAAAGCCGAAGCGGGGCTTTTAACGTTGGAACCCACGGTCGTTGTGGAGCCGGTGGTGGAAGCGGAAGCGATCGAAGAAGAAGTGATGAGCAAGATTCAGCAGGAAGAAGACGAAGCAAAAAAACGTGAAGGGAACGTGGAGTAATTTATGCTCATGCCTTCGCGCGTCAAATATAGAAAGTCCCATCGCGGCCGGTTAAAAGGCCGCACCAAAGCGGGCGGGTTTGTGGCGTTCGGTGAATACGGATTGCAGGCGTTGGAATCCCATTGGATCACCGCGCGGCAAATCGAAGCCACGCGGATCACGCTTTCACGCACGTTAAAGAAGGGCGGGAAAGTGTGGATTCGGGTGTTTCCGGACAAGCCGGTGTCAAAGAAACCGGCCGAAACGCGGATGGGAAAAGGAAAAGGGAATGCGGAGTTTTGGGTGGCCGTTGTGAAACCGGGCCGGATCCTCTTTGAGATTGAAGGCGTGACGGCGGAGCAAGCCAAAGAAGCGATGAGACTGGCGGGGCATAAATTGCCCATCTCCACGCGCCTTGTGGCGCGGGACCATTTCTAGGAAAAATTCCATGGCCAAGAAAAAAGACGAGATCAAATTTTCTGAGTTGACGAGCGATGAGCTTCAAGTCAAGGTTCGTGAAAACCAGGAAAAGTTGTTTCAGTTAAAATTTCAGAACACGACCGCGCCGTTAAAGAACCCGCGGCAAATTCGGACGACCCGGCGGACCATTGCGCGGGCGCTGACGTTCTTAAGGCAAAAGGGAGTCTCCGCGTGACCGTACCTCAGATCGAGCGCGATGATCGAAAAGTAGTGGAAGGCCTGGTGCTTTCCGACAAGATGAACAAAACCCGCGTGGTGTCGGTGGAGAGGCGATTGCGCCACGGCAGTTACGCGAAAGTGCTGACCCGGTCCACCAAGATTTATGCGCACGACGAAAAAAATGAAAGCAAGGCGGGGGACCGAGTGCAAGTGATGGAAACCCGGCCTCTGTCCAAAACGAAGCGGTGGCGGTTGGTGAGCGTTGTTAAACGCGCGCACACGGGGCCGGCGTTGGAAGAAGTGCTGGGAGGGACGCCGTGATTCAAGAACGAAGCATTTTGAGAGTGGCCGACAATTCCGGGGCCCGGTTGGTTCGGGTGTTCCGGATGCACGGGGGGTCCCGTCGGCGATATGCGTTTTTGGGCGATTTGGTGACCGCGTCGGTTCAAACCGCGCTCCCCGATTCGAGTGTCAAAAAGGGCGAAGTGGTCAAATGCGTTGTGGTTCGCACGCGCAAAGAGAGCGCGCGTCCTGACGGCAGCTATGTCCGGTTTGACGACAACGCGGCGGTGTTGATTGACGATCAAGGCGAACCCCGGGGCACGCGGATCTTTGGGCCCATCGCCCGTGAGTTGCGGGAACGCAACTATTTAAAAATTATTTCTTTAGCGCCGGAGGTGGTGTAATGGCCATCGCCCCTATCCGTAAGAAAGACAAGGTTTTGGTTTTGGCCGGAAAAGATCGCGGCAAACAAGGCGATGTCATCGAAGTGGACCGAGTGAAAGGGCGCGTGCTCGTGGCCAAGGTGAACATGGTCAAAAAGCACGCGAAAGGCACGCCCCAGAAACCCGGGGGGATTCAAGATAAAGAAGCGTATCTGCCGCTCAGTAAAGTGAAATTGGTGTGTCCGAAATGCGGCAAAGCCACCCGTTTCAAAGTGGGCACGATTTCCGACGGCACAAAAGCGCGCGTCTGCCGCCACTGCGGCGAAATGATCGGCTAGGGCCATTCGGCCCTTTTTTCACAAAGCGTGTTTTTGGGCGCGTTTTTTTTGGGGGTTTCAAGGGTCTAGGAACGGCTGGTTTTTGTGGTTGACCCATTTGTGGGGCGCCTTGGGGTGAAGAGATGATCTCTGGTCCACGGCGCAGGAACAGGTTTAACGTATTTGTCTTTGTAGCACGGGCATCCGACCGCGTAAGCGGAAGTGCCGTGTGGGAACGGCTTGCCTGTGTGCTGTTGGAGTGAGTTGGATTTCGATGGACGATCTCAAGTGAGGGTGTTCGATGTCAAACGACGAAACAAAAAAATTTGAAAACCGCATGAAAGAATTGTACCGCACCGGTGTGGTGCCGGAAATGATGAAACGCCACAGTTGGACCAACGCGTTGCAAGTGCCGCGGATCCAAAAGGTGGTGGTTAACATTGGTTTGTCGGAAGCGCGAGAAAACGCTAAAGTGGTGGATCTCGCGGCGGAAGAAATCGCGGCGTTCACGGGGCAAAAAGCGCAGGTTCGACGGGCCAAGAAAGCCATTTCGAATTTTAAATTGCGGGAAGGGATGCCGATCGGTGTGCGGGTCACCCTCCGTGCGGGGCGGATGTGGGATTTCCTGGACCGACTTGTGAACATTGCCATGCCCCGCATCCGCGATTTCCGTGGGGTAGACCCGAAACGGGGGTTTGACGGGCAGGGCAATTACAATTTGGGTTTGACGGAGCAATATGTTTTTCCGGAAATTGATTTGGACAAATCCGACAAACCGCGCGGGATGAACGTCACCATTGTCACCAACGCAGGGAAAGACGAACCGGCGTTGGAAGTGTTGGCGCTTCTCGGCATGCCTTTCAAGCGGGATAAGGCGGCCGTCGAAAAAGCCGCCTAAGGCGGCCGTGGACCGGGCGAAATCGCCTGGGTTTTTGAAGAGACACAATTTCTCGAACGTCGTTGCAGGAAGAAAAATTTTAGCCGTTGTCCCCCGTTTCCCTGAAAAGGGGCACCGATGGGATTTTAAGAGCAGGAACTAATTGAGGAGTTAACTCGACTATGGCCACAACAGCGTGGATCGCGAAAATGCGAAAGCCCCTGAAGTTTGCGGGGCGCTATCGAAACCGGTGCCGGCTCTGTGGCCGTCCGCGGGCGTTTTATAGGGATTTTGGTTTGTGCCGGATCTGTTTTCGAAATCTGGCCCTGCGCGGGGAAATCCCGGGCGTCACGAAGTCCAGTTGGTAACGATTGATTTAGGAGAGAAGGGGAACCCATGAGCCAAGATCCGATCAGCGACATGTTCGCCATGATCAATAACGCGAACCACAAGTTTATGGAACGTGTGGATTTGCCGTCGTCCAGCGCGAAGAAAGACATCGCCCATTTGTTGAGGGAAGAGGGCTACATTGCCGATTACAAAGTGTTGCCCGACCGGAAACAGGGCGTGCTCCGGTTGTTTCTGAAATATCAGCCCAACAAGGTTCGGGTCATCCAGGGCGTGCGCCGGGTGTCTCGTCCGGGCCTGCGGGTGTACAAAGGGTTTGAAGAATTGGGGAAAGTGCGCGGGGGGTTGGGAATGACGATTGTCTCGACGTCC
Organism: Elusimicrobiota bacterium; assembly: GCA_016714745.1. Taxonomy (GTDB): domain Bacteria; phylum Elusimicrobiota; class Elusimicrobia; order FEN-1173; family FEN-1173; genus JADKHR01. The sequence goes on along the minus strand of JADKCG010000002.1, from coordinate 85,118 downwards.
AAAGGGTTGATGACCGATCACCAATCGCGCAAACGGAAACTCGGTGGCGAAGTGATCGCCAAAGTTTGGTAAAAATGCCATGAGCCGACTTGGAAAAAAACCGATTCCCGTTTCAGATAAAGTCAAAGTCTCGATTCAAGGTCCGTTGGTCAGCGTGACGGGTCCTCTGGGCCAACTGAGCCGAACCCTGCCGGAAGGTCTCACGGCGCATCTCGACAAAGGCGTTTTGGTTGTCGACCGCCGTGACGACAGCACGCGACAGCGGTCTCTGCACGGGACGTTCCGAAAACTTTTGTCCAACATGGTGGAAGGGTCTCTTTCGGGGTTTACGAAAGAACTGAAGATCGGCGGTGTGGGGTTCCGCGCCACGTTGACGGGGAACGATTTGTCCATGACGCTTGGGTTTTCCCATCCCATCCACTACACGATCCCCGCGGGCATTAAGGTGACCGTTGACGCCAAACAGACCGGTTTGGTGGTTCAAGGGGCAGACAAAGAACGGGTGGGCCAAGTGGCCGCCGAGATTCGTCGGTTCCGTCGGCCCGGAGTGTACTGGGCCAACAACGAACCGGTGGGTATCCGTTACACGACGGAACATGTGCGCCGCAAAGCCGGCAAAGCCGCGGCGGGTGCCACAGGCGCCGCGGGAGGAGCCAAGAAATGAGTTTAAAAAGTCCCCAAGAACGTCTGGCGTTCCGTCGACTACGCGGTCGGCGAAAAATTTTCGGCACGGCGGAGAAACCGCGCTTGTCGGTTTATCGCGCCCAACGCCATATGTATGCCCAGCTGGTGGACGATACCGCGGGGAAAACGTTGGCCGCGGCGTCGAGTCTGAGCGGTGATCTTAAGAAAACGCTGAAGACCGGGGCGAACGTTGACGCCGCCACGAAGGTGGGGCAAGCGATCGCGGAAAAAGCGAAAGCGATTCATATCAGCCGAGCCGTTTTTGACCGCGGCGGGCGGGCCTATCACGGCCGCATCAAAGCGGTTGCCGACGGAGCCCGCGCGGCGGGTCTGAGCTTTTAACAGGAGTCCATGTGCCAAGAATTGACGCGAACAGTTTAAACTTAAAAGAAACCGTGGTCACCATTAACCGGGTGGCGAAAGTTGTGAAGGGCGGTAAACGTTTTTCGTTCAGCGCTCTGGTGGTGGTGGGGGACGGGGCGGGCCATGTCGGCGCGGCGATTGGTAAAGCCAAAGAAGTGCAGGCGGCCATCCAAAAAGCGGTGTCCCACGCAAAAAAAACCATCGTTAAGATTCCGATTAAGAACGGGACGATTCCCCACGAAGTGACCGGTATTTTTGGCGCGGGAACGGTTCTGTTGAAACCCGCTGTTTCAGGGACCGGCGTTATCGCCGGCGGCAGTGTCCGCGCCGTGGTGGAAGCCGCGGGGGTTCGCGATATTTTGAGTAAATCGCTTCGAAGCACCAACCCGTTCAATGTGGTCTACGCCACGCTGGCCGGCTTAAAAGACTTGGAGACGCGGGAAGACTCCTATCGTCGGCGTGGCAAAGAAATGCCCGCCCCCCGACCGGTCGCCGTCCCTGCCTAGTTTTTGCATTTGTAGCACGGGCATCCTGCCCGTGTGCCGTGGATGTGGAATGAATGATTTGACAGCAACCTATTTATAAGGGACTTAACCATGATTCGTTTGAACACATTGAAACCCGCGCCCGGTTCACGTCACCGGCGAAAAATTGTTGGTCGAGGCGAAGGGTCCGGCCATGGGGGAAAGGGATCGACGCGCGGGTTTAAGGGCCAAACCGCCCGGTCCGGCGACTCTCATATGAAACAAGGGTTCGAAGGCGGCCAAATTCCGCTGATCCGCCGCATCCCCAAACGGGGGTTCAAGACGACGGCGTTTCGTACCGTGTATTCGTTAGTGAACGTGGGAGACATCAATGCCGTGATCGCCCAGCCCGGGGAAGTGACGCCGGACATGTTGCGCTCGGCCGGCCTCATCAAGGGCCGCCATCCGGTCAAAGTGTTGGGCGACGGCGACGTGAGCAAAGCGTTTGTGGTCAAGGCCGACAAGTTTTCTGGTTCGGCGAAAGTGAAATTGGAAAAGGCCGGGGGCCGGGCCGAGTTGATTCCTGGCGCGAAGGTCTGGAAGCGGGCGAAATGACTTTTGATCCCCGGATTGCGGTGCGCTGATGCAATCCTTCGCTGATATTTTCAAAATTCCAGAACTTCGAAAACGGGTGTTCTTTACTTTAGGAATTTTAGTGGTCTATCGCGTGGGCGTGGCCATTCCGATTCCCGGCATTGACTCGACGGCGATTCAACAGCTCTTTAAGTCCCAAGCCAACAATTTTCTCGGTTTTTTAGACATGTTTTCCGGCGGGGCCATGAGCCGGATGTCGATTTTTGCCATGGGGGTCATGCCCTACATCAACTCGTCGATCATTATGAGTTTGTTGCAAGGGGCCCATGTGATTCCCTATCTTGACCGGTTGGCCAAAGAGGGCGAAAGTGGCCGCCGCCAACTAAACAAGATCACGCGGTATTTTACATTGCTTTTGGCGGTGATCCAGTCGTTCGGATTGACGACCTTGATCACGAAAATTCGGCTCGGCAACGAAATTGCGGTGGTTCGGGAACCCGGGGCGCTTTTCATTTTCACGACGGTGCTCACGCTCACTGCCGGGACCATTTTCATTATGTGGTTGGGCGAACAGATCACGGAGTGGGGGGTCGGCAACGGGATTTCGTTGATGATTTTTACCGGCATTGTGGACCGTCTGCCGAGCTCGTTGAACCAAATGCGGAAAATGGTGTTCGATCTTCAGGAAATGTCTCTGTTGACGGCGTTGAGCCTAGGGGCGCTGGTGGTGATTGTGGTGGGGTTAGTGGTCTGGGTGGAAACGGCGCAACGAAAAATTCCTGTGCAATACGCGCGGCGTATGGTCGGACGGAAAATGTACGGGGGCGCCAGCACGTTTTTGCCGTTAAAAGTGAACCAGTCCGGGGTGATCGCGGTGATTTTCGCCGTGTCACTTTTGTCGGTGCCGGTGACATTCGCCAGTTTTAATCCTGACGGCGAGTGGTCGAAACGAATTTTGGGTCTTTGGAACCAGCGGGCTTTGTGGTACGAAGCGACGTATGCGGGTTTGATTATTTTCTTTTGCTACTTTTACAATTCCGTTTCATTCAATCCCGTGGATTTGGCGGATAACCTAAAAAAGTGGGGGGGATTTATTCCGGGGATTCGTCCGGGCGAACCCACGGCCGAATACATCAACGCGGTGTCAATGCGGATCACTTTGGGGGGTGCGCTGTTCGTGGCGGCACTGGCCATTATGCCGGACATTTTGCACCGTGTGATGAACACTCCGTTTTATTTTGGCGGGACGTCGATTTTGATTGTTGTGGGGGTGGCTTTAGACACGGTGGGTCAGTTGGAGTCGCATCTCATCATGCGGCATTACGAGGGATTTTCCAAGACAGGGCGAGTGAAAGGCCGTTGGTTTAACGTCGGTGCAGGCAGCCAATCCTAAGGAGAGAGATCACCATGAATATTGTTCTATTGGGTGCGCCGGGGTCGGGAAAAGGGACGCAAGCTCAGCCGTTGTCGGTACGATATAAAACGCCGCACATTTCAACCGGTGACATTTTTCGTTTGGCGATGGAAGAAGCGACTCCGTTAGGATTGAAGGTCCAGGAATATGTGAATTCCGGACGTTTGGCGCCGGACGAACTGGTGTTGGAGGTGATGACGGCCCGGCTCAATCAGCCCGATTGCCAAAAAGGTTTTTTGCTGGACGGATTTCCACGGACGGTGAACCAAGCGGAATCCCTGGATGGCTATTTGATAAACGCCAAACGGCCTCTTGATAAGGTATTGTATCTCTCTCTTTCTGAGGCGGAAGTGATTCGTCGCTTGTCCAGCCGTCGCCAGTGTATGAAATGCGGGAAGGTCTATAACGTTCTAACGAAACCGCCAAAAAGTTCAGATATTTGCGACACCGACGCGGGCGGATTGTTTCAACGGGACGACGATCAACCGGAGACGATCGGAAAACGGTTACGGGTGTTCAACGATTTAACAGAACCTTTGATTGCCTATTACCACGGGTTGGATTTGCTTGAAACTATTCCGGCGGATCGTCCGATCGCCGAAGTGGCGAAAACGATCACCACGATTTTGGACGGTCTTCCGCGGGGTTAATGGGGTCAACCCGCCAAATCGAGCTTAAGTCCCCCGCAGACCTAGAACGAATGCGGCGGGCCGGACAGCTGGCCGCGCAGGTGTTGGACGCGGTGGGACGGGCGGTGGTGCCGGGCGTGACCACGAAAGAGCTCGACCGGTTGGCGGAAAAATTTATTCGAGACGCGGGGGGGGTACCGACCTTTTTGGGTTATCGGGGGTACACCGCTTCCATTTGCGCGTCGATCAACGAAGAAGTGGTCCATGGGATTCCCCACCCGAAACGGGTGTTGCGCGAAGGGGACATTGTGGGCATTGATGTGGGGGCGACGTTGGGCGGGTTCGTGGGAGACACGGCGGCGACGTTTCCGGTGGGCCGCATCAGCCTCGAAGCGGAGAAACTCCTTCAAACAACGCGAGACGCGTTGACGGAAGGCATCGCGGCGACGCGGGCGGGGAACCGGTTGGGCGACATCTCGGGTGCGATGCAGCGGGTGGCGGAATCCCGCGGGTATGCGGTGGTGCGTGATTTTGTGGGGCACGGGATTGGGCGGAACATGCACGAAGAACCTTCGGTGCCCAATTACGGAACAGCGGGCACGGGCCCGCGGTTGGATGTGGGGTTGGTGGTGGCACTGGAACCGATGGTCAACGCCGGGACGTGGCGTGTTCAGGTTTTAAAGGACGGGTGGACGGTGGTGACGGAAGACAATCGACTTTCCGCCCATTTCGAGCACACGGTGGCCGTGACGGAAGGGGGGCCGGAAATTTTGACGTGCCTCCCGAACAGCTAAGACGAAAGGATCGAATGACAAAAGAAGACAAGATCGAAGTGGAAGGGCGCGTGCTGGAAGCGTTGCCGAACGCCATGTTTCGGTTAGAAATTGAGGGTGGGCATAAAGTGTTAGCTCATATCTCCGGAAAAATGAGAATGCATTACATTAAGATTTTGCCCGGAGACAAAGTGAAAGTGGAGTTGTCTCCCTACGATTTAACTCGTGGCCGCATCACGTATCGAGAAAAATAAGGGAAAGAGCGCCGGGCTCCCTGCCGGCGGGTGGTTGGTGTGGGTGGAATTATTGTGAGGAGAAGGAATTATGAAAGTTCGCGCGTCGGTCAAACCTATTTGCAGTAAGTGCCGCGTCCAGCGACGGCACCGCAAGATTTATGTTCTCTGTGAGAACCCTCGGCACAAACAGCGCCAGGGTTGAAACGTTTCTTAAACTAAGGAGTCACTATGGCTCGCGTCTCGGGGATTGACCTCCCCAAACATAAGCGCGTGGACGTCGCTTTGCGGTACCTCTTCGGGATCGGTCCGGCCCGTTCTGTCCAGATTCTTGAAGTCACGGGTGTCCAACCGGCCACCCGGGTGAAAGATCTCACCGAGGCCGAAGTGTCCAAGATCAACACGGAGATCGCCAAGAACTTTAAAGTGGAAGGGGACTTACGGCGGGAAATTTCCGCTAACGTTCGCCGCCTGATCGAAATCGGGGCCTATCGCGGGTCCCGCCATCGTCGAAACCTTCCCGCGCGCGGCCAGCGCACCAAATCGAATGCTCGGACTCGGCGCGGTCGTCGGCGCACGGTGGGTTCGGCGAAACCCGGAACGGTCGGGGCCCCCGCCGCGGCTCCCGGTAAGGCGTAAGGAGAAATTTATGGGTGACCCAATCGACACAAAGAAAGAAGGGGCGAAATCCCCTGGCACGAAATCCCCCGGGGCGAAATCCCTCGGGACGAATGCCCCCGGGACGAAATCCCCCGGGACGAATGTCCCGTCGGCTCGACCGACGGGGGTTCCGGCGCCGAAGGCGAAAAGAAGTTGTGGCGAGACATCGCCAACGCCCGGGTTTATGTTCAATCGTCGTTCAATAACACGATTGTGAGCATTACCGATGAACGGGGAAACGTTATCGTATGGGCCACGGCGGGAAGTTCTGGATTTAAAGGCACGAAAAAAGGGACTCCTTTTGCGGCCCAGGTGACGGCGGACGCGGCGGCGAAAAAGGCGATCGGGCTCGGAGTGAAAACCGTCTCTGTTTTTGTGAAAGGTCCGGGATCGGGACGAGAAACGGCCATTCGGGCGCTTCAAGGGGCGGGGTTGGTGGTCACGTCGATCAAAGACGTCACCCCGATCCCCCACGACGGATGCCGACCGCCCAAAGCGCGCCGCGTCTAGTCGCACAGGGAGCGCGGGAGTTGGGTTCGCGCTCTACACAGGTTTTTTGAATAAAGGGAGCGTGGGCGATTCGCCCGTCCTTCAAATGAGATTGTAACGGAGGTTTTGTGGCTCGATACACAGGTCCAGTTTGTAAACTTTGTCGGCGCGAGGGTGTGAAGCTCTTTTTAAAGGGCGATCGCTGTTACGCCAAATGCCCCATCGATAAGGAAGGCGCGGCGGTTCCGCCGGGTCAACACGCCCGACGGCGTGCAGGCAAGCCGACGGAGTACGGCAAACGTCTGCGGGAGAAACAGAAAGCCCGGCGCATTTCGGGGGTGTTGGAACGCCAATTCCGTCGAACGTTCGCGGTGGCTTCTCACCAGAAAGGGAACACGGGCGAAAACCTATTGCGGTTGTTGGAAACGCGGCTCGACAACGTGGTTCGGCGATTGGGATTTTCCACCTCGCCGCGCGCGGCGCGTCAGCTGGTGTTCCATGGCAACATCCGGGTGAACGGGAAACCGGTGGACATCCCCTCCTATCAAGTTCAACCGGGAGACGTGGTGTCTCTGGCCGAAGGACAGAAAGGAAACCTTTTCGTTAAACGCGCGCTTCATGCCGCGTCTCAGCGGGGCGTGCCGGCGTGGCTCGAGTGGGACGCGAGCCTGGCGCGGGCGGTGAAAGGGTCGGCGGACACGGTCACTTTTGACGGTGTGACATTGGCGGGAACGATGAAAGCCTGGCCCAGCCGAGCGGAAATGTCGTATCCGGTGAACGAACAGTTCATCGTCGAACTTTACAGTAAATAACCCATTCGTTGCCCCTTTAAGGAGGATTTGACCTCATGACCAGCCTTGGATTGGTGTTGCCTCAGAAGCTGGAGACCGATTCCGCTTCGACAGAAACGTACGGGAAGTTCATTGCCGAACCCTTTGAAAAAGGTTACGGACACACCGTGGGCCATTCGCTCCGTCGGATTCTCCTTTCGTCTCTGGAAGGGGCGGCGGTGACCTCTGTTCGCATCAAAGGAGCGCCCCACGAATTCTCCAGCCTCAAAGGGGTTCAGGAAGATGTGATCACCTTGATCCAAAACCTCAAACAATTGCGTTTCCGTCTTCACACGGCGGGCCCCGAAACGTTGTCGTTAAAGAAAAAAGGGGGCGAGGTGAAAGGGAAACACATCGACGCGACGTCTTCGGTGGAGGTGTTGAACCCCGAGCATGTGATTGCCCATTTGGACGCGGGCGGCGAGCTGGACATTGAGCTGGAAATCGGCCGCGGCCGCGGGTTCGTGACGGCCGAGAAACTCAAACGGGAAGGCCAGCCGGTCAACACCATTCCGGTGGACGCGCTTTTCTCTCCTGTCTCGAAGGTCCATTACGAGGTGGAGTACGCCCGTGTCGGACAGGTGACGGACTACGACAAACTGATATTGGAAGTCTGGACAGACGGGTCCGTGTCGCCCACCGAGGCGGTGGCGCGTGCCTCAGAAATTCTGCGGAGTTCCGTGCACGTTTTCTTGCCGGCGCCGGCCTTAACGCCGGTGATGGGAACGAAAGAGGAACCCGCCGCGAACGGGTCTGTGGCGCCGGCGGCGCTTCACCCGGTGGTTCCCGGCAAACTCAAAGACATGGTGGACCAACCGGTGGAAATGATCGAGTTGACGGTGCGGGCCTCCAACTGTTTGAAAGTCGCTAAAATCAAGACCATCGGCGAGCTTATTTCGAAAACCGAAGAGGAACTTTTGGGGTTTAAGAATTTCGGGAAAAAATCTTTGGAAGAAATCAAGGAACGGTTGACGGAATTGGGCATGCATTTAGGGATGTTGGCGACCGCGACGACGGGGTCAGGGGAGTCGAAATGAACACGCATGCCGGTCGGAAACTTTCCCGGCCGACGGGGGCGCGAACATCGCTTTTGCGAAACCTCACCGTCAGCCTCTTTCGGCACGAACAGATCCGCACAACAGTGCCCAAAGCCAAAGAGTTGTCTCGGTTCGCCGATGGCGTTCTGGCTCTGGCGAAAGCCAAAACCCTTGAAAGTCGCCGCCGCGTGGCCGGGGAAGTGAACGACCGAGAGGTGCGGAAAAAAATTTACGACGTGCTGGTGCCGCGGTACCAATCCCGTGTGGGCGGCATCACCCGCATCCACCGGATCGGAACGCGCAACGGCGACAACGCCGAAATGGCCCTGATCCGCTTGGTCCAGTAAAATTGTTTTTCTTTTGTCGCACGGGCCTCTTGCCCGTGTGCTCTACGGAAAGCTAACCTGAAAATTTCAGATGACCAATGATTTCCGCCTGGGAGGGCTAAAATAATATGTTCCGGACCCTGTCGACGGTAGCCCTGTGCCAACCGGGGAATCCCGGCTAAGGTGACCGCCCGTGTTTGATTACATCTTCAGCCTTTTCTCCAACGACATGGGCATTGACCTGGGGACAGCCAACACCCTGGTGTATGTCAAAGGGCAGGGGATCGTCCTCAAAGAACCTTCTGTTGTGGCCATCAACCGGGACACCCGTGAACCTGTCGCGTTCGGCGCGGAGGCGAAACGGATGCTCGGGAAAACTCCTGCCAACATCTACGCGGTTCGGCCCTTGCGTAACGGCGTCATTGCCGATTTCGATTTAACTCAAGAAATGATCAAATATTTTATCCGGAAAGTGCACAACCGCCGGAGCCTTCTCCATCCCCGCGTGGTGATCGGAATTCCTTCCGGCATCACCGAGGTGGAACGGCGCGCCGTCAAAGAGGCGGCGGACCAGGCGGGAGCACGGTACGTGGAGTTGATTGAGGAACCCAAGGCCGCGGCCATCGGCGCGGGCATGCCGATTTCTGAGCCCACGGGCAACATGATCGTGGACATCGGGGCGGACGACGGAGGTGGCGGTGATTTCCTTGGGAGGGATGGTGGTCTCCAAGTCGCTGGACGTGGCGGGCGACGAGTTGGACGAATCCATCATGCAATATTTTCGACGGAAGTACAACCTGCTCATCGGCGAGACAACGGCGGAAGACGTCAAGATCAAAATCGGCAGCGCCTTCCCCTTGGTCGACGAGCAGTCCTTGGAGGTGAAAGGAAGGGATCAAGTGTCGGGTCTTCCGAAAACGATCACGATCACATCGGAAGAAGTCCGCCAAGCCCTCTCGGAACCTCTGAAACTCATTGTTGACGTGGTCAAGGCGACGCTCGAGGAAACTCCGGCGGAACTGTCGGCGGACCTGGTGGATCGGGGAATCGTTCTGGCGGGCGGCGGAAGCCTCTTGCGCGGAATCCCCGAACTCCTGTCGCGGGAAACCGAACTTCCGGTGACCCGCGCCGCGGATCCCTTGACGTGCGTTGTGATGGGCTGTGGCCGTTATCTGGAAGAGCTTGATAACATCAAGCGTTCCCGCGGCCGTCCGTCGTATCTCTAAAGGTCCAACGCGCGTTCTCTCAGCCGTTCTCCCGGCGAAACCCGGGATCCCGTGTTGAGATCACCCGTTGACTCTTTTCCTCTCCCGCTCCTCCGGAACCGCGCTCTCAGCGAGCGCAGGGAGAACAATTTTGTTTCAGCGTCACAGATCCGCAACTCTTTTTGGCGTCTATTCTCTCGTCAGCCTGGCCCTCCTCGCGTGGTCGGCGAATCGGGTCGTTCAATCCCTTAAACTCTCCTTTTTTTACCTCTGGTCTCCTTCGGGAAGCGCTGTCGTTGGTTCACTGGACCAATGGGGGCGCGTGGGGCAAGGGTTTGCGAAAATTCTTCGGGCGGACCAACGGGCGCGGGATTTCGAGTCCCGCTGGGTCCAAGACCGGTTGGACACCGCTCGCCTGAAATCCTTGGAAGAGGAAAATAAACGGATGGCCGACCTTCTGGGGGTATCCCCCAGCGCGGGGTTTCACGCCACGACCGCGCGGGTGTGGGCGCGAGACCCCGCCGACTGGTTCCATTCTTTTCTGGTGAACCCCGGGACCCCCGTGAAAGAAGGCGCCGCGGTGATCACGATGGAGTCGGGCCGACCGGTGGTGGTTGGCCAGGTGAGAGAAATTTTGCCTGACGGAAAAGCGCGCATCCTTCTCGTCACGGACCCCTTTTCGGCTCTGTCGGCGTTCGTGACACGAACGGGGGAACAGGGGTTGGTGGAAGGACGCGGCGGCGCAAAAATTTTATTGAACTATTTATTTTCAGATTCCGATATCCGTCCGGGAGACGAGGTGGTCACGGCCGGGCTCGGTGAAGTCTACCCCCCCCACCTATTGATTGGACACGTCACCGATGTGGTGGCCCCGCTCGGCGCGAGTTCCAAACGGGCGGTGGTTTCCCCGGCCGCCCGCCTGGGATTTGTGCGTGAGGTTCTCATCCTCTCCCCCACGTCCCCCGACCCCGGGGACAAGAAAATCCCATGAAACGAACGGGGATGTTCTTTGTTCTCACGTTGGTTCTGGGCTGGATTTTTCAGGCCCTGATCCTCTATGCTGTTCCCGCGGGGTTGCCGACGCCCCAATGGCTTTTGTTGGCGGTATTGGCTCTGGGCGCGCAAGGACGAACAACGTTCGCCATGAGCGCGGGTTTTATATGGGGATTGGCCCTGGACGCCTACGGAATATCGGCGTTTGGCGTTCAGGGGTGGCTTTTAGCGTTGGCGGGGTTTGGGTCCGGAACACTTTCAAAAAATCTTAACGCAGAAAAGTTGGGGACTCAAGAAACGCTTGCGGTGATCGCGACGTTGGTCATGTGGGGGGGGATTCGGATCTTGTCGGGAATCTTTGATCACTCTCCGGTGGGTCATCCGAGCGTGATCCTGGCCACAGCGCATGTGGCCTTAAACGCATTGGTGGCTCCCGGCGTGTTTTGGGTCATGGCCGCCTGGTCCGACCTGTGGGACCCGCGGCCGCGCAACGACCATGCTTAACCGCGACGCGTCTCATTTTAGCGCCCAAGATGATCGCCGTCTTTTTGTTTTGTCGACTTTGGCGACGGCGGGGTTCTTGATGTTGGTGCTCCGTCTTTTTTTCCTCCAAATAGTGCAGGGGCCGGACATGGAACGTCAGGCCGAAATGAACAGCACTCAAATCCTGCCGCTTCTCGCGCCGCGGGGCTCATCTACGCCCGCAACGGCGTTGACGAGGAACCCGTGTTGGAGAACGCCCCGCGTTTTTCCCTGTTCTATTCGCACGGCAAAAAAGCGGGACCGTCTTTGGACGCGGTTGAAAAAGAATTAAGAGACCGTCTTCCTCAATCGGAGGATGTGATCCGGCGCAAACTGCTGGAAGCGAAAAAGACCGGTAAAATTACCAGAATTTTGACCAACATTCCGCCCGCCGTAGCGCTCGCGTTGATGGAACGCCGTATCTTTTTGCCCGGAGTGAATGTGCTCGTGGAACCCCAACGACGCGCGCGGTTCGGTTCTTTGGCGTGCCATCTCCTGGGATATGCCGGCGAAGTGGACGAAGCTGAACTGCGGCGGGGAAGAGACCAAAATCTCCGGCCTGATCCCCGTGGGCCCGAGTCTTTGCGTCCCGGCCAGTGGGTCGGCAAAAACGGTCTTGAAAAAGTCTATGACGGATGGTTGCGTGGAACCGACGGGGGATTGCAATTTGAAGTGGACGCGATGGGCCGCCACCTCCACGTGATCCGCCGAATCCCCTCGACGCCGGGCAACGACATACACCTCACGATGGATCGACGGCTTCAGTCCGCGGCAGAGGCGGGACTGGCGGCGTCGGTGACGGGGCGCGGCGGGGCCGTGGCGATCGATCCGCGCACCGGGGCGATCCTCGCGCTGGCGAGTGCGCCGGGATATGATCCTTCCCTGAATTTAGGCGATTATCTGGGAGATCCCAACCTTCCCTTCTTTAACCGGGCCCTGCAAGGCATTTATCCCCCCGGATCCGTTTTTAAAATTGTGACGTCGGCCGTGGCGCTCCAGAACGGCTGGGACACCCGCCGAACATTTTTTTGCACAGGGTCGTATCAAATGGGGAACAGGGAATTCGGTTGTTGGACCCAACACGGGCGAAAAGATTTTTTGGGGGCGGTGGCGCAGTCCTGCGATGTGTACTTCTATAATATGGGCCGCGCCGTGGGGGCGGACAACCTGGAAGCTATGGCGAAGGCGTTCGGGTTCGGAGAAAAGTCAGGACTCGATTTGCCGGGCGAATCTCCCGGGCTCGTGCCGGGCCGGACGTGGAAAAAGCAAGTCTTAAAACAAACCTGGTTTGAAGGGGACACCCTCAATTTTTGTATCGGGCAAGGCGCTCTGGCCACGACTCCATTGCAAAACGCGGTCTTGTTGGCCGCGGTGGCCAATAAGGGGACGGTCTGGCGCCCGTTTCTTGTGGACCGCGTGATATCGCCGGACAATAAAATCGTTTTGGGACAAAATCCAAAATCCCGTCGGCGCGTGGTGCTGGACGATCGGGTGTGGGACATGATCCATCAAGCTCTCGAAGAGGTTGTTCGGCAGGGGTCCGGCCAATCGGTCAGACGTGACGACCTTGTGATCGGCGGAAAAACCGGAACAGCGCAAAACTCCCATGGGGACGACCATTCTTGGTTTGCCGCCTACGCGGGCAGACGCGGTGAAACGCCCGGCTTGGCCTTGGCGGTTTTTGTCGAAAATGGCGGCAACGGTTCCGCCTCCGCCGCCCCCATCGCCAAACAAATGATCGATGCCTATTATCCCCCCTCTCGATCCATCCTCCCATTGTCCGGGCAAGGGAGGTAACCCACGATGACTCGGTTCATCCGGATTCCCCCGTTGGCCCAGGGCTACCGTCCCCAGGGTCCGGAACAGAATTTTCCAAGCTGTTCCCACGGGGAGGGGCGGGGCTCTGTCGTTCCCGTGAGAATGGGCCTATGACTCCCGACATTGTTCCGCGATTTTTCCGCGTGGGGGAATCTTCGGGATCCCACAAATTTTTGGCGCGCCTGGATTGGAGCTTGTTGGTTGCGGTGATGGCGTTGGCGGTGATGGGCATGCTCTTTATTTTTTCCGCCACGCTCCAGAGCGGCCATGCCGGTTCTTTTATGGCTCGACAAGGGCTGGGGTTTGCGGTGAGGGGGGTGGCCATGATTTTTCTGGCGCTTCTGCCGTATCAAGTGTTTCAGACCTATGCCAAGGGGGTCTATGGGATCAGCACACTTTTATTGATTTTGACGCTGTTGGTCGGCACGCGTCTGAGAGGAAGCCGCTCCTGGATAGATTTGGGGAATATCTATTTTCAGCCGGTCGAGATCACTCGGTTGGGGTTGGCCGTGGCCTTAGCGGCGTATGCGAACGTGCGGGCGAGAGACCTTCGCTATTGGCGCGGGTCCGTTCCTCCTTTATTGCTGGCCGGCGCGCATTTTGGTTTGGTGCTTCTTCAGCCGGACCTTTCAAGTGCGTTGGTGATGGGGCCCATGACGTTGGCGGTCCTCTTTGCGGCGGGGATGCCATTGGGGTTTTTGATCACGATCCTTTCCGGAACCGTGCTCGCGCTCGGAATTCCGTTGACCGGAACCTATTTTTCCATCGTCAGTGATCGCTGGATCGACCGTCCTGTGATGATGGGACTGTCGCGGGCGTTTCAGGAAACCGGCCCCTTCTTTGTTTTGGACCGCCATAGGGGGGGCGGTCTGCGCGCTCTGGTGGTTTCTGAGGAAATGGCGGGTTCCTGTGAGCAGGGTTTCCTTAGCGGTGGCGTTGATGGTTATTGTCATGGGCGTGGCGGGTTCTTTCGTGGTCGACCGGGCGATTAAACCCTACCAACGCAAAAGGCTGATCGCGTTCGTTGATCCGGCCGTGGACCCGTTGGGGTCCGGCTATAACATTTTGCAATCGAAAATCGCTGTAGGGTCCGGCCGGTTTGTGGGGAAAGGAATCCTTTCGGGGAGCCAAAGCCAGTTGGGGTTCTTGCCAGAAAAACATACGGACTTTATTTTTTCGCTTGTGGGGGAAGAAACCGGATTTTTGGGGGCTTTCTTTCTTTTGGCGGTATATTTTTGGGTGGCATGGCGGGCATTTGATATCGCGTATACGGCGCGGGACTATTTCGGGCGATACCTCGCGACCGCATTGGGCGCCTATTTTTCGTTTTCGGGTCTCGTCAATATTGGGATGGCCATGGGACTGATGCCCGTGACAGGGATTCCCCTGCCTTTCCTCTCTTACGGAGGGTCCGGGCTCGTCGGTTCATTTATGGCCGTGGGCCTATTGTTGTCAATCCATTTGCGTCGGTATATTTTGTAATTGAGTGTTTAAACAGAAACGACAATCAATGCCTATTTTGAGGTTGTGGATTATATGATCATTTTAAAAAAAGAAAGGGAGTCTTAAATGAAAAGAGAGATTATTGCCAACGTTTTACCGGAAGAAACACGCATCGCTGTATTGGAAGATGGCCACCTGGCTGAATTCATGATCGAACGTCCCGCGCTCGGCATGGCGAAACTGGTGGGTAACATTTATAAAGGGAAACTCGAAAATGTGCTTCCCGGGATTTCCAGCGCGTTCGTGAACACGGGGTTCGAAAAGAACGCGTACCTGTATGTGACCGACGTGGTCAGTTCATCCAAAGACCGCCACATTGAAAAGATGTTGAAACGGGGGGAAGACCTGATGGTGCAGGTGGCGAAAGAGGCGATCAGCACCAAAGGCATGAAAGTCACCATGGACATTTCCCTGCCGGGCCGATACCTCATCTATATGCCCAAAAGCGAACACGTGGGCGTCTCAAAACACATCGAGGAACCAGCCGAACGCGATCGGCTTCGTCGCATCATCGAAGAGGAGAATTTGCCGGGCGGAATGATTGTCCGCACCGAGGCGGAGGGGGCGGACGAGGCCGAACTGCGAAGCGAAATGAAATATCTGGCCAAACTCTGGGAAGGGATTCTCAAAAAGTATGAGACCGCGCAAACCGGCACGCTGATCCACCGGGAATTGGGATTGACGTTCCAGATTGCCCGAGACCTGTTGAATGACAACGCGAACATTTTTCTGATTGATGACAAAGAGGAATATAGAGACTTAAAAAAGTTCGTTGAAATGTTGGCTCCAGAATACACCGAACGGGTCCAGCATTACACGGGCAAAACGCCGATCTTCCAAGCGTTCGGGGTTGACCGTGAACTGGCACATATTCGTCAACAAAGGATCGATCTTCCGTCCGGCGGATACATCATCATCCAGGAAGCAGAATCTCTCTGTGCCATCGACGTGAACACCGGCAAATTCATCGGCCACAAATCCCAAGAAGAAACCGTCACCGCCACGAACCTGGAAGCCGCCGAAGAGGTGGCCAAACAATTGCGCATCCGAAACATCGGGGGGATCATCGTCATTGATTTCATCGACATGAGGCGCAAACGAAACCAAATCAAGGTGGTGGAGGTGCTGGAGCACGCCACGCGCAATGACCGGGCGAAAATCAAAATTCTTCCCATTACCCGGCTGGGCCTGGTGGAAATGACCCGGGAACGCCGACGGGAATCGTTGCTTTCCCTGTTGTCCGAGCCTTGCCCTGAATGCGCGGGAAGCGGCAACGTCCTCTCGCGCGAGTCCATGTATTTAAAATTGCAAAAAAATATTAGAAATCACCCAAGGACGGTCGGAAGGGAGACTCCAAGTGACCCTGCCGCCCGGCGTGGGCGATTTCGTCAGAGAACGCCAAGACCGGCTGGAAAAAATTCTTAAACGATCGCTGACGATCACCATCGACCCAACGCTTCCCTGGGAAGATTACCGGATCGTCATTGATTGATGGTGCGGACAGACTGAATTTTTAAGAGGAAGAAGAGCATGACCCAACGGCCTCGGATCAAATCAAAACGCTCCCGTCCGGACGAAGGGGGAATTCTTTGCTTTATGCAGTCGGGAGGATTCGCGGGGACGCGAAAAGTCTGTGAAGTGCCCCTTTCGCACCTCACGCCGAAAGCCAAGGCGGGCCTGATCGCCGTGAGAGAATTAAAGAAACCCCCTCCCTCCCACGCCCGCGATTTAATCGTGTATCAATTAAGTTTGAAAGGCTCCAAGGGAAAAACCTTGATCCAGCTAGACGAACAAACCGTTCCCCCCAAAGCCCGCCCCCTAATAGCCTTCCTCTCCGCCCAAGCCAAGGGGGACGTTGTCTCCTAGCGAAAACCCTCGAAAACCTACAAAATGATCCAACAAACTTCCGTAGCCTGAAAATGTCAGAGGACCAATCATTTCCGTCTGGGAGGGCTAAAAAATATGTTCCGGACCCTGTCGACGGGAGCCCTGTGCCAACCGGGGAATCCCGGCTAGCGCGGTCGGAAGCCAAATTTACATCCTTACCCCGGAATTTTCAGTTGGATCACGGGATTCGACGTAAAATCCAGGCTTTTTACTTCACAAAAAAGTTTGAACGTAGTCCCCGCTACGCCCAAACTTTTTTGTTTCGTAAAAAACCTGGCTTTTCCGTCTCGCATCAGCGGCTCTGCCGCCCCAAGTGCCCCGCGCTCTGCGCGGGGCCGGTCCTCGCGCCCAACTGAAAGTTCCGGGTTACGTGAGCTTCTGGGGTCCCCTTTGTCGTGCGAGGGACCGTCTGGAGGAAGCCTACGGCAAACCGAGGAGACGACGAACAGGAACGTCATGAGAAGTCTCAGTTCCCGGCCGAGTTGGCATAACACAACGATGGGACTCATCCAGGGGACATGGAATTGTCCCGCCTAACCTCGACTTTGAACGGAAAACACTGCACGTGTGCGGCGGAAAGAGAGACAAAGATCGGACGACCTTTCCGCCGAAAACATCGGTGGAGTCTCTTCAGAAACACTGAGAGGAGGTGATACTCCTGCACGAAGGCACCTGGCCCAGGGGTTGTGATGCGTGATATAACCAACGCCTCCCTCAGCCCCCTTGACAGAAGAGGGAACACAGTGTATATATTGTTTAGAACGAGCTAAACATTAAAAAACATATGCGCACACAAACGCCTGCCTCGACGGATTCAGAGTTTGCCCGCTTCGCGGGTGAACTGGCGGAAAGTTTTAGTTTCAACCGATCGGTGGGGCAAATCTATGGTCTGCTCTATCTTCAAGAATCCCCGCTTTCGCTTGAAGACATTGGTCAACGGCTGTCCATGAGCAAGGGCAACGCCAGTATCAACATCCGGCTTTTAGAATCCTGGGGGGCCGTTCGGCCCGTTTCCTTAGTCGGGAGCCGAAAGGATTTTTACGAGGCCAACCGGGATATTAAGCAGGTCGCCCTCCGCCGTGTCAAAGAAGGGTTGACCAAACGATTGGACCGTGCTGAAGAGCAGTTGGTTCATCTCCTCAATAGCGGCAACGGAATCTCCGTTGCCCAAAAACGAATCCAAGAGCTCCAGTCCCTGATCATTAAAGCCCGCAAGGCCATGGTCTTCATCGCCCAATGGATCGCATAATTCACCCTCATTATTTTTATCCCCCTTTGAAAAAGGGGGGCCAGGGGGGATTTGCTGTTAAGCGTGTGTGTCAAGGCATCCTCCCCCCGTTCATCCTCAAACGGATGGCCGAGTCTCCCGACAAAATCACTCGTCGATGGGCCCTGGAGAACCTGGCCGCCTCCGCCGCGGCCCGCGCCACACGAACCACCCTATCGACACTTCCCCAAATGGCCGCCATCCCTTCCCCGGCAGGCAAGAAACACCGCCTGATCTACGACGCCCAACACAAACCCACCCACGCCCTCCCCGGAAAACTGGTCCGCAGTGAAGGTGAAAAGGGGCCGAATGGCCCCTCGAAGGACCCCGCGGTCAACGAAGCCTACGATTATTCCGGCGACACCTACGATTTTTACAAAGAGGTCTTGAACCGGAACTCCCTCGATGACCGTGGCATGTCCCTCATTTCCAGTGTGCACGTGGGCCAACACTATGCCAACGCTTTTTGGGACGGAGAGCAAATGGCGTACGGCGACGGGGACGGGCGCACATTTGTGCGTTTTACCAAATCCCTCGACGTGGTCGCCCACGAGTTAACCCACGGCGTTGTGAGCCATACGGCAAATTTAGAGTATCAGGGAGAATCCGGCGCCTTAAACGAACATTACGCCGACGTTATGGGAATCCTCGTTAAACAGTGGCGAAGAAACCAAACCGTCAAACAAGCCGATTGGCTGGTCGGCGCCGATATCTTGATCAAAACGTTCACGCGAAAAGCGCTCCGAAGTTTTTCCGCTCCCGGCACCGCCTATGTGAACGATCCCGACATCGGCACCGACCCCCAACCCGCCCACATGAAACAGAAGTATGAGGGGGAAGATGATTACGGCGGCGTCCATATCAACTCTGGCATTCCCAATCACGCTTTCTACCTGGCGGCCATGCAAATTGGCGGGAAATCGTGGGAAAAAACAGGAAAGATTTGGTATCAAACGCTCCTCTCTTTGTCGCCCCGAAGTGATTTCGCCGCGATCGCACAGGGGACGGTCGAAAAAGCGACTATTCTTTACGGTTCCCGCAGTCCCGAATCCAAAGCCGTAAAGCAATCTTGGATTTCTGTGGGGATTCCTCCCAAATGACTCCCGAAGAATTGAAACTTCTTCTCGCGGAAGGCGAAGGCCTTTCCGTTGAGTTTAAGGAAAAATACACACCTAAAATCGATCGCGACCTCGTCGCTTTCGCCAACACAAAGGGCGGCCGCATTCTGTTGGGGGTAAAAGACGATGGCCGTGTGGTGGGGGAAAAACTGACAAACCGACTCAAGGCTGAAATTCAGGCTCTCTCCCGCCAATGCGAGCCGCCGCTGGATATTCACCAGTTGACTCAGATCGGCGATGTGGTGGTCATTGATGTTTTGCCTGGAGAAGAAAAACCATACAGTTGCGCTTCAGGCTATTTCCGACGGATGGACGCGGTGACTCAGAAAATGAACCGAAAGGAACTGGGTCTCCATTTCCAAGCGGCGGGGAAAGATTCTTTCGAAGACCGGTTTGACGCGGCAGTGACCTGGAAACAAATCTCCACAAAAAAGGTCGCCGCTTTTTTCCAAGAAGCGGGTGTCCGCCGTCTGGGCGCGCCGCCGTCCACTGTTTTAGCCAGCCTCAACTTGGCGGACGGAGATCGGATCCGCAACGCGGGGATCCTCCTTTTTGGTCGCGACCCCCAACGAGCGTTTCCCCAATGCCAGGCCACCTTTGTTGTGTTTAAGGGCAAAGAACGGCGCGACGTCTTTGATCGAAAAGACGTCAAAGACGATTTGCTCACGCAATTTAATGAAGCTCTCTTTTTCCTTCAAAAACACCTGAACACGCGCAGTGAAATCCACGGCACCCGCCGTTTCGATCTCATGGAAATTCCCGTCGAGGTGTTGCGCGAGGCTGTGGCCAACGCGATTGTTCATCGGGACTACGGTTTCCGAGGGACCAGCTTGATGGTGGAAATTTACGATGATCGAGTGGAAATCGTCAATCCCGGGCGGGTTCCCGATGGCATGACAGCGGAAACGCTGATGGGCGTTTCCATCCGGCGAAACGAAAAAATTGCCGACATTTTTGCCCGAATGCAAAAAGTGGAGCGGTTGGGCAGTGGTCTGCGCCGCATGCGCGACCACATGCGCGCGGTCGATCTTCCTGCGCCCAAAATCAAAACAGGCCCCTTCTTCCGAATCAAATTGCAACGCCCTCCCCACCCCGGCGGCAGTGAGGGAATAAATGAGGGAATAAATGAGGGAATAAACGGCCTTCTCTCGTTGATCGTCCAGAAACCCGGTATTCGGACCCCACAATTGGCGAGAGCCCTTACCACATCACCCAAGAATATCGAGCGTTGGTTGGCTCAACTTAAAATGCGGAGAGCGATCGTTCACAAAGGGAGCCGTCGAACAGGCGGCTATTGGGCCGTTCCATGAAAATCCCTCGGACGCGGAATGGGGCTCTCTCCTCCAGTGCATTTATTCCCCAATTGTTCCTTCTTAGTCTCACCGCCTGCGCCTCTCTTCGCCCCGGCGCATTTAAATCTTTTGAAACGTCTGTCGCCACCGCCCAAAAGGGGATCGAAACCGAAATGGCCCGGGACGTGGATTGGACGCGAGAAGCGGACGTCGATGCCCTGGCCGAAACCAAAAACGCCCCCTTAAGCGACCACATGCTAAAAGAGGTAAAAGGATATGCCTGGTCAACGCCGGTCACGGTCCCCCACTGGGAAGCCCGGCTCACCCTCCGTGCATTGGAAGAACTGAACGCCGCTTTCGGGGGCTATACCACGCTCCTCGTTCAAGTGGCAGAGGGACATCCGAAGGAGTCAGAAGACCGCGACGCCCTGGCCGCCGCCATCACCCAAAGCCTTCGCGACGCCGGGGCAACGATTGTTCAGGTGAAGGGCAGGCCCAACCTCTTTCCCGCGGGAGCCGCCGCGTTTTCTTCTGAAAGCTTGCGCAATGTCAAACGATCCCGTCGCGCCAAAAATCTGCGATCCGCTGTTCAGGAAAACCAGCCTTGGGTAGAATCTTACGCGACCCATTGTCTGACCCTGCTCGACCTCATCCGAACCGACCTCAAGATCGCCTACGCCAACCGAATGGACGCGATCCACGCCCGCTGGGACGACAAACGCACCCCCGGCCGCAACACCCTCGCCCGCTCGATCTTTAACCTAAACGCCGAATACGCCGACGCCATGGAAACCCTCAACGCCCTGACCCTGTTCTATAATAATCTGCCAAAGGCCCACCACGATTTAGCGGAAGGTCTCGCCCGCAACGCCAAACCCCAAAATGCCCTCACCGATCTCGCCGCCTTCGCTACCCAAGTGGCTCGCCTCACAAATGAGTTGGAGAAGTCCCGATGAGGAAAAATCGTGTCGTTCGAGAAAAAACGACATCCCAGCGGCTCCCCGCCACCGCGCTGTTCGAGTCCCTGTCCGAATCGCGGATCTCTGTTCTTTACCTGGCCCGCCGGGCCAAAGAAACCAAGGACATGGCCCTGGCCAAAGAATTAACCGAAAAAGGTCAATCGCTTAAAATTGAAATGGTCCGGATTCGCCGAACACTCACCGCCGATTGGAACAAAGAATCGACCGCCCTTTTGAATCGCTCAAAAACCGCCCAATCCGAACTGGCCTGGTTGGCGGAGAAAGCAGAAAAAAGTGTCAAGAAAACGAAAGCTTTCTCTCGCGCTCTCGACGCCGTATCAAACATCCTTGCGCTCGCGAAAAAGGTCCTATGATGGAATCCCTTCAGACCTTTTTCGTCCGCTGTGTCTCATATGAGTTCGCCGAAGAGCGGCGGACGATTGTTGCCTTATTTTGGGGATCCACCTCATGATTACGAATAATTTTAAATGTTCTTTGTGTGGACATAACAGGCATCGGCTTGTCTCCTCCCGATTAAGGGATGGTTCTCAAAAAAGCAAAGTATATTGTTGTTTCACATGCGGGCATGTCCAACTATACCCACAGCCAAACATTGAAAAGGAAAAGGCGTATTACGATTTGAATCAGCAGGACAAGTCTGTCGGAAAGAAAATTTATTTTAGCGCACTTAAAAAGAACAACCAATTCGATACCGATCGTCACATAGCTTTTGTTTCGAAGTTTTGCCGTTCAAAGCAGAGCAAAATTCTTGACGTTGGGGCGGGCTATGGTTTTTTTATCGATGGGATGTTTCGCCGTGGATACCACAAAGTGGTTGGGGTTGAAATAAGCCAAGAGCGGCGAATGATTGGAAAAAGAAATATCTCCGCTCCATTGTTTGACGCGGACATTTTATCCGAGATCCCGAAAGGGGGTCCGTTTGACGTTATCACCATGTTCCATGTATTGGAACATACACGCAATCCAGTTGATTTCCTTTTGCGAAGCAAAGCCCTTCTTAAAAAGGGGGGGGTTTTAATATGCGAGGTCCCAAATGTGGAGGAATTACTGCTGAGAACGTGTAAGGCTTACAACGATTTCTATTGGATTAGGGCCCATCTTCATTATTTTTCGGCAATCACGCTTAAAGAATGTTTAAAAAAAGCGGGATACAAGAGGGGATGTGTCTATTTTGAGCAACGGTATGGATTGGAAAATCTCTTTCACTGGCTTCGGGTTGGCAAACCCCAAATTGAGAACCCTGCATTTACCATAGCATCTGAATACGCAGATGTTGAGAATTATTATAAGAAACAACTCTCTGTGCGAGGGGTTTCCGATGCCCTTATCGCGATCGGATATACCTAAATGACCGATCGACATGTCGCTGTCCTTGAATTCACTAATGAATATTGCCTATTGGAGGAGTATTGCTCTGCGCATGGTCTTGCGATTTCTGAATTTACGATTGTTGCTTGCGAGCCGGCTTTGCAAGTTTTTTTGAGCAAAAAACAAGTTGTTTTCGAAGACACCCTTGCGTTCTTCCCCCCCCACATCCATTCGACCCTTATTTACGCCGTTGAGCCGCTGATGGAGTCGATTCGTTCTTTGTTCCAATTCGCGGATCAATTTGGGGTAAAAATCTCGTATGGGATTGAGGTCGCCCTTCATCTCCGCTTTTATGCCAATCACCTCTTCAAGATGGCATGGATCGTGAATTCCATTATTGATCATTATCCAGGTCTGACTCTCTATTTCTTTTCGTCATCGATCGTTAAAAATACAGCAATGATCGACGATCAAGAGAGATTCTTAGGTGAAATAGCGGAACGATTCTGCCGACAGAGGAATATCCCGTTCGTTGCTTTGGCCGGCCATGAAAAATCGTCCACTTCTCCGCTCCGGGTATCCCGAGTTTGGGATAAAGCATGTGGATTCTTTTCCGACGTGCTCGCACGAATCATTTTTTCAACCTTACAGAGGGAAAAAGTTATTTTTACACCGCCCCTCGGTCAATCCTTCAATAAGGTTGAAAAAATATTAAAACCCCACAACCCGACCTATGTCGTTCTAACGAGAAAGTCTTACAACGTCAAAAGTCTTCTCTGGAACTTCGTGTCCCTGGCGCGCCTGTTTGTGAGGTGGAGGCCTGTGCGATTTTTTATCCCAACACGGCCTCGGAAGTCTTTGGTCCCTTCATTTCCGGGGCGAGCGGAAATGACGAGCGCTCTTGACCAGGCGCTTCAATCTCTCCCGGATGGGGTGTGCATGCTTTTCGGTATTTCCTTAAAATCCATATTGATAAAGAAAGCGCGCGCCGGTTTGTTTCCCCACATGGAGGCCCTTGTTATGCAAGCGGAAAGGGTCGATCAGTATATGGCATTCTGCAAACGATCTATTTTTCTGTCGCATGTGGGGGTTGATCTGTATGGTGTGGTTGGCGAACTCTTTTCGTTGTCAAATAAACCGTCTCTGTTTATCTCCCACGGATCGCACCCGGTGCCTTCTTCCCCGCCCTACGAAGTTGAACTGCTCAATTTGTGTCGCGGATTCATGCTGGGGGTTTTCCCGGTCGTTGCCCTCGCGACACCCGTTCAAGAAGCACATTTTAATTATTTTAAAGAGAAGTATGATTTTGTCCGGGGGGTCGGACTGAGAACAGGCCCGTTGATATTTGTGGATCTGGATGGTAACAAAATTAAAAAAGCACGACGCAATTTGGGGTTGGCTGATGATGATTTTGTTGTCGTGCACGCTTCCACGATAAAAAACCGAAGTGGGGAGCGATACTTGTTTATTGAAACACTGGACGAGTTTTTTATCGGTGTGCGGGATATGCTCGAGGCGGTCGGTCGATTGGACCACGCGCGCTATGTCCTCAGGCTCCACCCGGGGTTCATACTGAATGATGATGAAATAAGGAATAGGCTCGGCAATCCAAGCCATCTTATTATCCACAGAGAGGGGCCCTTTTCCCAGGTGTTGGCCTGCGCCGACGTCGTTGTGAGCTATTCCTCGACAGTCATTGATGAATCCTTGATAAACGGCATTCCCGTGTTGTTGTACGATCGTTGGTCACGATACAACCATTTCAATACGCCAGAGTTCACCAAAAATGTCGCGGAGACGGATGGACCCTTTTTTCCCGTTTGCTACGTCACAGAGACTCCCCTGCTCCCAAAGGCACTTGACTATCTCCGCCAGGCCAAAAGGAATAAAACGCCTATCGGGGATAAATCTTTTGAGCCCTACAAATACACGAAAGATTATTCCGCCAACATTTCTCACTTTGTTCGTGGGGCTCTGGAAAATTAATACGATTCTATGATGGAGAGGAAAAAGGATAAAATAAGAGCCATTCTTTTCGATTGCGACGGGGTATTGATCGATTCCATTGAAAAAAAGTTAAAGCGTTCAGGGAATGGGTCACCAAATATTACCCACAGTGGGAACGGGAATTTATGGAATATCATTTGGCTTCTTACGGCGTAGGGCGGGTTAATCAAGTGAAGTATTTCATTAATAATATCGTGAGGGTGCCTGTGAGCGAAGATTCGTTAATATCAATGCTTGATTCCCTTGACAAATGCATTGACAATTATATGGAAACGGCACAGCTGACACCGGGGGTTTCGGATTTGACCTCCATCTGTGCCAATAAAGGGATTAAGATGTTTGTTGTTTCAGGAGCCCCCCGGGCCGAACTTGATTTTCACTTAACTCGACTGGGGATTTTTGAAAAGTTCAACGGGATCTTCGGGTCCCCGATTTCAAAAGAGGAAGGCGTGAGACAAATTTTGGGGTCACAAAAGATGGTTCCGGAAAACTTAATTTTTGTCGGGGATGCGACGGCCGATGCCAACGCGGCTTTTTCATTTGGGATTCGGTTTGTTTATTACCCGTCTGGAGCAAAAATGGATTCAGTCCATGTGTGGAAAAAAATTAAAAACATGAAAGACCTAATACCTTATGTTTGAAAATCTCAAAATACTTGACTGTACCATCCGCGACGGCGGTTACATTAACAACTGGAATTTTAGTGTGGATTTCGGAAAAGCTCTGTATTGGGCGGTCAGCTCATCCGGGTGCGAATACGTTGAGTTGGGATTTTGTAGCCCCTTGGCAGATAAGGCCTCCCTTTTTAGGAACTGCGACTCAAAACTAATCAATGATATCCGCGGCTCATTCAAAAACGGAGCCCGTGTTTCCCTCCTGGTTGATTTTTCAAAAGAGTTGATCGCTGGCCTGTTTCCCCGTCAGGGGGATTTTGGGGCGGACATTCTTCGAATCGTCACACGCAAGGCCGATGCGGAACGGGGAGCTGAGCTTGCCGCGCAATTGGCGGGGAAGGGGTACGAAACCAGTGTCAATTTCATGGGAATTTCAAATTACACCCCATCGGAAATGAATGCCCTTGCCTGTCTTATGGAAAAGTATAAAAAACAAGTGACGTATTTTTATCTTGCGGATAGCTTTGGCAGTCTCATCCCATCAAAATTGAGGGACATTTTAAAAACCATCCGATCGCAGACAGATGCCCCCCTGGGATTTCATCCGCACAACAATCTCCAACTGGCTTTTGCCAACACACTTGAGGCCATTCAAGGGGGTGTCTCCATCATTGATGGTTCTGTTAATGGGATGGGGAGGGGAGGAGGAAATTTACCCATAGAGACATTGCTTCTCTATCTTGGTCAAGTTAGTCCGACAAGATACAACGCGCTCCCTTTGCTTGATTTCGCTGAAATTTACATGGAGCCGTTAAAAAAACAATATAAATGGGGAAATTCAGTGGCGCAAGTCGTCTCTGGGGCGCTGAATTGTCACCCCCACTACGCTGGGGAAATGCTGAAACTGAAAATTTATTCAGCCAAAGAGGTTTTTCTTGCACTCAGTAAAATCCCTTTTGACGAACGAGCTGAATTTAACCGAGAAAAAAATATCAATGTTGCTTTCCAATACAAAATAGAAAAAGCAAAAAAGTTGATGCCCGTCACCACGACAAAAGTGAGGGGCCTGGTCGGATCTTCCCAAGGGAAAGTGTTGATCGCGTGTGGGGGAGGGACCCTGGGCACATCCATGGACTCCATCCGCCGGTTCGTTGATGAAACGAAATGCGCGGTCGTGTGTGTAAACAATAATTTTCTTCCAGAACGAACGGATGCCGTCTTTTTTGGAAGCGCCCGTCGGTTAAGACAAAATTATCAAAAGGGGGGAGCTGGGGTGCAAGTGATTCTCAACCCCTACATCGAAATCGACGAGGGAGAGGGGGGGCCTCAAGACACTATTTCGAGAATTCCCATTGACGCATTTTCTTTAAACAAAGAGTACGTTTTTCCCCATAAATTGCCAACCAATTCAGGAGTGCAAGCCATTTTGTCGATGGCCGCGATCGGGTTCAAGGAAATCTATGTGGCAGGGATGGATGGGTTTTCTCCCAACGAGAGAAATCTTTTTTATTACCCCAACTCGGATTCGCCGGAGAAAAAAGCGGAAGATGAATCGGACGAGAAGAGGCAAGAATTTGAAACACTGAATCAGATGACACATAAAGAATTGGAGACAGCGCGCGTTATCCTTGCTGAGAAATCCGCGGCTTTTTGGATCATCACGCCCACGATCTTTCAGAAGCACCATCGGGTCGTTTGGGAGGCCACGACATG
Organism: Elusimicrobiota bacterium; assembly: GCA_016714745.1. Classification (GTDB taxonomy): domain Bacteria; phylum Elusimicrobiota; class Elusimicrobia; order FEN-1173; family FEN-1173; genus JADKHR01. Next base: position 58,395 of record JADKCG010000002.1, on the reverse strand, counting down.
ATGAAGGGGGAAACCATCTCGGCTGTTCTCCCCATTCGTGCGGGGAGTCAAAGGGTCCTAAATAAAAATACCCGTCCCTTCGGTCCATATCCCTTTGGGTTGACAGAACTCAAAATCAAGCAGTTATTAAGGGTGAAAGCCTTGGACGAGATCGTGGTGGATACGGATGTGCCGGAAATAACAGACATTTTGGATCGGCTCAAAGGGGCGGGAGAGGATGTTTCATCAATTAGGGTGGAACGGCGGGATCCGAAATTCGCAGGAAGCTCCACAAGCACCGATGATTTAATCAAACATATTGCCCCAAAGATAAAAACCAAGCACGTTTTATGGACTCATACAACTCAACCCTTTGCAGACGACAGGGTGCTGACGAAGGCCATCGATCTGTATGTCGAATCGTTGAATAGCGGGTTTGATTCGCTAATGTCGGTCACGTCTTTAAAGACCTTCATATGGGACCAGAGCGGTCCGGTCAATTATTCTAGGAAAGCTGAGAAATGGCCACGCACCCAGACGCTTCCTGAATGGTATATCGTTAATTCAGCGGTTTTTATCACAAATGTGGACACGATGAAAATAATAGGGGATAGAATAGGCGAAAAACCGTATTATTATGTGCTGGATCATTTTCAGGGGCTTGATATTGATGAGGAACGGGATTTTTTATTTGCCGAAAGTATCGCTCGAAGCCGGACGACTTGAGTGATAGAATGAAAAGGACCGATCAACGGGGATCGTCTGAATCGGAATCGAAGGGGGTTAAATGAACACTGTATTTATTCCCATGGACTTATTGCCAATGGAACGGGTGGTCCCCGTGAGCGCAGACTATTTAGAGGTTCTCGGTACCGACCGCCATGACAATGTGGAAAAATACCTCGGCCCCTCCTATCTCGCCTACCGAAAAAATTGGTCCGAACTTCCCCGCACTCAGACGGTGGGCGACTACCCTTTGCACTTGGATGTGGAAGCGGCGGCCGTCTGTAACCTCCGATGTACCATGTGCCAAATTCCCTTTGACACCATGCCGTCTGGTTTAATTTCCATTGATCTTTTCAAGAAGATCATGGACGAAATTAGGCTCAACAAAGCAGAACTACCGTCCGTGAAGTTTAATTTTCGAGGGGAACCAACCCTTCATCCTCGGATTGCGGAGTTCGTTCGTTTGGCCCGCGAAGCGGGGATTATGGATGTTCAGTTTAACACTAACGGTACCTTGCTCAACGAAAAACTCTCCCGGGACCTCATCGCCGCTGGGCTGGTGCGCATTAAGTTCTCGCTGGACAGTATGGACCCGTCCCTTTACGATGCCGTTCGCAAAGGGGCCCATTACGAAAAGACTCTGGAACGCATACTTGAATTTATTCGGATTCGCAATGAAATGGGGTCAAAATTCCCCTCCGTCATGGTTCAAATGGTGTACATGTCCATGAACCAAAAGGAACTCAAGGATTACATCCACTTTTGGGAGGATAAAGTGAACAGGATCGGCATCTCACGTTATCGTTCCGGGAACAATGAAGCAGGCGAAGACGCCCAGGTGAAGGCCCCTCAACAAAAGGAACGCTTTCCTTGCCCGCAACTCTGGCAAAGAATGGTCATTCTCTTTGACGGCACCGTGTTGATGTGTTGCGGGGACCACCACAGTAAGAACCCCATCGGAGATATCAAAACACGCACGATCCGAGACCTTTGGCACAGCCCCGAACTCACAGCCATGAGGCAATTGCATAGGGAGCAAAGGTACGACGAAATAGCGGCCTGCAAAGATTGTCAAATAAACTGTCGATGAAAATCAAAAAATTTGGTTTTGCGAATTGGGTGGATGAATGAAAATAATAGACAGAGCGGGAAAGATGAAAACAAAATACCTAGTAGGAAAGCACGTGGTGCTTGGACTGATTTCCGAAAAAGCGGATATGTCCTACTATGTGGATTGGGTCAATGACCAAGACACAACTCGATTTATGGCCGTTGGACGATTCCCCGTGACTGTTCAAGAATTGCGGACGTATGTCCGCACCTATGAGCTCAATAAAAATGGCCTTCTCCTTGGTATTTTCTTGAAAAAAAGCAAAAAACATATGGGAAATATTTCATTAACCGATATCCAATGGAAAGACCGTCATGCGGAGGTCGGCATTTTGATCGGAGACAAGCGGTCTCGCGGCAGAGGATACGGAACAGAAGCGATTCGGCTCGTTGTTGAGCATGCCTTTGGGCGACTGAATTTACACAAACTCTACTGCGGAATGATCATGGGCAACGAGGCGTCTCACCGTGCGTTCCTGCGCATTGGGTTCAAAGTGGAGGGGATTTTGCGGCAGCATTTTTATGTAGACGGTTCGTACGTGGACTGTTTTCGTATGGGGTTGTTGAGGGACGAATACGTAAGAGGCGGGCAAAGATTGAAAGGAGGCAACGATGACCATGCGTAATTTCTTCATTGGTACCGGTGACTGTCAACGTGATCTGGGGCTTGTTCTTGAACCCGTCATGGGCGTGGGGCGGGGGTCTCCCTTGTTTGCCAGCCTTAAGACCGCAGATCAGGCGGTTCAGATTTCGGCGACGAAAACGGCGTATATTTGGGGTGATTTGTTTTATTTCGTCCACCCCGATGGTTCTATAACTCCGATGAATTCAAAACAGCAGGTTCAGAAAACATTTCGTGCACATTCTTATAGGGACATTCACCGTTTTCTGGAAGGTCAATTTCTGTGTCTCCTCACCGATTCCGATAAAAAAAAGGCGATTATTTTTGCAGACAAGTACTCTCGTCAAGATTATTTTTATGCAGAAGAAAATAATCAATTTTACCTAAGTTCTGATTTGGATATGCTCTTTCGGTTTTTCACCCCCCGTTACGATCAGAAAATGATTGCCCACATGTTCTCGGTCTATGGGTGGTATGTTCCGAAGCCAAGAACGATGTACGCGGGAGTGAATCGTTTGTCTGTGGGCGAGATTAAACATTTGAATGGATTTGCCATTGAAACAGAAATCATCGCATTCAAGCCGCTTCCCATACAAGAATACACTCAAGACCACTTGTCAAAATACGAAAGTTATTTGCGAGATTCTGTGAGAACACGCGCCAATCAAAATGGCACCACATGGGTCTCGAGCTCGAGCGGTTGGGATTCGTCAAGCTTGATCGGGCTCTTGGTGGACGAGTTCGGAGCGAAGAAAGTGGGAATGATAACCGGTAGTATGTTGTATTCAAAAGCGACCAATATCATCAATTCTTTTGAAATAGAGAAAATTAAAAAAATTGGAAAATTTTTTGGGATTCGTCCGGAAATCGTTCCGTTGGATTTCAAAAATAAGGGGATCGTAGCTCACTGGGAGAAACTGCTTTCCTTTTATAAATCACGTCATATTTACACCATTGTTACCCATAATTATTCGCGTGTATCGGAAGGACTGACTCGGCTAAACGGGGATTCGGGTACCATTTTCAATGGGGAAACCTCCGATTCTTTTCACAATTTTGGGTTTTCTCAATTCGTCACGTTTTTTCACACTGTCAAATCTTTCACGGAATACGCTGATAAAATGAATTGTTATCTTTACGGGCCGACCTTTTTTAAAAAAGTCCTTGAAGGTTCTTACGTGAGTGATAAAGTATTTCAAATATTTCAGCGTATGAATCCTCAGTTGAAGTTGGCCAAAAATTTTTCATCCAAATCAGGGAAGGTACGTAGTTATCTGTCTCCGTTGTTTTACGGTGCGCCTCGGATCCCCTTTGTTAAAACCCTTGAGAATCCAGCGCTGAGGAAAACCGTTCAAAACAAGACATTCAATTACCTGTTTGATGAGTGTTTTCAAAAACTGGATTCCATGACTCCGGAAACAATTTATTCGTGGATGATCTATCTCTATCACAGCATGCATTCGCAGGGATCGACCGTTAACGTTCAAAAGCATGCTATGGAAAAGGAAGGACATGGTTGGCGTTCTCCGTTTAATGATCTCCGGTTGGTCCAACTTCTTTCCCAGGCTCCCGAGTCATGGGGTCGAGGACTTGACCTTAATAACACAAAATATCCTCTTAAATGGTTATTAAAAAACCGGCTAAAATTCCCCTACGAATTGCTTGAAACCGGCCCGCATTCCTATCTCTATGACGTTCTCGAAGGTTTTTCTCTGACAAAAGAGGTCGTTTACCGCTCGGGAGTGAGTGACTATTTCAGGGAAACAATTAAATCGAAACCCTATCGAGCCCTCCTTGACGATCGTTCTTTCAATGTTAAATATCTTGATTCAATCACAGACGCGTATCTTCAAAAGAAAGAATCGGACGGCCAAGATTTTAACAACCTGGTCACTCTCATCACTTTGTGTATTACAGGGTGGTATTAAGGGGAGCATGTCTTTCACGTGATGGCTTCCCCTTATATTTACACTGATGTTTTGTCTGTTAGCCTTCTTGTTTTTCTCCTTCCAGATTTATTGCGTCGAAAAATAAAAAAAATATTTTTTCTAAAACGGACCAACGCGGCTTATCGATTTTATTCGTTCCTATTGGGGATCGGCGCGGCGGTCGCAGAGATCGAACCCGTTGTTTTTCATCTTTGGGAACTCACGGATGATAAGGGAGGGAGTCCATTTCCAGATGTCCTGGAGAAAACAAACAGGATCTGTGCGGCCTTGCGGGAACGAATCGTTTTAGAACTTTCTGGCCCCCCCCGATTTTTTTCAAAAGATGAATTAAGGTTATTTCTCGATAAGGCAATCTGGGAAAACGTCTATAGCCAAGTTGTCCATATTCTTGCTATCACGCGGCATAAAAAGAACTTCAACATACAGGGATCCGTGTCCTGTAGGTTCCGATATCAATACATTTTCAGGGGAGACATCTTTTCCCGTTCATTCGATTCCAAAGACCTCCTCTTTTCTACCTACATCGACCTCAATCTCTTATCAATCGTTCGTCCTATTGCGCAGTTAATCAAGCAATTCCTGCGCGGAGTCATTCGCCCAAACATCGAACCAAAAAAAAGAGTTGGAATCCCGCTTCATGGGAATCATGCAAAAAAGAGGGAAGATGTGGAGGGTGGCATTGTCGCTCTGTATATGGGCAAGTCAATATCTTTAAATTTGGATGATCGGAGTGATTTCTTTTGGTTGATCAACTCCGATTTACCCAAAGACAAAGTGACCGTCGTGTTTTATCGGGCCGATATTCCCATCACAGACGCTGATCTTGATCTATTAGATAAAAATGGAATACGCTACTGGTTCATTGGCAAAACCAGTCCGAATCGCCGAATTCCATGTTGGGGTCCAGCCCACATTCCGAAGAGGAGACTGCTGGGGCCCATTGGGTTGTTAGGCTTATCATTACTCCGTCACCCGCTTTCCGCCTGTGTACATTATTTTCCTGAAATAACTCGTTTGCTTTACGGTTTTATTCTCTGGCGTGAATTTTTTGTTCACCACGGGATCCGGCTGGCCTACCTTCCCAACGATTTCGACAAGTACAATATTGCGATTCACTCGGCTATTAGGACGTCCGGAGGCGTGGGCGTTTCCAATCAGTTTTCGAACATTTGGTTTTCAAGTGGCTGGCTGAGCTCAAACGCAGAAGTCCTTTTTTTATTTTCTCCCCATTACGAAAGGTTTTGGAAAGAGAATGGGTCAATCTTAAATTCCATCGTATACACTGGTTATGTCACCGACCATTCCTTCCTGGCCGCAAAGAATAAATCCGTGCATTTAAGAAACCTTTTATTGAATCAAGGAGCCAAGACGATCATCGCATTCTTTGATGAAAATTCATCGGATGATTCATACTCCACCATTGGCCATCAGCGAGTTGCCGACTTGTATTCATTTTTACTTCAGTGGATTATTCAGGACAAGGAAATTGGAGTCATTTTTAAACCGGGGTACCCAAAAACTCTTTTATCGCGCATTTCGGGTTGTTCCAATTTAATTAATAAAGCAATGGAAACAGGTCGGTGCCTTGTTGTCTCTGATGGTAAATATGTGACAAATCAGTATCCCTCTGAAGTGTCGCAAGCGGCTGACCTCGCAGTGGGGATCTATTTGGCGGGAACGGCGGTTCTCGAAAGTCTGTTGGCAGGAACTCCCACGCTTTTTTTAGACTTGGAGAAAATTTATTCTGGGGAGCTCTATGCGTGGGGGAGAGATGAAGTGATATTTGATTCCCTGGAGGGATTGAAAACCTATGTCGTCACCCAGAGAAGGGCCGGCGGCAAATTTAATATTCATCCAAAACTTGCGCAGTGGGCACGAGAGAGGGATCCGTTCCGGGATGGCCACGCATCCCGACGAATTGGGCAATATCTAGAGGTGTTGTTCAACGAGCTTAGCCAAGGGCAAAACAAAGAGGTTGCCATTGAAAAAGCCAATCACTTGCATCGGGTGAGATGGGGTTCGGAGTCCGTTTCTATATGGAAGTAGAAAAGAAGACGATCGTAAACTCTTTTTTCTATATTTTGCCGAAGTTTGCTGGTATGGCAGTCCATGTGATCACACTTCCAATATTAACTCGGATATTGACGCCCCAAGATTTTGGCGTAGTGACGATGGCAACGATATTTCCCACCTTTGCGGTAGGGGTTTTTTCCTGGGGAATGCCCTCAGCGGTCCAACGGTTCTTTTTTGAATACCGAAAAGAACCTGATCGATTAGGGCAATTTCTATTCACATGTCAATTATTCCTGTATCTTTCTCTCTTTGTTACTGCGGTTCCCGTTTTCTTTTGCAGGAACAGTTTATCCAGAATGCTCATCGGGGATGAAGGCTACGGGAAAATATTTTTCATATATTACATATCCCTGTTTTTACTGACGATTTTCAATGTGTATTTGACGACACTTCAGAATTTTGAAAATGCAAAAACCCATTCTTTTTTTTCAATATTTCACGCTGTGTTTTTGAGCGCACTTAACGTGTTGCTCTGTCTCGCATTAAAAAACTATACGGCGTTGGTCTACGCATCCCTCATAAGCTCATTTGTCGCATCCACGCTAGGCACCCTCTATTTTATGAAACACTTTAAGAAAAGCTTGAGTCTTGCCATGCTTAAAGAGAGCCTTCTCTTTGGGGTGCAAAGTATTCCAAAATCATTCACGGGATTTGTCGGAAAATTTTTCGATAAATTCATGTTAAACAAGTCGCTAACACTTCAAGCCGTCGGTGTTTATAACATTGGGCAGAGTCTTGGAAATGCATCATTTTCATTTATGAACGCCATTTGGTCTTCGTTCCAACCTCCGTGTTACCGGCAGGTCTTTGATCAGGGAGAAAAGGCCAGTGGACCTGTTGGGAGGTTGTTCTCCTATTTTCTTTTTACAACCTCTTGCCCCTTGCTCGCGTTTCTGTTGTTTTCCCCTGAAATTATTCGACTCCTCGCTCCTCCAACGTACAGGCCCGCCGTGGATGTGATAATGATCGTGCTTTGTGCCATGTCGACCAACATCTTTGGCATGTTCGTCGGGGTTCAGTTTGCTTATATGAAAAGGCCCTTGTATATCTTTTTTGTCACCATTGTCGGAACATTGGTTAACGTTGGCATGAATATATTATTGGTCCCACGGTATGGGCTGATGGGCGCATCCGTGGCCATGTTGGGTTCGTATGTGACCATCAATGCGTTGCTTACTGTCATGGGGCAATTTTTGTATAAAATCAGATTTGAGTGGGGATTCGTGTTTTGTGTGTATGCGATTTTTATGCTGAGCACCGCATCAGGCATTCTTATGCGCGCAATGGACGCGTCCTACGCAAGTCAGTTATTCCTTAAAATTGTCCTATTGAGTTGTTTGTTTTTCGCGGGTTATCATTGGAAGGTGGCGACGCCCGACACATTACGCAAGATAGTGCGGTTGTTAAAATCCAAGAATTCGACGGATTTAAATTTAGGCGCTATTGTCCCATGAAAACCGGGAGATTTCCTTTGTCTAAAAAGCCCCATGCCGTTCCGCTCCTCATTGCAGAGATCGCCAATTCCCATGGTGGCTCTCTCAGCTATTTGCGCCGTTTGACGGAGGCCCTCTGTCGCACGGCGGTGCCTGCCGTTAAATTCCAGTACATTGTGGCGGATGATTTTTTAACTCCGATTCATCCCCAATATCAACTCTTTAGATCGTTTGAATTTCCTCAATCGGAATTCTCAAAAATTGTTCGGCTCGTTCATCGCGCAAGGAAAAAAGCCTATTTCGATGTGTTTGGCGAAAAATCATTGGCATTGGCGGATCGAGTTGGCGCCGACGGTTTTAAGATCTATGCCAGTGACATTGGGAACGATTCTTTTATTAAAAAAGTCATTTCATATGGAAAACCAGTCCTGATCTCCGTTGGGGGCGCGACGTTGAGCGAAATCGACGCGATGGTCAGTTTGTGTGCGGGAAAGGCGTTCTGTCTCATGGTGGGGTTTCAGGCGTTCCCTACTCCAATAGTGGAGTCGAACGTGAATCGAATTAAATTTTTGAGAGAGCGATACGGCTGTCCGGTTGGTTACATGGACCATTCTCCGGCTTCTGACCCTTTCTCGGCACATGTGCCTTGTCTCGCTATGGGGGTGGGTGCGTGCTGTATTGAAAAACACGCCTTTTTGAAAGAAAGGGAGACGTTATACGATTGGCAATCAGCGTATGACCCATCCCAGTTTGATCAACTTCTTCAGTGTTTGAAGCTTACCCACGCCGCTCTGGGTGCACCGTCCTTTTTACTGTCCCATTCAGAACAGGACTATTCGCGATCCAAGCGGAAATTAATAGTAGCGGCGCGTCCCATTCGACGAGGAGCTCAGATCCGCCCAAAGGACATTACTGGCCGTTGTGCGCGTTTATCTCCTCGGGCCCAATTTTTTACAATTAATCAATCCGATCAGGTGGTAGGGCATATCGCCCAAAAAGAAATCCAATTATTTGAGGTTATTTCACCCGAAAGCATCTATGGCTGAGATCATAGGATTGGTCGCTGTTCGCATGGCTTCAAAACGACTTCCGAAAAAAGCGTTTCGCACGATCGCGGGGAAGCCAATCCTCCAAATGCTCGTGGACCGACTGCGAACATCGGGGCTTGACGATTTTATCGTATGCACAACCACCGCTGATGAGGACAAAGAGATAGAATTGTGGTGTGCCGAAAAGGGTGTGAAGTGTTTTTGTGGAGATGCGGAGGATGTCCTGAAGCGGTTTATCCGCTGTGTCGCGGCACATCCTTCTGAATACATTGTGAGAATAACGGGGGATAATCCGTTTACGGATTTTATTTCCATGCATGAAATGTTTATCAAGATGAAGGAAACAAATGCCGATTATGCTCGGCAGATCGGAGTCCCGCTCGGAACAGCATGTGAAATAGTGCGAAGTTCGGTTCTTGAAGAACTCCACCGGAGATCCCGCACGCCGGAACTGAGCGAGAGTATATGACCTATTTTTTTGAGCTGGCACCATTCGTACAAAAGAACTTTTTTTCAGTGTCTGAGTCTGTTCGCATGCCGCAACTGAGGCTGACCATTGACTACGAATCGGATTTAAGATTTGCAAATGAGCTATTGAACCACTTTCAAGGGCGGGTTCCAACGTTGAAGGAAATCGTTTCCCACTGCGCTCAATTGCCGGAATACCCTCGCGTGAAAGAAGATCGTGCGGCCGCAGACGAAATAAGAAAAAATTCTAATCGATTAACGGAGGACGACAATGGGTCGAATACGGTTCCAGCATGGCGCGGGTATTGGAGAGGGGGCGCCCTGTTTCATCATGCTCGACGCCGGGGTCAATCACAATAATGATGTCTCACGCGCCAAAGAACTTATTCGATCCGCCAAGGCCGGTGGGGCCGACGCTATCAAATTTCAAACGTATCGCGCTGATGAGATCAGCACAAAGAGCGCCCCGCGCTATTGGGATCCCACGCTTGATACGGACGGAGGGGGAACCCAGTTCGAAATGTTTTCCAGGGTGGATGACTTGCCAAAAAAAGCCTATTATGAACTCAAAGAATACGCCCGAGAACAGAAGATCCTTTTTGCATCGTCCCCTTTTGGGATGGACAGTGCGCGATTTTTAAAAAAACTTGACATTGATTTTTTCAAGATCGCTTCCGCAGAGATCACGAATCATTTGATGATTGAATACATTGCGGACTGCGGAAAACCCATGGTGATGTCGACGGGGGCGGCCTCTGTGGGGGAGGTGGAAAAGGCCATCGATGTCATTCTAAGGAAAGGAAATAGGCAGATCGCGCTCCAACACTGCGTGCTGAGCTATCCCTGTAAAGACGAAGATGCTAATCTTGCCAAAATGGTACGGCTGAAACAAATATTTCCCGATATCCCTATCGGCTATTCCGATCATACGTATGGCGGGGAAGTGTCGTTGGCGGCGGTGGCGCTAGGGGCCCGTTCGATCGAAAAACACTACACCATCGACAGCAACTTGCCCGACAGCCCCGATCATAAGTTTGCCCTAACCAGCGCAGAGCTCGCGGGATTCGTCAAAAGTTGTCGTCGCGTTGAGAAAAACATAAGTTCATTCCAGAATGCCCATTACGCGGCTGAAGATAAGGCGTTTCAATACGCGCGGAAAAGTCTCGTTGCTATTCGTGAAATAAAGAAAGGACAAGTCATTACAGATCAAGCCATCTCGTGCAAGCGGCCTGGAACCGGTATCTATCCGGAATATCGGAGTGTGGTGGTGGGACGGACGGCGATACGAAATATTGGAGCGGATGAATTGCTCTCGTGGGAAATGTTTTGACAAAACCAGAAAGGACGGTTGACAATCGCTTGTGCCCACAGATTGGATATCAAATGGTTTCCAGGCTCTGAGAGAAGAAAAAATGACCGCGGTTCAATGTCAGATCTTGGGACGCTGGTCATTGGAGGAATAGAGTGGTTCATCCTATTGATTTGTCTGTTTATGGATACAGCATATTATCGATAGAGACCTTTGCATCCTGTGATATGAGATGTTCTTTTTGCGCGTTTCCTCTGAGGAAAGATAAGGGAATCCTCTTGGAAGATGAAATGGTTTATAAACTTATTGACGCCATTGATCCAAACGATAAGTTTGAGCATGTCTGTCTGAGTCATTACAATGAACCGTTGCTGGACAAACGGATTTTCAAGTTTATCCGTTATGCGAGGGATCGAAAAGTCCCCACTCTTCTTATTACCAACGGCACACATTTTCAAAACCCCGATTGTCTTAACGAGTTGGTTGCCGCAGAGCCTTCCAAGGTAAAAATATCATTGCAAACACTCAATAAAACAATTTTTAAGAAGGCCCGGGGAATCGATATGGATTTCAAAAAATACACCGCGGGGGTGATTTCGTATCTTAATGCGGTGATCGGAAAAACCACACGAGTGACGATTGATGTCGGTTGTAATTACATGCCCCCGTTCAAGAGGATCTTGCGGTCAGTCCTGGGTCTCGAACACGGGGATCCATCCATGTACAACACCGTTCAATCGCTACGGAATGACGTCGTTTTGTTTTTCAAAAACCTTATGGCCAGCAATGCTTCGATCAAGATCGATTTTAATAAGTTGGATGAGTATTTGGAGGGCGCCCCGAGTGATTATTTAGAGCAGACGGGATTCTCTGTGGCTCAAAATGTTAATTTTAAAGTCAAACGGTTTATCTACGGGCGAAGACTCACGGACTTTTACCCCGTACGTTCGAATAAAAAATGTGGAACACGAATTCTGGGGGTTTTGTCCTCAGGCAACGTGATGCCTTGTTGCTTAGGGTATGGAGATATGTTTGGTTTGGGAAACATTAAAAAAGAGGCGTTGCACAGTATATTGGAACGTAATAAATCCGTGTTTGAGCGAATTCATTCGGGAATCAATAAACCATCCATCTGCAACACGTGCTTTGGCGCGCCCACCGTGCGCGGTCAATTTTTAAAAAGGCTCATATTCCGTTTGACGGGAAATAGAGCATGACACGAACTGGGTGCGGTCTTCCTATTTCTTCTTCCAAAACCTTTAGGAGTTTCTATGAAAAACATGTTTGATGGGAAGACGGTATTGGTTACGGGAGGGACGGGATCCTTTGGTAAAATGTTTACTTCCGTTTTTCTGAACCGTTTTCGTCCCGAGAAGTTTATTGTGTTCAGTCGAGACGAGTACAAGCAGTCTGAAATGGCGAAAATGTTCCCCCCGGAAAAATATCCGGTTCGCTACTTTATCGGAGACGTTCGGGACAGAAATCGATTGTACCGTGCCTTTGAGGGAGTGGATTACGTTGTTCACGCGGCCGCTCTTAAACAAGTTCCCGCCCTTGAATACAATCCGACCGAAGCGGTAAAGACCAATGTGGTGGGGGCGGATAACATTGTTGAAGCGGCGGTGGATCGGGGCGTTAAAAAAGTGGTCGCCCTCTCCACCGACAAAGCCGTCAATCCCATCAATCTTTATGGCGCCACCAAACTGGTGGCGGAAAAGATTTTTATCGCGGCCAATGCTTATACCGGAAATAGGACGACATTCTCCGTTGTGAGGTACGGGAATGTGATCGGATCCCGAGGAAGCGTTATCCCTCTTTTTCTTGATTTGAAAAGCCGCGGCGTTAAGGAGTTTCCGATTACCCATGAGCAAATGACTCGTTTTTGGGTTGGGCTCGGTCAAGGTGTTGAACTTGTTTTGCACGCTCTCCAAGAGGCCGAAGGAGGGGAACTCTTTGTCCCCCGCATCCCCTCAATGAGAATTACCGATTTGGCCAGGGCGGTCGATCCTCTTTGCACGTTTAAGATTTTTGGAATTCGTCCTGGAGAGAAACTTCATGAGACCCTCATTTCCGAGGACGAAGCGCGAAGTACAAAGCGTGTGGGGGACTTCTTTGTTGTTCTCCCGCAGTTTGCGGCAAGCTCCGCTTTGGAATCAAAATACGCTCATTACGATTATGTAAAAGAGGGTTTTGCTTATCGGAGCGACACGAATGATGCCTGGCTTGAGGTCGATTCATTGCGCGCCATGATTTTACAAAGCGCATAGAGGAGGGCTCCCCTTGATCCCCTACGGGCGGCAATCCATCACACGCAAAGATGTTCAGGCGGTAACCTCCGCCTTAACCTCAGACTGGCTCACTCAAGGCCCACTTGTTGGAGAATTCGAAAACGCAATGTGTCGCTATACCGGTGCACGTTTTTGCATTGCTGTCTCAAGTGGAACAGCCGCCTTGCATGTGGCAATGCTTTCTCTTGGAATTGGACCAGGAGACACTGTTCTAACTTCCCCCATTACTTTCTCAGCAAGTGCCAACTGTGCGTGCTATGTCGGCGCCCGACCACGATTCGTTGACATTGACCCTAAGACGTACCACATGAGTCCGGAACTTCTTGAAGAGTATCTGGAATCTTCGTCCCGAAGAAAAAAAGTTCGTGCCATTGTGCCCGTCCATTTTATGGGACCGTCGCAGATGTGGAGGCGTATTCAAGAATAAGCGCGCGCTACGGCATACCCATTGTTGAAGATGCGGCCCACGCACTTGGTGCGGCGTATGAGCATCGCGGGGCACAGGTACGGATTGGATCGTGCGTTCACGCGGATATCAGTATCATGAGTTTTCATCCCATTAAACATATTACAACGGGAGAGGGAGGGGCGCTCCTCACAAACAATAAGCGCATCTATGAACGGGCACGTCGCTTGAGGCATCATGGGATTGTGAAACGTGCTTCCCAACCACGATGGTTTTACGACATTGCTGAACTGGGATACAATTACCGTATTACGGATTTTCAGTGTGCGCTGGGACGGTCCCAATTGTCCCGCCTCGATCAATTTTGCAAAACCCGGAAAGCGCTTGTTCGGAACTACAATTCGAATTTTCAGCACATTCCAGAAATATCGATTCCGTATGAGAGGCCAGGGACCACGTCTTCTCACCACTTGTATGTCATTCAAGTTCCTCACACAAAGCGCCAGGCGTTGTATGATTATTTGTTCAGGTTGGGAATCGGGACACAGGTCAACTATATCCCCGTCCACCTGCTTTCTTACTATCGAAAAAAGTTCGGGTATCGCCCCGGTGATTTTCCAAATGCGGAACGATACTACAGGCGATGTTTGAGCTTGCCATTATTCCCCGGATTGTCAGAGGCCAGCCAGAATTTTATTGTTAAACAGGTGAAAAAATTCTTTCAGTAAAACAGAGTTCAAACATCAGTAAAATCTGTTTGGGCACAGTTCAATTGGGGATTCCTTACGGCATTGCCAATCAGAGGGGGCAACCGGATTCCGGTTCCGCCTTCTCAATCCTGGATGCCGCGCATGCGTGTGGGATCACCATGCTTGACACAAGCCGCGCGTATGGGACCAGCGAAGAGGTCATCGGCGCTTTTAGTGAGAAAACTGGAAAGGCCTTTGACATCGTCAGCAAGTTTCCAAATCAGCCGAACGTTTCCGGCGATGGCGTTGCGGGGGCCCTGGGTCAATCATTAAAACGGTTACGTGCCAAATCACTTTATGGATATCTTATTCACGATTTCAAAACCTATCGGGAACATCCGGAAGTTTGGGATTCCCTCGTGGTCTTAAAAAACAACGGAATGGTTAAGAAAGTGGGATTCTCGGTATACTATCCGCAAGAAATCCAACTTTTGCTGGATCGAAATATTTGCCCCGATATAATTCAACTGCCTTATAGTGTTTTGGATACTCGCTTTGAACAAATCATGCCAGAGTTAAGGCGCCGGTCGATCGAAATTCATGCCCGATCCGTCTTTTTGCAGGGGGCGGTATTCCTTCCTGTTGATAAGCTGACGGGGGCTCTTCAAGGAGCGGTGGGCTCGATATCACGACTGCGTGACCTGTCAATGAGCGCTGGATTTTCAGTCCTCGACCTTTGTCTGATGTTTGTCGTTGCCAACGAAAGCGTCGACCGAATCGTGATCGGTGTCGATTCGGAAGTTCATTTGCGTCAGAACGTGAAGGCCTTTGGGAAATTATTAGAAGATTCGCGATTATTTTCTGAACTGAAACAACTCGCAGTCAATATTGAAAAAGTTGTGGTTCCATGTTTCTGGACCTAAACCAGTTCCCGGTCCGGACAATCGGGTATCTAAAAAAAAGAGTTCATCAATGAGTATTATCGCCATCGTTCAAGCGCGGGTTGGTTCATCGCGATTGCCAGGAAAAGTCCTATTGCCGCTTGCTGGAAAAAAGGTTTTGGAGCATGTCGTACAGAGGGTCAGGCGAGCTCGCAGAGTAGTCAAGGTGGTCGTTGCGACGACGATCGCGGAAGAGGACTTGAAGATCGTGGGGTTGTGCGCTGAAAAGAAA
The DNA here is from genome assembly GCA_016714745.1 of Elusimicrobiota bacterium. Taxonomy (GTDB): domain Bacteria; phylum Elusimicrobiota; class Elusimicrobia; order FEN-1173; family FEN-1173; genus JADKHR01. Next base: position 43,121 of record JADKCG010000002.1, on the reverse strand, counting down.
ATCCGCCTCTATGTGGGGTCGGAGGAGGATGTCCTTGACCGTTACTATCAGGCGGCGCGTTTGTTTCGCGCTGACCATATCGTGAGGATAACGGCAGACTGTCCAGCGATCGACCCGCAGATCATCGATCGTGTGGTTTCTTATCATCTCAAGAGCCAATCAGACTATACCTCAAACACGATGTCCGAGACATTCCCTGACGGCCAGGATGTGGAAGTCTTTACTGTGGCCGCTTTGTCTCGGGCATGGAAGGAGGCCATCTTGGTGTCTCAGCGCGAACACGTAACCCCCTACATGAAAGAAAACCCGAAATTATTCAAGCTAAAAAATGTGAGTCATCGGGAAAATCTTGGCAAAATGAGATGGACTCTTGATCAGGCAGAAGACTATCGATTTTTTAGAAAAATATTTAATGCGCTCTACAAAACCAAGAAGAACTTCGGAATGAATGATATCCTTCGTTTTCTAAGAAATCATCCTGAAGTTGAAAAGATGAACAGTCACATTGATAGAAATGTGGGGTATAAAAAATCTCTCCGGCGTGACCATCCCGTGAAATCGGAAAAAAGGGATAAAATAGCTCGATAGGGAACAATGAATAAAACTCAATCTTTATACAGGCAGGCCAAGAAATTAATTCCAGGCGGAACTCAGTTGTTTTCCAAACGGCCGGAGCTCTACGCTCCGGGTCTATGGCCGGCCTATTTTTCTAAGTCAAGCGGTTGCCTCGTCTGGGACCTTGATGGCAAACGTTACATCGACATGGCGTCCATGGGAATAGGGTCCTGTCTTCTAGGGTACGCCGATCCGGATGTGAATGCGGCGGTGTCGCGGGTGGTCCGTGCGGGGAACATGAGTACGCTCAATGCTCCGGAAGATGTTGAGTTGGCCAAACTGCTGATATCCTTGCACCCGTGGGCCCACATGGTTCGGTTTGCCCGTACCGGTGGTGAGGCAATGTCAATCGCCGTGCGGATTGCTCGCGCGAAGACGGGGCGCGACAGAGTCTTGTTCTGCGGTTATCATGGGTGGCATGACTGGTATTTGGCGGCAAATGTCGCCAATAAAAAATCCCTTGATGGCCATCTTCTTCCCGGTCTGAACCCTCTCGGCGTCCCACGTGCTCTCCGAGGAACATCCACTCCCTTCACCTACAATGACGCAAATGGTTTTCAAAAACTCATTAAAGCTGGGGGAAAAAAAGTTGGCGCCGTCATCCTTGAATCTATCCGCGGAACACAACCCGAGCCCCGTTTTCTCCGTGCTGTTCAAGAAGAGACACGCGCAATAGGAGCGGTCTTAATTGTGGATGAAATAACAGCGGGTTTTCGACTGGCTGTAGGTGGTGCGCATTTATTGTTTAAACTTAAACCCGATATTGCGGTATTTGCAAAGGGCATGAGCAACGGCTATCCCATGTCGGCGGTGGTTGGCGTTTCAGAGGTTATGCAGGCGGCAGAAGATTCCTTTGTGAGCAGTACCTACTGGACCGAAAGAATTGGTCCGACAGCGGCCATTGCGACAATAAACAAGGTCAAGCGCCTAAACATTCCGGCAGAACTCTGCCAAATTGGCAGAGACGTCCAGTCCGGATGGAAGAACATCGCCAAACAGCATGGGGTCGAGATCTCTGTGGCAGGAATCGATTCCCTTTGTCACTTCAGCTTCAAACAGGGGGATCCTTTATTGCTTAAGACTCTCTTTACGCAAATCATGCTTGAGGCGGGGTTTCTCGCAACAAACGCGTTCTATGCAAGTTTTGCCCATGAGAAAAATATTATTGAGAACTATCTTGCCTCTGCTGACAAAGCATTTTTTGAAATTGGGAAAGCTCTTCGAACCGGAACAGAACGTTCCCTACTCCGCGATTTTTTGATGCAAATCAATCCCTTAAATACAGGAAACTCATCGCCCAAAATGTCCTCCGTCAGGTTGTGAAGGGAAAGTCGGTATTGGAAATTGGTTGTGGAACGGCTCGATTGCTACCTTCAATAATGGAAGCAGGAGCGACGAAATATGTGGGCGTTGACATTTCTTCGGTGGCCATCGAAGCCGCAAAAGCAGAACACAAGGCACTTCTTGGTAAAGGAAACGTGGAACTTTTTCAATCGGATGCGATCTCTCTTGAAAAGGTTGATGCCAACATTTGTGTTTCCCTGGGGCTTCTCGATTGGCTGGATTTGGCTGAAATTCAGCAGATGCTGGCCCGCGTGAAATGTCAATATTACCTTCATAGCTTTTCTGAGAGACGTCGATCTGTTCAACAAATCGCTCACAAGATGTATATCTATCTTTTTTATGGGCACCGCACAAAAACATATGTACCAAGATACTACACCGAACAACAAATACGGGAGGTTATTTCCCCTTTTAGCGAAATGGCTCCTAACATTTTTAGGTCCCCAAAACTAAGTTTCGGGGCTTTTATCCACCATTTGCCAGGGAACCCCACTTTTCAATGACAAGCAGGAAACGTTATTTTGATTCCGTTGCTTTGGATTACTCCAAGAGATCACGAGGGCTCCTTTGGAAACATGTTCGGGAGAGTGAGTCGGCAGTGATGATGGGGATGCTTGAAGGTCATCCCTTGGGAGACGTTCTTGAGCTGGGGTGCGGATCAGGCTATTACAGTAAACTCCTTTACGAACGGAAATGCAGTCGATTGGTTTGCGTTGACCTTTCGTTGAAAATGTTGGAGAACCTTGATATCCCTGGTTGCGAAAAAATAGAGGCCGACATTCAATATTTTCAAAGCGAGTCGAGGTTCGATACCATCGTTTGCGCAGGGGTCCTGGAGTTTCTCCAGAAACCTGAGAATATATTTTACAACGTTGCCTCGATGCTTAATCCCCAGGGCCTCTTTGTTATTTTAATCCCGTTGGAATCTTTAGCCGGGAAAATGTATCGGTTGTTTCACCGGACCCATGGCATTCATTTGACCCTATTCAATCTGGATGAGATAGAAAAATGGGCTAACGTCGCCGGACTGGAAATAACAGGCCACCAACGCGTTTCGATGTTTTCTTTGGTGGTTGGGTTTAGGCTGAAAAGGGAGCGGGTGAAATGAAGAAGATCCTTTTTATCGTTAATGGGTTGGGGCTTGGGAATTCCACTCGCTGTGAATCGATCATGCAATGTGTCGTTTCCAAGGGGGCCGTGGTGGATATCCTGACCTCAAACAATGGAGTCTACTTTTTTAAGAATCGTGGTTACCCCTCGCATGTTTACGAATTCCATGGGTTTTATTATGGCCGAAAGGGAGATGCGCTGAGCATTTGGCGAACAATAATGGCAATTCCCCATTTTGCTTGGATTTTTCTAAAAAACGTTAAACTTCTTCGAAATCTTCTTCGGACTAATAATTACTCTGCCCTTGTGATCGATTCTGATTACACCCTCTTCTGGCTCAAAAAATGGATCGCAATTCCTGTGTTCGCAATCAATAACGCGGACGTCGTTGTTGGGGCGTGTTCGGTGATGCCCGTGTTGCCCAGTGAAATTCGCATGCAATATTTCGTCGAAGTGTGTGATCATTGGTTTCATTCGAACGTGCCTGACGTGGTGTTAAGCCCTTCAATTCTTCCATTTTCTTCTCATGAAAATGGACGAATTAAACATTTTCCACCGTTCATTCGAAGCGGGCTGGCCGTAAGGCCGGGGGGGGCTCAGTTAAATAATATATTGGTCATGCTCAGTGGCTCTCAGTTTGGGACCAGCGCAAAATTTTTGAAACAGCTCAATCCTCTGCCCGGCGTGACTGTGGACGTTGTGGGTCAGGATGGAGAATCGAATGAATGGATTACGTTTCATGGAAAATTACAAGACAATAAAGATCTTATCAATCGAGCCGACATGATGGTGGTCAATGGGGGTTTCAGTGCTGTCAGTGAGGCTGTCGTGTTGCGCAAGCCCGTGGTGGTGATCCCCGTTCCCAACCACGCGGAGCAATTCATCAATGGAAAAGTGATCGAGGACTTGGGATTGGGGTTGAGTGCGACCATGGAAAATGTTGTTCCCCGGATCAATGAAATGGTCCGCCGGTTCCCGGACTTCGTACAAGCTCACCAGAACTTTAATATCAATAAAAATGGCGCTGAGGAAGCATCGAAGGTCATACTTGATAAGATCTAAACTAAAATTTAGAAATAGAAGGGGCCATCGTATCTTCTCTCTCGTTTGGAGTGGGATCGCTCATCACCGAATTCCAAAGAAAGAAATACCCACATGATCTTATGCGCTGACGATTATGGGATTTCTCCTGCCGTCAGTGAAAGTATTATTGAATTGATAGAGGGAAAACGGGTTTCCGCGACCAGTTGCATGGTGATCTGGCCAGAAGTTGAAAAATCTTTGGAACAACTTCGGTTGATTAAGACAAGGTATGATTTGGGATTGCATCTTGTGTTAACGGAAGGCAGGCCCCTGACGGTCCTCAAGCAAGATTCTGGCCTTGTGGACGCGCAAGGGGATTTTCTCTCTTTCGGGAATTTAATGAAAAAGGCCTACTTAAGAGTTCTTAACTATGAATCTGTCTTGGCAGAAATTAAGGCACAGATACAGCGTTTTTCGGAAATTACTGGGCGAGACCCCGACTACATTGATGGGCACCAACACGTTCAACAGCTTCCGGTTGTGCGTGAAGCTGTTAAGGCAGTGATCTTAAGTAGAGAGAAGATTCGTCCGATTTATACGCGGGTAGCTGGATTACCTCTCCCCTGGTGTATTTCTTCGGGGTGGACGTATTCCGTCAGTTTTGCTATTCGAAATATGTTCATTCACATCCCAGGTCACTTTTCCCGGAAATTGATGAAAAAAAGCGGCATCCCACACAATAGGTATCTCCTGGGATACTATGTGTACGAGGGGGGCGATAGATTTGAGACAGTATTTCGCCATTATCTGACCATGAAGCCCAGGGAAAAAGACATTTTTTATTGCCATCCTGGCAGAACGGACGACGACTTAAAAAAGCGAGACAGGGTTATTGCCTCGAGAGAAGAGACATTTAAGTTCCTACGCTCGCCCCGTTTTAATGAGATCATGGAAGCGGCGAACGTCGGCTTGAACACGTTTTTCTAATTTTATGATAGACCAAACACCCGTGAAAACACCTCAGAAGGGGATGTCCTGGGTTGAGAGTATTTTCAACTACAGCCACTGGTCATTTTGGACCTGCCTATTGGCCGTTTTTGTCTTGGGGGTCATTGCCCGGTTCATGAAACCCATCGGTTATTGCGAGTGGATTGACCGTGACATCCAGAGGACAATCGGTCTTATTTCAGGGCATTTTATCCCCTTGGTGGGGCCGGAAATGAATACGGGCGGATTTCTTCCAGGGCCCTTTCTCTATTTTTTGATGTCTCCCGCTCTGCTCTTTTCAAAATCACCCTATTCTGTTGCTTATTACAACCAATTGATGAATCTGGCTTCGATTGTTTTAATATTTTTTATCGTAAAAAAAGTGTATTCACCATTTGTCACAATGATCACTGTGGCTTTAATGTCTTTTTCCCTTTTACATGTCGCGGCTTTTAGTGTCCCCATTAACCCCTCTTATATTTTAATTTTGAATTCTTTGATGTTTTTATTTATAGTCAATATCTTTATTAACGACAAAGAATGGTACTTTGTTCCCGCCGTTATTTTAACGGCGCTTGGGACCCAAATTCATATGTCATTTTCTGCTCATGTGATTTCCATCACGTTCCTCGCGATTTTCGTCCGAAAGATTCGTTGGCCGGTGGTCCTTACTTCCATTTGTGGAGCATTTTTAACTTTCCTGCCTTTTGTTTTCTATAAATACACAACAAGGGGAATTACAGTTAATAGGAGCATCGATCAGTTTACCGGGAGCAACTCCATCGCGCAATTTTTGCCGAAGGATGTTTTTTGCAAGATATTCCCCAAACTTTCTTCGGAGTCCGCATGGGAATTTGTCCGGCAAGCCGTCGGTAATGTTTGTCCGGGGTTAGCCTCCGGTATAAGTCATTCAAGTGTTTCCGTATACTCTTGGCTGACGTTGGGCATCGAATTGATTTTTTTAATTTTTGCTTTGGGTCTTGGCTTCTGGTTATTCAGTGTCTGGGGTTATAAAACAAAATTCCATTTCAGTGCGGCTCAACGAAAGGTCTTGGTCCCCTTTGTAGCGGTTTTTCCTGTCGTTGTTCTTTGGCAATGGACGGGGTTTGCACGGCATCCACACATGTGGTACGGGCTTATTTTTTTCCCTCTCGTCCCTGTCTGGATTGGCTCCTCTTTGGAAATCGCCACCCGCTGGCCCGGTTTTGCGCATGGGTTGTTTTTTAGGAAAGTGGTGCTGGGCGCATTGTTTTTCCTTTCTCTGAAACCCCTGATCTATTGTCAGGAATTCTTTTTCAGGCTTGATGATGTCGTGGCCGATATCCGTGACGTGAAGACCCAACTGGGTTTGCCGATCGAGCGATATAGGAATGACGTCTATTATTTGGACCGACCATTCATAGGAAAATCGACGCAAATGGACCCCCCCTTTGAATATCCACCCTGGGGCACCTATACCGACTTTCTCTATGATTCGGTGACTTCCGATATTTCCGGCCAAGAAGCGCCTAAAGAAAAGCGTTACTTGATTGGACACAAGCAGATGGTCGACCAATACACCTTGAAATACTATCTGGATCAGATTCGAGATCAGTATGCTGTGGCACCGGTTCGTGTTTTCGAATCATCCCGGTTCGTCTATTTTGAATACGATCCCCTTCCGGACGGAAATTGTTTTCACAATACGATAAATGCATGGGTTCAAAACGAACGCATGAATTCTTCCCTGGCCAAAATCAAGAAGGGCGATGAGAGTGTATTGTTGGAAGAAAAACAAGCTGGAACACCCTTCATGAACAGCATGAAATTCGCGGTTTATGATCGAAAATCAAGTTTGCCCCTGAATGTGCTCGTTGATTTAAAAAAATGGGAAACAGGTTCCGCTGTGAAAGTTTCGCTGGAGAGTGGTCAACTCATGGGGCATTTGAATACGACGATCGCCTATTCCGGCCTGTTTCGCCCCTGGCCGAAATTGTGGATTCGAAACATTCGGCTTGCCATCGAAAAAGAGGGCCAAACAATTTATGTCAAAATCATTGAAGGAGAAGTGGGACGGATTCTACTCACACCCCTGGACTCCCCCTTCATTCCTGTCGGGATCGATATGGCGGACGGCCAATTTAAACTGACATTAGTGTACAATACGACGGTGGCAGGTTCGTACAGGGGGCGTGGGAAGGACATCCAATCTCTGGTCAACGATATGGACACGAAGCAGGAGTGGGAAACAGCTATTCTTCTTTATAATGGAAATCGTGGCATTCCGCCGATGGCCCGGCGTATTCCCACCATCCCCCCTGGAGGGAAATCTAACCGACCGATGGGAGAAACCAAGCTATGACTAAAGGACTAAACCGCCAGACGGTTGTTTACCTTGCTGAACTTTCCCATGATGGGTTTGGCCTTAGTCTGCGGACCTTTCCCTTGGGGCTTGGAATGGTCGGGTCTTTTATCCATTCCAAATTTGGGGAGAGGATCCAATTGCGTCTCTTCAGAACTTACGGAGATCTGTTGGCCGCCATTCAAGAGAAACAGCCAGATATTGTGGGTTTCGGTTATTTCTCTTGGAATGACTATCTCACGTTGGTAGCGGCCAGAGCCGTCCGTGCGGCTTGCCCAGACGCCCTTATTGTTTTTGGGGGAGCCAATATAAGCCCTTATGGACAAGAAAAGACCAGTGGTTTCCCCTTCGATAATGGCGCGAAAGTCAACGTTCCTGATGTCTGCACATCTACCCAACAGGATTTTCACACCTTCACATGGCCCGTTTACACTGATTATGATCTGTTGATTCACTATCCAAATATCGATGTGATTATCCATGGCGATGGGGAAATCCCCATGGGGGATTTGGTGGCAAAGTATTTGGAAACGGGGGACAGGGAAGCGGTGAAAAGTGCGGCTGTTCCGGGGTGCAGTTCCATGGTCAGTAATGAAATTATTCGAGGGCCTGCTCCAGAGATATTGTATGACTTGGATCGTATTCCTTCCCCCTATTCGTCGGGGATATTCAAGGGGTTTATGGATCAGTATCGGTTGCTTCCGCAGATTGAAACAACGCGTGGGTGCCCATTTCGGTGCACATTCTGTACTGTCGGGCTGAATGAAGGCAAGATGAGGCGGCACTCCCTTCCCTATTCCAAAGAAGAAATTCTGTATCTAAAAAACAATTATCCAAATACGGTCTTGCGTATCGCCGACCCCAATTGGGGGATAGCGAAAAAAGATGTGGAACTGGCGGAGTTTCTTCATGCATTGCGAAAAGAGACCGGTTACCCATCAAGCCTAAGGGTTTATTACTCGGCGGGGGGGCCTTTTGAAAATATCAAGGCCATGGCTCTCCTTATGAAAGAAATCCTTCCCCTGAATATGAGCTTTCAATCTCTCAACCGGGACACATTGAAAACCATCAAGAGAGGCAATATGTCCATGGAGAAAGTCCGGGAGATGGTTGCTTATGCTCGTGAGAACGGGATCGTCACCTCAACAGAGCTCATCTCCGGCCTTCCCAAAGAATCCCTCGCTTCGTTCAAAAACTCATTTCTAAGCGCAGTCCAACTGCGTCTGGACAGTGTCTATATGGGTGCCCTTTACCTGATCAAGGGTTCTGAGTTGTATACGGCAGAGGATCGCCGCGCGTATAAATTCAGGACCAAATTTGCCCTCATTGAAAAAGACGTCACGAAGATCGACGGGAGGTGGGTCTTCGAAATGGACGAGCTTGTCGTTGAACACTCAGATATGACAGAAGATGAGTTTTTTGAACTTTACCGCTTCAAGCTCTGGGGGGGGGTGGCCTACGCGGCGGCCTATCTCAAGGAAATTATTATGCATTGTCTGACGAACAATGTCTCCCCGTTAGACATCTATGATGAATTGGTCGCCCACCCCGACCGTTACCCATTCCACCAGACGATTTTGTCAGAATACATCGAAAGCATAAAACCCCTCTTTTTCGAGACCCCTCAAAAGCTTGAAGAAAAGCTGGGGCGCCATATCGAGGAATATGGAAATGTGGACCGATTTTATTGGAACCGGCATATCCAATTAACGATGGCGAAGGTCCTTGGGCTTGAAAATAAATTTGTGTTCGTCAACGAAGTCGTCGATGCCGCCAAAGAGATTTCCCGCAAAAGAATAGATGCGCAACACGACGATGAACAAAATAAATCTTTTCACGCCATTCTAGATGATCTGGCACGGCTTCAACCAGAGTGCATCATTAGCCCACTTGAGAAAAACGAGCGTGTCGTGACCGTGCCGTTTCATTTCGACTTGAAGGCATGGGCGGATGGAAATTACGAGTCTCCTCTTTCACGTTTTGCCCTGCCTGAACCCCGATTATTTGCCCTGGTCGTTCGAAACATTGATGAGCATGAAAAATTCTTAAAAGAAACCGAACGTTTTCGCTCCAATGCGGAGAAGTACGAGTACTATTACTCCGTCATGGTTTCCTCCAACATGCGCCGCTCGATCTTGTATGCGGACAAAGAACAAGGGGAACCAGGAACCAGAGCACTATGAAAATTCTGTTTGTTTATCTGAATACGGCGATGCGAGGTTCCTACCCGATTGGGCTGACCAACTTGGCGAGCTACATTAAGTCCTTGGGACACACCGTTGAAATTTTTGACTCCACTTTTTTCCGAGAGTTTGTAAATAAGAACCGTACGATTATCGGAGAAAAATTTGGTCTCTATAAGCCGGTGGAAAATCCAGTCGCCCTGGCCTATGAGGACGGCGATATGGAAACCGCCCTGATCCGTCGAATTTCCGAATTTCGCCCGGATATCGTGGGTTTTTCAACGCTTTCGGCTCAATACTATTTAGCTCTTCGCCTGGCTCGTAAGGTCAAGGCGGAGCACCCTGGGACTCCTATTATTTTCGGCGGACTCCATCCCTCTCTTTGCCCTAAGGATGTGATCGCCGAATCGTGTGTCGATATGCTTTGCATTGGCGAAGGCGAGTTGGCCATGGAAGAACTTTTGGAGCGTATGGACAAGAAACAAAGTATTGTGGGTGTCAAGAACCTCTGGATCAAGCAGAATGGCGAAATATTCAAGAATCCCCTTCGGGAGCTGGTATCTCTCAACAGTCTTCCTGTTTTGGATTGGAGTTTGTTTTCTGAGCAACACATTTACACCCCTTTAAACGGCCGGGTTCGGAGGATAGGGTCCGTCGAATTCAGCCGAGGGTGCCCCTATTCGTGCCATTATTGCTCATGCACGGCGTTGCGCAATTTAACGGGGCCCCACAAATATCTTCGCCACAAGAGCGTTTCAAAGACCATAGAGGATTTGGTCTTTTTAAGGGACACGTATAACGTCGAGATGTTCTACTTTCTTGACGAAACATTCCTTTCGATCAATATCAATTTGCTTAAGGAGTTGGCGCACGAGTACAAACGTCACGTCAAGATTCCTTTCTATGCCATGACACACCCCCAGTCTGTGACCGAAGAAAAAGTTCGCATTGTTGAGGACATGGGGTGCTATTTGATGACGATTGGCATTGAGGTGGGCAACGAGAAGTTCCGGGCGGAGGTTTTGAATAGGAGGATGTCCAACGACCGAATTGTTGAGGCCTTCGATATATTTCATCGAAGCAAAGTGCTTCCCTCAGCATTTGCCATGATCGGTCTGCCGTTCGAAACCCGCGAGCTGATTTTTGAGACCATTGAGCTGTTTCGCCGTTGTCGACCCGCGACCTATTCGGTCGGTATTTTTCAACCCTACATGGGTTCTCGATTGCGGAAAGTTTGTATAGATAATGGCTTTTTTGATCCCACAGGAGATACATACGAGTATCCCGCCGACACAAGCGTTCTTACCATGCCACAGCTATCGAAAAAGGAAATCAAAAATCTTTATAAAACATTTATGCTCTACACCAAGGTGAAACGCGAAGAATTTCCTCTGTTAAAAAAGGCAGAGGAGGACGATGGCGTGTTGCTGGAATTGGTTAAGAAGTATAGATCCTCATAAGGAGCCGTTGGAGTGCCTAAGAACGATCTCGAAGATCAAATCCGAAATCGCACATTGAGGCAACGCTATTATCGATTGGTCGAGGAGGATATTCGGGTCCTCATCGCCCCACACATATCCACCTTTGTGCATGTGGATTGTCCCAATTGCGGGCAAAAGGGAGGATCCCTGAAGTTCAAGAAGGGCCTCTTCAGCTTTATAGAGTGTGGAAAATGCGGAATGTTGTTTGTTAATCCTCGTCCCCCACAATCTCTTTTGGACAAATATTATCGGGAATCAAAGGCGATGAAGATGTTTTCAGATATCCTGTTGGATAGCGAGAGAAAAAGGATAGATCTATTCTATAAGCCGAGAGCCCGTGACGTTTTGGCCTATCTAAAAGGAAAGAAAGTGACATGCGGTCGGTTGCTCGAGGTGGGTTGTAGCATCGGCACGATGTTGGCGTTGTTCAAAAATTCAGGGTTCGATCTGTTTGGAATGGATCCGGATCCGAAGGCCTGTAGGATTGCCCGGAAGAAATACGGAATCCATATTTTTCAGACGGCCCTTGAGGAGTTTCGTAACGACAAAGAGAATCCCTTTGAGGTTCTCATGAACTTTGAGACGATTGAGCACATTTCTTGCCCCCTGTCTTTTCTTCAGAAAATAAACACGATCATGACCATGAAGGGTCATCTGGTATTGACCACGCCCAACTGGGGGGGCTTTGACATTATGGTTTTAGGTGAGAAATACAAGAACATCTATGGTCCCAATCATCTGAACTATTTTGATGTTAGGACCATTGACGCAGTGCTGTCTCGCGCGGGATTCACGGTGACAAAAAAGATGACCCCTGGAATTCTCGATGTGACAGTTTTAAAGAATCAGATTTTGTCTGGAGAATGCGGCGATGTGAACCCATTCATCCATGATTTGTTATTTCGGTCCCCGCAGAAGACGGTTGACGACTTTCAATCTTTTCTTCAAAGGCATCTGCTGAGTAGCAATATGATGGTCTTTGCTCAAAAGAGGCGAGAAATCAAGCCACAATGAATGGAGTTTTTTTCGTCAACTCATTAAAGGGGGTTCAGAAAGCTCTCAAAAAGATTCCCGTTCGTCCCTTTCGCTATCTTGTCTTGAAAGAGTATCTTTCCGGCGAAGTGGCAAAAAGTCTTTCGATGGCTGGGGGGACTCCCATTCCCGTTCGGGACGTTTTTCTGAACGTCAACCGAAGCTTTGGAGAGGACATTGTGGCATGGATGGGGGAACTCAACAATTCTCAAGAATCCGTTATTTGGAAACGTCTGAGCCTGGCCGGCAAACGAGTGCATTCCACGGGATTCTGTGAACATGTTTTTTATGCAACGTGTTTGAATCACGTTTTAGAAACTTATTCCCAGGACATTGTTTTTGTTGTGGACGACCCTGTTGTCATTCGGCAAACACGATCGAATTGGAAACATCGCCCCATTCATGATTTCACAGTGAATCGATCATGGATCCGCCGGCTTCTGACGGACTTATTGCCTGGAAGGATGATTTACGGATTTTTTATGGCGGTGGGGCGGAAATGTGTTTCAGGGCATTTTTTATTGTCCAAAGACCTTCGGCGGCTGGTGGTGATCAAAACAGTTATCAGTAAAGGATCCTTTGACGGGCAGGGGAGCTATCGCGATCTGTATTTTGGAGAATTGCCTCATTTCCTGGAGGAAAACAGAAGGAACGTTTTTGTCATTGGGAATGTGATCGACTCGTATCACGATTTTCTTAGGGGGACACGGCGATCGGCCCAGGGACTGGTCTGTTCCATAGAGCAATGGCTCACTCTCCCAGAACTCTTCGGGAGTTTCATTCAGGCGATGGGAGCGTTGATCCAAACGATCTTCTCGTTTTTGCGGACATCTCCGTTCCGTGGGATTTCGATGCGACGCATCGTGCGTGACTGTGTCATGAATGAGGTGAGGTCGGACCAATATTTGGTGAGCGTGATGAATGAGCGAGCGACGAGAAAACTTGTGGAAGGATGGGACGTCGACCGGTTTATTTTGCCTTATGAAAATCGAGGATTTGAACGCTCGGATATGCGCGTCATACGAGCGCACAGCAAAGACACTCGGATCATTGGATATCAGCACGCTACGATTACACGGAAGCATACGGAATATTTTCGCTCTCAAAATGACCGCATGCCTCTGCCGGATGTGGTCATTTCTTCTGGTGAGATCACGAGCCGGATTTTGGTGGACCTCGGGCTATTCCCTCGGGAAATCGTGAAGACCGGCTGTGCCCTAAGGCAACGGGGAAACACTGTCTTTGATACACACCGGCGTCAAGCGCCTCTTCGTTTCCTGGTGGTGCTCTCAGCGAGTCGTGATTATTATCATCGAATGATTGCCGCTATCAATTCGATATATCAGAAAGGCATGGAATGTTCCTTTTGTCTTTGTCCACACCCGATGATTCCTCTTAACAAAGATCTTCGTTCGAAAATCCAATTTCCATTTGTTGAAGACACTTTTTTGGATCATGATCGAATGATTGACTGGGCAGATGTGGCCATCTACAGTTCATCCACGTTGGCCATTAACTGTCTGAAGCGCGGAAAACCCCTTTTTCATATCCCGGTGGACGATTTCCTAGATGCCGATCCTCTCTTTGAGCTATCCGATGCCAAATGGACAGTTCGCACGAGAGAAGATTTTATTCAAGCCATGGCAGATGTCCGATCTTTTAGCGAGGAACAATGGCAAGAACGATTTTCTCGGGCACAGGTGTACGTTGGTAAATATTTTGGGCCTGTGACAAAGGCCGCCATGCATCTCTTTCTTGAATAGGAACATTCCATGAAATTTGGTTTTGTTGTACCAACAAAAAATAGGCCTCACGAAATGGGGCGGTTGCTGAAGAGTTTAGAACAGCAATCGGTTTTGCCTACCTCCATCGTCATTGTCGATGGAGGTGCGCACGACCTTCACCCTCTTCTCAGTGAACATACACGAATTCCGATCAAATATCTTCGCGAAAAATCATCGATCACCGAGGCGCGCAACAGGGGCATTGCCGAGCTTGATGCAAACATCGAGCACATTGGGTTCCTGGACGATGATCTTGTATTTGAACCCGGAGCATTGGAAGCCATGATGCGGTTTTGGGCAACCGCTGATGGCTGTATTGGTGGAGCGGGATTTAATATCGTGAACCATCCCGTCCGCCGTCGGGGAAACGTTCTCAAATGGCCATTTCTCCTTGACTGCAAATCGGAGGGACAAATATTGCGATCGGGGTATAACACGATGTACTGCCCAATCAAAGCAACGCAACAGGTCCACTGGTTGTATGGCGGAGCAACCATGTGGAGGAGACAGGTGCTTTCTGCGTTCAAGTTTGATGAGTGGTACGAAGGATATGGGCTCATGGAAGACATTGATTTTAGTTACAACGTTTCGAAGAGATATGATCTTTACGTTGTCGCAGAGGCCGCTGTCTTGCATTTACACGCCCCTGGGGACAGGGTGGCGGATTATACATTTGGCCAAATGCAGATCATCAACAGATATAATTTTGTGAAAAAACACTCTGAACTCTCTATGCCGCTTTTTTGGTGGGCGAGCGTTGGTCAGGCATTAGAAAATATTGTTCGATGGATTGTGTTTAGAAAAAAGACGTTTATTTTGAAATGTTTTGGAAATGTGACAGGAATGGTCAAGTTGTTGTTGAATTCAAAAACCAAGATTCTCCTTAACGACAGGTCCCCGAAGCTCAAGTGATACGATCCATTGAGCTCATTGATTATGCGTCACAAAACCGTTGAACGATCGATGACTCAACCCAAGCCCTTCCCCCCGGACAACCCCATCACCATTGCTGTGGTCATTCCTGCCTACAATGCGGAGGCGTATATCGCTCAGTGTCTCGAGAGCGTAAGGGCACAAACGCGTGCCCCCGATGAGATCATAGTTATTGACGATGGGTCCACGGATCGCACAGGGGAGTTGGTGGAAAAGCTGGCCGACCGGGCGAAACTGATTCGAAAACGGAACGGGGGGTTGGCGGCCGCACGGAATGAGGGGTTTTCTTTAACGCGGTGTCGGTATGTGGCGTTTCTTGACGCCGATGATTATTGGCCGCCCCAAAAGCTGGAAATGTACCATGACTACGCGTTGAAACATCCCGACGTGGGATTGTTCTACAGCGATTGTTTTTGCGTTCGATCTGAAGGTGCATATCGCGAGGTTCGCGCGGGGTCTCCAGGAAAGAATCCATTCTTTCATTTACTGAAAAATAATTTTGTGGCTTCTTCCACAGCAATGGTCGAACGAGATGTTTGGGAACGTGTGGGTGGACTGCGGGGCGGTTTTTCCCATCCCGCAGGAGTTGTTGATTGGGATTTTTTCTTAAACGCAGTCCAAGTGAAACCCTTTCACCATATTCCTGAACCTTTATTGTTCTACCGGGTTCATGATAAAAGCGCTATGCAGACTCGGCTCGAAGCGATGTGGAAAGACTCCGTCCGCGTGGTTTTGTGGCACTCCCGAAAAGAAAATGTTCCCCTGAAGGTAAAAAAAGAAGCCCTCTCCTCCATTTTCTATCAAAGTGGTCTACGGTTGTTAACGGCAGGGGCCCCATTACAAGCCCGTCAACATTTTTGCCAAAGTTTACGATTTTCTTTCCGGTCGTTTTCAAGCATCGGCCTTTTTTTTGTTTCCTTGGCGGGCCCGCGTGCCATTTCTTTTTTACTCGCCCTTCGTCGCCATGTTTTTCGGCTCTTTATTTTGGTTTTAAAATCTCAAGATCGTTCTGCTCGTGGCGGTTGATATGAAGACCGATTCCCCCGTCTTAGTGATTCGAGCCGATGCCGGTCCTGTCATGGGAACTGGGCATATCATGCGATGTATCGCTTTGGGACAAGCCTGGCGCGCCCGGGGAGGCCGGGTCGTTTTCCTGACAGCAAACAATCTTCCCTCTCTTTTGGCTAAAATACGTCAAGAGAAGTTCCGCCATGTTCATCTGCGCGTTCGTCCGGGCGGTCGGGCCGATGCTGTGAAAACAGCGGCCGCGGCGGGGAAGTTTGGGGCTCGATGGGTGGTGGTGGATGGATATCAATTTGACTCGTCGTATCGCGAGATTTTAAAAAAAAGCGGATTTCGTGTTTTGTGGGTTGACGACCTGGGCAGTTCCGGGTATTGTTTCTCAGACATTATTATCAATCAAAATCTCCATGCCCAGCCAAGCCTCTATCCGCACGTCGAGGCTCAAACCCGCATGTTTCTGGGCCCCCGGTTTGCGATGTTGCGGGAAGAGTTCGGGCCTTCCCGTCAGCGAAGGGTCTCGAGATCTAAACGAAATCAGGTGTTGATATTTGGTGGAGGAACAGATCACCACAACATGACAAAAATAGTATTAAGCGCTCTGAAAAGCGTTCCTGCTCCTGCTTTGGAGATCGATGTGATCTTGGGCGGAGGTTATCAGCGGGAAGAAACGCTGATTGGATTCCTTCCGTTGGCAGGTCTCCATCGCGTCCGTATTCGACGAAACCCACCCAATATGGCGGAACTGCTGGCGAGGGCCGATGTGGCCATCGTGGCGGCGGGCAGTATTGTCTGGGAGATCGCGCGTTTGGGCCTTCCGGCCCTTCTGATTGTGCAGGCTGAAAATCAAACCAAGATCGCCCGTTCTTTACATCGAATAGGGGCGTCTTTGAATTTGGGTCACGTAAAAAAATTGTTTTCAGGCAATATCCAACGAAAATTATTGTTTCTTCTCAAATCTGTGGCGCAGAAACAGAAAATGGCTTCTTGTGGGCGTCGCCTTGTCGATGGGCGTGGGGCCAGTCGAGTGGTAAGAGCAATGGCCGCTTTAGGGATGGCTTAAATGCGAATTATCTACTTTGGGAATAACACCATCGGATACAAAGTCCTCCGGTGGTTGAAGGAACAGGGAGAACAAATTGTTGGATTGGTCATTCACCCTCCTGAGCGAGGACGCCATGCTAAGGAAATCCTTTCTTTAATTGATCCCGATACTTGCCAAGTGTTTGAAGGAACTGTATTAAGAAAATCGGAAACACAGTCCGCCCTCAAAGCATTGAAGCCTGACATAGGGATTTCTGTCGGCTTCGGCTATGTCTTGCGAAAAGAAATCCTGAGTCTTTTCCCTCGAGGATGTATCAATTTACATCCCAGTTATCTTCCTTTTAATAAGGGGGCTTATCCAAATGTGTGGAGTCTGGTGGAAGAAACGCCCGCGGGGGTCACTCTTCACTTCATGGACGAAGGTGTGGACACCGGAAACATTATTGCCCAGAGACCTGTTCCCTCTGAAGTGTGCGATACGGGAGAGAGCCTTTATCGGCGTTTGGAGATAGAGAGTCTCCATCTTTTCCAGGAATCCTGGGTTGGCTTGCGGAACACAGGTCATCCTTGGCGCGCTTTTCAGCAAAAAGGTGTGGGTACTCTTCACCGAGTTTCGGATGTGGAAAGAATTGATGAAATTGATTTAAATCGATCTTATGTGGCAAAAGATCTCATCAACATTATTCGGGCGCGAACTTTCCCTCCTTATCCAGGGGCCTATTTTAAGCACAAAGGCCGAAAGGTTTTTTTGCAACTTCAGTTGTTGGAGGAGTCTGAGGTCAAGCGGAGAGATGACAGTGCCAAGATCCATTAGGATCAATGATCGGCTTATTGGTCAAGAAACGCCTGCCTATATTGTGGCTGAGATGTCAGCCAACCATGAAGGAGATTTTTCCAAAGCGGTAAAAATTTTGGAGGAAGCGAAGGCCGCGGGGGCGGACGCTGTCAAACTGCAGACCTATACAGCCGATACCTTGACCATTAAATCCGACCAAGACTGTTTTCTCATTGGCCAAGGTTCCCCGTGGGAGGGGAAGCGGCTTTATGATCTCTATCAGGAGGCTTACACCCCCTGGGAGTGGCACCCCAAACTTAAAGAGGTTGCCGATCATCTGGGTTTAGACATTTTTTCCTCTCCCTTCGATGCCACCGCGGTGGAATTTCTGGAAAAGATGGAGGTCCCTTGTTACAAGATTGCGTCCTTCGAAATTATTGATATCCCATTGATCCGGCGCGTGGCGCAAACAGGAAAACCCTTGATTTTGTCGACCGGGTTAGCCACTCAGGAGGAAATTGCCGAGGCTGTCAAAGAAGCGCGAACGCACGGAGCAAAAGAAATCATGCTCCTTAAGTGCACCAGCGCCTACCCGGCGCCCCTAGAGGAAATGAATCTTCGGGCCATTCCAGTCCTCGCGAATACGTATGATGTCCCGGCGGGCCTATCGGACCATACCCTTGGTTTGGTTGTTCCTGTCGCCGCTGTTGCTTTGGGGGCTTGTTTAATTGAAAAACACTTTACTCTCTCTCGCGCGAATGCAAGCCCGGATCGTTCGTTTTCAATGGAACCGGAAGAATTTAAGGCGATGGTGGAGGCTGTTCGCGCAACGGAAAAAGCCCTTGGCCAACCCGATTTTGTTATGGGAGAGAAGGAAAAGATAAGTCGGGGTTTCCGGCGTTCTCTTTTTGTCGTGCAAGATATAAACGCGGGGGAAGTATTTACAGAAAAAAATGTTCGTTCCATTCGGCCGGGAAATGGATTACTCCCACGATATTTCGAGAATGTATTAGGCAGGCGCTCGACCCGTCCCATACGACGAGGTTCCCCCCTAACGTGGGACCTTGTGGAGAGAAAAATGGATGAGGAGAGGAAAACAAATTAATTCAGGATGCCCAGGAGCCTAAAATGACAACGTTTGTAACGGGAGCTGGAGGTTTTATTGGGAGCCATGTTGTTGAGGGGCTCCTGTCGGCAGGCAAAAAAGTTCGGGCTTTGGTTCATTACAATGGATCTGGACGCCGTGGTTTTTTGGATGAATTGAATGTGAAGGCGCGGGGTCGGCTCGAAGTAGTGGCGGGTGATGTTCGGGACGCCCACCAGATGTCGGGATTGGTTCAAGGGTGTGAGGCGGTTCTCCATTTGGCAGCGTTGATCGCTATCCCCTATTCGTATCAGGCGGCGGATTCTTATGTGGCCACCAATGTCCAGGGGACTTTAAATATTCTGGAAGCGTGTCGGCGGCACAAGGTGCGGCGGGTGGTGGTCACTTCCACCAGCGAAGTGTACGGGACTGCCCAGCAGGTGCCTATGACCGAACTTCATCCTCTTCAGGCCCAGTCCCCTTACGCGGCCAGCAAAATTGGGGCAGATCAATTGGCGTTGTCGTATCATCGCAGTCATGGGCTTCCCGTTGTCGTTTTACGCCCTTTTAATACGTACGGACCACGTCAATCGGCTCGGGCGGTATTGCCCACCATTCTGACCCAAATTCTTTCGGGCCGGAAAACGATTACGTTGGGAAATCTGGCCCCTCGGCGTGATTTAACCTTTGTCACCGACACTGCCCGCGCTTTTTTGGCGGCCCTTGACCAAAAAGGGATTGAAGGGGAAGTGATCCATTTCGGCCAGGGATCGGCGGTGAGTGTTGAGGAGTTAGCGGCGGTTTGTTTTCAAGTTTTAAAGAAGCGGGGGCGTGTCGTATCGTCGGGCAAAAGAGTTCGGCCGGAGAGGAGCGAAGTGGACCTCCTGTGTTGTGATGCCTCCAAAGCGCGGGAAAAACTTGGATGGGAACCGCGTGTCTCCTTGGAGGAGGGGGTTCGTCTAACGGCGGCCTATATCAATAAAAATATTGCCGCCTACCGGCCAGACGAATACGCGCTATGACTCCGGCTCCACCTAATAACTCTCGCGGCATTCGAGCCATCATCCTGGCCGGTGGAAAAGGGACTCGTCTTCAGCCCTTTACCATCAACTTCCCCAAACCGCTTATGCCTCTGGGCGATCGGCCTGTTTTAGAAGTATTGATGGAGCGTTTGGTGGGGCATGGAATTACGGATATCACGATCTCCCTCGGTCATATGGCCGAGCTGATCAAGGCGTATTTTGAGCAGAGGCCGATGTGGAAAGAAAAGATTCAGCTTCGTTTCGTTCAGGAGGATAAACCGTTGGGGACGGCGGGGGCGTTGTCTTTGGTCCCGCAGCTCGATAAGACCTTTTTAGTGATGAACGGGGATTTGCTCACTGATTTGAATTTTAGCGAGTTGCTGGAATTTCACAAGAAAAGCTCCTCAACCCTCACCATCGCCGCCCATCGGCGAGAAATCAAAATTGATTTAGGGGTTTTGGAAGTGGATGGGAATCGTCGCGTTCGGGGATATAAAGAAAAGCCTATTTCTTCATTGGAGGTCAGCATGGGGATTTATGTGTATGAACCTCGCGCTCTTCAATGGATTCGTCCGGGCGAACCTTTGGACCTTCCCGACCTGGTATTAAGATTGATTGCTGCGGGTGAGCCTGTGTGCGCTTACCCCAGCCACTGCCAATGGTTGGACATTGGACGACCCGACGACTATCGACAGGCCCAAGAGTTGTTTTTAGCCTTGCCAAAAACGGCCCAAACGACCTTCTAGACCCATGCGAATTTTGGTGACCGGCAGTCGTGGGTATCTGGGATCCCGCCTTCTTGATTACCTTAAAAAACATTTTCCTCAGGCCGTGCTCTTGGGCGCCGCGCGGCGATCCAAGGGCAAAGGGGAAGTGTCTTGCCGATTAGATCAGCTTCATTCTATCGAACGTTTATTGGCCAAAGCCCAGCCCGATATTGTTTTCCATTGTGTAGGCACAACTCTTCCTGGCCCTTGGGGCGCATTGGATCGTGCCCATCTTCAACCAACAGTTCATCTGTTGGAGGGTGTTCGCTCTGCGCCTGGAAAGAAGCCCCGGGTTGTGATCCTGGGATCGGCCGCCGAATATGGCTCTGGTCGCGCGCGGAGTCGGTATTCGGAAAAAACCGTCCCACGACCGGAAACCCTTTACGGGGTTTCTAAAAATCTTCAAACCACTATTGCTATGGCCTACGCCCGATGGGGGGTGCCTGTTCTGGTGGCGCGTTTATTTAATTTGCTGGCGCCCGACGCTCCGCTCACATTCGCTGTGCCTCGGGTGATCAAATTGCTTCAAGAAATTCCGAAGGGTAAAATAGGGAAAGTGAGTGTGGGCCCTCTCGAGGCTGTGCGGGATTTTATCCCCTTGCAAGAGGCCTTGCGCGCTTTGACCCTTTTGGGTATCCATGGAAAACCCGGCGAAATTTATAACGTCTGTTCGGGGAAGGGAATTCGCATGGGGGACCTCTTTGAGGCCCTGGCCAAGGGGGCCGGGGTTAAAGTCCATTGGGTGACCCAGGGGCGCGGGTCGCTCCGGTCCCGCACCTCCTATTCTGTGGGTGATCCGGGGAAGATTCGTCGGCACATCGGGTGGACGCCGAAATTAAACGCCCTGGATGAGGCGAGGAACCTGTTGTGTAAATTGTCATGAGACTGTCTGTTCTGCATGTCTTGCCGGGATTGGGTTTTGGGGGAACGGAATTTGTTGTGGCGCGCCTTGCCCGGGCGGAGCGGGCGGTGGGTGTTCAGAATAAAGTCCTGTATTTTAAAGGGGGCGGTCCTCTCGTCGAGGAACTTCGCAAGGAAGGGATCCCCTGCCAACGATTGACCTACGGGGCTGGACTCTCGGCTCTGGCTCGCTGGATTTTTCCTCTCAAAAAGAAAGGGCTTTCTTTCGATCTCGTCCACGGGTGGCTTTACTCGGGCAATTTAATGGCAGGAGTGTTGTCCCGGGGCATTCCCGGGACCAAATTAGTTTGGAATCTGATGCAAGCCAATCTGACACCTGAGGTGAACAGCCCTAAAACAAGATTTCTGATGGCGATCGGCGCCCACCTTTCCACCCGATGGCCGGATCGAATCGTTTATAACTCGGTGGCGGCTCAAAAGGCCCATGAGGGGACCGGTTTTGACTCCTCTAAAATGACGGTGATCCCGAACGGAGTGGATACCGACCGATTTTCTCCCAACCCCGTTTTGTGCACCCAATTTAAACGAGAAAACAATCTCACCTCCGACACCATTATTTTGGGGCATCTGGCCCGATGGGACCCCCAAAAAGATCATCGCAGGCTCGTCGAGGCATTCCGTTTACTGGTGAGCCAAGGAGTCAATGCCCACCTTTTTATGGCGGGGCCAGGCGTGACCAAAGAAAATACCCTTTTGATGAAATGGATACAGGAGACGGGTGCGCCGGACCGATTTCATCTCCTGGGACCCATCGAGGATGCCCCTCGGTTTTTAGCTGGATTGGACATCTTTTGTCTTTCTTCTCTGGGGGAAAGTTCTTCTTACGCCCTCATGGAAGCCATGGCCTGCGGGGTCCCCGCCGTGGTCACCGACGTCGGCGATGCTCGCGACGTTGTGGGCGACACCGGCGTGGTGGTTCCCCCGGCTCAGCCCCAAGCCTTTTGCGATGGGCTTAAGCGCCTCACCTCTTTGTCTTCTGCCGCCCGGACCCAGAAAGGCGCCCAGGCCCGGGACCGGATCGTCCGAGATTATTCCTTCAAAAAAATGGTGGACGCCTACCAAACTCTCTACCAATCGATCCTCCAGAGGGATCCCGTAGCGTGACGGGACGAACGCCCTGGCGCCTTCCAGGGGGGCTGGCGAAATGGGTATTGGGTTGCGTTGTCGGAGGATGGGCGGTCATTGCTGGGGCTTACCCGGGCGATTTGGAATATATCCCTCCTCGCGATTACGCCGCGGTCGTCGCGAAAGAGATGCAGAAAGCGAAATCCTCGATTACGGTTTGTCTTTATCTTTTCAACCTGCGGTCGCAACAGCACGATTCTCCTGTTTTGCAATTGGCGGAAAGTTTGCGGAAAGCCCACCGGTCCGGTGTTCGGGTTGAAGTGATCCTCGATCAAAACATTCCCTTTGCCGACATGGTTTCGGGGGAAGGGATCTCGTTGTCCCAGCCCATCGCCATGACGGACAGAAAAAATGAAACCGCTGTTCGGTTTTTAAAAGCCCAGGGCATTCCTGTATTTTTGGACAGCGCCGCTGTATATACCTCGAACCCGCTTTACGACCCCCAAGAACTTCAAAACCTTTTCGATCGATTGAAAACGAAATATGGGGAATCCCCGTTTGCACGCGCCCCAAAAGCGGCCCAGATGGTTTATGAAGATTGCGCCCCGAACGCCGTGGAGGCGCTGATCGGCTTAGCCGGGATTCCCCGGTTGGCACAGGACTACCGTCGGCAGGGTCCGAAACATAATTTTCCAACCCTCCCGGAAGGAAATGCTCAGTCCGCTGAAAATTTCAGGTTAGAAATCCAATACGGCCAACCCCGGGTGGACGCCGCGCTGAAACTCATCGCCCAAAAAAGACCCGACAATCCACTCCGTTCCATCGCCTACTTAATCGCAACCATCAAGAACATAGAATGTAGGCTGGGGAGAGCATAGGAAGCGAGTGTACGGCAGTCCCGTGCTAACCGGGGAATCCCGCCTATGCCGCGTGGGCAATGTCGA
Source organism: Elusimicrobiota bacterium (assembly GCA_016714745.1). Taxonomy (GTDB): domain Bacteria; phylum Elusimicrobiota; class Elusimicrobia; order FEN-1173; family FEN-1173; genus JADKHR01. Next base: position 19,646 of record JADKCG010000002.1, on the reverse strand, counting down.
AGGCTTCGTATTCTGGAAACATGATAATGGCTGGGTGAATGGCAAAGGCTTTCGCAATCAGTTCAGCTCTTTTTTTCCCAATATCAACGCGATCGTTTTCAAGCATGCTCAGGTTCGTGGCCGAGATCCCGCACCGCCGAGACAATTCTTCTTGAGTCCATCCTTTCAATTCGCGGAGGGTTCGGATGACTGTGCCGGAGCTGACGTGGGAATGCCGAACGGCTGGCCTAAATTCTGCTGGATTGATCTTCATGGCGGTCTCCTAATAACGGTGGGGTGTAATTTCTAAAACGTAAACTGTCACAATGTTTCGATCGACCGAGTAAATAATGCGATAGTGAAGGGATAACCGGGAAGAACGTTGGCCCTCTCGGTTACCTCTGAGTCGTTCGTCATGGTACCCGGGGAACTCACGGAGGCATTCCGGTCCCCCTCGGTAGACCAGGTCTTTCCAGATGTCATACTTTTCAAGGATCCCAGGGGGTAATTTACGGACCACTTTGCTGATTGTGCGATGTTCCAGTATGAGCCACATAGGTGTCAAGGATACATTCTCAAATATAAGAAGTCAAGGGCCTGTCTCCCCTCTTGGGTTCAAGCGACTGAACATCTTTTCAAACACAGCCGGGACGTCAGTCCACAACAATGTTATCACTGTCGATGAAATATTTGCTGGCGCCGAACGCTTTTAAGGGGTCCCTGTCCGCCACTCAAGCGGCGCGAGCCATGGCCAACGGCGTTCGCCGTTCGGGGGGCACGCCTGTTCTTCTCCCCCTTGCCGACGGCGGGGACGGGACATTGGATGTCCTTCGAAAACCGTTGGGGTTGAGATTGCGACGAGCAAAAGTGCTGGATCCCTGGGGGCGAGAGATCTCTGCCCTATGGGGACACAATTCGAAAACGCAGTGGGCAGTGATCGAAATGGCCCAGGCGTCCGGCCTGGCCTTGTTAAAGAGCGACGAATGTCGCCGCCCGATGGAGACGACAAGTTTTGGGACGGGACAATTAATTCAGGCGGCGGTTCGAACGGGGGCCAAGGTGATTTTTCTGGGGCTGGGGGGGAGCGCCACGGTGGACGGGGGTCTTGGCCTCCTCCAAGCGTTGGGGGCAAAGATCGTGGTTCAGCGAGCGGGAATCAATGACCTACTGGAACGGCCTGCCACAGGCCGTGACTTACTTTCGCTCCATTCGATCGACGCAACGGCCGTTAATCAAACGCTTAAAGGGGTGAGACTCCGGGTTCTCTGTGACGTGGGAAATCCTCTTCTGGGTCCGCGCGGAGCCGCCCGTGCTTTCGGGCCACAAAAGGGGGCGACCCCCGCGGATGTGCGATTTCTTGAGCGGGGGCTGGTGCGATTGGCCGATTTGCTTCGCTCAAAGCGAAAGGATATTTCCATGATCGCTGGGGCGGGAGCGGCAGGCGGGGCGGCGGCCGGGCTTGCCGGATTGACAAATGCGCGCCTTGAACGGGGCTCCGAAACAGTCTTCCCCCTAATTGGTTTGGAAAAGCAAGTGAAACAGGCGGATGTGGTGATGACGGGTGAAGGCCGGGTGGACCGGACGTCTTGGGAGGGAAAAGGGGTGGGTCGCCTCTTCCATCTTTGCCGTCGCCACCACAAGCCGTTGATTGTCTTGGCCGGCGGGATCGGCCCCGGCGGTCATCGTCAGGGGGTGCGAATCCTATCCGTGGGAGATAAGAGCATGAGCCAAAAGGAGAAAATTCAGAAAGCGAAATTCCTAATAGAAAATACCGCAGCTCTTTGTTTGACGCGACGAATGTCGGTTTCGCGTGAGTCACCAGAGATTAACCGGGATTCCCCGGTTGGCACGGGGCTATCGTCGGCAGGGTCCGGAACATAATTTTCGAGCCCTCCCGAACGGAAATTCTTAGGTATCTGAAAATTTTAGGATAATTCGGCTGGGTGCCCTGTTGGCGGGGGCCCAAAAGAAGTGTCAATTGACCGTGCCGAAGATCGTCGGCCAAAGTGTGCGTGAGTAACCGTTTGAAACTCATGGTTTCAAATGGTTTACATTTTTGCATCAGCAACTTGCAAAAGGTTTTCTGTGTTTGGCCGAAGGAAAAGGAAAGGGTAAATTGTTGATTCGATGAACATTCAACCGGACTATGCAATAGACGCGAGCACCGAGATGGGAAAGCCGATTTTTCTCGTTGCCCTTTTGCTTATCCGCCCCAGTTTGTCTACAATAACAGTACAACGCAGAGTAACGAAACCGAATTGACGAGGTGCCCTATGGCAAAAAAGAAAACCAAACCGTCAAAGAAACCCGTTAAAAAAGCGGTGAAGAAAACAGTGAAGAAGACGATCAAGAAAACTGTTAAGAAAACCGCCAAGAAACCGCTGGTAAAAAAAGCGGCGGTCAAGAAGGTCCTTGTGGAAACGGGGGAACCCCCGCTTCCGTGGCGGCACGCGCTTCCGGGCGAAACGATGGTGGGCGTGGTGGACGATTATTACAGCCATTTGAGCGTGATCACGTTAACCCTTCAGTCTCCGCTTAAAGTGGGCGACAAAATTCATGTGCGGGGTCACACCACGGACATGACCGAAATTTTGGAATCCATGCAGATCAACCATGTGCCCGTCACCTCCGCGAAGATCGGCGATCCCATCGGGATCAAAGCCGTCGGCAAGTGCCGGGCGGGGGACTATCTCTATAGGGTGGGGTAAGAATTGAGCCAATCGAAAAAACGTTGGATCGTCGGTCTGGGAATCGTTGGGGTGGCGGTTGTGTCCGTCGCTTTGGGGCGGCGTACGCCGACTTTTTCAGGGGATGCCCCCGCGTATCGTCAAACGGGGGCGCCCCGTGCGCGGGTGGTGATCAGCGAATATTCTGATTTCCAATGTCCCAAGTGCGGGGCGGTAGTGCCCATCGTCAAGGGGCTCCTCAGCGCTTACCCCAAAGACGTTCGGCTGGTCTTTCATCACGCGCCCTTGAAACAGCATAAGTGGGCGATCCCAGCCGCCCACGCGGCGGAATCGGCGGGGCTACAGGGAAAGTTTTGGGAATATGCGGAAACGTTGTTCTCAAAACAAACCGAATGGTCCCCGTCCACGGATCCCAAACCGTTTTTCATCTCTTACGCGAAAGATCTTGGTTTAAACGCGGACCAGTTCACAACAGATATGGACAGTGTCTTCATCGCCGAAACCATCCGTAAAGAAAAGGCCCACGCCGATGCTATCGAGGTCCCCGCCACGCCCACCTTCTTTATCAATGACCGCATGCTCGTGGGCGACACACAGCTGTCGGGAAACGGCGCTCGATACATCGAACAAGAGCTTGTCCGATGATGAAAGGACGTGCGATTCTTTCCATGGCGGCGCCGGTGTTTCGGATTGTTCCGGGGGCAGTCCTGGCGGTGTCGGGATACCTCAAAGCCGTTCGGCCCGCGGCGGAATTTGCGGCCACTCTCGACTCTTACTGGGTCTTCCCGTCGTTTTTGGTTTTTCCTATAGCCAAAATCGTGCCGTGGGTTGAACTGCTGGTGGGGCTTTCTTTGGTGGTGGGATTCATGACGCGAGCATCGGCCCTTGTCGCGGCGTGTCTCTATGCCGCCTTCGTTGCCATTTTAGCCCAGGGCATTTTTCGAAAATTGCCCATGACCGATTGTGGTTGTTTCGGGCAGGTCGGTCCCCACCTGCAACCCATTCAGGCGCTTGGTCTTGACGCGGTTCTGTTGGTGATATGTCTTCTTGTCCTTCTTGATACCGAACGAAAGTTCGCGGCGGATCAATGGATCGAACAACCGTAGACCCCATCCCGTTCTTAAACCTCGCCCACGTCCATGAACCGCTGGAATCAGCGGCGGTGGAAGTGTTCCGCCAGGTGTATCGAAAAAACGATTTCATTCTGGGCGAACACGTCCGGCACTTTGAAGAAGAATTTGCCCATTCGGCGGGAGCCGCTTATGGAATTGGAATTTCGTCGGGAACCGCGGCTTTGGAGCTGGCTCTCCGCGCTCTGGGGGTGGGGCCCGGGGACGACGTCTTGACCACGCCGTTCAGCTTTTTCGCCACCGCCGCTGTCATCGTCTACGCGGGGGCGCGCCCCGTTTTTGTCGACGTGGATCCGGCCACATTAAACCTGGATCCCCGCGCGCTCGAGCAAGCCCTGACGCTTAAAACAAAGGCGATCATGCCCGTCCATCTTTTCGGCCAGCCGGTGGATATGACCGCCGTGAACACCTTCGCCCGGGCTCACAAACTCCACGTGGTGGAAGATGCGTGCCAGGCCCACGGAGCCCGTTGGCACGGTCAACCGGTGGGCGCGCTGGGAGAGATCGGGTGTTTCAGCTTTTATCCGACCAAAAATTTGGGCGGGTTTGGGGATGGGGGAATGGCTGTGACGAACGATGGCCGTTTGGCGGAACGCCTGCGTAGTCTTCGCAATTGCGGTCGCCGGGCGCAATACGAACATTTGGAATTGGGCTACAACGAACGGTTGGACAACCTTCAGGCGGGACTTCTCCGGTTAAAACTTCCCCATCTAAAAACATGGACGGACGAGCGTCAACGTTTAGCGGCCCTTTACCGGCGGGAACTGGCGGAGGGCCCGGCCCGCCCGCTGGAAGTGACGCCGGGGGCAAGCCCTGTTTACCATCTCTTCACCGTTCGCGCTCCCCGCCGGGACGCGCTTCGGGAACATCTCGCCACTCACGGGATCCAAACCGGCGTGTTTTATCCCACCCCACTCCACCTTCAACCGGCGTTCGCCGGTTTTGGCGGAAAGCCCGGCGATTTTCCGGAAGCCGAACGCGCGGCCGGGGACGCGTTGTCTTTGCCGCTTTACCCGGGCCTTTCAGAAAAAAGCGTTCTCCGCGTTACCTCCGCCGTCCGCGCGTTTTACGCGGGGTAGGCCGCTTCGTGCCCCTCACCGGTCCCACCCTGCGGAGGGGCCTTATTCTCCTCCTTGCGGGTTCCTGGTTTCTTTTCTCCGCGTGCCTCCGCAATCCCATCACCTCCAAACGGCAAGCCAAACTCATTTCAGACCAGGCTGAACGACAAATCGGGGAAGGGACAAAGGTTAGTATCCTCAAAGAATATGGAGAACTCAAAGACCCTGTTCTCACTCAATACGTTACAAACATTGGCAAACGTCTCGCGGCTGTCTGCGACCGTCCGAAGGTTGATTACGATTTCACGGTATTAAATACGGACTTGGTGAACGCGTTTGCGGCGCCCGGCGGATTTATTTTTGTGACCCGAGGGCTCCTTCAAGAAATGGGAAACGAGGCTGAACTAGCCTCTGTCCTTGGGCACGAAATCGGCCACGTGGCGGGATGGCATTCCATCGGCATGATCCAACGGCAAATGGGGTACGGGGCCTTATCCATGTTGGGCGCCATCGCCACGGGAATCCAAATGGGACCTGAGGCCATGATCCTCGTGGCCCAAACCGCTGACTTGTTCACCAGTCTTTACCTGTTGGGTTACAGTCGGGAACACGAACTCGAAGCCGACCGGGTGGGAATGCGCTATATGCTTTCCGCCGGGTACGATCCCAAAGCGGCTCTTTCCTTTTTCGAACGTCTGGGCGCGCTCGAAAAAAAAGAAGGTCCCGACAATTGGGAACCCTATCTTCGCTCCCACCCGCCCACGGATCAGCGCATTGCCCTGGCCAAATCTTTTATGGAACGGAGCTTCTTTTTTTACCGGAAAACGGAACTTAAGGAAGCCGCCTATCTCGACATGAAAGCCCGACTGCCGAAACTGCGGCCCGAAGAGGTGGGTCAGACCCAAGGAAAACGGTATGACCTTGCTCTCTATGGAGCGTCCTTAACGATCCCAGGGGAATGGTCATGGGAAACCCAGGGAGGCCGCTCTCTCATCGGTTTCCGCAAGGGGGGAGGAGACGCGTGGGGCCAACTTCGCCGGGAACCCCTCGACCGTCCGTTCACGGCGGAAGAGTTCGCCCACGCGTTTGCCCAAGAACATCAGTGGCAATTTTTGCAGGGCCGCCAGGTTCTCTATCCCGCAGGATACGGGTTCTTAGGCCAGTTCTATGGTCCCGGCGTGCTGGGCGGCGCCTTTATTTACCGAGGCCTTTTTATTGTGCGCGATGGAACAGGCTGGGCCCTTCTCTGCGCCTCCCCGCCTGCCCGCACCTTCGAATACCTGGTCCCCTTCGAGCAAATTCTCCGTTCCTTCCAATTAAGATAGCCGCAATCCTCTGGCCGACCAACAAACATCCCGCAAAAGCCCCCTTCCACCGCTGTCCCAATCGACAAATTCTCAAAAAAGGTCGGCCATTCCAGCGTCTCGGTGACCGAGCAAATTTATGGACATCTCTCGAAAAATGACCTAGAATCAGTATTCGGCGCGATAGATAAGGCTTTCGGGTTTTAAAAGGGGTCGGTTATGGGTGGTATTCGGTTCGTCGTGGATGAGAAAGGCCGTCAGACGGCTGTCATTATTGATTTGAAGACCCATGGATCCTTGTGGGAGGACATCTATGATGCCTTCAAGGCTCATCAGAGAGCCCATGAGCCGAGGGAATCCCTTGCCTCTGTAAAAAAAGCCCTGAGTCATAAAGCCCATCGCGTGCATGCCTGATTACGAGATCAGGTTCGCTCGATCGGCAAGGAAGGAACTGGAGGATTTAGACCGCGGTTTGCAGGGTCGTATTATCGACAAAATCGAAGGCTTGGGTCATCTACCGAGGCCGAGCGGTTGTGTTAGACTCACCGGACGAAATCGCTTGTGGCGAGTTCGCATCGGGGATTATCTCGTCGTCTATGGGATTGACGATGATCATCGGCAGGTTGACGTGATGGTCATCCGCCATCGTCATGATGTTTATCGGCAGTTTTGACCCTCGATTAGGCTTGGGGGATGAGCATCCTTCAACTGAGGTTTTCCAGGATCAACAGAGAATTTCAAAAATTTTAACAGAACTGTTCAAACTGAAGTCATTCGCCATTTAAGCCGAGGTAGCTCAGTTGGTAGAGCACAGGTCTGAAAAACCTGGTGTCGTCAGTTCAATTCTGACCCTCGGCACATTTTTTGGTTCTTATGAGTCTTCTGGATGGGAAGACCTAATTGAATATGGTTTCTGAGGTTCTCGATCGGAGAATTCCAAAGAAACAAAGGTCGGTTCAACGAAGACTCAACTGGTTATTGTTTCCTCTTGCGCCATGGAGGTCAAAATGAACCAATTTATCTCCCCGCGGTTTCTTCCCTTCTTTCTTATAGTTTGTCTGATAATATTTGGCGGGTTTGGTCTTTATTTGGGTTTGACAGGAGGAGGTCCATGGGTATTCTCCACTTCCCAACTTAAGCACCAGGTAAAAATAAATCTGTTGAGTCAAATTAAAAATAGTCACTCCCCGCGAAAAAAAAGTCTCATGCTTAATGTCCTGTCAAGATTTTCCGATCCTCTCGACCTTGAGCTTGATCTTGAATTATTGAAGAAAAGATATTTGCTGAACCTCAAAGAGATGGAATCAATGGATACCCCACGAAGAATTGGGTTTCAATCTCGTCTTGACGATTTAAATCAATATCACCCTTTACAGGTAATCTCGGGACGCATTCGAAGTTTGTCTGGATTTTCGGATCCAGTTGATTTAGAGATATTGCTTCACCCTTACGTAAACTCAGCCGACCCGTTTGTGCGTCAGGCCGCGATTCGGGCTCTGTGTGTAAACCCAAGTGAAAAAAAACTTCTGCCGTATGTAAACTCTCCTGATGAATATGTGCGTCACGCCGCGATTGGGGCTCTTGTGTGTGGAAACCCAATTGAGCAAAACATTCTTCTAGCTAAAAGAGATATAGAATCAGCTTTATTAAAAAGAGAGTATGTCCTCGTGGAAGTTCTGACAGAAAACGGGACTGATCGAATTCAGTATTCTGTCGAGGGCTACGATTGTTTATCAGGACCTATTCCCAAAGAAAAACCGCTTGCTGATTTGTGGCGCTGGATCCAAAAAAAAGACCGGGAACTCAATCCGAACTCGTGGCCTTACAAGAGGGGTAACGAAGAATTGGGGGACTAGTGGGGGACGTCTTTAACTAAGTAACTTAATGTGGGAATGAGCGTTTTCCTGCGAGGGGAATCCGAGGAAATACGGAGGGCGGGGGACGAATTTGGAAAAATTAGTTTTATTTCTTGCCCAAAGGAAAGAGGATGCTCGAATTTGAATGGGATGAATTGAAAGCGCTGTCGAGTCTTCGAAAACATCGCCTTACTTTCGAAGAGGCGGTTGCAGCATTTTCAGATAATCTGTCATTGACGATTCCAGATCCCTTGCATTCCCATTCCGAACACCGATTCGTGTTGATCGGGTATTCGAACAAAAAAAAACTGCTGGTTGTGGTTCACACGGAACGAGGGGAAAAGGTTCGGATCATCAGTGCTCGGCAAGCGACTCGCCAAGAAAGGAGGTTTTATGACCAAGGGAAATGAGATGTTGAAGGAATATGATTTTAGCAAAGGCGTTCGTGGAAAATACGCTCATCGGTTTGCGTGCGGCACGAACGTGGTTGTTTTACAACAAGATGTGGCCAAACTTTTTCCTGATTCTGCCTCCGTCAACCAGGCCTTACGGCTCTTGGCACAAGTGGCGGCGAGGAAAAGAGCCGCCGCCTGATATGCGGTTTTTGTTCAAGGCAGATTCAAATGTCGATTACGGTTCTATATTTCATTTGAGAACATATGAATGCTAATTGCATTCAATAGCGCGCCTCACGGTGCCCGGTCTGAAAAACCTGGTGTCGTCAGTTCAATTCTGACCCTCGGCACATTTTTTCCATGAAATTGATCAATCGTTTTTTAAGGGCGGCGGGATCGGTGGGGTTATCTCTGTCGATTCTCTTCGCTACTTCTTTGGTCACCTCTCCCCTGACTGCGGCGCCGTCGAAGGCTGGTTCCGGCACATCCCAAACCGTCTACGTCACTAAATCCGGACAGAAATACCATCGGGCCGGATGTCGTTCCCTTAAAAAGAAAGGGACCCCTCTCGACCTGAATCGCGCTCGCCAGTCAAAGACCCCTTGCAAAGTCTGTAAGCCCCTGCCCTGATTTATTTGGCCACCAACGGTTGAGGGTCATACACACGGCGAAAGCCATGGCGGCGCCGGTGATGACGTCCATGGTGTAATGGTTGTGGAGGATGAGATCGATGCCCAGGGAACTCACGATCAATATTGCGTTGGTGATTTGGGGTACAGACTGTGCCTTTGTTCCTGAACAAGGTCCACCATCATTGGATCATTCCGGTTTTTGCCGCTGGTTTGTTGTTTCAATCGATCCTTTTTGTTCAAATTGATCCATCATGGAGCAAACCGGCTTTACGCGTTGTCACCAGTCTGGGTGTCTTAATGGGTGCGCTTCTTTTTTGGCGTCAATTCTCCATGTTCCAATGTTTTCGACATTGCGAGGGACGTCTGACCGTGGGCCTTGTCCTACTGGCAACGGCGAATGCGGTGGTGTGGCGATTTGGCCCTTTCAAGAAATCCCGGTTGTTATCGAGCGCCGCCATCGTGTTTTTGGCCTGGGCCATCATAGTCATGGCAATTTGGATTACCCACACCACATGGAATTTTAGCTGAAACGGTTCTCCTCCTGAACGAAAGCATTTAACAAAAGGGGTTTAGTGAAGAATCTCTCCTCCTCGGGGTTTAAAAGAATGGGTCGGATGTCTCGAAAATGGAAGACCCGTTAACGTGGAACTTTAAGAGGGAGATTTCGTTCGATAGAGGGGAGGGCCCCATGACAACACAAACCAAATCGAACGTGATCATTCATCGAGCGAAGGACCGGTTTCACACCCAGATCGACTGGCTAGACTCGTGGCACAGTTTCAGTTTTGGGTACCACCATGACCCAAATAATACCCATCACGGTCTTCTTTTGGTGTCAAACGACGACATCATCCAGCCTGGGTCCGGATTTATGACCCATCCCCATCAAGACATGGAAATTGTGACCTGGGTGTTGGAGGGGGAACTGGAACATCGGGATTCCGAGGGAAACCATGGGGTGATCACTCCCGGGCTGGCTCAGCGCATGAGCGCGGGGACAGGGATTTGGCATTCGGAGATGAATCCCAGCTCCACCAAACCCGTGCGGCTTGTTCAAATGTGGGTGCCTCCCGACACGCGGCGTAGCCAACCGTCGTATGAACAGGTGGACATCTCCCGTGATTTGGCGGGGGGAAGTTTGGTCCCCGTCGCTTCTGGTCGACAGAGAGGGGCCATCGCCATTCGTCAAAAAGACGCGACACTTTGGGCGGCCCGTCTGGCGCCCGGGGCTCAGGTCTCTGTTCCCGAATCTTCCCACGCTCACCTGTTCGTGGCTACCGGAGAGGTGGAATTGGACCATGCAGGGAAACTTCTACAGGGGGATGCCGCGCGGATGAGCGGTGCCGGCCAACCCAAAGTCACCGCTGGGAACGACGGGGCTGAAATATTAATATGGGGGATGATTACGGGTTAATTCTCGAATCCCAAAAGTTTCCACCCGCCGGCTTCTGGGAGCTTTTTGGCTTTAGAACCCCTTATGTTTTTCGATCGTTAAAGCGGTATCCCTCACCGATCAACGTTTCGAGCCGGGGGCCGTAGACCCCCAAGCGGGAACGTAGGTTTTTTAGGTGAGCGGAGATGGTATTGTCGGTGACGATCACGTCGTCGCCCCACAGCGCAAGGGAAATCCGTTCGCGAGTCAGGAGTTGGCCGCTGTGTTTCAAAAAATACGTCAAGAGCTCGAATTCTTTCTTGCGTAAAGCGATCGGTTCCCCTTTAACGGTGACTTCCCTTCTGTTGAGATCAATTTTGAGTTCGTCGCAGGTCAATACCTGGTCGGGGGCCGTGGATCGGGTTGACCGTCGGAGCAAGGCCTCTAGCCGAGCCGCCAGTTCGGCGGGGTCGTAGGGTTTTGTCACGTAATCGTCGGCCCCCCTTTGAAAACCTTGGACCTTATCGCCCTGTTTGTTTAACGCCGTGAGTAGGAGAATGGGCAAAGCGGCCGTTTTCGGTTCCCCTCTTAAAATTTCCACCAATTTTATTCCTGAAATGCCGGGCAGGTTAACGTCGATGACCGCCGCGTCCGGAAGAGACCGAGTTATTTCGGCCAAGGCGTCTTCGGCGGACGACGCTTCCGATACCAGATAGCCGTTTCGCGCCAAAAGGACTCGCGTGACCCTCCGCATTTCAGCGTCATCCTCCACTAAAAAAATCCGAGAACTCATCGTTGACTCCCAGGCAAGGTAAAGATAAACGAGGCCCCCAGCCCCGGCGCGGATTCCACCCGAATCTGACCGCCGTGTCCTTCCACAAGGGCCTTCACCAACGAGAGGCCCAGGCCTGACCCCTGTTTATTCTTTATATCGGTTGAGGTGACGCCCTTTTTGGAATGAAACGGAGCAAAAAGAGTTTCCATTCGATCGGCGGCGATCCCAGGACCGGTATCTGTCACTCGGCACTCAACCCAGCCAGAGGAAAGCGCCCGCGCCGCAAGGGTGATGGAATCTCCCGGACGTGTGAATTTCATGGCGTTGGCCAACAGGTTAAGGAAAATGCGAAACACTTTCTCTTCATCGGCGTTCACCTCAGAAAGATTCCCGGGCAGGTCGATCCGAACGGTTTTATTCGTTTCCAGCGCCAAAGGTTCGTAAAGGCGCGTCAATTCCCGGAGCATGGGTTCGAGGCGAAAGGGTTGGAAGGTGTAGGTCAACGTTCGTTCCTGTAGGCAAGCGACGTCTAAAATATTATTGACCATGGCGCTCAACCGCGTGACGCCCGTTTCGATCACTTCTATTAATGTTTTTGAGCCTTCTGGAACCTTGTCATTTCGGAGCATTTTGGCCGAAGCCATAATAGCGCCCAGGGGATTTCGAAGATCGTGGGATACAGCGTGGACGAACTGGTCTTTAAGGCGATCCAGCGCCCCCAATTTTTCTGACATAGCATTGAATTCCTGAGCCAGTGTTCTTAGCTCGCCTGGCGCGTCTGTCTGTACGCGTGTATCCCAGTCCCCGAGCCCAATCTGTCGTGCACCCACCGCGAGCCGGTGAATGGGGTCGGTCAAGGTCTTTGCCGTTGCCCAAGAAAGCAAAAAAACCAAGATCAGTATGGCCACGGCGGCGGCGCCCAACCGCCTCAATGTTCCCCATAAAGCTTTTCGGACGTCGGTTTGGCCCGGCGCCGGATCGAACACTACTCGGGCCCCGCCCGGAATACCTCCGTTTTTAGCGGGCGCGTCGTAGGCCCACAGGGATTTATTCCCTACAGAGACAACCGATTTCCTCAATTCCGAAGGAATCTCTCCCGCAGGCCGTTCCCCCACTCGACCCAGGGCACTGTGAAGCGTGACGCGGCCTTTTCCGTCCAAACACATGGCCTCGACAAACCCCGGGGCTCGTTGCATGTCCTTGAACAATTTGAGGAGGGCCACTTCGTCGTGGTTAATGCGCGCTTGAACACAGGCATGGGCCAAATGATCGACCTGAGTTTGCTGTATTTTTTCTTGCTGGGCGTTGATGTGGCGGTCTTCCATTAACAAAAACGCCATCGCAAACAAAGCCAAAATGACGATCACCACCCCACCAATGGTGAACGCAAAACGCGACCGAAGCGTCATGGGGTGTCAGGCCGATGTTTCGTACAGTCCATCATGACAAAACCTTAGCGGCTAAATCGGTCATTGTCAAGGATGCGAAAGGACCGTTTGAGTGCCGGAAACATTTCACGCCGATTTCAGGCCCATCCCCCATGGATTTCGAGCCCGAAGCGTATACTGAAATTGAAGTCGGGGTCATCAAAACGGGAGGGTGCCATGACAAAATTACTCGAGGACGGACCAAAAAAAGAAGAATCTCCGATTCAAAACAACGGAACGAAAACAAAAATTGCCAAAGCGTATGATTCTCCTTCTTGGTGGTATGACATTCGGGGGTTTTTTATTCTGACGTTTGCCTACCAAAGCACCCTCTGGGCCCAAATTCGGTTGTTCGCTAAAAATATACGGGAACGCCACTTGGAGGTGGCCATCGGGTCGGGAACTTTGTTCGGAATGATTTTGGGGTTCCTTCGTTGGAAAGGCCGAACGCTTCCCTCTGTCGTGGGCATGGATTACGCCGCGCCCATGCTTGCGGGCGCGCACCATCGGTTCAAAAATCAAAAAAACATTAGGTTATATGAAGGGACGTGACCCACTTGCCGGGAAGCCGATGAGAGCTTTCACACAGTGAACATTGCCAACGCCTTCCATTGTTTTCCTGATCCGGACGTCGCTCTTCGTGAAATTCGTCGTGTGTTGGTTCCGGGCGGGACGTTGGCGATGAACGTTCTCTTATTTCCTCAAAAACACAGTCTCCTTTCTCGTATCGCCAACGCCATCAACCGTTGGGGCAAACGAAAGGGAATCCTTTACACTCCCTACACAGCGGAAGAAGTGAGGGCGCTCATGACCAAGGCCGGTTTCGTCATTCGGGAAGAACAGATCAGTGGCCATTGCCACTTTGTTGTGGCGGAGCGGCCGCCAGTCGAGGGGGTCCCGACGTTTGATTTCGACCGAGCTTTTTCTCGCAACCAAGGGTTGGTGAGTCCTTTGGAACAAAGCCGTTTGCGATCATCGACCGTTGCTGTCGCCGGTTTGGGTGGCGTGGGAGGTGTTCACCTAACGACGATGGCTCGGCTCGGCATTGGCGGATTCCATATCGCGGACTTCGACGTCTTTGAAATTGAAAACATGAATCGGCAAGCGGGCGCCGGTCTTTCGACCCTCGGGGCTTCGAAAGTTGACGTCATGGCCGAGCAAACACGGCAAATAAACCCGGACGTGAAACTTCAGACCTTCCCCATGGGAATCAACGCCATGAACATTGGCGAATTTCTGAAGGGAGTGGATGTGGTGATTGACGGGCTGGATTTTTTCGCCATCGAGGCGCGAGAAATTTTGTACGACGCCGCCGAGCGGCGGGGCATTCCCGTTGTGACGGCGGGCCCCATTGGCATGAGCACAGCGTGGCTGGTGTTTCAACCCGGCCGTATGCCTTGGCGCCGTTACTTTCGGCTGGATTTGGGTCGTACCCGCGAAGACAAGATTTTGCTATTTGCTTTAGGGCTCACGCCAAAGGCGACGCAGTTTTCCTACATCGATCCTCGATCGGTGAACCTGGCCGAAGGGAAGGGGCCCTCTCTGTCGTTGGCGGTCCAATTGTGCGCGGGGGTCGCTTCAGCCGAAGTTCTCAAACTTATTTTGAACCGGGGAAACGTGACGCCCGCTCCCCACTTCCACCAATTCGATGTTTACCAGGGCCGTTGCGTTTCGGGCCGTCTTCCCTGGGGCAACGGGGGACTGGTTCAACGAATGAAATTCCGAATTTACCGTTGGTGGCTCAACCGACGTTCTTCTTGAAGGTGGCTTAACGCCCGCTGGGCATCGAGGTTGGTGGGATCCAAAAAGTTATTAGACTCAAAAAGGGTCTTGCTATTATTTGTCCTCCATTATAAAATGTCCTTTATATAAAGGACATTCTTAAAAGCGGACATTTATGAGCCAACTCAACCGAGTTTTTAACGATAAGGCCAGCTTGGTGCTACGCGCAATGCTGGAAAATCCAGAACGGGAATGGGTCGTCCGGGATTTCGTGAATGAATTAAGCCTTGGGCGGGGATGGGTGGCGTCTGTCATGGCGGCCCTCCGCCAAAAGGGTTTTCTTAAAGGAAAGGCACGGGGGCGAGCGGCGGGGTCCTTCCTTCGAAACCCCAGGGAACTTGTGCAGGAATGGACACATCACTATCGCATGGAACATAACCCGGTTCAGGTCTATTACACCTCCGACACCCATATCCTCCCGCGACTGAAAGCCGTTCTTCAAAAGGTTGGCCAAGAACAGTCCTATGCGTTGACTCTTCATTCGGGGGCAAACCTGATCACTCACCACGTTCAAGATCCCAATCTCTATGTTTATCTAAGCGCCGCCCATTATTCGTCCTTGGTTTCCAATCTTCGTCTGGCTCTGGGTTTGAAGGAACTTAAACAAGGGGGGAATGTCTACTTCTTCCGGCCCTCCTATCGATTTTCGATTTTCCCTGGAATTCAAAAAATTGCCGGGTACCCGGTCGTGTCCAACTTGCAACTCTACTTGGACCTCTTCCATTTCCCTGCCCGAGGGCGGGAACACGCCGAATATTTGGACCGAATCTTAAAAGAAAAAGGCCAGTCTTTTGCCTAAATCGGATCAATATTTTGGTTTGCTTTTGAAGGCGGTGGGAGACCTCAAGGAATTTTTGCCCCACTTGGTCTTGGTCGGAGGTTGGGCGCCCCTCCTTTATAGCCGATATCTTTGGAAGGAAGAGCACGATCCGCTCTTAACGGTGGACATTGATTTCGGTATTCGCAACCTGGTCTATCAAGGAGAACAAACGATCGCACGTCGGGTCTCCCAAAAAAACTGGGGAGAACACCATGTGAGGATCGGTCACGACACCCCATTTGTCCCGGTGGTAACCGTTGGCAAAGATCTAAAGGCGGATGTGGAATTCGTCGGTTCCCCGGACCTCTCTTCCAAAATTCAAAATACATTGCTTGGGCAAGAGATAGTCTTCAACAGAGTCAAATATTTTGAGGTCCTCCTTGAAAAAACAATTCCCATTTTTTTAAGCTCTTTCAAGGTTCATGTACCCCACCCGGTTCATTTTGTTTTCCATAAACTGCTCACTTTTAACCAAAGGGGGGACTTAGCAAAAAAGGGGAAAGATCTGTATTACGCTTATCATATCCTTCTCTCAGGTCCCGACCGCGAGTCCTTCGCCGCGCAAGTCCATCAAATGGTTCTTAATCACCGCTATGGAATCCGTGTTAGAGAGAATATCTTCCGTTTCTTTGAAGATCCTCACTCCATTGGTCCCACCCTCATTGCCGACATTGCCATGACCACACCGATTTCCACTTTTCTGAATCACGTGAAAGAAGACGCTTTCTTACGGATTAAGGCTTTGGTTTCTCAGTTTCCGCGGGCTGTTTAAAACGCAACTTAGATCTAAAAGATTTTATGGGTGGCTCAACCGACGTTCTTCTTGAAGGTGGCTTAACGCCCGCTGGGCATCGAGGTTGGTGGGATCCAAAATCGAAGCGGCGTGAAAGAGGTCTTGAGCTGTCTTCAAATCGCCTTTGAGGTAAGCGGCTTGCCCCAAGCGGTATTTTTCCAACGACTGGGCAACACGCCGATCTTTGGATATTTTTTCCACCGCGCGCGCGCGGGCGCTGGCGTCCCGATAGGACCCGCCCCGCTCGGCGGAGTGGAAAAGCGCTTGGGCGCGGCTGAAGTCTTTGGTCTCTTGGGCTTTTTCGGCTTTTTGATAGAGGGCGGCTCGGCAACGGTCAATTTCGGTGGCGACGTTTCCTGAGGATGTATTGATTCTAAGCCAGACCTCCAGGGCGTTTTCCCATTCTTTTTTCTCTTCAAATGCCCGCGCTTTCTTAGCTAAGCGGGTTTGGTCAATGGCCCTTGTGCGGGCAACTTCTTCCCTGAGGCGGGCCGCTTGGCGTTTGGCCAGGCGCGATTCGGCCAGTAACAATTCGGTTTTCCCTTCTTTGTGGTCAGGTTGAACGATTAAAAGTTTCTGAAAATTATTGAGGGCTTTCTCGTCGTCTCCCGCGGCGGCGCTCCGTCGGCCTAAATCCAATAGGGTTTCGGGGTCCAACGTTTCCGACACACGCAGACGAATTTCCCGTTCCATTGAGCGGGCTCGGCCATAGCGGGGCGAAATAAGAAAGACCTCATCCAAAGCAGATTGAGCCTTGCCATATTTTCCACTGTCGATCAGTGTGCGGGCTTCCTGTGTGAGCGCGCGTCGGCGTATTTCCTGTGGCGGTTCGTGGCCAAAACGGTAAATCACATCCAATTGGCCCACGGCCCCATTGTTTTCGGTTGGGGTATAAGCGTATTGAATAAAGAGGGCTCCCCGCCCGAGCCCTGCCCCGAGAGCAAAAGGATCTCCCGACGTTCGTGCCCCCGCACGAATGGCGGTGTGCCACAAATCTCCCCATTTCGTTTCCAGTTCCATCCCGAAGGCGGCGGCAGGATTTCCGTCGGCAGGAAAGTCTCCCAAAAGGGCCGCGCACAGATTTCCCCGTTGGCTCGCCCAGTGACGATTCATCCCCGCGCGCAATCGGGTCGGCAAGCCCACGTGTTCGGATCCCAACCGAAACGATGGCCCCACATGGGCGATGCCGGCGCCCCAGTTCCAATGAGACCCGCCTCCCTGCACCCCGAAATCCAGTGCGGCGGTGTTGGCTTTACTTTCAAAAGTTTCTGTGCTCACCCCTTTCACGGCCACGCCCCAGTTTCCAAAAAGAGGCGGGGCGGGCATAGGCGACGGCGGCCACCCAATCCTGGGGATGGGCGGCGCCGATTGTGTCCCCATTTTCGTAAACATCAAAGGAGTTCATGGATAAGCCGTGAATGTAGGCCCCCCATGTTTCTCTCTCTCCGTGTCGCCAGAAGGGATGGGCGTAAGAGAGCGATGTTTGGGTTTGGTCGGCGACAAGATCGCCCCCGCTGAATCTAAATTCGCGACTGGCCAGCCGTTGAAGGCCCGCGGGATTGCCAAAAAGAGCTTCCCCGTCATCGGCCGTGACTGCAAAGGCCCCGGCCACGCCGGCGTTTCGGGCGCCGGGTTCCAGTGACAAAATCGCGGGTCCGCGCGTCCCCGCTCCCTTGGCGGAAAAGACGTTGGATGTTCGCCCCTCGATCGTTAGAGCGAAGAAAAGGACGGCCCCGGTCAAATGTATTTTATTGAACGACAATGGGTTTTTCCTCCGATCCTTCTGGGGTTTCGAGCTGAAACGGGCCAGTCCTATTGGCTGAGCAATCCGTCTTTGTGGTCAATGCCGTCCGCGGTATTGCTGGGCACTTCCGCCCCGCGCGCACACACGCCTCCCAAGAGCAAAACGGTTCCACAGAGGAATAAATATTTTACGATCACGGCTCGCCATGCGCTTTTATCGTTATTCATCGCCTTCTCTATTATGACCAACCAGGTCTATCCATTATTTTAGTTTACCCCCATTCCCATTTAAAATCAATGAGCACTTGAAAAAAATCCATAAGGTCCCTATTTCCTCCCTTACACTTGACCCGGAACTTTCAGTTGGGCGCGAGAACTACGGTCAATTGCTTTTGTAAATAAATGCTAAATTAAAATTCGAATCTCGTATCCATACTAAAAGTTCCGGGTTAAAGGGTGGGAACTGGAGAAATGCGTTGATCTGGAAAACGTCAGCTAATCTTGTCACGTTATTTCATGCGCTCTGTTTGGTGGTCATGGTTTTTGGGCCTCTCTTGGCATGGCGCAGACCTTTTTAGAGAATCGTTCACTTGCTTCTCCTTTTGGTCACGGTTTTTGCGTGGTCTTTTTATTGTCCCCTGTCGGTGGCTGAAAACGTATTGCGGTCCCACTACGATCCCAGCGTGGGGTACCAAAGGGGGTTTTTAGAACATTTAAAGCCCATCATTGATCTCGGGAAATATGGGGCGATCTTGGCCTGGGTGGTTCGGGGTGGTTGGTGTTGTGGGCGATTATTTACGGCATTCTCTGGGCGAAAGAGGCCCCCCAAAAAAACAGTTAGCCCGGAACTTCGATTTGGGCGCGAGGGGCGGCATCGCGCAGAGCGACGTGCACCTGGGGCACCAGAGGTGCTGATGCGTCAGAGCCGCTCCCGTGAACCAACTGATAATTCGGGTCTAGTTTTCATCTTCTTCACTGTCGTCGTCGACGGGGAATTTGAAGCGATGGCCGGTGAACTGATCAATGGAGGAAAGGGCGAGGTCTTGGTGGAGGGGTTCCAACCAAGACAGGAACAGAAAAATGGTTTGCCCCTCTTTTGATTTTAAAACGAGAGTTTTTTCAGATTGGTTATTAGGTTCCACAAGGGCCGATTCCACTTTTTCCCATTCCATATTGGCTTTCCCGCTCGCACTGATCACTTTAATCCCTTGCTCGTCCATCTCCCAAGAAACAAGTCCTTCCGGCGCTTTTACAAAAAAAAGGAACACCCCACAGAGGAGCGAGATCAAAGGAGCGCCGATCCCGATGACGTTGGAGCTCCAGTGAATGTGCATGTGGCGATCCGCAAATCGCGTGACCGGTCCGCGGAAAATGAAAAGAAACGGCAGGACAGTTAAGAGCCCGATCAAAGTTACTTTGATCTCAATGGGAAAGGTGGGGCTCATCCATTCGACGAAGAGGAATCCCGGTTGTTTCAGGATCATGTATTCGCTGGGGCCCATGGGAACTTATCCTATCATAGTCAGCGATGGACTCAAAACACCTGGCCTGTTCCGAAAGTGAACACCGGCGACCGGGTTCCATTCGTTGACCGCGTCGGCCAAGCGATATCAAATCGCAATACCTGCCCAAGACTGGCTCGGGTGAGATGCAACCGAAGCCCGGCGCCATATCCGACCCGGAGATCTCCCACCACCGGGGACACCCCTTGGGGCCAGACGTATCCCGCGTCAACAAATCCCACGGCCCCAATTCCAAAAAATTCAAACACTTCGTCCACCAAAAACAAGCGATTTTCAAAATTAGCCTGAAACAATCGGTTTCCGGCAAAGGCGTTGACGGGGTACCCCCGCAGGCCCGATGTTCCCCCCAAGAGAAGCTGGGTATCTTGGT
>JADKCG010000001.1 GCA_016714745.1 Elusimicrobiota bacterium | reverse complement strand
CTTGGGTCTCCAGCGAGGGGCGAGCGTTGCGAATGCTCATGGGCAAATGTTCCGGCAAAACCACGTCTTCGGCCAGGAGAGTGGCGCTTCTTAGAGCGTTTTGGAGTTCCCGAATATTGCCGGGCCAGCGATACGCTTTAGCAAAGCAATCGTTTCGGATCCAACGACAGCCGGGTTTTCCCTAATTGGGTCCGAAAACCGTCCACCAACCAGACCAACAGCGCATCCAAATCTTCCGCTCCCCGTTGGCGCAGGGCCGGAAGGTCGACGACGAACACTTTGAGACGATGGTATAGGTCTTCCCGAAATATTCCGCTGGCCACCGCTTTTTCCATATCCAGGTTGGTGGCGGCCAAAATTCGGACGTCGAGTTTGATGGGGCCCTTACGGCTTCCAAGCCGTTCGATCTGGGGGTCCTGCAAGAACCGCAGAAGTTTGGCCTGGATGGGCAGAGAGAGATTTCCAATTTCGTCCAGGAAGAGGGTGCCGCTGTTGGCCTGTTCAAATTTCCCGGCGCGGGGGTTATCGGCCCCTGTGAAAGCGCCCCTTGTCATACCCAAAAAGTTCGCTTTCAATAATCGATTCAGGGAGAGCGGCGCAGTCCACCACCACAAAGGGTTTTTTAGATCGTTTGCTTAAGCGGTGAATGGCCCGGGCCGTGACCTCTTTGCCGGTTCCGCTCTCGCCTAATATCAAAACGGGGACGTCGGTGGGGGCGACTTTGCTCACCAGGGCCATGACCCGTTGCATTTCTGGACTTTTGGCCATGAGGTCGATTTCCGGGTCGGAACCCGCCGATGGCTTTACAAATTGAACTTGGCTGGACATTTTCGTGACGTTCAACGCCTGTTGAACAACGGAAAGCAATTTGTCGGCCGCCAGGGGCTTGATGAGATAGTCCATCGCGCCGAGTTTCATGGTTTCCACAGCGGAGGTCACGGTTTGAAAAGCCGTCATGATGATAATGGGCAAAGTTGAATGGCTTTCCCGGATACGTTTGAGGGTCTGAACCCCATCCATCCCGGGCATTTGGAGATCCAAGAAAACCAATTGGACCTCCGTTTTCTTTAGAACCCGCAGACACTCGGCCCCGTTGGAGGCGCTCACCACTTCGTAGCCGGCGTCTCCCAAGATCCGATGAAAGATCATTCCCACAGAAGGCTCATCGTCAACCACCAGAATGCGCACCAAGGGCGTTTTCGTCAAGGAACCACTCCCCCGCGGGTCTTGCTGACGGCAATCGGCAGGCGGATCTGAAACGTGGTGGGAGATCCCCCCTTTATCGTGAGTTCCCCCCCGTGGCTCTCAATCACTCGGCGGGCAATGGCCAGACCCAGGCCTGTCCCCCGCTCTTTGGTGGTGAAAAAAGGTTCGAACAAATGTCGGCGGACGTCTTCCGCCAAGGCAGGACCGGTATCGGACACTTCCATGAGAACCCCCGCGGGGGACTGTCGCGCGCGAATCGTGAGAGTCCCCGGGCCTTGAATCGCGTCCAGAGCGTTGTCAACAAGATAACCCAAAACCTCGCTCATCAACTCCTTGTCCAAGGGCACAAGGGGGAGGGGTTCTTCATAACGCTTATTCATTTCAACTTTTTGCAACTCGAACCGGGCGCGGAGTCCCGAAAGAACGTCGTTGACCAAATCGTGGATGTCCTCCGGCTGGAGCCGGGGTTGGTAGGTGCGAGAAAACCCAATAAAATCGTGGGTCATACGTTCCAACACTTTCACCTTGTCTTCGATGGCTAAAACCACTTCGCGGTTCTCGTCCGTGGTCGAAAAATGGGCCATGAGATATTGGGCGCACATTTGAATGACGCTGAGCGGGTTGCGCATGCGGTGCGCCAACCACCCCGACACCGACCCGAGCGCCGCCAATCGCTCTTTTCAATCAGTTGCGTCTGGACACGCTTCAACTCAAAGGAAAGCCGTTGTTTCTACAAACAGCGCCGGACCGTGACCACCAGACCTTCCCGCGTGAACGGGTTGGTGATGTAGTCGTAAGCGCCGAAACGAAGAGCCTCCAGAGCGGACTGCAGGCCCCCAAAGGCTGTCATCAAAACGACCTCGATTAAGGGGAACCGAGCCTTCACGTTTTGAAGGAGGGCCATGCCGTCCATGACCGGCATGTTGATGTCGGTCAGGACCATCTGAAAAGGGGATTGAGAAAGACGCTCCAAGGCCGTTTGGCCATCCCCGGCGGCCTCCACTTCAAATCCCGCGTCGGTCAAGAGGTCCACACACAATTCCCGAAAACCGGATTCGTCATCCACCACCAAAATACGCGCGACCGACACACACCCTACCCGTCGAAACGATAACCGAACCCGAGGATCGTCTCAATTTTGTCCCCATGGAGGCCCAGTTTTTTTCGCAAATGCCGAATATGAACGTCAATGGTGCCGGTGTTCCCCGGCGAATCAAACCCCCAAACAGCGGCCAGGAGCGTTTGCCGGCTCACCGCTTTGTTTCGGTTTTTAAAAAGAACGGTCAACAAGTCAAATTCTTTGGGCGTAAGATCCACGATCTTGCCTTTGACTCGGACGGTGTGTTTGTCTAAATCCACCGTGAGGTCGCCGGTCGTGAAGGCCAACACTTCCGGTTGGGCGCGATCAAAACGCCGAAGCAATGCCTTTATCCGGGCCAAGAGTTCGCGCTGGCTGAACGGTTTCGTCATGTAATCGTCGGCTCCCATCTCGAGACCCATGACTTTATCGGACTCTTTGTCCTGCACCGTCAACATGAGGACCGGCACATGTCGTCCCCGCGCATCCTGACGGATCTGGCGGCAGAATTCGAGGCCGCCGATCGACGGGAGCCACACGTCCAATAAAATGAGGTCGGGGGTTTCCTCATACAATTTTTTAAACCCCTGATCGGTGTTGTTGGCGACGACCGACTGAAACCCATGTTCTTCCAGAATGTCCGACGTCAGCTGGCACAACTGGACATCGTCATCAATGACAAGAATTTTTTTTCCAGACATGGCTACCCTCCCTCCTTCGGACGAGGAGGCTCAGGAAGGAACCCCAACTCGCTAAAGATGTCCGGCGGCATCTCCGCGTTTTCCCCCGGCTTTTCGTGGAGGGAGGGCGCGGAGGACTGAGCGCTGTCGGTTTCCTCTTTCAACGCCATTCGGTCGCGACGGTCTGTCACAAACGCGCTTTTTCCAAAAGATTTGGCGTAGCTTTTCAGCTCGCTGGCCATGGAACTGATCTCCCCGGGATGGCTGAACCGGAGGCCCCCGTTGGACACAATCGCCAGGGCAATCCCAACGAAAGGAAATTGGGCCGGCTCGCCCTGACGTGTTTTCCCTTGAATGAAACCGCGGGCCCGGTCCTCCGGGTCGTATAAGTCGGGCACGGCGGCGTCAAAACGCTTAATGATCTCGCGGGAAACGTCTTCCGCTTTTTCCGCCGGCAAGATCACCACGAAATCGTCGCCGCCCACATGCCCGATAAACCAATTGCCGCTCATCAACATGGACTGCGCGGCCCGCCCCTCGACAGAAAACACGATGCATTGGGCCGCCAACTTAATGGCCTGGTCGCCTCGCAGAAACCCATACCGATCGTTAAACGCCTTGAAATTATTGAGATCCGAATAGATCACGGCAAAGGCCTCCTGCTTTCGCAGGCGTCGTTCCATTTCTTGGAGAATACTGGTGTTGCCGGGCAAGTGGGTCAGCGGGTTGGCATCCAGCTCTCGGATATTTCGGCTCAGGGCGTTTTCCAAACGGGCTTGCAACCGTTCGGTGTCGATGGGTTTGGTTAAATAATCGTCGGCGCCGGCCCGGAGACCAGCGATTTCGTTGCGTTTGTCCGAGAGGGCGGTCAGCATAACGATCGGGACGGTGCGAAGCGTGCTGGTGCGTCGCATGGTTCGGCAGAGGGTATAACCGTCGGTGTCGGGCAGATCCACGTCCAAGATGATGGCGTCGGGAGGGTTTTCAAGCGCCACGCGCAAAGCGGATTTCCCCGTCACCGCCATGGACACATCAAACCCGCACTCTTCCAGGAAATCTTTAAGGAAAATCGGCAGGTTGGCCTCATCGTCCACGATTAGGACCCGAGGACGTTGCGGGGGGGCTCGGTGGGGGGCTGGGAGTCCATCAGTTAAAAATCCTCGCGTTCGGGTCTGTGGCCAAGGAAGTCGCTTTCGGCAACGTAAAGAAGAAGGTGGTCCCCTTCCCCGGTTCGCTTTCCGCCCAAATGCGGCCGCCGTGGGCTTCCACGATCCCCTTAGCAATGGCCAACCCCAACCCCGTTCCTTTCGGTCCGCCCATGGTTTGGCGGGTGCCGGGCACCTGCTTGAACCGCTCAAAGAGGTGGCCGATGAACTCTTTGGGAATGCCGATCCCAGTGTCGGAAACGCTCACCTGCACGTCCGCCCCCGTGTCTTTCGCGTCCAAAGTGAGGGTGCCCCCTTCCGGGGTGAACTTGTACGCGTTGGAGACGAGATTGGTGATGACTTGCCGGATTTTTTCATCGTCTGCAGACAAAGAGGGAAGGTCGGCGGCCGCCAAAAGGGTCCCCTTCATATTCTTTTTTTCTAACAACGGTTGAAAAAGATTCAGCGTGTCCTCCAGCGCTTTGGCAATACGGAACGACGTCTTGCGCACATCCACCCGCCCGGCTTTCAACTTGGCCAAATCCAAAATGTCGTTAATGAACTGAGTCAAACGGTTGGTGCTGTCCAAAATGATGCTGAAGGCCTTTGTCCTTTTCTCCACGGGAATTTGTTCTAAGGGTTTTCGGGTCATAAGTTCCACATACCCCGAGATGGCCGCCAGGGGAGAACGCAATTCATGAGAGACGGACGAGACGAACTCGTCTTTCAGCTGATCCAGTTCTTTCAGCTTAACAGCCATGACATTGAATTCGTGGGCCAAGAACCCCAGTTCGTCTTCCCGTCCCACATAAATTTGGGTGTCCAGATTTCCGTCGCCAATCGCTTTGGCCCCATCGGCCAAAAGATGGAGAGGACGAGTGATTTGCGTGGCCATCACAAGCGTTGCCAAAATCGCAAGGACCAGGGAGATCCCCGCGACCAGCAAAACAATCCCCTGCACGCGGCCGACCTTTTCAGCAATGGCCGCCTGGACATCGGCCTGGAAGAAACCCACCCGGAGCTTGCCCGCCAAGTTCCCCTCACGCAAATCTCGGAAGACACCTCTTGGATCTCCTTGCCCCCGCGTGTCCGAACCAACTGGCGTGGCAGACCTGGCTCCAGCGCATGGGAAACAAAGGGATAGATTTCTTGGAACGTGCCGTTGCCTCCCAACACTTTTTCCAAATCGGGACGAACGAAAGTGGCATAAGCCAAACCGGGAAGGGATTTTTCAAGACTTTCGATGTACTGGGTGACAATCACGGGATCTCTTAACACAAGAGACTCCTCGCAAACACGGGAAAAGTTCTTCAGCGTCGACTCTTGGTTGGCCCGCACCTCGGCGAGAAAGACTTTGCGAAGCAGGACGAGCGTGGAGATGCTTATCCCCCCCACGAGGGACAGGATAATAAGTCCGGTAAATAGGCTTAAGCGCGCTCGAAGTTTCATAGTTGTGCAAGGAGTCTCTCCCCGCGATTAACTCTATGCGACAAACGGGCCAAAATCAAGGCTTTTTATTTTTTCAGGCCCTGTAGACAATACATCAGTGATCTTAAGATTCCCTTAAGGAGTTGCAACATTTTTGAAACAGAATTGAAAATGTTTTGTAACAGAGTTGTCACGGAGTTGTAACAGAGGAAGCCCTCACAGCTGTCCGGGGAATAAATGCATTACATTCGTCATTCCCGAATGACTTTGTCGGGAATCCAGTTTTAATACTGGATTTCGAAACAACGGCTCTGCCGCATCAGGTGCACGTCGCTCTGCGACGGGCCGAAACAACGGCTCTGACGCATCAGCACCTCTGGTGCCCCAGGTGCCGCTCTCTCTGAGAGCGGCCGCCCTAGGTGCCGGGAGCGCCACGGCTGGCCAACCCCATGCCGGAATGACGGGAAGAGTTGTGGTTTCCATCGACGTAACCGGACACCTGTGAGAAGCCCTGGGGTAGCCGAAAAACCCAGTGCCCCCCCCTTTTTTATTGCCCACGGCGGGTGAAGAATTTCGGTAACGGATCGACCCCCTCGTCCGGCCACCGAGTGGAAAACGACAAAGCGAAGGCCCTGGGCCATCACGAATTTTTCCGAAAGTCGGCGGACAAAAATTCGTTCGCTGAGGAGGATCTCGGTTAACTTTTTTCGATGACCTTGACGGCGGCGCCGTTCTTTAGATCGTTGGGACGTTGGGTGATCACAAGGTCTCCCGGCTCAATCCCCTTTGAAATGAGGGAGAACTGGGTGGACACGTAGCTAACCTCCACCTGCCGCTCCTCCGCCTTGTTGTCTTTGCTCACAATGTAGACCTTACTTCCCCCAGAGGTTTTCTCCACCGCGTCGTTGGGAACAACCAGGGCGTTGTCCTGTTCAAAAATCGTGATACGGACCCGGGCGAACATCCCGGGCAAAAGGAGGCCTCCGTCGTTGGATAAGAGGGACCGCACTTTCATGGTCCGAGTTCTGTCATCGACACCCGGGTCGATCTCGTTGACTTTCCCCGTAAACTCCACGTTGGGATACGTATCCACCGTAAGAACGACCTTCTGGCCAGGAAAAATTCGATCAATTTCCTTTTCAATGACTCCCACCACAACCATGACGTTCTCAATGTTCATGAGCGTCGCAATTTCTTTCGCTGGCGTGACAAACTCCCCGACTTCAGCGCGTTTGTCCCCCAGAATTCCATCGCGGGAACAACGCAACACCGTCTTCTCCATTTCCGAGGCCGCCAGATCCGCGTTGACCTTCACTTCTTCAAGCTTATTTAAAGAGATGCCCCCGATGGCATACAGCTTTTCCATTTGTTCCAGTTCCAAGCGGGCTTTTTTCAACTTAAGGAAAGTGTCTCTCTGGTTCAACCGGGCGATCACGTCGCCTTTGCGAACTTTATCGCCCTCACGGAACTCAAAAAATTCAATGACGCCATCGCTCTCAAAACGCAAAGGAATCTCGTTGGCTCCCTGAATGGTTCCCACGGCCACCATGGGATCGACGAAATGCTCGGGCTTCACTTCCGCCACGTTGACGGCCACCGCGCCGCCCTCTTTGGTCGGTTTTACTTCTTTGTCTTTGCCGCCGCTCAAAAATCCTCCCACCTTCGCGGCGCCAAATACCAGCATTAACCCAAGGGCGGAGATGATCCCCAGGAAGATAAACTTATGTTTTTTAGCGAATGGTTTGATCCCCCGATTTAAAATGCCGTGAAGGGGCCCGCGCACGGTTGGGCGACCATGCCCTTGGGGCGGCCGCGGAGCGGGGGCGGAATGCTCATGTCCGCCGTGAGGCGGGTGGCCAGGATGATCGGTCAAGGTCGTTCTCCTTTATTCACCAACGAAGCGAGATTAGGACCCAAGACAAAATACCATGAAAAATAATACTTTGTCGGGATTCCTCCCCCCCCTTCATGCGACAAACATGCCAAAATTCAGAACCATAAAAAATAGGTGCCACTTTTTCCCTCTGAAGCGGGTCGGTCCCAGTTCCGGCTAAACCCGCCTCGCGGAGGGAGGCGCCCTGCGACGCAGTAGCAGGCGGGAACCGACGGGACCAGCCCGCGGGACTTTTGTTGAAGCCTATAGAACGATAAAGAGACACAGGGGTCTACTGCTCCCCTAGAAAGAAAGCGCCAGCATCCCAGCCAGACAAGACTATAATTTTTTCCGCTTCAGGCCAACCCTCTTTCCGGCTTGTCCGCGAAACGAGCCTTCTCAGAACTGTTCCGGATTGAATTAAAAAAAATCGCCAAGTCCTGAATGGCCGCGATCGGCCGACAGGGGGGAAGGGATTTTAAAAAAACACGGCCATACGGTTTGGTTTGGACCCTCGGGTCAAGGATCACGACAGCCCCGGTGTCCCGATGGGACCGGATCAACCGGCCAAATCCCTGTCGAAACTTAATCACGGCGCGTGGGACTGTGTATTCGGAAAAGACGTTGTGTCCTTGGCTCTCCAGCCATTCTTGACGGGCCTCTTCCAGAGGAGCGGTGGGCGGCGTGAACGGAAGTCGCGTGATCACCACACAAGAAAGCGCCGATCCCGGCACATCCACGCCCTGCCAAAAGGTGTCTGTCCCAAGCAAGATCCCGTTTCCTGCTTTCTTGAAATGGTCCAACAAATGGGAGGGAGGTTCCTGCCCCTGCTTAAAGAGAGGCCGCGCCCCCACCCGGCCCGTCAAGGCGGTATGGGCCCGCTCTAAAAATGACCAACTGGTGAACAAAATGAAAAGGCCGCCGGGCACAACCTGAGACAGATCGAGGCACCGTTGCAAGACAAAAGATTCATGTCCCGCGGGGTCTGTTTTGGGGTCTGGCGTGGCGGGATCGACAAACAGGGCCGCGTGGTTTTTAAAATCGAACGGCGAATCCAAGATCGTTTCGGAACAGGCCTCCATGCCAAACCGGGCGCGAGCCGCGTTAAAGGTTCCCCCGACCGTCAAGGTGGCCGACGTCAACACCGCGCGGGGATACGTGGCCACAATGCGTTCCTTCAAAAAGGGGGCCAGGTCCACCGGAGCGCCGTGGAGAGAAAGCCGCGGGCCCCTCCGGGTGGTGCTCCGTTCCGCCCAGTACGCGTGATCGGACAAGAGCTCACCGGAGAACGATCGCACATGATTTAATATTTCCCGCACGCGGAGCAGGTGGGACCGGACATCGGATTCCCCTTCGTTGGATTCCGACGAAACCAATGCCTCCGCCAACTGATTTTCGATGGACATCAGAGCGCTGTCCAGGCCTTCTGTTCCGGAGAGCGGCGCCCTCAAACGTCGTTGGTTTTCATTGTCAGAAAATCTGATCTGAGAATCCAACATCATAAAAAATTCGTCGGTTTGGTCCCTCGCCGCATGAACCGACCGTTCAAGCCCCCGGTTTCTCAACCGACGGGCCAGCCCTCGGCCGGTTTCCGGAGAGAAAAGATCGTCCCACAAACGTTTCAAGGAGAAGTTCGACAATTCATACCCCAGAAACCGCGACGCCGCATCTTCTAAGGTGTGGGCCTCATCCAAAATCAAGGCATCCGCTTCCTTTAAGGGAGGTCCAGCGAAAAAAAGTGCGTGATTGATCACAACAATGTGGGCTTTGCGAGCGAACGCAAGATCCTTTTGATAAAGACACTTCTCCGCCAGGGGCGTCCCCTTGGCCAAACAAAGATCCGGGTCTCGGCAAAGGGTCTCCCACAGGGGTTGGGGAACCCCGCAGGGCAATCGCGCCCGCATTCCGGTATCAGCGGTTTTAGCCCAATCCCCCAACGTCGAAAGAATCCGTGCGTCTTCTCCCCCCCACAAAGAGCCCGCACGCTGAAGCCGATCCAGGCACAGGTAGTTGCCATTTCCCATCAAAAGACTAAAGCGCAAATCCAGTCCGGCCAATTTCAAAACAGACTGAACAGTAGGCAGGTCTTTGTTGAGGAGCTGTTCCTGGAGGGCTTTCGTATGGGTGGAGACCCACACGCGTTTGTTCTCCCGCACCGCCCACAGCGCGGAGGGAAGGAGATACGCCAAAGATTTCCCGACACCGGTCCCAGCTTCAACCAAAAGGGGTTTTCCTTCCGCCAACGATCGTTCAACCGCCTCCGCCATTTGCCGTTGCTGAGGCCGCGGCTCGAACCCTTTAAGCGGTCCGGCCAAAGCCCCCCCGGCCGCAAACAACGACGTGGCGGCCAGGCGCAAAGAGGAAGAGGGGCCGCTTTTATTTCCGCGTGTCATTGCTGGACGGTGTCCCCATGAGCCGAGTCAACCGATCCGTATTTTCCTTGATCCCCGGATAGCTCGGGTTTATCCGCGCAATAGTCCGCATTTGGTCCATGGCCCCGCTCAAATCTCCCGACTGAACCAAGAGGCCCGCCAAATTATTGCGCGCATCGCATTGGGCGGGATTCACCGAAATCGCGCCCCGATAGGAGTCGATGGCCTCGGACCAACGGCGCATGGCGCGCAGACACTCCGCCTGAGCGATCCAAGCGTCATACGAGATCGAATCCAAAGCGATGGCTTGATGGGCACAGTCGAGGGCCTTCGGAACATCTCCGGTCCTCAAATAAACCGTCGAGAGGTTAATCCAGACGGTTGCGTCGGAAGGGGTTAACCGTTGGGCTTCCATCAACACATCGATGGCGCTGTCCGGACGGCCCAGACCCAGATAGGCCAAGGCCAGACCGTTTCGGGCTTGTCCATCCTCCGGATGACGTTGAATCACTTGCTCGAAAAGGGCCGCCGCTTCGGCGGGGTGTCCCCGCTGAAGCAAATCCCGGGCCCAGTTGTGTCTCAGCCAGGGGGAAGAGGAAAAACGAGCGGAATACGCATAATTGAGCGCGTCGCTCCCCCGGATGTGGATGTTCAACTGAGCGATTCCCATCCAACAGAGAATCGGAAGCGCCGCCCCCCAAGACCAGCGGGTCTTCGAGAGCCAAACCATAAAAGGCCCGTAGACACCGACGCCGGCCACATAGACCCAATGCTCGAGCATTAAAGAATTGGTGGCCAACAGGGGAATTTTAGGAATAAGGAAAGAGAAAAACCATCCCACCCAAAACAACATCATTTTTCGACGGACGGGAGAGAAAAGTCCCCACGCGCATCCGATCGCGATTCCTCCCAAAACCAGCAAAGAATCCCAACCCGGCGAGGGTTGATACCGGTGAGAATGGAGAGGCCAAGGGACAAAAAGCAGACGGACATAGACGAAAAGAATTTTTGGCGCTTGAAAAAATACGAACCGAAGACCGTCCGCGAGCCCAGGGACAGGGGCCACCTCTCCCACAAAACGGTGTCGGAGAAAAAGGTAACCGGCCAGTAAAGCGAAATGCGGAAGAAGGAAACGTCCCCGCGCTTTAAACGTTGAACGAGTGAGAGAAACGGTCGCTATCAAAAACGGAAGAACGACACCGCTTTCTTTAGAGAGAATCGCCAAAGGGAAACAAAGAATCGACAAGACCCAACCGGAACGTTTCTCTGTTAACCATCCCCAAAGCCCTAAAAGAATAAAAAAACTTGACAGCAGTTCCGCCCGGCCGGCCACGACCATTAACTCTTGGACAATAATCGGGTGAACGGCAAAAGCCCCCGTCACCCAAAACGCAGACACCCGCCTGAATCCCACTTTTTCCAGCACCAGAAATAGGAGAACGATATTAAAAAGGTGGATCAGAAGGTTCGTGAGATGGTATCCCCACGGCCGGATCCCGTAAAGGGAAAAATCCACCATATTCAACAACGTCTGAAGCGGGCGGAAGTAGGGAATCCCTTGGTTAAAAACATCGTGGGTAAAATTGTGTTTAATATTGTCCCACGTCCATGCGGATATATAAGGGTT
Source organism: Elusimicrobiota bacterium (assembly GCA_016714745.1). Lineage (GTDB taxonomy): Bacteria > Elusimicrobiota > Elusimicrobia > FEN-1173 > FEN-1173 > JADKHR01. The sequence goes on along the minus strand of JADKCG010000001.1, from coordinate 205,878 downwards.
GGACAGTATCATCTGGGGATCGTCCCACATGAAAGGGACACCCAGGACGGGCCCAAAGGCCAAAATTCCCAAAAGGACGAGAAAGCTTAAAAGAAGGGGCCGCGCAGGGGTTTCCAGCAAAGGGGGAGACCCCATGCCGAACGGCCAGGCAGATTGAATTCTCTTTAACCCACTCATCTAGAACAGCCTCCTCACCCCTTTTTTTCTGACCGGGTTAATGATACCCTTTTTTTTACTGGGATCTGAAGACGGTCAGGGGGAGGGTGGATTTGAAAAAACTAATTAAAGGGATCATGGATTTTCGGAAAACGCGCCAACCGTTGGTACGGGAGACTTTCGCCCGGCTGGCGCTGGGCCAGTTCCCCGATGCTCTCTTTATCGCCTGTTCCGATAGCCGGGTCGCCGCCAACGTTTTTGCTTCAACGGACCCTGGGGACCTGTTCGTTATTCGAAACGTAGGAAACATCATGCCACCGCATCCCGACACAGGGTCAGCGGTGGCGGGTCTGGAATTCGCCATCCACACGCTAAAAGTCCGCCACATTATTGTCTGTGGCCACTCCGACTGCGGCGCCATGCGGGCCCTCGCACAAAACGGGAACGATTTTAAAGAGAGTCCCCTGGACCGTTGGTTGCGCCACGCGAAAGCCGCCACCGACCACGGAGTTGCTGACCAAGACACCCTCTCCAAAATCAACGTGGCCCTTCAACTCAGCAATCTCCGCACCCACCCCGCCGTTAAAGATATGGAAAAATCCGGGGACCTCACCCTCCATGGCCTCTGGTTCGACATCCGAAAGGCCGATGTCTATTACTTAGAAAATCCACCCATCGGTTATGTGTTGATCGACGACACAGAGGGCGAGAAAATCCTCCATCGGCTTAAAGATTAGCCCTCTTCACAAATAAAAGAGGCTTCCGGATATCCCGTGGGTCACTAAGAGATATCCGGAACCCCGCATAAATTGGAGCGGGTAAGGGAATCCCTCTCCCCCGCCGCCTAAGGGTCCTTCGACCCGGGCCTATTCCGCAAACGGTGCCACTGGCCCGCGACCCTCCGAGGGCCCGCCGCCCTCGCTTCTTCTGCCCATGGGCAGCGCTCGGGTCGGCTTCGATTCCCTTCACCCTCATCAGGGAGGAAGAATAAAATTGGAGCGGGTGAAGGGAATCGAACCCTCGTCTCAAGCTTGGGAAGCTCGCATTCTACCATTGAACCACACCCGCTACGTGTTCCTAAATAATTTTGCTCTACGATTTTAGCACGGGAGGAGGGATTTTGCCAGGGCCAGGGCTTCTTTTTTTGTTTTGACTTCTCCGGCGGCTTGGGATTCACGGATGGCAGACAACAGTTTTCCTACTTCGGGACTGGGTTTAAGTTTCAGAAATTTCATCAGGTCATTGCCGTCAACGATTTTGGGGGGTTCCACCACCTCTGGTTTTAAGAAAAAGTGTGAGAGCAATTTTCGGATGGTTAAGAAAACCGGGTCTTTGCGAGACCGGCGAACCCGCGGACTGAGATAGGTAAAGTGATCGCCCAAGGCGACGATCAGGAGACCCACGGCATCGCCTTCTAGGTCCCTGTAAAATCGATAGATGGCACGGTCCGTCAGGACAGGCGTGTGACCCAAATTCCCTGGGCGCATGTGGGCCCCCACCTGACGGGAAAGCGATTTGGATTCTTGGGAGGACAATCGAAGACGCGCGGCGATCTTTGCCACCAACCGCGCCCCGACGGCATCGTGACCATAGAAGTGCAATTTCCCCCCCTCCTTTTTAGCGGTGGCGGGTTTCCCGATATCGTGAAAAAGTTCCACCAATTTCAGGTGTGCCCATCGAGGGTGGCCTCCGACGCTTTCCTGCAGATGTTTCCCCAACGCCCGATGGAATGACGGGAATTGTTGGGGCAACTCTTCCAGCAACTTCTCGAGCGAGCCGATCGCCGCGAGCGAATGGGTCAACACCCCGCCCGCGCCGTAATAGGCCTTTCCCGTCTTCCGCATAGGTTCAAGCTCAGGAAAAAGAACGCTGAGGAGACCCGCTCGATCCATTTCCGTTAACGTTTTCGCGGCGCGGGACGTGGCCAGGAGGAGAAGAAGTTCCTCTCTCACACGTTCGGGGGCGCTTTGCCGCAACAGGCGGTGAAAAGCGCGAATATCCTTTGTCGTGTCTTTCGTCAAGTCAAACCCCAGTTCGGCGGAGAACCGGTAAGCACGGAGAAGCCGAAGCGGATCTTCGCGGAAACCCTTCGGGCTCACGCGCCGAATCACCCGGGCGTTGAGGTCAGCGACCCCGCCGGTCGGATCGATCAGGGCGTCGCGCCAAGCCGGAGTTGCCCAGGAGGACAGGGGGAGGGCCAGCGCGTTGATCGAGAAGTCCCGCCGGAGAAGGTCTCCCACAATTCCGGCGCCCTGAAGTTTTGAAAAATCAAAGTCGGTTTTCCCCTGCGAAGACGGGAGAACAACCCGGTAGGTTCCCCGCTCCGCGTCCAAGGCAAACACAGAACTTCCGTTGGCGCGGGCGAACCGGACGGCCAGGGCCTTGGCGTCCCCTTCCACGGCAATGTCCACATCGGAGGTGGGCCGCCCCAAAAGCGCGTCGCGCAAAAATCCCCCGACGAGCCAGGCTTTTTCTTTGGATAAATCCTCTATTTGCCGAATAAAAACGTTCATCGATGTCTCCGATCGAAACAGTTTATTTTGAAGGAATGCGGGCGAGACGCCCGCGCTCCAATTACCTAAGCATAACCGGTACCGCGTCCAACAGAGCTCGCGTCGTCCCATGGGCGGGATGTGACAATACCTTTTCTGTCGAACCTGTCTCAACCGTCTGGCCTTTATCCAAAATAAGAACGCGGTCGGTCATTTGACGAACGACCGTGAGATCATGGCTAATTAGAATCAAAGTCAAATGAAACCGGTCTCTCAAATCCGCCAAGAGGTTCAATATTTGCGCCTGAACAGACAAATCCAACGCCGACACAGGCTCGTCGGCAATTAAAAGTTTTGGGCCCACCGCGAGGGCGCGGGCGATGGCGATGCGTTGTTTTTGACCGCCGGAAAATTGGTGCGGATAATGGGACCGCGCGTCGGGAGGCAACCCCACATCCGCCAGAGAGGATTCCACGGCGGCCGCCACATCGTCGCGCCCGACACGGCGACGCAAGGGTTCCGCCAAAAGGGTTCCCACAGACAGTTTTGGGTTAAGAGACGCCGATGGATCTTGGAAAACCATTTGCACCTGACCGGCCCATTCTGACCGAGAAAAGCCAGATTGGGGTCGGCCTTCCCAAAGAACGCGGCCTTCGCTGGGCGCCAAGAACCCAGCCAAAATCCGGGCGAGGGTGGTTTTTCCGGACCCAGACTCGCCCACGAGCCCAAGCGATTCCCCAGCGTTCAATGAGACAGAAACTCCGTTCAGGGCCAGGACAGACCCCCGCTGGGTCTGGAAGATGCCCCCTCTCACGGGGTAAGCCTTCCCAAGCTTTTGAATCTCGATTTGGGGCGTCATGGGGTGACCCCATAAAGGTGGCAGGCGGCATGAACCGATGGATTCTTCATGGGACGCAGGACAGGATCTTCCGTTGCACAGGGGGCGAACGCCGATGGACATCGAGGCCGAAAGGGACATCCAACGGGAATGTCCCTTGGGTCCGGAGGTTGGCCTGGGAGAGCGGGGAGCCGCCGTTCGGTATGAGACAGACGCGGCAGGGATTTCAGCAATCCTTGGGTGTAGGGATGAGAGGGGGTTCCTAAAACGGTGGCGGTGGGACCAATCTCCACCATTTCCCCCGCATACAGGATGGCCAACCTGTCCGTTCGTTCCGACAAGAGCCCCACGTTGTGGGTCACGAGCAGAAGCGCCATTTTCAATTCTCGTCGCACATCGTCCAGTAAATTCAAAATATCTCTCTGGACGGTCACGTCCAAGGCCGTGGTGGGTTCATCGGCAATCAAAAGTTTTGGACGACCGGCCATGGCAATGGCCAGGCACGCCCGTTGGCGTTGCCCCCCGGACAGCTGATGGGGATAGGCCCCATACACCCCCGCTGGGTCCGGCAACCGAACCTGACCAAAAAGGGATAAGACCCGGGCGCGGCTCCGGCCCTCCCCGTGAAGTTCCAAAACCTCTTCCACCTGTTCCCCCACGGTGAGAACAGGGTTGAGCGCAGAAAACGGATCTTGAAAAACAATGCCCACGGGGCCGCCTCTCAAAGCGCGCAGGGGGCCCGGGGCCAGGGAAAGAATCTCCTGCCCCTCAAAACAAAGCGTATCGGCGGTCACCGTCGCGGATTCGGGGAGAAGACGTAAAAGCGACAGGGCCACCGTTGATTTTCCGGACCCGGATTCTCCGGCGATTCCCAGGGATTCCCCCGGGGCCAGAGAAAAAGAGACGTTCCGCACCGCAGGGATTCGTTTGCCCCCGCGCCGGTATTCGACCCGTAAGTTCTCAATGGTTAATAAACTCATTGGTTTTCTCTCGGGTCAAACACGTCCCGTAACCCTTCTCCCAAAAGGTTCAAAGCCAACACGGTCACCAAAATCGCCACGCCGGGAAAAATCGAAAGCCACCAGGCCACGTGGAGATAATCTTTTCCGCTGGTCAAGATGTTGCCCCAGGAGGCCAGGGGCGGTTGAACTCCGAGACCTAAAAAAGAAAGGGCCGATTCCGTGAGGATCGCGCCACCCACGCCCAGCGTGGCCGACACCAAAATGGGAGCCACAAGATGGGGAAGCAGGTGAACAAATAAAATGCGCGGCGCGGAAAGGCCCAGACCTCGGGCCGCCAAAACAAAATCCCGTTCCCGAAGACTCAGGGTTTCTCCCCGCACCAGCCGCGCCAAACCCGGCCACGACGTGAACCCGATCACCGCCATGACGTTCCAAAGACTGGGCTCCAAAAACGCGATCACCATGAGAATTAAAAAGATCGTGGGGAAACAAAGCACAATGTCCACCAGCCGCATGAGCACCGCGTCCGTCACGCCGCCCCAGTATCCCGCCACCAATCCGACCAGGGTCCCCAGAGTGACCGAAATGGCCACGGCCAAAAGACCAACGCGCAGAGACACCCGCCCCCCGTAAAGCATGCGGGAGAAGACGTCCCGCCCCAGATCGTCTGTGCCAAGAAGATGGTTCGCCGAAGGCGATTGCAAACGTTCGGTTAACCGTTGTTCGTTCGGGTTGTGACGCGTCAAGAGCGGCGCGGTCCAGGCCGCGAGGCCGATAAAAAGAAGGGCGATGGCCCCCGCCAGTGCCAGTCGATTGCCGAGGAACCGAATTCCGTAATACCGCCACATCATCTTTTCCCCGACAACCGAATACGCGGGTCCACCGCCGCATAGGCCAAATCGGCGAGAAAATTGCCGGCCAAGGTTAAAAAGGCCGCGATGGTGCCCACGCCCATGACGACAGGGAAATCCCGGGCCATGATCGCGTCGAACCCCAGCCGTCCCATCCCGGGAAACGCGAAGATGGTTTCAAAAATAAAACCCCCGCCAATCAAATCCGGCAGGGAAAGCCCCAAAATCGTGATCACCGGAAGGAGTGCGTTTCTTAGAGCGTGGTGAAAGATCACCCGGGATTCCGGGAGCCCCTTGGCGCGGGCTGTTCGAATGTAATCTTGGCGAATCACTTCCAAGAGCCCGTTTCGAACAAAACGGGAGAGGCCCGCCAGCCCCGTGAACGTCGAAATCAAAACCGGCAAGATCAAATGCTTTCCCATATCCGCCCCATAGGCCGCGAAAGACATCTCGTCGGCGTTCAACGAATGAAGTCCTGACAGCGGCAACCACCCCAGATTGACCCCAAAAAGAATCATCAACATGAGCGCCAACCAAAACGTGGGGACAGAGAACCCCACAAAAACAAAGACAGACACCGCCCGGTCCCAAAACGTGTTTTGTTTAACAGCGGCCAGAACCCCCACAGGGATCGCCACAAGAAACACCAACCCCAACGAAAGAAAATTCAAGAGCAACGTATTCGGCAATCGCTCGCCGATTTTTTCCAAGACAGGACGATCGTCTTTAAACGATCGGCCAAAATCCAGGCGGGACAACCGTTTCAGCCAACGACCGTATTGCACGTACCAGGGTTTATCCAAATCGTAGAGGGCAATAAATTTTTTGCGCTGTTCGTGCGCAGAGGCGCGGGCGCTCAAATCGGTAACGCCTCCGGTCAATCCCCCCGGGGCCAGGCGCATCACCACGGAAGTTAACAGAGTAATTCCCACCAAAACGACCAGAGTCAAAGACAACCGACGAAGAAGGTACGCTCCCATACGTTTATGCCTTGGGAGCGCGGGCGTCTCGCCCGCATTTTTTGGATTGAAAGCCCTGGGCGGGCGAGACGCCCGCGCTTCTCACGGCCAACATGGTCAGCTCGCCAAGCGATAACGTTGAAGAGATTTTGGCACGTACCACTCCCGAAAATTCCAGCCGATGCCCGCGGGGGCAACGATCACGCTTTGGAAACGTTTATGGACGGTGGGCAAGGCCTCGGGGTAATAGAGAAAAATGTAAGGCAGATCCTCCGCCAACATTCGATGAAGTTTTCGATAAATGACCTGCCGTTCCCTTTGGTCGAAGGTCCGTCGCCCGTCTTCCCACAGTTTGTCCGCCAAAGGATTTTGATAGCCGATGAAATTATATCGGCCTTCCCCCTTCTGGCTGGAATGCCAAATGAGATATTGATCGGGATCCCTGCCAAGGTTCCAGCCCAAAATAATGGCGTCAAAGTTCCCCTTATCCACGAAATCATGGATGAAAGAGGACCATTCCAAAACACGAACCTCCACTTTAATACCAACCCGCGCCAGGTGAGCCTGCAAAATAACGGCGGTCTGTTCCCTCATCTTATTGCCCTGATTGGTGATGACCGTAAAGGCAAAGGGTTTGCCGTCTTTGTCCAGCACGCCGTCCCCATCGGTGTCCCGCCACCCCGCCTCCGCCAGGAGGGCCTTCGCCCTCACGGGATCAAAAAGCAATTCGGGTACCGTGGGATCGAACGCCCATGAAGACGGGGGGAAGGGGCCTGTGGCGGAACGGCCATAGCCCAAAAGCACGCCATCGATGATTTCACGTTTATCCAAAGCCAGGGACAGGGCTTGGCGCACACGTAGGTCTTTGAAGAGTTCCCGTTGCAGGTTGAAACCGAAAAAGGTGTAACTGAACGAGGGATAGCGGAACTTTTGATGGTGTTTAAAAAAAGAGTCGTAGGCCATGTATTGGTCCGGGCTGAGGCCCATGGAGTCAATGGATTGGCTTCTCAGCTCCAGAAATTGAACGGAACTGTCGGGGATGACACGGATCACCACGCGGTCGATGTTCGGGCGGCCCTCAAAATAGTGGGGATTGGCGACCAAGACCGTTTTTTCGTCTGTCTTTAAAATTTGGAATTTATAGGGCCCGGTCCCAATGGGGGCTCGATTGGCGAAGTTTGTATTGAAATCCGTGTTTTGGAAAATATGTTGCGGAACGATTCCGATGCCCCAAGATTCCAAGGCCGGGGCAAAGGGTTCTTTATAGACCACCCGCACCGTGTGGGGATCCACAGCGGTCACCGATTTCACCAAGGCGAAATCGGACCCGTAGGGCGTCATCACTTTCGGATCGATCAACCGCTGGTAGGTAAACACCACATCGTCAGCGGTCAAGGGAACGCCGTCATGCCAAAGAACATTTTTACGCAAATGAAAAACAATGTCCAGGCCGGTCGGACTCACCGTCCAAAACTCGGCCAAATCCCCCACGAGTTTCAAATCCCGGTCGTATTTTACGAGCCCATTAAAGAGATATCCATTGACCGAGCCCGACGCAGAATCGGACGCCAGAAGAGGATTAAGACGGGAAGGATCGCCGAGGGAGGCCTCGACAAAGGTGTCGCCCCTTGTGGGGCGAAGGTCCGCCGCAGAAAGGGCCGGTTCGGGGACGGGATCGCGGCCGCAGGCGGACAAAAGACAACAAACGGAAAAACCGGCGGGGAGAAAAAACTTCATCCTTTTCCCTTCGATCAAGGAGTGACCAACACCGGCCTATGGGAGATCACCCGAACGGTGACCGACGGTTGGGACGTGATTTCTTTCGCGATCCGAGCGATCTCCTCTCCTGTGATTTTGGAAATGTCGGCTGGGTAAACGGTGTCATAAGCATAGCCCTTGCCCAACAATTCCCACCAACCGAGGTACCAGGCCAACCGGCCGTTGGTCTGGTGGTCCATCAGGAAATGGCCCCGGATGTAATTCTTGGCGTCTTCCAAATCCTGGGCCGAAACAGGATGGGCGACAAAATCAGCCAGGACGGAGCGAACCTTTTCCTCTGCCAACCCAAGGTTTTTCGGGTCCATTCCCGCATAGATAACAAATGAACTGCCTTTCCGGCGGGACGGGTAAAAAGAAGACACTTCGTAAGCCAGGGTGCCTTCTTCCCGGACCACGCGGAACAAAGGCGAGCTCATCCCTCCTCCCAGAAGGGCGTTCAAAAGCTTGACGGCGGGATACGTCGAACTTCCAACGGACGGAGCCGGGTAGCCCACCATCAAATACGATTGCTCAAACACTTTTTTTTCCTCTGCAACACGGTTCGCGGAAGGATAAGAGACCGACGCCTCTTGGGCGCCCAGGAGATCGGAGGCCCTCCAGGCCCGCGCAAAGGCCTCCACGCGTTTACTGAACGCCGAGAGCGGGACTTTTCCCACGGTCACCAATACCGCCCCCCGGGGAGACACTTGACGTTTGTGCCAAACCACCAAGTCCTCCCGCGTCAATGTCGACACGCTTTTCTCGGTCCCTTCGTCGGGGCGACCGTAGGGATGGGCGCCAAACATTTCCTTGCGGAATCGTTCTTCGGCCACATTAAAAATGTGCTCATCGTTTGTCTGGATCGCGTTTAATAGAGCGGCCCGTTCTTTTTCGACCTCCGCTTCCGGGAAGGAGGGGCGAAGGAGAACGTCCTCAAACAAATCAAAGGTCTTCGCCCACTTGTCCCCGGTCACTTGGCCCCCCACCGCCATGGCGTCCGGTTGCGCGTCAACGCCAAAAGAAGCGCCCAGCATTTCCATTTCTTGGGCCAAAACCAGGGCACTGCGGCTGGAGGTGCCTTTCACCATCGTGGCGGTCATCAATTGGGTCAACCCCGAGCGTTCGATGGGCTCATGAATGGCCCCCCCCGGGATAAACAGTTGGAAGGCCAGAATACGGTTATGTGAAACAGTGCGGTGAATCCATTTCAAGCCGTTCGGAAATTCCCGAACCGAGGTTGTGTCAGCGCGGGCAGACGAGAGGACAGCGGTCATGAGGGCGGCTCCTAGAATAAATCGTGGACGCATGGGGAATATGTCACTGGCCGGAGGGGTCCCCCGGCGTCACTATCACGCCCGCCAGGGTCCGCCCGATGGTGTATTGAGAAAGAAGTTTAGAGAGACTGTCCGCGCTCACAGCGTCCAGTTTCTTGAGGTAATTCGTCACCATTTCAGGAGCGCCCAAGGCGGTGTAAAAACCCCACTGGGACGCTTGTCCGTGGTAAGTCTCTTGGGAGAATAGCCAGGAACTTTTTAATTGGGATTTTGCGCGGGCCACTTCTTCCGGTTTAAATCCGTTAAACTCCACGTCGTTGAACAGAAAGTAAATATCGTTGGGCAAGGAGCGAACTTTTTCCGGCGGGCACTCCGCAAAAACGCCAAAAGCGCCGGACCCGGATTGGGTGATGAAACTGGCGCTCACGGTCCACACCAATCGCTTTTCTTCCCGCAGAACTTGGTACAACCGGGAACTTTGGCCGCCCCCCAACGTCGTGGCCAATACGTCCATGGCCACTTGGTTGGGGTCATTTAAAGTGGGCCCCACGAACCCAAGGGCCAGATAGGCCTGTTTCGCGGTTCGACGAATGGTGCGAACATCGTTGTTTTCCGCGGAGGTTCAATCAGGTTCGGGGCAGGAGGCAAGGTCCCCCGGGGCAAGACACCAAAGACGTCTTTGATCCGCTTTTCCACGGCCTTTTTTTTCACGTCGCCGATCACAACGACCACCATGTTGTTGGGAACATAATAAAGACGGTGCTGGTCCACCATGCGATCCCGTGTCATTTCCTTAATGGTTTTGACAGACCCGATCACCCGTTGGCGGTAGGGCGTCTGGGTGTAGAGCGCTTCTAAAAAACCGTCCCAGAGGTCGGACTGGGGATCGTCGTTCCTCCGTTTGATTTCTTCCAAAATCACCTTGCGCTCTTTTTCGAATTCCGCGGGAGGAAAAGACGGACGCAAGACGGATTGTGAGAGGACATCAAACGCTTGTTCCCATTTGTTTGACGGCATGTCGATGTAATAGTGCGTCGTTTCCCCGGCGGTGGCGGCGTTGATGGACCCGCCGTTCGACTCGACAATCTTGGAAATCTCGTTGGCCGAGATCTTGTCGGTCCCTTTAAAAATCATGTGTTCCAAGAAATGGGACACACCCGATGTGGGGCCCGCCTCATTGACCCCGCCACAGCGTACCCAAATCTGAAGCGAAACAACCGGAGAGGCATGGTCCTCCACGACCACGGTTCGAAGGCCGTTCGGGAGGGTTTTAACGGGAAAAGCGGCGTGATTACGCGCGACGGCGAGGGTCATGGGCACGAGGAGGGCGAGAACAAGGCGAACGGGGCGCACGCGCTCAAATCGCCGTGGTGACGAGAGTTTCCGTCGAACCGACGCCGGGAATGGCCCGAATTTTCTCGACCACAATGTGGGTCATGGAAGGCAAGTCCTCCGCCTCAATATCCACCACCAAATCCCAACGACCGTACACCGCCGACACATGGGCCACGCCTTTGGTCTCTTTAATTTGTTTCAAGGTTGTCTTTTCCCGCCCCGCATCCATGCGAACCAACACCAATCCTGTGACCATAAGTGTCTCCTGTGATTCTATGGGTGTGGCCCCTTTCGTGGGGCCATCCGAGCAGATGCACGAATTTTATTCCGTCGACAAAACTGCCCGATAAATCGGGCAACTACAGTTCCGGAGGAGGTTTAGCGTTCCGCGCTTTCACCAGGTCCCGCGCGCCCAAATAGGCGTCCAAAATTCCGTATCCCCAAATGGCCAGTGTTAAAAACCAGAAAGTCGAAATGAACCCGCTTTTCTCTTCCATGAGGCCTTCCGCCAAACCCCGAACCTGGTCGGGAGACACCGCCATATTCGGCGGAAGAAGCGCCGCCAACGAAACGGAAAGCGTGATCATGAACCCCAAAATAACCAAAAAGAAAAGGGCCATCAGAACAACGCCCTTCCCTTTCTCTTTATTGTAAATCTGCCCAGCCCCCGGAACCACCAGAGCGGAAAGCAAAATTGGGAACAAATACTCTTTCATAGGTTTTACCTCGTCGGCCATTATAGGATTTTGTGGGAAGAATTGCTGTTGTTCCCTCTGTCAGATCGCGCGCCTTTTTTTGGGGCGTTGGGTGGCAGGTTGGTCGAGTGGAACGATGGGTGTTCCCCTCTCCTTCATCTGTGTCCAAAGCCAATCGGCTTGGTCAGCCCCGGTGGTTGGTTTGTTCACCAAGTCGAGATAAAGTTGAAGGTTCGAGACAACGGGAATCCCCTGGACGACTTGAATGTCTTTCGGGATTGAGGTTCGATAATAGGGGATCGAAAAATGAAGATTTCCATTCCCTGTGGGGTAAGGAAGAAAGAGATGTGACTCAAGATTGAAAAGGACTTTCTCGCCCTGCTCCGGATCCATCAAGAGATAAATGTTCTCAACATTTTGGACGACATACGGCGCCAAGAGCCGGGCGCCGCTGATCATCGTGAGCGCAAAGGGTGCGTTGAGGTCTTTCAATCCCTGAATAACTTTTCGAAGAATCCCTTTAAAGGAGGACACTCCCCTTGCGCGAAAGCGGTCCTGGACCTAGACTAGGGAGAGAGGACATCCATGGGCGACAACAACGGACTTGTTCGGCGGCATGACCAGTACCAGTTTGAGGTGAAGCTGGGGTACGACCTGCATCGTCACCTTCCTCGAGAACAGTATCGTGTGGACACCTATTTTTTTATTCCCGAAAACCTTGACGTCAACAATGCCACCTATTCAAAAAATCAATACTATCGAGATCTCTTGCTTTATCTCCGGTTCCGCACCCCGGACTTCACTCTCAGCACGCTGACGGACACCGGATCCGACCGGTCTCCTTTGACCGGCGTCGTCAACCGGCTCACCGCCGCCCGGCAAACACCCACAAAGGAAAACAACCAAGCGCTGGATTATGAAATGCGGCTGTTGGGTTGCGTATTCAAAAATTCTCTTCGCTCGCAAACCCGGGCGATTGCCGGCCTCCTCCAAAACCCCGATGGCACTCCAACGTTAAAGGATGCATCGCAGACCGAAGCCTTGCTGACTGAGTTCCATGTCCATGTCAAACGGGTGTGCCACCGGTTTCGGGCACTGCGTCCGGAATTTCAGGACCCTCGCCTGACCGCGGGCCTGGCCGACACGTTTGCCTTTACTGACGAATACATCAGTTTGCTGATCGAAGAACGGGCCCACGAGATTCTGCAATTGGTCCAAGACCGGACAGAGGCCCCCTTGGTCCGCTCAGAGGGAGCCTTGACCGCACTGATTCAGGAAGAAGGCGCTTACCGGCGAGCGCGAGGATACCCTTCCCTGGTCGACGAAAGCCATGAGAACGAAACACTGGTATTCCGGCTGAGCGTTTTAAAAAAGTTCATGGGGAGCGTATTGCATTTGACGGTGAGAAAACGGGAGGGAGATCGAGGGCTCGAACAAATTCTGCTCGCCATGGGGGCGGGATTTGCCATGCTGTTCGCAACGGCGGTGGCGTTTTATTACCAAAAAGTCTATGGCACGCTGTCGATGGGCTTCTTCGTCATATTGGTCCTCAGCTATATGCTGAAAGACCGAATGAAAGCGATCTCCCAGGCCCGCGTACAAAGTTGGCTTTCGAAAAATGTCTACGATCAATCGACCTCCATCTATGATCCCTTGACCGGAAAGAAGATGGGGGTTTGCCGAGAAGCCGTGGGGTTCGTGCCGGAAAAACGCGTGGACCCCGTGGCCCTGCAGTTGAGGAACCGGGACCATATCACAGAAATCGAAAACACCTGGCGGGCAGAAAAAGTGATCCACTACACAAAAGACATCACACTGTATCCAAACCAATTTTTGAAATTCCATAAACGGAAAACCGGCATCACCGACATTGTCCGATTCAATCTCCGCAATTTCCTGTTAAAAATGGACGAACCGGTGAAACCGCTCTACGCGTTAAAAGATGGTCGAAGTGAAAGAATTCCCGGCGCCCGCGTGTATCACGTCAACGTGATTCTTCGATTCACCTCAAAAAGAGAAACCCGCTACGAGCGCATCCGCCTGGTGCTGAACCGAGACGGAATTAAACGCATTGAGCCCGTGCGGGCCGAAAGCGCGCCGGGAAAAATGTCCTTTTACCCCTCACCTCTGCGCCAAGAGTAAAGGCGGGCGCCGATGGCCAGGAGGGCCAAGAGAGCGGAGACGAAGGGGCCTGTGGGAAAATCCCAGCGGAAGGAAAGTTCAAATCCCACTGCCGTGACCACCGCGGAAGAAACAACGCAGAAGATGACCAGGCTTCGGAGTCGCCGAACGACCAAGAGGCCGGCGGTGGCCGGCAGAATGAGATAGGCGAAAGACAACAAGACGCCAAAGATGTGAATGGAGAGCGTGAGGGCCGCCGCAAAGAAAAACTGGAAGATCCCGTTCCAAAGCCCCGCCCGCAGTCCCGCCACCTCCGCGCCCACCGGGTCGAAGGCCAGCCATACCCACCGACGGAACCACAACGCCAAGCCCGCCAAGGTTAAAACGAACAGCGCCCCGGCTTCCCACACTTCCAGGGTTCCCAAGGACAAAATGTTTCCAAAAAAACACCCCGAGGGCCTCGCTCTCGCCGCGCGGGGATTTGGACAACACCAAGACCGCCAGGGCCGCGCCCAGGACATAGAGGGTCGCCACCCAACTGTCGGCCGACGTTTTTCGGGAGCGCGACAGAAAGGCCAGGGCCATCAACCCCGCCACAACGAAAGACCAGGAGAAAACGCTCGCGCCAACATGAAGACCCAAGACGACCCCCACCACGCCGCCCAGGGCCGCCAGTTGAGAAGCCGCCAATCCGGAAAAAGCCACGCTCCTCGTCGCCGAGAAGATTCCGATGACGGACAGGGCCGTGCCCGCGAAAAGACCCGCGGCGAAAGCGGTCCGCATGAACGGCAACTCCAGGAAACTCATCGGACCCCCTCGGGCACAACCCACCGGTGCCCGTTTTGTTCCATGTGGACGAAAGGCACCCCGTACACCTCTTCCAACCGTTTCGATCGAATAATATCCTCCGGCGTGGAGGAGATCACCGCCCCCTGATGAAAGAGGAGGATCCGTTTGGAAAGGTTGAGGGGAATATGGAGGGAATGGCTGACCAGAAAAACCGTCTTCCCCCCCTCCGACAAACCCGCGACAAGAGCCAACAGGTCCCGTTCGGCCACCACGTCCAACCCTTTGGTGGGCTCGTCCAACAAATAGACGTCCGGCGCCTGGGCCAGGGCCTGGGCGAGGGCGGCCCTCTGCCTTTGTCCGCCCGAGACCTCGCGCAAAAGTTGATCGGCGATCGGCTCCACGCCAGCGCGCGCCATGGCTTCCCGCGCCCGGCAGGCGTCCGAGTCAGCGACCCGCCCCCCCCAGCGTTTCGCCCGGGCGGGAAGTTCCACCACGTCTTTCACGGTTAACGGCCAGAGGAGGTTCATCTCGTCCGCTTGGGGAACATAGGCGAACCTCGGCCCCGCTCGGCGGTCCACCCGCCCGGCCAAAGGGGGGAGCAATCCCAATACCGCCCGAAGGAATGTGGTTTTCCCACACCCGTTCGGTCCCACGAGGCCCACGGATTCCCCTTCGTCAATCCGAAGACTGACGTCGCGCAGAACCGTCGCCGAGCCATACCCCAAACTGGCCTTGTCAAACTGAATGAGAGGCGCCATAAGCGGAAAGGTTACATTATTTTAACCAGGATTCCCCGGTGGATCCAGGGCGATTGTCACCATAGGGGGTGAACCCCATTTCCCTGGCCTTGGTGACGGTTCTCCTGGTCATTTATTGTTTTGGGGTTAACGCCCGAAAAACGCCGGCGACGTTGAATTCAACGGCGGAAATATAATCGGCCGCCTCCGGGACGGCATCCGGGGTGAGCGCCACCGTTACCACACTGGCTCCCGTGGCCCGAGCCAAAGAGTCGGGCGTGCGCCGCTCGAAATGAGGATTGGTGAGGATCAGCGGCGTGCGCCGTTCTTTCATCACGGCGATGAGGTCCGCCGTGTGTTTGGCCGTGGGCGGGATTCCCGGTTTGGGCTCGATTTGTCCATCCGACACAAGGCCGAAATGGTCAGCAAAATAGACCATATTTTTGTGGTAGCTGACAAAACGCGCCCCTTTGGCGGGAGCCATGCGTTTTTCCCAGCCAGCGATTTTGGCGGACAGCCGGGCGGAATAATCCTCGGCATTTTTTTTGTAGACCACCGCTCCGGCGGGGTCCAGCTCGGCCAGTTTTCCCTCCAAGGCTTTCACCACCGCCAACGCATTGTGCGGATCGGCGAGGAAGTGGGGGTTGCCCCCCGGGTGAACGTCCCCCGCCGCCCGGCTCACGACGGTTGGGACCTCCAGGGGTTGAATGAAAGCCGACGCATCCAAAAATCCTTTGGCGCCCCGTTGCACGCGAGCATTGCGGGCCCCCTGGATCAATAGCGGAGCCCAGCCGATCTCGAGGTCCAAACCGGTCTGGACAAACAGGTCCGCGTCGCGAACTTTCACGATCAAGGAAGGTTTCGCTTCGACGAAATGGGGGTCCTGGGACCCTCGGGACAAGCCATCCACCTTCACACGGTCTCCGCCCACTTGACGGGCCAGATCCGCCAGGTCCGGCGTGGTGGTCACTACTTTCAAAGGCGCGGCAGAAGGCCCGCCCGCCGAACCACAGGATGCTGAACAATGCCAAAAGCTTCTTCATTGCATTCTCCTTAAGTCGCTCTTTTGACTCACAACTCCCGCCCGGGAGAGGGGCTCAAACTATTGGGACAGCGGGCGGGGGACCCTTTTAGAACGAGTGCGCACCGTGGGCGCCAATGGAGACCATCCACTGCAAGAAAATCTCCGAACCGTGCATGCGGCCGTCCTCCGTGGCGTAGGAACCATTATTGAACTGCAGACGCAGGCGGGAGAATTCCGTGGGCGTAAAGTCCACCATGCCGGAAAATTTGCGGCTCGACCCGTTGACGAGAGACGTTCCGTCGGGCAAGTCCGTTTTGTTCGTCAGACCCAGCTCTTCCCAACGCGCGGCGGCCCGCCACCGGGGCAAAAATCCGTACCCCGCCTGGGCGTAGTAGCCGTCTTGAACGTCCACGCGGTGGGTGCCCACGACAGCGGGAATCAGACCAGTGTCTTCCACGATTTCCATGTTTTTTTTGCGCTTCATGTATTCGCCTTGCAGGAAGAAATCGCTCTGGCCATAGGATTTGGGGCTGTTTAATTTGTAGATGAGGTCGGCCCCGTGGAAGGCGTTGTACCCGTCCCGGAATTGGTCAGCCCCGGGATCCGAATCGTCAAGGCTCAGTTCCTCCTGATGGACGCCTTTGAGGCGAAAAGGCCGACCTGCAGAGCATGGGCCCCAGGGAGGTTGGGGGACACTTTGAGCCAGCCGGTCCCGACCCGGGGCCCCTCGTGGCGAGGAAGGGAACCGTCGCCGTGATAGGCAAACATTTTTTCGTTGTTCCCCTGGAAAGATTCCGCTCCCAAAAGCATATAGAACGGCGTCGGCGCCAGCCAAGACACTTGAAGCCCCTTGTCGTTCAACCCGTGTTCGCCGAGCAGAAGTTCATAAACCAGGGTCTGGTCCGTAAAATCCCACTGATGGGCGTGTTTGGAGTTGATGTAGCCGAAGTTGCTGTAGAATTTTCCGCCTTTCACCGTCAGCCCCCAGGGGAGAGAAGTGGTTTCAACCTCGGCGGTTTCCAACTCGGCGCCTTCCATGTCGACGGCGGCGATGGCCGACCCCTTGAAATAGGGATCCACAGCGGCGGAGAATTGAAGCTCCAGATGCCGAAGATTGAACCCCTCCTCGGTGCCGTGGGCATGCTCACCTTCTTCGACGATCCCCGGGCGTTTCGGTAAATCCCGCGATCTCTTCTTTGACGTGTCCCATCCCTTCTTTCGTATCATCGTTTGTGTAGAACATATCGACAATAGCGGAAACGTCAGGGTTCATCTTGGCGCTTCCCAGCGGATTGCTCTGGGCACCCGCAACGGCCGGGGCAAGAAGCACAGATAGGGCCGCCATCCATGCAACACTTTGCTGCTGTTTCATTTTTTATCTCCTCTTTTTGTTTTTGACTGAAAACAAATAAATTCCATCACTGAGGGGGGTTCTTTTCTACGATTTTCCCCCGTCATCCGATACAAACACACCAGATAGCCTTGGTCGTAATGTTCACCCACCGTCAAGGTGCCGACGACCCGTTTCGGCTCAAAATCAATCTCGCGAAGGGACCGCCCCGCTAAGGTCACATAGACCCAGTGATTGATGCGCGGCGTCTGACCGAAACAGCAAGACGCCTGGTCTTTGATCAGCGAAAAGGAACGGATCCCCTTGTCGTCAATGTCAATGGGCATCACATAGCCCACCACTTCCACCCGGCGGCCGTTGAGGCCGCGCACCGCCTCAGGGATGGTCCCTGTCACTCCTCGCCCGTTCGGCTCCGTCGCTTTGCCTACGGAGTCGAAGCCTCCTAAAAAGCCGAACACCTCCCCCGGGCGAACCTCAAAAGGAATGTCCTTGATCCCTCAACTTTTTTTTCAAACCCCATGTTTCCTCCCTTTAAAAAAAGGAGGACTTCGTTAGTTCTATTTTTGGGAAATACGGATGGCCGCCCCCAAGGACAGCCAAAGGAAGGCGGGACGCCTTCCCAGGAAAGTTAAAGCGGAGGAGCGCGGGGACGCGAAGGATCGGAAACGAGGGCAAAATCGGTGGGAACTTCCCCCGAAAAAACAAGCTCGGCAAAAACGTGAGCGCGAACCGCCAGCGCAACAGCCGCCCCCGTTAAAGGGGAGCGAATCGACTGACAGGCCTGACAGTCGTGGTCCCCGTCCCCCGCGTGAGAAACCACGTGGGCCACGGGGCCGAGCCCAATCAAGAGGGCCGCCAATATCGCCGCTATGCGTTTCATGCCGTTTTCATTATAAAACAAAACCGGGCCTTCATTTCAAGTCTTCTTTCTTCCAGAGGGCTGGGGCGAGAGGGCGCAGGCGTCCAGTCCTTCCATAAAGCCCGTCCAGGGCACTCGGCGGCCGATCACGACGATTTGGGATTTTTGGCGCCCCGAAGCGTTCTGAAAATTCAGGAGCCCGCCGGCCCATTGGATTTCCTGCATTTCCGGAAACCCCGGAACACGAAGAAACCCCTTGGCGCGAATAACCGATCGCCGGTGTCTTTCCAAAAGCGCCTGCAGGCGGGCGAGGTCCACGGGGGCCGACACGTTGAACCCGGCGCTCCGATACCCGGAGGTGGAATCCCCTCGAAAGTCGTCCGGGGGCGGGAGCTCTCGGGTTTTTCCCGTCAAGAGTTCATTCATATTGACTTCCGCGTGAACGGCCGGGAGAAGCCGCGCCGAAGGAGCCGATTTTTCAAGAACGCCGAACAACGTTTCTTCCTCCTCCTTCGCCAAGAGATCCATTTTATTGACGACAACCACGTTGGCCCCCAACAGATGGTATGGCGCCGCGGGCCAAAAGGCGGCCAAGGAGATGAACCGCGGGGCGTCCACAAGGCCGATCACCCGGGCCAGCCGTCCGCGGGGACCGTCGACGGGAAGGCCCGCCAATGTTTTTTCAACGGTTGCCGAGACCGCTCCGGAGACCGCGAGACCGGTGGTTTCCACGACCACCGGTTGACCGGGAGCCCGCTGGAGCAGTTTCACCAATGACTCTTCCAACCCCTCTTTGGCGTCGCAACACAAACACCCGCCCAACACTTTTTCCAAAACCAGATTGCGTGCGCGCGGGCCGGCCTGCTCCACCAATTTTCCGTCAATGTCGATTTCCCCAAACTCGTTCATTAAAACCGATGGACGCACCCCGCGGTCCAAAAAATGCGAGAGAAGTCGGATCAAAAGCGTTGTCTTTCCGCTTCCCAAAAACCCGCAGAGGACATAAACCGGGGAGACAGCCCCGAATTTATTTTCCGTTTTGTTCGTGCTCTTTTTTTTCACAAGAGTCTCCTTCTTTTCATGAAAATATGAATCCCCCAGGCCATGACGTAAAACGCCGTGCCGAACAAAACAATGGTCGCCCCGGACGGCAGGGACCAAAGATAGGACGCCAATAGCCCCAAAATCCCTGCGAGAGCGCCGACCGCGCAGGACAGGATCATGACCCGTGAAAGACGGCGGCACACCAACAACGAAGCCGACGCCGGCGCGATCAGGAGGGCCCCGGTCAACACCGTTCCGACCACCTGAATTCCGGCGACCACCACCAGAACCAGGAGAAGCAGAAGCAGTAACCGCATTCGTTCCACCGGCAGTCCAATCATCTTTGCCTGAACGGGGTCAAAGGAGACCAGTTCCCATTCTTTATTGAAAAGGAGGAGGGCCGCGGCCAAAACCGTTACCACCCCTGCCATGACCCAAAGGTCCAATGACGAGACCCCCAGGATGTTGCCAAACAACATGTGGGACAGGTCTCGAAACGATCGCAACCGGGCCATCCAAACCAACCCCAAGGCGAACATGCCGTTGGAAAGCAGGGCCACCACCGCGTCTTCCCGGGATCGCGGATTGGGCATTGCGCACGTCGTTCCAATAATGCGGGTCGATTTCGCCATGAGGCCCCGCCAATCGTCTCAGAGAAACCGCGTTGGAGAGATCGATCATTCTGGCCTTTGTCCGCGAAGATCGAATCAAGTCCGGAAGCCAGGGTTCAAAGTGGACCCCGCTGAACACCAAAACCTGGGCGTCCGCCAAAAGACGCACGTCGTCCGGGCTCGGTTGGTAGGTGTGGGCGTCAGCGCTCGGCCCGACAAACACCCGCACCGAGACCCCCGGCCCCGCCACTTCGCGAACCCAATCCCCCAAGATGCTATGAGCGGCCACGACGCCTATTTGGGGAGGATTCATTTTCATGGACGTGCCCAACCCCACGCCAACACCAAAGATCAAACAGAAGAAAAAGGTCCCCTCTCTCCTCGCAACGAAAAAAAGACTCTTGTCAATGAAACGGTTCTTGAAAAAGCGCAGAAACATCGAAACCATTGTGGATCTCCGAATTTTATTGATAATTGTTTGCATTACGAGTTTAAAAAAATGCTTCAAGAACACCGGGGGCAGAGCCCGGTCAAGCTCAACTGGTGCGCCAAAATTTTAAATCCAGTCGAACGCGCGGCTCTCTCTTCCAACCCTTTGACCCCGCAACCGGACACGTCCCGCGTTTCCCCGCAGTCCCGGCAGACCACGTGGTGATGGTGCGGCCGATAGCGGTCAGACAATTCATATCGGCGGACGCCGTCTCGGGATTCCACCTGCATGGCGATTCCCCGATCAGCCAGCATTTCGGTCGTTCGATAGATCGAAGCCAAATTCACCCCGCTCGAGCGCACCTGTTTAAAAATGTCTTTGGCCGAAATCGGCAACGCGCTTTTTTCTAACACCGAGAGCACCGTTTCCCTCACTCCCGTCCATCGCTTGCCGTCCTGCGCCAGGGCCGACCTCAGATCGTTCGCAATGTTCCCCATGGGGTTATTGTTGCAAATGATTATCAATAATGCAAGGTTCTTGTGTGGGGTCTCTTTAGCCGCCTGGCGCACCCGACTGAGCATGCATTATTTTCAGTTTTTGATGGCGATTCCAGCCTGGGGGCATTGCGCTGGGAACGGCAAATCCCCCCGCACCCCTTTTTTTCAAAGGGGGGACCAAAGGGGGCCCCATTGAACCCGGGTTTTTTCCCCCCTTTTGAAAGGGGGGCAGGGGGGATTTGCCAGTGAATTCTTCTCTGTACTATTTGTTTCCGGCTCGCCCGAAATATGTTGCTCTGGGTTTTTCTGGCCAACCAGGGAATCCCGGTTTGGTTAATGGGTTGACAACGTGCCCTCTAACTACTGGAGGGCGGTTTTGAGGTATTCTCGGTTTAATTGGGCGATGAAATCGACGGAGATTTCTTTGGGGCAGACGGCTTGGCATTCGGACTGGTTACTGCAATTGCCAAACCCTTCGGAATCCATTTGGGCCACCATTTCCTTGACCCGTTCCCTGGCTTCGATTTTCCCCTGGGGCAGTTGGGCGAATTGCGAAACCTTGGCGGCCACGAACAGCATGGCGGAAGCGTTCCGGCAAGCCGCCACGCAGGCCCCGCAACCGATGCATTGAGCCGCGTCCATGGCCCGGTCCGACGATTTCTTGGAAATGGGGATCGCGTTGGCGTCCGGAGTGCCCCCGGTCCCCACGGATACGAATCCTCCGGCCTGAATGACCCGATCGAAGGAGGTTCGGTCGCAGACGCAATCTTTCACCACGGGGAATGCTTTGGCGCGCCAGGGCTCGATGGTGATGATTTGGCCTTCGTGAAATTTCCGCATGTGGAGCTGGCAGGTCGCCGTCGCTTGATGGCCCCCGTGGGGGACTCCGTTAATCACCAGGGAACAGGAACCGCAGATTCCCTCGCGGCAATCGGAATCAAAGGCGATGGGCTCCTGCCCCTGCTGAATGAGACCCTCATTGACGACGTCCAGCATTTCCAAAAAGGACATGTCCGGGCTGATGTCGGCGGCCGGATAATCCACCAGACGGCCGGGTTCCGAAGGGTTTTTCTGACGCCAGACGCGCAGGGTCAGATTCATTTGTAGCTCCTCTGCTGAAGATGGACGTTTTCAAAGACGAGGGGCTCTTTGTGGAGTTCGGCGGGCCGGCCCACCCCTTTGTGTTCCCAGGCGGCCACGTAGGCGAAATTCGCATCATCGCGTTGGGCTTCCCCTTCTTCGGTCTGATACTCCTCTCGGAAATGCCCGCCGCACGATTCCTTCCGGTGCAACGCGTCGGCGCACAGCAGTTCGGAAAATTCCAAGTAATCGGCCACCCGCCCGGCTTGCTCCAAGGCCTGATTGAAATCCTCGCTCTGACCGGTGACCCGAACATTTTTCCAAAACTCTTCACGCAGGGCGGGAATCCGTTGAAGCGCGTTTTTCAGGCTGGCCTCCGTGCGCGCCATTCCGCACTCGTCCCACATGATTTTGCCGAGTTCGCGATGAAAGGAGAGCACGGTTCGTTTGCCTTGGACAGCGAGCAAGCGGTTCGTCTGGGTCCGGATCGATTCTTCGGCTTTCTTGAACTCGGGATGGTCCGTCGTGACCGGGTCCCGTTTGACGGAGGCGAAATAATGGCCGATGGTGTATGGGAGGACGAAGTAGCCGTCCGCCAACCCCTGCATCAATGCGCTGGCGCCCAAACGATTGGCGCCGTGGTCGGAGAAATTGGCCTCGCCGATGACGTGCAGGCCCGGCAGATTGCTCATGAGGTTGTAATCCACCCAGAGGCCCCCCATGGTGTAATGGACCGCCGGATAAATGCGCATGGGCGCTTGGTAGGGATTTTCACCGGTGATGCGCTCGTACATATCGAACAAGTTGCCGTAACGTTCCCGAACCACGCCCTCTCCCAGGCGTTTCAGCGAATCAGCAAAATCCAGGTAGACCCCTCGGCCGCCCGGGCCTACGCCACGCCCTTCGTCGCACACGCGCTTGGCGGCGCGGGAGGAAATGTCACGCGGAGCCAAGTTGCCATAGGTGGGGTAGAGCCGCTCGAGATAATAGTCCCGCTCGCTTTCAGGTATATCCCCGGGAGCCCTTTTATCGTCGGCGGCCTTGGGCACCCAGACGCGCCCGTCGTTCCGCAAGGATTCCGACATCAGCGTCAGTTTGGACTGATGGTCGCCCGACTGGGGAATGCAGGTGGGATGAATTTGGGTGTAGCAAGGGTTGGCCAAGTAGGCGCCCTTTTTGTGGGCGCGCCAGATCGCGGTGGTGTTGCAGTTTTTGGCGTTGGTGGACAGAAAGAAAACGTTCGAGTACCCGCCGGTCCCCAGCACGACAGCGTCGGCGGCGTGGGATTCGATGGCCCCCGTGACGAGGTTCCGCACGACGATGCCGCGGGCCTGCCCGTTGATCACCACCAGGTCAAGCATTTCGGTTCGGGAAAACATTTGCACCGTTCCCAGCCCAATCTGGCGGGACAGGGCCTGGTAGGCGCCCAGGAGCAATTGTTGACCGGTCTGTCCTCTGGCGTAGAAGGTGCGGGAAACCAAGGCGCCGCCGAAAGAGCGGTTGGAAAGAAGCCCCCATACTCCCGCGCGAAAGGAACGCCCTGAGCGACGCACTGGTCGATCACGTTGGCGCTGACCTGGGCGAGCCGGTACACATTGGCCTCGCGGGCCCGAAAATCGCCGCCCTTGACGGTGTCGTAGAAAAGCCGATAAACGCTATCGCCGTCGTTCTGATAGTTTTTGGCGGCGTTGATGCCCCCCTGGGCGGCGATGGAGTGGGCCCGGCGGGGACTGTCCTGATAACAGAAACATTTTACGTTGTAGCCCAGCTCGGCCAAAGAAGCGGCCGCTGAAGCGCCGGCCAAACCGGATCCCACCACAATGACGCTGTAGCGCCGCTTGTTGGCCGGATTGACGAGTTTCATGTCAAATTTATGTTTGTCCCACTTCTCCGCGATCGGCCCGGCTGGAATTTTGGAATCCAAAATCATGGAAGTCCCCCTCCCGCCGGTAACCGGATCAACCCCAACAGCACTCCCGCCGGGATGGAAGCAAAACCTAAAAAGAGGAGCCCCCCCACCGCGACGGCCGCCGGTCGAACCCGTCGGCGAAGCGTTTCCGACTGAAGTCCAAGGGACTGGAACATGCTGTACAACCCATGGGAGAGGTGCATCCCCAGCAATAACACGCTCACCGTATACCAGACGCTGATCCCCGGACGCATAAAGCCCAAAACCACCATGGAGTAAACGTCATGGCGGCCCTGGGCGTCCACCAAATGACGGTATTCGGGATGGGTGACGAGCAAGGTAAAGTGACAAAGGTGGTAAACCACGAAGGCAAAAATGACGAGGCCGGAGTAGACCATGGTGCGGGAAGCGTACGTCGCCTCTTTATAACTTTTAACGGCATACCCCACGGGCCGAGCGGCCGCGTTCTCACGGCTGAGAGAAACGGCCGTGGCGATATGGATCGCGACCATGGCCACCAATCCCCCCCGCACCACCCAGAGGAGTTCCCCCGTGCTTTTTAGAAAGGCCGCGTAGCGGTTCACCGCTTCCGGCCCCAAAAACATTTGCAAGTTACCGACGAGATGGCCGACGACAAAACCGACCAAGGCCAACCCGGACCCGCCCATCAGCACTTTCTTGCCGGTGGACGTCCAAAAAAATAAAGGATTTGTTTTGTCGTTTTTTTTCATGGCAATAGTTTTTTTAAAAAAGCGCATCGCCATGGTAGCATTTTTTGAAGTTTCATCTCCTGCCATAGGAACGACCATCCTATTAACGGGAGCCCTGGGCAAACCCTGAAGAGCGAGGTCAAGTCTTGCAATCGCGCATTTCGCAATAGGGATGCTTGATTACAATACCTGACCCCGGTATCCTCGACTGCTATACCCGTCAGGCCATTGATTGAGCTTTTTGGGGGCCCAGATTTGAGGCGATTTGAAGGCGCGACGAGAGCGCATGCCCCCTGTGGCATGTAACCGAGGAGCAACGCAGAAATCGACCGAAGATGGGCCGTCAAAAAACACAATATATAGCCGTGCCTGGTATAAGTCCTAAAACGGGGGACCGGACAGTAAAGAGACTCCCAAAAAGAAAGCGCCGCGATCGGTGAACACCCACCGACCGCGGCGCCTTCAATAAAAACTTAACCTATTTGACTCGAACGATGGTCACTTTCTTCATGGAAAGCGTTTTCGTGGGGCGATCGCCTCCGTCCCGGGGCGCCTTGGAAATGGCGTCCGCCACCGATTGTCCTTCCACCACTTCGCCGAAAATGGTGTGGCGATTGTTAAGCCACGGCGTGGCCGCCACGGTGATGAAGAACTGAGACCCGTTCGTTCCCGGACCCGCGTTGGCCATGGCTAACTTGCCTTTTTTGTCGAAGCTCAGGGAATCATCGAACTCATCTTCGAATTGGTATCCGGGGCCGCCGATGCCTTTGCCCAACGGATCCCCCGTTTGGATCATAAAATCCGGAATCACGCGATGGAATATAATTCCGTCGTAAAAGGGCCGTTTCGTTTTAGCTCCTGTTTTGGGGTCGGTGAACTCTTTTGTTCCTTCCGCCAACCCAACGAAGTTTGCCACCGTTTCCGGCGCCTTTTCCGGAAACAGCTTGCAAGCGATGGTTCCCATTTCCGTTTCAATCACTGCGTACGTCCCTGCTTCTTTCTTCCAACCGTCAGCGGCCATAAGTGCTCCTGTGCTTAAGATTATCGCCAAAGCGGCGACGATTTTATTTCGACTCATAAGTGTTCACCTCGTTGTGAGGCGGTCCCATCACTCCCGAATGACTCACGGGAGCCACGGTTCCGCCGATGGTAAGAAAACTCATGGGATGATGGGGGTCGTTGGTCTCCACCCGAATCTGTTTCGAAATATCTCCCAGCCTCCCCTGAGGATCAAACGTCACCTGGATCTGACCCACATCCCCCGGCGCAATCAAGGAATTCGTCGGTGACGCGACCGTACACCCACAGGTGGTCTTTACCGATTCGATCTTTAGCGGTTTGTCCCCCACATTTTTCACCGAAAACGTGTGCGTCGTCGTAGACCCTTGGGGCAAAACCCCAAAATCGTAGCGCGATTCCGTAAACTGCGCCTTGGGTCGCGCCCACAAAACTGTCGGGAAAAGAAATAAAAGTGTGATCGCCCACTTCATGTCGCCAGCATTTTATCAAATCAAAAGTTGCAGATTTTCCTCATGAACAAAAAAACACTTTTCCCCTTTTCTTCTCCTACCTGTTAGGGTCTCACGACATAAATACTCTGGGCCCACCCTACCCGAAACCATAGCGTTCCTCTTTTGTTAAGTGTCGGTAGGTTTTCCTAGGGCCTCATTTTAGCGCGAAAAACCTTCCCGACATCTGTTGCACTAACACATTGAACTCGGATTGAAAAGTTTACAGGTTGTTTACAAGTTCTTAAGGCAATCTTTCGAATTTGTGGGGTAAACTGAAGGTGTGAAAAATCCAAAAAACAAGGGCAAAATCCCACGCACATTAGCGGCCGGTTTGGCCGGTTTCTATTTTGTCGTTAACGTCGTAGTGGCCCATTCGGCTGAAACAAGCTTTTGGGCGCAACGGCGGCGCGCTTCCGCGGAACGAATGGGGGGCATCTCCCCCATCGCTGACGCGCTCGTCCACACCGACAGTCAAACGGTTTTGGCCAACATGCCCCGCCCTTCGGCGGTTGAAATCAGCGGAGGATCCAAACCCTTTTCTGCGCCCGCCGATTTAAAGGAACCGTTCGCCATCGGCCCGAAAGCGGGCAACTGGATTGGGAAACTGGTAAGCCCTTTCGGCACGGTCAATGATACTTACCTGTCCCCCATAAAAGACGCCCCTTTCGTTGTCCAAATTCAGGACGCCCACGGCATTGAAGAGGCCCAACGTAACATTTCGTCCATGATTTCCCTGCTGGGCCAAGACCCCGGCATCACCCTGGTCGGCGTGGAAGGAGCCTGGGGACCGTTCTCGGTAGACGCCTACCGGGACTTTCCCAATCCCGCCATGACCAAAGACCTCGCTGAATTTCTTTTGAAAAAGGACATGATCGCCGGTCCCGAGTACGCCGGGTTGACCATGCCCAAAGCGCCTACCTTTTTCGGAGTGGAATCCAGCGGTCTTTACAACGCCAACGTGCAGGCATTGAAAACAGCCTACAAAGATCGGGACGCCGCAATGGTCTGGGTGGACAGGCTTAAAGCAACGACCGACAAATTAAAGGAATTGGAGTATTCAGAACCCCTTAAAACATTTGACCAAAACTTTTTGGGATACCAATTCAAAAAGGTCAAATTGGTCGACTATGTGCGGTATTTGACCGGCGCTTTAATGCAAACGAAAGGTCGCTCGGTACCCCCCAACCTTCAGCTGTTAGAGCAGGCTCTAGACCAGGAAAAAGCCATCGACTTTAATCAGGTCGAAACCGAACGCCGACAAATGGTGGAAAAGTTGGTGAACAAACTTTCCCCCGACCGGCTTTCGGAAATGATGGAAAAAAGTGTCGAATACCGTTCCGGACGGGTGGGACATGTCGAATACCACACCCATTTAAAACGGGTCTGCCGTTTCAACGGGATCTCGATCAAAGACTATCCCCAAATGGAGCGCTACATCGACTACGTGATCATCGCCGACAAAATTGACCATCACGGCCTGCTGAACGAGCTGGACACCGTTGAGAGGACCCTGCCCCAATTCTTGGCCAAAACTTCCCTGGAAAAAGAGTTGGTGTCCATCACATACGATCTTTCTTTACTTCACAAACTTGTCCGACACGAAATGAGCCCCTCGGATTGGTCCCATTACCTATCCCGGGGAGACACATTGCGGACCGCGACCGAACGATTGGCGCGTTTGACTCCTACAACGACGGCACCCTTGGACCCTTCCAATAATATTTCCCTGACCCCGTTCGAAGATTTTTGCCGCCTGGCGTCGGAGCGAAACACCGCTTTCACCGATAACCTGACCCGGCGAATGGCCGAAGACAAAACGCGTTCCGGCATTTTGGTTGCCGGGGGGTTCCACACGGAAGGATTGACGGCCCTTTTGCGAGAAAAGCAAATCTCGTATGTTGTTGTCACTCCCAAAATCACCGCGATCCCTAAAGACAATAAGTATATCGACGTTCTCGCCCGCGACCCCGTCCCAATCGAACAACTTCTTGCTGGCGATCGGATTTATTTGGCAGGCCGGGTTCGGTTGTCCGACTCCGAATCAGATCCTGCCCGAATTGCGCATGCGGCAATCACCGTATCCCAGGGAGCGGGCGAATCCCCGGTGAGTTCCACCGTAAAAATATCCCGGGCACACCCTAGAGATCCTTCGACTTTGATCCTCTTATTGGAGTTAGGAAAAAAAAAGTTCTACCTGATTAAACAAGGACTTTCGCCAAAAACCCTTTGGGGGGGGAAATTACTTAAAGATTTCAAGAACAAAATCGCGGTTCCTATTCTGGCGCCTCTGACTTTCTTCCTGGAGCCAGGGCTGGGTTTAGATCTCGGCCTGACTTATCCTTGGACTTTTCTCCTCAGTGACATCCTTCTGCTTGAAGGGAGCGGTGCAAACTTAGCTTGGCAATGGATGGGGACTCTGACCTTGTTTGCCTTGTGGAGCCCGTTAACTCTTTCTAAGGCCGGGGCAACAAACACCTTTCTAAAAACAGCTTTTCGTCCGACCTCACTTTTGTTGACTGGGGAGCGCACCGCCAGAA
Organism: Elusimicrobiota bacterium; assembly: GCA_016714745.1. Taxonomy (GTDB): domain Bacteria; phylum Elusimicrobiota; class Elusimicrobia; order FEN-1173; family FEN-1173; genus JADKHR01. The sequence continues at coordinate 177,348 of JADKCG010000001.1, read as the reverse complement.
ACCACGCCATATCTCAGCATACCCAAACTGTCTCGAATGTCCTTTATCTCGCGGCGGGATACGACTTAACCAATGTGTTGACCACCTTCCCTTTGGCGACTTCCGTGACAATGGTGGGCCTTTTTTACAATAAACGATTGGACGTCGATGCCATACGGCGCGAAATGGTTAATCCTAATTTACAATTAATCACCGAGGATTACTCTTTATCGGTCCTGACTCATGGCTATGCCAATTACTGGACATTTAATGACCTTCGTTTTGAACCCAGCCTGATCGCTCTCGAATTGGTTTCTTTGAAGGTTGCCCGGAGTCCGTCACCCCAACGGAGGATGGGAAAGGATTGCGTTTTAAACGGGCGGGGCCCCAGGGAGAAATCAGCACTGAGATTTTTTTTGTCCCAGCCACCCTCGGCCCCGACGAACATTCGAATCGATGGCCCCCGCTCCGATTTGGGAGCACTGAATTTGACGGTCTATATCTAAAGGCCCAATATCCCCTGCCTAACTCTCTCCCAAAAATAATCGGGCAAGTGTCTGAAAATTTAGCTGATAATTCAACGTTGGTCGTTAATGAAAATGATTTTTTTCGTTCGGCCAGAAAAGGCTTGGGCGGTCTTACCCTTCGTCATTTGGGCGGGCCCTATTATTCTGAAGGAGATGATGAATACGGCAATTCCTTTCAAGCATATTTAGCCAGTCGACACCCTTCCTCCGCCAACAACATTTTCTTTCACCTGTTGCGCCCATGGATGGGGACGGAGACGGCGGTGCGATGGGGCATGCGGTTGCTCCCGCTTGAAATCATGGGTTTGGGAGCGGCGGGATGGTTCGCCCAGGGGTGGGCTCAACCGTTGATGAATGGGATGTTGGCCCTTGATCCGACCATGATGGGGGCGTTATTGATGGGTGCGGGAATTTTGGCGTTCAGATTCCTTCACTTGGCGTTGGACAAAATTTGGGGTGGTAAACACCCGGGTCTGAGCCCGCCGGAAAACCGATTTTGGTCTAACACGGCTCGAATGATGATTTACGCGTTCCTTCCCTTCTTGGTCGCCAGCCCCGCTTTATTTGCGCTTGCATTTTCTGTTTTCGCTTATGACCATTTCGCTTATGACAGACAACAACTCTTCAATAAAAAAACCCCTTTTGTTTCCGAGGTAAAAAGGCTGGCGATCAGAATGGCGTCCGCTCAGACTCCTGCTCCTGTTGTCCAGAATAGTCAAACACCCCCCCCCATCCAGCAACAACTCGTTCGGGAAGCCGTTTTGAATTTAATCACCGGTGACCCCCTCTTACGAATACCAGACCAAATCAGACCGGCCGAGAAGTTTACTCCCAATATATTTAAGGGAATTGCCCAAGCCGATATGAAGACCGCAATTTCCGATCTTGAGGACCAGAATGCAACAAATAGGGCCGCCAAAAACTTCGGGAGATTATTGGGTGAAACCAACGGACCACACACTCGAATCACAATGAACTTTTTGGGGTTTCACAATTGGCCCGAAAATATAAAAGCCACCGCCCAGGCCGTTCTCGCCGGAATGCTGGGTGAAAATCAGCCCGTTTTGATCGTGTCCGAAGTAAGTACCCCAGCGGAAATTCTACGGCAGGTGGGTGTTACACATGACCAGGAAGTCTTGGTCAAGACTTACATTAATGCCAACGTTTATACCACCATAAATGAGGTCGAACGAAACAATAACAACGACATTCCCCTTTCCGCCATTGTTTTAGTTCAGGAAGGGGCAAAAAACTTTATCGGAGAAAACAAGAAATACAAGGGACAATATTTTGAAAGGATTGCTAATTCCATAAACAAAGAGATCCAGGCTCTTCTCGCCGCCCTCAGAGCGGCATAGAAGCTCGAGAGACGGAAAAAAACATTATTTATTAACCGAAAAAATAAGCGACCACTGGATAAAGATCCATAAATGTTGAAGATTTATGGAGCATGATCAAGAAATTATTTCACCCGGAAAGTTCAGTTGGGCGCGGGGACCGAGGCGAAGGAGGCCACGGCTTTTTCGACGAAGAAACCGCAGGCCATAGCGGTGACTTTGGTCATGTTTTTTGAGGAAGAAAAAATCCGGCATCCTTCGACGAATCCCGAGATCCAACTGAACTTTTCGGGTTAACCTAGAATTTTCAGCTGGCGGCACATTTCCGTCCGGGAGGGTTGGGAAATTTTGTTCCGGACCCTCTCGACGGTAGCCCTACGCCAACTGAAAGTTCCGGGTTAATGACCGGCCGGGCAGGCCTCTCCACGCGGCACTTCCGATAGCGCGATCGGATGCCCGCGCTACAAATTCTCGATTTCACCCAATAACGGAAGCCTGGTAGACGAGGAAATACTCCTTAGCGGAGGATGGGGGGGAAGGGGTCAGGTCTTGATAAACATCCCGACACATTACGGCGTAATATGTCAGCGTTATTTCATCTTGTTTTTCGCACGGACATAGAGTGCTATGACACGTTACCGCTGGGATGATTTTAGGTGAGTCCCAGGGCGGCGATGAGGGAGGTCCAGTCTTTTTGGGATATTCCAAGCGGGGGCATGAGGACGATCACATCGCCGAGAGGGCGAAGCCAGGCGCCTTTTTGCAACGCTTGGCGGCAGAACTGGGCGCCCCTTCGCGCGGCGGCGGGGAAGGGGCGGTGGGTGGTTTTGTCGGCGACCAGTTCAATGCCCCCCATGAAACCCGCTTGGCGGACCTGGCCCACGTTGGGATGGTCGGCGATCTGTTTTAAATAGTCGGTCATCCATTGGCGTTTTTCGGCGAGACGTTCTAAGGTCTTTTCCCTCTTAAATACCTTTAGGTTTTCCAGCGCCACGGCGCAGGCCAAGGGATTGGCGGTATAACTGTGCCCGTGAAAGAAAGCCTTAAAATCTTCGTAACGACCCAGGAATGTTCGATAGATCTTTTGTGTCGTGAGTGTGGCGGCCAAGGGGAGATAGCCGCCGGTGAGCGCTTTGGCCACACAAAGGAAATCTGGGCGAACGCCCTCCTGTTCCACGGCGAACATCCGGCCCGTTCGACCGAACCCGGTGGCCACCTCGTCGGCAACCAAGAGAATCCCGTATTGGCGGCAGAGCCGCTCAAAACCTTTTAGATAACCCCGGGGCATCACCCGCATGCCTGATGCTCCTTGGACGATGGGTTCCAAAATGGCCGCCGCCAACCGTTTCCTTCTCGCTTTTATTAATTTTTCCGCCCCCCTCAGACATTCCCACCGACAACCGGTTTCCTCTCGTTTGTCCCCTGGTCGCGGAGCGCGGACGTTGGTTGGTTCGTCCCCACTTCTCAGTTCGGGTTGTGGGGACTTTTTGCGAAAGGGACATCGATAACAATGGGGCGCGGGAGCGAAATGGGCCTTGAACAAAAGCGGGCGAAAGGTTTTGTGAAAGGCGGCGATGCCTCCCACAGAGACGGCGCCCAGGGTATCGCCATGATACGACCCTTCTAGAGCGAGATACTCCGCCCGGTGTTCGCTTCGATGGGCCCAATATTGGAACGCCATCTTGAGCGCCACTTCAACGGAGGTGGCACCGTTGTCTGAATAAAATACCCGCGATAAGCCCGACGGAGCGATGTCCACGAGCGCCTGGCCCAATCGCGCCGCCGGTTCGTGCGTTAAGCCAAGGAATGTGGTGTGTGCCATGCGGGCCAGTTGGCGTCGGACCGCACGGTCTAGGGCCGGGTGGCGATGTCCGTGAGCCGTCACCCAGAGAGAAGAAACGCCGTCAATGTAAGTTCGGCCCCGGGTATCCGTGAACGTTGACCCGCGGGCAGAGCGAATCACAATCGGGTCGCCTTTTTCCCATTCCGACTGCTGTGTGAAAGGGTGCCAAAGGAATTTTTTGTCGAGAGCGGCAATCGGGTTGTTCGGTGATTCTTGTTTTGGAATTGATCCTTTTTGGTGAATCTTTTGGTTTGGCCCTTTGATTCCCCATTGAGGCGATTCGAGCACGGTTTTGTGCCGATAGCGGGGCTGACCCTGTCCGATCCGGCCCGTAGGCTTCTTAGGGCCGGCCGCTCGCAGAGCTCTCGACACCTGGGGCGGCAGAGCCGCTGATGCGGGAGGTGGGTCAGCCTCCGGCACAAAATCGCGCGCATGGCGACCGCGATAGCGGAAGTGCCGCGTGGGAGCGGCCCGACGGGGCCCGTTTCTTTTGCTGACTTTTCTTTGCGGGTCCAAAGAAAAGTCAGCCGGGTCCAGGGCGGAGCGCCTGGCCGGGGTAGGAGGGGGTGGAGCCCCCTTGCTTTGGCGTCTATTTTTCATGGAAATAAAAATCCGCCACAAACGCGTCCCACAACAATCGTTTGACCTTCTGTTCTGTGGCGCGGGTGGAAGTACAGGGAACTTCTGTGACAGGGAGTCCTGTCAATCGTTTAATAATTTTGGCATTCGTTCGTTCCGACAAATCCCGACCTTTATAATTATTCAAAAGAATTCGGCGGGGTGTCAGCCCCCTCCGTGTCAGGGCTTCTACGGTCAACAACGTATGGTTGATTGTTCCCAAACCCGCGCGGGCGACAACCCAAATAGGAAGATTGAGTGTGGCCATCAGGTCTGTCACAAAAAAACGCCCCCCCAAGGGAGCCAAAACGCCGCCCAATCCTTCCACCAAAACACAGTCACGCTTCTTTTGTAACTCTTTAACCGCAGAAACAGATTCTTTAAAGGTTTTTTTAACGATCTTTTCGCCAGGGGATCCCAACCCCAACTGAGCGGCCGGCGTCACGGGGAATGGACAATACAAAAGTGTGGCTTGGTGTGGAGTCCCTTGCCCCCCAGCGGCACGTTGCAGTCGGGTGGCGTCATCGAGGTCCCCAGCGGAAAAGGGTTTCAAGACGCCGACGGTTTTCCCTGAGGCACGAATCACTTCGGCCAACAGGCAAGCGATAAATGTTTTTCCGACTTCTGTGTCTGTCGCGGTGATGAAAAGAGAGGGCGTCATAAAACCGAATCTCTCCCGCCAGCGGCCCATCGCAGAGCGATGGGCACCTGGGGCGCCAGGGGCGCTGATGCGGGAGAGGGAGAAGATTTATTCTCAATGTGGGTGTTCCCGTTGAGACGGCCCCATTTTCCGACGGCCCAAAGAACCCGGTCGATGTCTTCGGCGGCATGGTTGGCTGTTACGGAAAAACGGACGCGGGCGGCGCCCTTGGGAACCGTGGGGAACCTGACGGCGGGGGCGAAGATACCTGCTTCCCAAAGAGCGGAGGAAAGGGACAAGGCTTGGGTATCTTCACCGACGGTGAGGGGGACGATGGGGCCTTCCCCTTTAAGATTGAGACCGGCCCATAACTGGGCAGAAAGGCCGAACAGTCGGGATCTCCGGTCTGGCTCCTCTTGCATGATTTTGAGCGCCGCCAACGACGCGCCCACGGCGGACGGCGACAGCGCGGTTGAATAAATAAAAGCCCGGGCCCGGTTGATGGCCCACTGGGTTAACATGGAAGAACCACAAACGAACCCGCCTTGGGCACCGAACGCCTTTGACAATGTCCCCATACAAACATCCACCTGATCGGCCACGCCTTGCTCGTTCACCCAGCCGCGGCCCCCAGAACCCCACACTCCTGTACCATGAGCTTCGTCCACATAAAGCCGAGCGCTCCGCTTTTGGCAAACCGAGACCAGATCTTTCAGCGGCGCCCGGTCGCCGTCCATGGAGAAAACGCTTTCCGTTATCACCCACCGCTCCCCGTTCCCAGAGACACGGCACAGCGCGCGGTTCAGATCGTCCGGATCGTTGTGTCGAAAAATTCTCACCCGGGCCTTGGACAAACGGGCACCGTCCACCAAAGAGGCGTGAGCCAAACGATCGAGGAAAAGTGTATCGTCGGGACCCGCGAGGGCGGGGATCATACCCAGATTCGCGTGATAACCAGAAGGAAACACCAAGGCGGATTCTCGTTCTTTAAGTTTTGCCAGGGCGGTTTCCAATTCTTCGTGGAACGCCAAGGTTCCTCCCATCAACCGGGACCCCGTGGCCCCCGCGCCCCATAGGTGTGCGGCCTCGGCGGCGGCGCGACACACGCGTGAATCTTCGGCCAAACCCAAATAATTATTAGAGGCAAAGTTTAGGATTTCCCGACCCGCAACGCGGGTGTGCGCAGAGGGAATGGTCTGCACTGTACGCGGACGTCGGCGGCGGTGTTCGGATTCGAGCCCGGCCAATCCGGCGGTAAGCCGATGATCCAGTGGAGAAAAAATCATGTGGGTTTTCCCAGAACAACCGCCGCGAGGGTTCCACCGAACCCAAAAGACAAAGATGCCACGCGGTCAAGTGGAGCCGAGCGCGAATGGTTCGGAACAAAATCAAGACGGTCGGTTTCGGGGTTTTCCATGTTCAGCGTCGGAGGCAACAGCCCATCTCTCATGGCCAAGAGACTGAATGCGATTTCAACCGCGCCGGTGGCTCCCAACAGATGGCCCGTGGCTCCCTTGGTGGACGAAACGGGGGGCGGGTTCTTTGGAAATAGTGACAACAGGGCTTGGGTTTCCAGCCTGTCGTTTAAAACGGTGGCGGTGCCGTGGGCGTTCACGTAATCCAGGTCGTTCGAAGTCAAACCGGCCTGACTCAAGGCTTTTTGCAGACAGGCCGCCATGGTTCGTCCGTTAGAATTGAACCGTGTGGCGTGATGGGCGTCCGACGAGAAGTTCCCCCCCAACACTTCGCCATAAATTTTGGCGCCCCGCGCGTTCGCCCCCGCCAGGGATTCCAGCACGAACACCGCGGCGCCTTCCCCCACTACAAACCCGTCTCGGCCACGATCAAAAGGCCTGACCACCCCTCTTTTTGAAAGAACACCCAACTGGCGGAACCCTGCCAAATAGAGTGGATGCAGGGCGCTCTCCGCCGCTCCCGCCAAAACCACGTCTGTCCGCCCTTCTTCGATCCAGCCCGCCGCCGTTAAAAGAGACTGAGCCCCTGTGGCACAGGCGGAAGCGATATTCATCACGGCGCCCTGCGCGTTATGTCCTCGAGCCACGGCGGCTGAAATAATTTCGGGCGGCTGGCACGTCCAGGGATCGTCCTTTCCCAACACGGGCTTGCTGGAACTGACGGTGCAAGACACTCGCTCTGGATCCACATCGCCCAATCCTGAATCGTTCCATGCTTCTTCCGCCGCCCGCAGAGCCAAGATGAGAGTCCTGGGACCTGGACCCTCCGGCACCGGGGCGAAGGCCCCATTCGGGGCGAAGGCCCCATTCGGGGCAAAGACCCCATTGGGGGCCAATGCCCCTGAATGGCCGCTGATGAGAGAACGCCAACTGGTTTCTCGGTCCGCGCCCAGGGGGCAGACGAGACCGATGCCCGTTATAACAACACGCCTTTTTTCGTTGTTCACAAAATCCGGGAATCCACGTTAAAGACCTGGCCAGAAACCGTGGACAAATCGGTCAAATTCATTACGAACCGGGAAAGGTCCTTGATGTCGGTGGACCGGCCAAGCGAATGCTGAGCGAGTACGCGGGCATTTTGTTCGGGAGGAATTTTTTCCGACATTTCAGTGGGATGGAACCCCGGGAGCACAGCGTTCACACAAATATTGTACCGTCCCAACTCACGTGCCGCGGCTTTTGTTAATCCGATCAAACCGGCCTTGGCCGCCACATAGTTGGCACAGCCCACGGCCCCATGGACCCCCAGTATAGAAGCGATGTTAATAATAAAACCGCTTTTTTGACGGCGCATGTGATGTGAAGCGGATTGAAGACAATAGAAGGGGCCAGAGAGGTTCGTGTCGATCACGTCGCGCCACTCTTCCAGGGACATTTTTCCAATGCTCCGGTCCCGCGTCACCCCCGCGTTGTTGATCAGCCCGTCGATTTTCCCCCATTTCCGAACAACGCCGTCCACCAGGTCCTTGGCCTGAAGGGGATCGGACACATCGGCAGGAAAATGATCGGCCTCTGCCCCACCATTGCGCAACTCAGCCACAACCGATTCCGCCTCCGCCCGTCGACTGCGATAATTAACCCCAACGCAATACCCCGCGCGCCCCAAATCAAGCGCCAACGCTCGACCAATGCCGCGGCTGGCCCCCGTTATCAAAACGACCTTGCTCAAGATCACTGCCGCGTGGCGCGGGTAACGATCTCGACACCCTCGGCGAGGGAAACGGGGGGGCCCTCGGACCGGGCAGGATCGCCCACCACCTCAAATCCCATGTCGTGCACCATTTGGCGATCAGCGGTGGCGGACTGTCCCTTGGTGGTCAGATAATCTCCCACAAAAATAGAGTTCGCCACGTACAGCCCCAGCGTCTGAAGGGACCGCAAATGAAGCTCTCTCCCTCCGGCAATGCGAAGTTCCATGGCGGGATTGATGAACCGAAAGAGACATAGGATTTTGAGACACTGGTTGGGAGTCAGATCATTTTTCCCCTGCAGAGCTGTCCCCGGCACGGGAATCAGAAAGTTAATGGGAATGGAGTCCACCCCGGTCTCCCGCAATCGGAAGGCCACGTCAATAATGTCTTCCGTGGTTTCCCCCATTCCGAAAATAGCCCCGGAGCAGGGAGAAAGGGAGGCCTCTTTGGCCCGTTCCACGGTATCCACCCGATCTTTGTAGGTGTGGGTATGACAGATTTTTTCATAATGGGACTCGCTGGTGTTCAGATTGTGATTGTAAGCATCAACGCCGGCCTCTTTTAAGCGTTCCGCTTGACCCTCCTTAAGCAAACCCATGGACGCACAGATCTCAAGTTGAGGATAACGCTCTTTGACTTGCCGAACAGATTCATTCAAAGAGACCACATCCCGCTCCGAAGGCCCCCGCATGGAAGCCACCAGACACAATCGTGCCGCGCCCGCTTTCACCGCTCGGTCGGCCATGTCTAATATTTCGTCTGAGGAAAGGAATTTGTATTTCTCCACCGGGGCTTTGGAGATTTTGGATTGGCTACAATAGGAACAATCTTCAGCGCATAAACCGGATTGGAGATTGACCAGAAAGTTCATTTTCACTCGGCGGCCGAAATGGGTTCGGCGTACTCGATACGCGGCCGAAATCAGATCCAATATTTCTTCGTCCGGCCAGGACAACACCGCTCGCGCTTCTTCGCGGGACAACAGTTCTCCCGCCAGACTTTTTCTACTCACTTCAGTGGCGTCAGGGATTTCAAGCAGGGGCATGGGATTTCCTCCGTCGATGCAAGGAGGGTATTCAACCAAAGAACGCGAGCAATGTCAACCAAGAATCAATGTCGATTGGTTTACATTAAACCCGGATTTTGCAATAGGACACGGCATTCGACGAAGAATTCGGGACTGCTTTTTCCTCAAAACGCTCAACCGTAGACACCGCCACGCGTTCGCGTTTTTCGTCGAAAAAGCCGCCGGCTTCTTCATCTCGGTGCTCGCGCCTATTGCAAAGTCCGGGTTGAACGATTTATCGGGCGGTTGTCCGTTGTATGATCTTGTCCTGGAAAAAGGGGGCCCTCTCAATGGAGCAACGACGAAATACATTTCCAGTCGGGTGCACCAGGCGTCAAAAGAGGGACGGGTTAGGCTGTGGGACCGAGCAGGTCTTTTAGGATGTCGGTGGAAAGGTATTCGGTTTTGGTTCGGGTTTTTCGATAGACGACGACAAATTCCAGACCGGTAAGGTAATGATGGGCTATTTCGGTCGGTTTGGCCCAGACAACACGGCCGACCGCAGAAATGGCGGCCTTTTGTGCCACGTGAAAAGAAAGCGCTAAATTGGTTCCTCGGGGAAGTTTTTCGGCAAGGACCAGGCAAGCCCCTGTGGGACTGATATTATCAACCTTGCTGTGCAGGTCCGGCGCAGCGGACTGAGAAGCGACCATCGGTTCTTCCGGAAGGATCTTGTACAAAATGGGCAAGGTGAGATCGATGCGAGGGAACCGCCGACTTTCTACCCCCGTGGGCGCCTCTTCGTCAACGGACGATCTGGCCGGAGCGGGTTTCAACCGAACCGCCGGTTCTGCCTGGCGGCGAATGCCTTCCATGCTCCAATGAAATTCTTGGGTTTCCCCGCCCGACACCACTTTTTCTTTCACCGGCGTAATTCCTCCCCAGGAAAAACATCCCTCTGGCAAACCCGCGGGGTTTTCCTTTGTTTATATTTACCCCCAATTCAATAAATAATCAAGGGGAATGTTGGTTTTTTATATCCTTTTGGGAAAGAGGAAATCCAAAGGAATGTTACATGAAACTCTTCGAAAATTTGAAGCTCCCTACATTGTTTCAGGAGCGTCGACGCCCAGGAGGGAGAGACCGTTTTTGATGGTGGTGCGGACACCGTCGACAAGGGCGGTGCGGAAAGGGCGTTGAGCCTCCGTTGCGTTGAGGACGGAACAATTTTCATAGAAGCGGTGAAAGTCCCCCGCGAGTTTAAGCAAATAGTCGGTCATATGGTGCGGCGTGAGGTCTTTGGCACACTGATCCAAAACGTCAGGGAACGACGCCAAGCGCAGGAGGATCGCCCGTTCGGCGGGGTCGAACGTCTCCGGAGAGGAAAAAGCGGCGGTGTTGGGGAGGGGATGGCCGACGCCGCGTTTCTCAGCTTCTCGGAAAATGGAACAACAACGAGCGTGGACATATTTCACGTAAAAAACGGGATTGTCGGAGGCTTCGCGTTTGGCCAGATCCAAATCGAACTCCAATTGACTGTTCGGGCTTCGCAGAGCAAAGAAAAATCGCGCCGCGTCTTTGCCGACTTCGTCGACCACCTCCGTCAGTCGCACGAACTCTCCGGTACGGGTGGACATGGCCACGGGTTTCCCCCCCCGAACCAGACTGACCAGCTGATAAAGAAGGATCGTTAACTTTTCCGGATCATGACCCAACGCTTGGACGGCGGCTTTCACTCTCGGAACGTAACCGTGGTGGTCCGTTCCCCAAATATCAATCAGGCGGGTGAACCCCCGTCCAAACTTTTCATGGTGGTAGGCGATGTCCGATGCGAAATAGGTAAGGCGTTCGTCTCCCCGTTTCAACACACGATCCTTGTCGTCCCCGTATTTCGTCGACAGGAACCACAAGGCACCGTCCTCCTGCTTCAAATCCCCCCGGCGCTTCAGTTCCGCCAGAGCCGCGTCCACACGCCCCTCTTCAAAAAGGCGGGATTCGGGATACCACGTATCGTGGAAAACGCCGAACGCGCCCAAGTCACTTTTAATCCCTAATAGAATCAAGGCCAAACTTTCGTCGCGAAAAAAAGCGATCCCGCGGGGGCGCTCTTGGTCTTTGGGAAAACGGCGCATGATGTCGCGGGCCGTGTCCACCAAATACTCGCCTTTATATAGGTCGTCAACCTTTTTGGCCTTATACACGCTACGCTCTTCCTCGCTCAAATAGGTGGAATCCAACACGTCCGCCCGCCACATCACCGAGGCGCCCAAGTTTTCCATTTGGTTGCCCACATTATTGATGTAATACTCCGTGGTCACGTTATATCCGAGATGGCGAAAGATCCGCGCCAGAGAATCGCCCAACGCCGCACCTCGCCCATGACCCACATGCAAAGGGCCGTTGGGGTTGGCGGAAACGAATTCAATCAAGACCTTCTCGCCGGTCAAGCCGACACGTTTCGCGTAATCTCCCCGTTCAAGAAGAAGACGCCGAAGTTCTTCCATCAACCACGCCGTGCTCATGGTAAAGTTTAAAAAACCAGGACCGGCCATCTCTGCTTTCGCTAAAACAGAACCGTTTTCCACAAAAGAGAGGATCTCTTGGGCCACTTGGCGCGGGGCTTTTCGGACTGCCTTGGCGAGAGAAAGGGGCCACGTCGAGGCGAAATCGCCAGCCACGTTCGCGGGGGGCACCTCCACGAGGGCTTCCCCCAAAACCAGCGGAGGGGTTTGCTGGGCCGCCCAGCGGTGGGCGGCGGAAGATAAAACGGCGCGGACGGAATCTTTCATGGTTCAACGTTCTCCTGTGATTAGGAACGGGCCTTTCGACGGGGCGGGGCCGAGGGGGGGGTGTCCCAACGAACCAGACGCGCGGTTTCCCACAAGCGTTCTATTCCAAAAAAAGAGCGCGAAGCGGCGTTCATGAGATGCACAACCAACCCGCCGTAATCGATGACCCGCCAATTCGCGCGATGGCCGCCGTCCCGCCGCCGGCCGACCGCCCCCATCACCGTGCGCACACGCTGATCGATCTCGTCTTGAACAGCGGAGGCCTGCGGGGCGTTTTCCACCGTGGCCACCAAAAAATAATCGGTGAGGGGGGAAGACCGTCGCACATCGTACAATTTTATGTCGCTGGATTTCTTATCGTCAGAGGCGCGGGCGGCTTCCAGAGCCGCTTTCCGAAAGGATGGTCGATGCGTCATCGTTTAATAATCGATCGAAGTGAGCCGTGCCCGGGCGAGGCGTTCTTGGGAGGTTCGCTCCAAACGCATTGACGCGGTTTCAAAAGCCGGCGCCACCAAGTTGACCACACCGGCCAGAACCCTCCGTTGCGTGGATGTAAAATACCCCCCCTCGCTCTCATGCCCAAAAACGATATGGCCGATGGACCGTCGTTCCCCCATCACCGGGGCCGCGAGAAGAGATTTAAACCCGGGCCACAAAGAACGGGTCTCGGCATCGAAACGGGAATCGGAAAGCCAATCGACGGAAAGAACGCATTCCTTATTTTTCGCCATCCAATGGAACAGGGGGTCGGCGTCGGGCCGAACCGCCAAAAGAGGTCCCGGCCACGTCCCCGAGGGCGCCACCAGTTCAAATTCGGCGGAAAATTCGTTCCACAAATAAAAACAGGCGCTCACGGGATCGTCAAATCCTCGCGTGAGGACCTCCACCAATTGAACCGCCAAAGAGGGCGCGTCCAGATTTTGCGCCAACAACCCGCCCACATCAAAAAGGAGAATCATTTCCCGTGTAGACTGGCGCAATCGCGCATTAAGCGATTGAACAACGGGCAAGAACAGTCGAAGCGGGACTTTCGCATCCGCCGATACCCACGCTCCGAGTTCTTCGGCGGGCAGGGACAACAGCACCGTGGGCGTTTGAGTGATCGCGGACGCCCAGCGAGGAGCCTTTTCCAGGAGAGCCATCTCACCGAAAAAATCTCCAGGTCCGAGGATCGAAAGAATTTTGTGGGAGCCTTTTTTCTTGTCGACCGTTTTTTTGATGGCCACCCGCCCTTCCGCGATGAAATAGAGGGCGTCCCCTTCTTCGCCTTCAGCGAAAACGGTGTGGCCCGCGGGGAGCGATTGTTCCATCAAGGCTCCGGCAAGACGCTGGCGCAATTCGGGCGACACCCCCTCAAAAAAGGGGAGAACCCCCAGTCGTTCGAGGGCGATCACGGTCGCGCTCCCCCGAAAGGACGGGGCGGGGCCGAAAGGGTTCCGATAATTCCTTCCGTTTGAAGACGTATTTTTAAATCGTTGGGGTTCGGCGAGTAGGAAAGAGCCTCCTCCACTGTCACCGCGTCCCTTGCGATCAGGGACAAAAGGGCTTGGTTGAACGACTGCATCTTGTAATATTCCGCCGAATCCTCAATCGCCTTTCCAATGGAGCCCACCTTGTTGTCTTCGATCAATTTTTGAACAGTGGCCGAATTGATCATGATTTCTTGAAGCGCCATCCGCCCGTCGCCGCCGGCCTTGCGAATCAGCCGTTGCGCGACAACGGCCAAAAGACACTTAGCCAGTTGGAGCCGGATCTGGTTTTGTTGTTCCGGCGGAAAGGTATCGATGATCCGGTCAATGGTCTGTTTGGCGTCGTTGGTGTGAAGCGTTCCCAAAACCAAATGGCCTGTTTCGGCGGCGTTCATGGCGGTGGTCATGGTCTCGGGGTCCCGAAGTTCGCCGATCAAAATAACGTCGGGGTCTTGGCGAAGCGCTCGGCGAAGGCCTTGGGCGAAATCATGGGTGTCGGTCCCGATTTCACGCTGGTTGATGATCGCCATTTTGTCTTCAAAAACGTATTCGATGGGATCTTCCAGTGTGATGATGTGAACCCGCTGGGTCTCGTTGATGTGGTTGATGAGGGCGGCCTGGGTGGTTGTTTTTCCCGATCCCGTGGGACCTGTGACAAGGAAAAAACCCTGCCGCCGCGTTAAGAGTTCTTTTAAGACCGGCGGCAATCCCAATTGGTCCAGGGTGGGGACCTGGGCCGGGATCAGTCGAAAAACCGCCCCCACAGCGCCTTTCTGATAAAACGCGTTCCCTCGGAACCGGGCCACACCGCGGAGAAAAAATGAAAAGTCCAATTCCCGGTCGCGCTCCAGAGCCGCCCGCTGGTTGGAATTAATCATGGCGAACACATACCCCATGACGTCGTCTATTTCGAGCGGGGATTGCCCTTCCACGGGGATAATTTCTCCGTTCAACCGAAGCATCGGGGGCCGGCCAACTTTCAAATGCAAATCACTGGCGCCTCGATCGTGCACAGATTTCAAGAGCTCGTGGATGGTGAGGGAAGGGGCCATGTCAGTAGACCGGGGCCCGCGAACCGCCGCCCCGTCCGCTGGCGGAGCGGCCGGTGAGGTCCCTCAGTTTCTCGGGGTCCGATGATTTAGCCAACGCGTCGTCAAAGGACACCGTCCCGCTATTGACCAAATCCGCCATGGCCCGGTCCAACGGGATCATCCCGGCTTTGGAACCCGTATCGATGGCGTTGTAGATCATATGGGTCTTGCCTTCTCGGATAAGGTTCGAGATGGCCGGAGTCACCACCATCACTTCCCGGGCGGCCACCCGGCCCGTTCCATCCGACGTGGGAAGCAACGTCTGGCAAATGACCCCTTTCAGCACCGTCGAAAGTTGCACGCGGACCTGCTGTTGTTGGTGAGGAGGAAAAACGTCGATTATGCGGTCCACGGTTTGAGCGGCGTCGGTGGTATGGAGGGTGGCGAAGCAAAGGTGGCCCGTCTCCGCGGCCGTAAGCGCCAATGAAATCGTTTCCACGTCCCGCATTTCTCCAATCAAAATCACGTCCGGGTCCTGCCGGAGAGCATGTTTCAAAGCCTCCTGAAAACTGTGGGTGGAAGCCCCGACCTCCCGCTGACGGATAACGCACCGTTTGGGTTCATAAACAAATTCGATGGGATCTTCAATCGTCAAGATGTGTTGGCGGCGGGCCTGGTTAATCAGTTCAATGAGACACGCGAGGGTCGTTGACTTTCCATGTCCGGTGGCTCCGGTGACGAGCACCAGCCCCCGGGGAAGGTTCGCAAATTCCAGCGTGGCGGGATTCAGTTTGATCTCGTCGGGGGTGGGAATTTTTGAAGAGATCACCCGGATCACGCATTCGATTCCATTCATTTGAAGGAGCACGTTCACGCGGAACCGCGCCAGGCCGGGAATGGCAAAAGAGCAGTCCAGCTCCAAGTGTTCCTCAAAATTCTGCTTCTGTTCATCATAAAGAATGGAATAGATCATGCGCTTAGATTCTTCCGCCGACAGAGGGTCGAAGCTCGCCATTTCAAGCATTTCGCCGTTCATTCGCGTCATGGGAGGGCGACCGATTAAGAGATGCACGTCGGACGCTCCTTGTTTCACCGCGGCCTGTAAAATCTCGATCATTTCCATGAGGGGGCTCCTTGACGGCTCTCATTTGATCCTAAATCTTCGCCCAGAATAACGTCCACATCGGTCCGAAGGCCCGGATCTACATCTGAATAAATTGACACCACGTCCAACGATGCCGCCACTTTCCGAGCTCTGTCGAATTGACCGAGCGATCAATCACCCGGCTCTTGTTCTGTCGCTGGGAGTAATTCCCATTCCACCACATCAAACCCCGCCGCGCGAAACCGCCGCACCACTTTAATGGCCAACCCCAGACGCCCGGAGGCGTTCCAGACCTTTACGGTGATCTGCTTCGCGGACGTCCCCTCAACAACCGGGGGCGCCATCGACACATCTACAGCCGTTGTCGATTCCGGCTCATCTCCTTCCGGAAGAAGAGGCCCCTTCGTCTCGTCGGCCATTTTCCCTTTCCCCAACCGTTCCAGGATGAAAGCGGTCCGTTCCACATCCATTTCCCAGGTCGCGCCCTTGGGACGGCCCGGCAGTAAAACGGTGTTCACCTGTTGAGAGGTGAGACGCCGGGCCTCCACCGCCAAGAAGACCATGTCCCAAGGCGCCAGGTTCGTGTGGACCGCGTTAAAGACTTCTGCCATGGCCCGCGGTCCGCGCCACACAATTTCCGGAGACGCCAGCCGCTTGAAAAGAGCCTGGACAAATTCCATTTGGCGGAGAATCCGACCCCGATCGCCGCTACGTCCGCGATAACGAACAAATCCCAACGCCTCTCCCCCTGCCAAATGATGGACGCCCGTTGCCAAATGGACGTGAAAATTGCCCGCATTGTCATCGTAGTCCATGGGCTCATCCACCATCACCGTCACGCCGCCCAAACGGTCGATCACTCGACGGAACCCGTCAAAATCGACTTGCACATAGTACGGGGGTTGCAAGGTCGCCCGGGCCTTCGCAAAAAGAGCCCCCACCGCCTCGCACACTTTCCCGGCCGACAGATCCCCGTCGCCTCCTTGGCCGTAGTGGTAAGCGAACACTTCATTTATACGTCGAAAACGGTATCCTGGCAAGTCTATTTTTGTGTCCCGGGGAATGGACAGCACATCCAGGCGTGTTTCCGTCGGGCGGTAGATCCATACCATGAGCGTATCCGAATGGGGCGCGTGATCCGCCAGATCCGTTCCAATGACCACTCCCACAACGGGATCCCCGAGGCGGAGCGCCCAAGCCACATCGGATGTGGCGGAGAGAAACCCCAAAACGACCACCCCTCCCAGGCCAACCCCCGCTATTAAACGAACCCCGAGCGTCGTTTTATTCACGCCTGTTCCTTACACAGCGCGTTCCATAGGGCCACAGTTGTCGGATGCAGAAACCCCGAACGCTGGACGACATCCCCTATTTTATACGAAACAGTTAAACGCAGGGCCTCGTCCAGATCCCGGCGGGCCCAGCGCCTCACGCGAACCGCCTGCGCGTAACGCCGGTCCGGGGAAGAGAAGTCCGCCACGTAAAGGATTTTGTCCAGGAGGCCCATGCGCACATGGCCCAGCGTATGCCGAGCCATGGCCACACGCGTTTGACGGTCCGGAACCAGCCCTCGCCGCTGGGCGAGATGGGCGGAGACGTAGCCGTGTAAGAGCCCTGCGCGCTTGTGGGCCAATATGAGCCGGAGATGCGGAACCGCAATTTTATGGGCTCGCACATAGGCCGTCAGACGGGACGAACGCCACTCCTTCGCCAAATCATGGAACCATCCCGCCCGTTCTGCACGCGAGGGGTCAGCCCCGTGAAGACGGGCCAAGACGCTCGCCCAACGCGCCACCGATTGAGAATGATCCACTCGCGACGACGAAAGTTCACGGGCCAGTTCCGACCGAATAAGGACATTCCTGGAGATCATAGATAGAGCCCTTTTTTATTAATGGTTTGCGCCACAGCGGGATCCAGCCAGCGGGAAACGTTGCGCCCCTGAGACATAGCCCGACGGACATCGGTCGAAGAAACTGTGGGGAGAGCGGTTTTTAAATACACAGCCTCGCCCCGCACGATAGCGCGTTGGGGTCCGGTTCTTTTGCCGATAATCACGCGGTGATGTTCTGCGATTTCTCGCCAACGCCGCCAACGATGAAAATGCGCCCAAGAGTCCTCCCCCATGATCAATTCCCATCGACGCCGAGGATACTGGTGCCGAAGCTGACGCAACGTCCGGAACGTGAACGAGGGGCCGGGCCTGTCCATCTCCCACCGACCAAGAGACAGCCCTGACTTCCCTCGAATCGCTTTACGGATCAGGCTCGCCCTCTCCTTCAATGACGCCCGTGGGCGATCGTTTTTAAGGGGGGATTGGGCCGCGGGGACCAAATAGACCCGGGCCAGTTTTCGCTCGCGGAGCGCCGCCTGGGCCAAGGCGATATGCCCTTTCTGAATCGGATCAAAGGAACCGCCGAAAAATCCGTAGGCGGGGAGAGGGGGACGGCGCGGGGGGATGGTCCTCACTCCCGGACTTGCCCGAACCCTCGGATAAGATATTTGGTGGTGGTGAGCTCCTTCATCCCCATGCTTCCCCGGGCATGCAGTTTTTGGGTAGAAATACCCATTTCAGTTCCCAGCCCCAATTCACCCCCGTCGTGAAAGCGGGTGGACACGTTATGGAATACTGCGGCAGAGTCCACCCCGGCCAAAAATTTCCGGGCCGTCTCCTCGTTGGTCGTGACGATGGCGTCGGAATGGTGACTTCCGTGCGCATTAATGTGGGCGATGGCTTCATCCGTCGAACCCACAACTTTCATGGCCAGTTCAAGGCCAAGAAACTCCGTATCAAAATCGGCCGGGAGGGCGGGCGTCACCGCCCCTCCTCCCCGTTTTTGAGTCTCGCTGTCGCCGTGGACAGTCACATTTTTTTCCGCCAATCGTCGCACGATCCGAGGGATAAATTCGGCGGCGATATCACGATCGACCAGAAGCGTCTCCATGGCGTTGCAAACGCCGGGCCGCTGAATCTTCGCGTTCAAAACAATCCGTTCCGCCATTTCCAGGTCCGCCTCCCTATCAACAAAAACCGAGCAGAGTCCTCTTCCATGGGACAGAACGGGGACGGTCGCCATTTCGCGAATGGCGCTTACCATCTCTTCGCCCCCGCGCGGGATCACCAGATCAATGAACCGGTCCAAGCGGACCAAATCCCGGATCACCGAACGGTCCGTGGTTCCCACGAACTGAACAGAAGACGCGGGGAGCCCCGCCTTGACCAGCGCGTCTTTAACCACATGGACCAAAATCGAATTGGAATCCACCGCTTCTTTGCCGCCTCGAAGAACAACAGCGTTCCCCGACTTAATGCACAACCCGGTGGCGTCGACCGTCACGTTCGGCCGAGCCTCATAAATCATGGCGATGACACCCAGGGGGACCCGCACCTTTTGAATTTTAAGCCCGTTGGGCCGGTCCCAACCGTCCAGGACATCAGCCAAAGGGTCGGGAAACGCGGCCACGTCACGAAGCCCTTTGGCCATGTCCATCACCCGCCGATCCGTGAGAGCCAGACGATCCAGGAGCGAAGGAGTGAGTCCCGCCCGCCGGCCCGCTTCCAAGTCGATTTCGTTTCGAAAGAGAATATCAGCCTTATTTTTCTCCAAAGCGTCGGAGATGGCCAGGAGGGCCGGTTGCGTTGTTCCACGGGGGTCACCGCCAGGATCCGGCTGGCCTCCTTGGCTTGGGCGCACTGGCGAATCAACTCAGGGGTGTAATCGGAAGGGGGCAAACCCGCCTTCTTAAAAGATGCCTTGCTTTGACTCTTTCCCACAGCGTCCCCCTTCGGTGCGTTTTTCAATGGGTTATTTTACAAATTCACAAGACATTTCCAGCACAGTTCACGCGAATCGTATCGAACGGAAAAATCAGAAAAAAGAGCTCAACCGGGCATTTTTTTGTCCGCACTAAAGTTTTGCCGATGTTGACGATAACCTAAGTGGACAGGCACGCGCCCGTTGTTTTTACACGGCCACCAAGAGCTTTGACTCCTACAGTTTTTCGTGCGCCCATTGTGAGGGAAAAAATGAGAACCGCGGTGAGAACTTTCTTGGCCTCTTCTGTCTGGGGTTAAAGCTGGACGCCCAGGAAAGTGTTATTTCTCTCCCCTTGTTGGACCGTTCGGCGGCGGCCACGGCGGTGGGCGAAGGGGGCGCTTTTCTCTCCGGTCTGGACTCCCTGGGATCGAACCCCGCGGGATTGTCGGGCGCGAAACGGGAATGGAACGCCACATATCGACAAATGCCCCTGGACACCAGACTGAACGGAACAGCGTTGAGTTGGCCCCTCCAGCCGATTCATACGACCATCGCGATCAGTTACACGACTCTTCGCTCTGAGGGGCTTGAGCGTCGAACCGAGTCGGGAGAACACGCGGGAGAATTTAACCATGAAGACCAAATGGTGGGCCTTCACGCGGCTCACTCTTTCGTGATGCGTGACATTGAGATCGCGGGCGGCGCCAGCGTCAAAGGGATCCAGTCTCGCATCGATCGATACAACGGGACGGGCCTCGCCATCGATCTAGGCTTTCGCCATCGGATCAAAGGGGTTCCTCTCACTCTGGCCGCCACGGCGCTGAATCTGGGGCAAGGACCAAAACTTTTAACGGATCGTTCGGCGCTTCCAACTTCTTTTGGGTTATCCGCGTCCTATCAAGCGCTCTCAACGTTCGCCGTAATAGGTGGAGGGTCTTACCAGACCCAGCAAGATTTAATGAACATTTCTTTGGGCGCAGATTATCGGATCGGAATATCCTTGCGTTGCGGGGACACTACGTGGCGGAAACCGGAGCGGAGGGACAATCGGGATTGGGTCAACTGGTCGGCGGAATCGGAGTCTTCCTGGGCAAGTTTCGTTTGGATTACGCCTTCCAACCCGCAGGGGAAGATCTGGCTGACGCGGGAGCTCCCGCCACCCAACACGCGACATTGACATGGGAATTCTGAACAAGGAGACCATCCATCGTGAGCAAACATCCCACCCCATTTATTTCCTTTGTTTTGGGGTCCTTCTTTGGACCGGGGCGGTTGTTCGTGGTCCAACTCCCGTTGCCCGCCCTTAAAAATTCGTCGGATAAAACAAAGGAGACAAACGCATCGTCGTCCGGTTCCGATCCGAGTCGGCCACGGGTCTTTCCCTAACGGAAGACACCGCGCCCGCCGGGCGATTAAAAGGCATGCCAAAAGGGGTTCAAAAACTTCACGCCCGGTGGGGCGTGAAATCATTGTCACGCGTCCACCACGGGGGAACCGAACCCCATATGAAAAAAGGCACCGCCGCCCCGGTCAGCCAGGTCGCCGCACGCGCGCCCAAATCCGGACCCGCCCAAGCAAAAGACCTCCGTACCACTTTCCGCCGAACGGCCGTTCTGGAATTGGCTCCTGGGGCCGAACTTTCTCAGGCCCTTTCGGAGTATCGATCTAATCCCAACGTTGAATGGGCGGAACCGGTGCGCGTGTTTCGAATTCAAGGGGTCCCCAACGATCCCGCCTACCCCGGTCTGTGGGGCATGGCGAAAATCCAGGCCCCTTCGGCATGGGACATGGCACAGGGAAACGGGGTCGTGGTGGCGGTGGTGGACACCGGGGTGGACCACACCCATCCTGACTTAGCCTCTAACATATGGTCTAACCCTGGCGAAATCACAGGGAACGGCATTGATGATGATGGCAACGGCTATGTGGACGACGTGCGGGGATGGAATTTCGTCGCCAACACGAATTCTATATCCGACGGGCACAGCCACGGGACCCACGTGTCCGGAACGATTGCGGCAGTGGGAAATAACGGAGTGGGGGTCATTGGTGTGGCGCCGTCCGCTCATGTCATGGCGATCAAAGGGCTGGACGACGACGGAAGCGGCTACGACGTGGATTTAGCCCAAGGCATTGTCTATGCCGCGGACAACGGCGCGGATGTGATTAACATGAGTTGGGGCGGAACCGGGGATTCCCCCGTGATTGAAGAAGCGATACGCCGCGTTCTGGGAGTGGTCTTGGTGGCGGCCGCCGGAAACAGCGCCATTGATGCCTCCCAATTCCTTCCAGCGAAATATGACTCTGTGGTGACTGTCTCCGCTTTCAATTCAGCGGATGTGATGGCATCATTCTCAAATTTTGGGGCAAAAATCGACGTGGCGGCTCCGGGAGTTGGCATTCAGTCCACAGTCCCGGGGGGATATTACAGCTCCTACAACGGAACCAGCATGGCCTGCCCCCATGTGGCGGGGCTCGCGGCCCTCCTCCTTTCTCAACACCCCTCACTCACCAACGAACAGGTGCGCCAAGCCATCCGGCAATCGGCCGACGATGTGGGGGCCGCCGGATTCGATACCCAATCCGGGTTTGGGCGAATCAACGCGTTCAAAACCCTCCAAGCAAAAACGTTCCCGAACGTCACAATCACTTCCCCCCATCAATTCGCCCCTGTCGGCAACGTCGTCGATGTGCGCGGATCTGCGGATGGGACGGCGATCTCTTCCCGCCGATTAGACTACGGGTCAGGGGGATCGCCCTCATCGTTTTATCCCATCGGAACAGCGTCGACAGGTTCGGTGACGAACGGGTCTTTGGGCCTGTGGAACACCGGAGCCCTCCCGGAGGGACTTTACACATTGAGGCTCACCGCGACGGATGCCGAGGGCACCAACGTCACGTTTAAGGTCTCTCCCGTCCGGATAGATCACACCGCCCCTCAATTCCTTTCCGTGAGTCCCAACGACAACGTGGACATCCCCGCGGCGGATTATTCCCTCAGCGCGTCCGCCACGGACGATTATGGAATTTCCCGAATTGAATTCCTTGTCAACGGAATTCTCGTTTCCTCAAGTTCCACAACCGAAGAGAGTTCCCACTTCACAGCCGCGTATACCTGGAACGCCGGGGCCGCAGGTGCGGGGCCCCACGCGGTGGGAGTTCGAGCCTATGATTCTGCGGGAAACACGGCCGAACGGATATTCCATGTCACCGTTATTAACGATACCACTCCACCCACGGTGGTCTTCAATTCTCCGGCACCGAACAGTGATATTTTTGGAACCGTAACGGTGGAGGCCGCCGCATTTGATAACGTGGCGATTGATTATGTTCAGTTCATTCTGGACGGATCGACCGTCTTCGGAAACGACACTTCCCCCCCCTACCGCGCCACGCTGACCACCCTGGGACTCTCTCTGGGCACTCACACGTTGACAGCCACCGCTGTGGACGCATCGAATTTCCGTTCGTCGCACACCATCACTGTCACCGTGATTCCGGACATTCAACCTCCGCTTTTATCCGCGCTCAATGTGGTCGTTTCCGATAATAACGTGCGGTTGACATGGACCACCGACGAACCTTCGGACACTCAAGTCGAATACGGCACGTCTCCCGCGTTGGGTCTCCTCTCCCCCCAGCAAACGGCGTTCACCGCCATCCACCAAGCGGACATCTCTGCTCTTCCCCCCAGCACGTTGTATTACTACCGGGCCGTTTCGCGGGATAATGTGGGAAATATCGGGTATTCCAGCACCGCGACGTTTGTGTCATCGGACGAAGAATCGCCCATAGGGGGGATCACGAGCCCGGAGAACGGTGCCATCGTGGCAGGAACCGTCGAGGTGACCGGACGTTCGTTTGACGAGAACACTCTATCGCGCGTGGACCTCTTGGTGGACGGTCACTATTGGACAACCGTTTTTGGATCCCCGCCGCCCCAGGCCAGTATTGGGTCCGAGAGAGAAAGGGAACCCACGCCGTTTGTCCACACTTACGCCCAAACCACGACCTGGACCTATTCCCTTGACACCACCCAATTAAACGATGGTGCCCATAAGGTCACGGCGCGCTCCTTTGATTCAGCCGATCACAGCCAGGACGACGATCGATCCGTCCTCATTGAAAACGGCCGAACCGTCGCCCTTTTCGACCCCCTCCTTGGGGTTCCGCTGTGTTCTCGCCCCGGCGCGGCCTGCGCCTCGGGCGGCCTGCTGGAAGCCCGAAGCGAGGTTGATAAATTCCCAGAACCCAATCAACCCAACACCGTTCTCGGTGGGTGCGCGGACGGGGCGTCTGGACGATACCACAATGACGAATCCAACGATTGGGTTCAGGTGACCTCGCTCAATGGGCGACCCTTGAAAGCGGGATCCCTGGTCCGAGTCGACGCCAAAGTGTGGGCCTATTCCACAAAAAACAATTATTTGGACCTGTACATCTCCTCCGACACGGCACACCCCGCGTGGTCTCTCATCGCGACCCTTCGACCGAACGCCACCCGATCCACGATCCTTTCGAGTACGTTCACGCTTCCAGCGGGCGGGACGATCCACGCGGTCCGTGCCAATTTCCGTTACCAAGGAACCGCGGGAGTCTGTAGCGCGGGGGACTACGACGACTACGACGACCTGGCCTTTGCTGTAGAACCAATGGATGTCCCGCCCCCCACCCCCGGCAACGAAGTGAGGATCGGAGATTTTTATGCTCGACCCAGCCCGGTCTCCGGAGGCGTGGCGACCCTGAGGGTGGAGGTTGAAAACGCGGACCGCTTTAGCCAAAAAATCTATTCCCTGACAGGGCAACTGGTTTTAGACACCCCCCCCGCCCAAATTGTCGAGACGTCCAACGGGTGGCAGGCCTTTGAATCTGTTTGGTCAACCGAAAACATGGCGGCGGGAACATATTACTGGGCCGTAGAAGCAGAAAAAGAAGGGAAAAAAATCCGAGAAATCAGCAAACTCGCCATAATAAAATAACCAGAATCATCCCCCGCCCTTCATGCCAATCTGTTAATAGTTCCAATCCCAAAGCCATAGAATATATATAATATAGACAACGTCCCCTAAACGTCCCCTAAATCTTCTTATTTCAGTTCCTTGGTTTTATTTCCTAAGATTGAATGGATGAAAAACGATTGGAGACTGTGGGCCGCTCTTTGTCTGGGACTTTTTGCGGGGCTTGGGATTTATACGTTTCAATACGCGGCGGGGTTTTCGTATTTCAGAACGGACGCGCGGGCTTGCCTTAATTGTCATATCATGGGGCCACAATTCGATGCGTGGCAGAAAGCCAGTCATCACACGGCGGCGTCGTGCGTGGACTGCCACTTGCCCCAAACGTTTCCGGCCAAATACATTGCCAAATCCGATAACGGCTACCGCCACTCCAAGGGGTTTACGTTTCAGGACTTTCATGAACCCATCGTCATTTCCCCTCGCGGAGCCGCGGTCCTTCAGGAGAACTGCGTGAGATGCCACGCGGCGATGGTGCATGACCTTAAACCTCTAAAAAACAAAGACGAAACATTTCGATGTGTTCATTGCCATTCCTCGGTTGGTCATGGCGAACGGATGGGGATGGGGCGATACGAACCGAATCAAATTCAGGAGGTAAACGAAAAATGAAATATCTTATTCGTCGTTTGATGGGGTTGCGGTTCCATGCTCTCATCGTGTTGGGCGCGGCCATCGGCGCCGCACTCGTGGCCGCTCTTTTGGTGAATATTTTTGAGCGGAAAAGCGAAGCGCGCAACCCTTATGTCCGACTCGTGGACGTGACGGAAGACGACACCGACCCCGCCCATTGGGGGATCAATTGGCCCAAGGAATATGATTCCTACAAATTGACCGCCCAGACCACCAAAACCCGCTACGGCGGCCACGGCGGAAGCGAAGCCATGCCCCAAGAAAAAATGGACCAAAACCCTTGGCTGAAACGCATGTTCGCGGGCTATGCCTTTTCCATTGATTACCGAGATCGGCGCGGCCACGCGTATATGCTGGCTGACCAAGAAGCCACCCAACGGCTCACCAAACCCCAATCGGGGTCCTGTTTGCATTGCCACGCCTCCATCATGCCCCTGTATCGGAAAATGGGCGACGGTGATGCCATGAAAGGGTTTGAAAAAAGTTACACCCTGACGTACAAAGAAATGAATTCCGCTTTGCATGAGTCCGGCCACGCGCACCCGGTTTCCTGCGTGGATTGCCACGATCCAAAAACCATGAGGTTGCGCGTCACGCGCCCCGGTTTCATTCTTGGGATCCAATCCTTGGCCGCCTCCGACGCGCCCGTGGCGCCCATGCCGTCCATCGAACGCTGGCGCGCGGGCGACCGAAAAACACCCTACGACCCCAACACCGAAGCTTCGCGAACGGAAATGCGCTCTTTCGTTTGTGGCCAATGCCACGTGGAATATTATTGCGGAACCAAAATGCCGCTGACCTTCCCCTGGAGCAAAGGGCTCAAAGCGGAGGATCTCGAACGGCATTGGAACGAAACGAAGTTTAAAGACGGAACCCCTTTTTCAGATTTCAATCACGCGGAAACAGGCGCCCCTGTGCTCAAAGCCCAACACCCCGAGTTCGAATTGTGGAGCCAAGGCATCCACGCCCGAAGTGGCGTGGCCTGCGCCGATTGCCATATGCCCTACCAACGGGACGGCGCGACCAAAGTGTCGGACCATTGGTTGCGAAGCCCTCTCCTTAACATCAACCGCGCCTGCCAATCCTGTCACCGGTTCTCCGAAGCGGAGATCCAATCCCGCGTGGACATTATTCAAGACCGCAACCACGCCCTGCTCCAACGCGCCGCGAAAGCGCTGATGGACCAATTCGACGCCATCGCCCAGGCAAAGAAGGAGGGAGCCACCCCCAAAGATCTTCAACTCTCCTACGACCACCAACGCAAAGCCCAATGGCGCCTAGATTTCGTTGCCGCCGAAAATTCCATGGGATTCCACGCCCCCCAAGAAACATCCCGCATCCTCGCCGAAGCCGCCGACGAAGCCCGCCAAGGCCAACTGGCCGCCGTGAATTGGCGGAGAAGCCCTCCAGAGGAAAAACAAAATGGACATTGAACAAGAGCTTCTTCGGCTGAAACAGGAAAACGACGATTTAAAACGGCGTCTCGGGTTAACGACGGCGCCCCTCGCCCCCCAGAGCAGAGCCAATGGGGTTGTCGTGAAACCTCCGTCCGCACCCGTTTCGACACTGATCCCTAGAGAAAATCAGCTTTCGCCCTTTGACGTCCTTCGCCAGACGTTTGGGTATGAAACGTTTCGACCGGGGCAGGAAAAAGTGATCAACGCCGTGTTGGCGGGGCGGGACTGCATTGCGGTGATGCCGACGGGGGCGGGGAAATCACTCACCTTCCAATTGCCCGCAAAACTTTTAAACGGTCCCACCCTCGTCATTTCCCCCCTCATTTCGCTTATGAAAGATCAGGTGGACGCGCTCCTCCTGAAGGGGTTCCGTGCAACGGTGATTAATTCCTCCGTCTCCTTCGAGGAACGTCGGAAACGCTTGGGCGGCCTTCATCGCGGGGAGTGGGACTTGGTCTACCTGGCACCGGAAGCCTTGGAAGGGTCCCTGCGGGAATTTCTTCAAGGGTGCCCGATCAAGCTCGTGGTGGTGGACGAAGCCCACTGCATCAGTTCCTGGGGCCACGATTTCCGCCCGGCTTACCGAAAGCTGTCAGGGTTGAAGGCCCAGTTGGGAGATGTCCCCATTTTGGCGCTCACGGCGACGGCCACGCGAAAAGTGGCGGCGGACATTATCCGCCAGTTGGGCATGGTCAAGCCCGAAGGGTTCAAGGGAACCTTTTTCCGTCAGAATTTGCGGATCATTGCCCAAAAGAAAGGCGAAGGCCGAGATCTTCGGAAAGAACTGGTGGATTATCTGCGCCGACGGGCGGGCGAGAGCGGAATCATCTATTGCATGACACGCAAGAACGTGGAATCCCTGGCGGAATTTCTCCGCGGGAAAGGCATTAAAGCGGAGGCCTACCACGCGGGGATGTCCGACCAGGCACGGGCCCGGGTGCAAGATAATTTTTTGGCGGGGAGAACACCCGTGGCCGTGGCCACCATCGCCTTCGGCATGGGGATCGACAAACCCAACGTCAGGTTCGTCATCCACCGCGAGATGCCGAGATCCATCGAGAGCTATGTCCAAGAAATCGGCCGCGCCGGGCGGGACGGGAACCCCTCCGACTGCTTGCTGTTTTACTCTTGGGCGGATGTCATGGCCTACGACGGATTCCCCACCGAATCGAACGATGCCGCCCTCGCGGCAGAAATGAACCAACGGTCCCGGGAGATGTTCCGCTGGGCGGACCGCCCCCATTGCCGCCACCGGGGCCTTTCGGCCCATTTTGAGGAAACCATGGAGAATTGTGGGACCTCCTGTGATATCTGTTTGGGAGTCACCTGGGACAAGGCCCGAGCCCAACTTCCGCGGCCGTCGCTGGTTGATAAGACCGACGCCTTTGATTCCCCCCGTCAAAAGGGTTCGAAACGGGCCAGCACATCAATTGAAAGCCCCGCGCCCCACATCGGCCCCCTATTCGAGCGCCTTAAAACTCTCCGCCGAGAGTTGGCCAACAAAAAAAATCTCCCCGCCTTTGTGGTCTTCCACGATTCCACCTTGGCCCGTATGGCGGCGGTTCAACCCAAAACCCTCGAGGAAATGCGCGGCATTTCAGGCGTCGGCCCTGCCAAGCTGGCGCAGTATGGAGAACAATTTCTGGAAGTTCTTTCTCAAGCATGAATAAATTTTGGCCTCGATTCCGCCCATTGATGCTTTTCCTGGGAACCGTTGCTCTTTTAGTCAAACCCTCCTTTGCAAAAGAAAAACAAAAAGACTTCGAAGATGTTGCTCAAATTCCCTGGGTTCAAGTGGACCTTCGCTACTCCACTGCCAATAATTTTATGGGTGAAAATCTTTACGGAACTTTCCACACCGCATACCTGCACAGAATCGCCTCCGCAAAATTGCGCAAGGCGACTGTTCTCTTGCAAAAAAGGAAACCGGGTTGGACTTTGCTCGTTTTCGACGCTCTGCGTCCCAGGGACGTTCAGCAACAACTCTGGAATAAAGTGAAAGGAACAGAGAGCCAAATTTATGTGGCCGACCCAAAAAAGGGATCAGTTCACAACTATGGATTCGCGGTGGATGTGTCGCTTCGAGACGAAAAGGGCACAGAGATCGACATGGGGACACCTTTCGATTCGTTCGAACCGTTGGCACAACCCAAAAAGGAGGACATGTTCTTGCATCAGGGAAAATTAACCTCCGCACAGATTTTCCATCGACACCTCTTGCGCGATGTCATGGAAACAGCGGGGTTCAGACAACTTCCCTTGGAATGGTGGCACTTCGACGCACTTCCAAAAGAGGAAGTGAAAGCCCGGTATTCCATTGTCGAAACTTGGCATAGCCTAACTCAATAATGGAGGCTTCATGACGTTGATTCGCCCTTTCGTTTCAATAATCCTGGCCCTCTTTCTTTTTCCGGTGCTCCTCAACGCAAAGAATGTCTCACTCATCAATCTTCGAGGCGGTGGGGCTTATTTTGATGGCGATACAGGCACGGCCCCCCGACAGACGTACGCCACGATCCCCTCATCCGAATCCGAGGAAATTGTCCAGCTTTTTGAGGAGGCTCAAATCTCATTCGGAGAGGAGGTCACCATCGACCGAATCGATATCCGCACAGCTCCCGGCGCTCAAATCTGTTATCTTCTCGGGCATCGAAGCCCCGACTGGACATTGGATCGATACAACGGAGTCCCCGGTTTTGATGTTCGGGCAGATGATCGTGGCGTTCAATCCATTCCTGTGAATCCCCCCCTCCGTGGTTCCTTTTTCTCGATCCAATGCTTTGTGAATTCGGAGGAGAGGACACAGGACGCGGTGCCTTCGGAAATTGACTTTTATCACCAGGGAGAGAGAATCCAGCTCATTGCTCCCCGCGAAAAGGCCGTCAAGGTTTTGGCCTCCTCCACACTCACCCCCCATGGTCTACAGCGTCGACAATCTGTTTGACGGCGAATTAGACACCGTTTGGGCAGAAGGCGCGCCCGGGTATGGCGAGGGGACCACCATCACATTCACATTCGATACCCCCCCTCAACTCACGGGTCTCTGGTTTTCAAATGGACACCAGCGCGACGATGAAACGTTTGATAAGAACGGGAAATTAAGAGAGGTCTCATTCGCGGGAGAAACCTATACACTCAAAAATGAATCGGGTCTGCAGATCATCCCTTTAAAAAAGGCTGTTCAAGATTCAACGTTCGAATTAAAGATTCTCTCCCATTACCCAGGGACAAAGATACAAGATTTGTGTTTAACTGAAATGGGTTTTAAATCCGAGACACCGTCCTCCGCCCCAAAACGGAGGGGACGAGACAAACCGTTGAAAACAATCGTCGGACCCTCAAAGATCAATACAGCGACCCCCTTTGGGGATCTTTTTTTCAATATGACTTTAAAACCGCGCGTTTTTCTTTCTCTGTCCCAAACGGGGATTCCCTTTTTAAGGGAGTCGCACGCGTGGTGAGCTCCTCCTCAAAAAAGACGGTTCTCGACCTGGAAGGATATTTGGACCGCGCCGACTTTGACAATTACGGCAACGTCCTCGTCCTAAAAAGCCGAACCGCTGAAAAAATAAAAATGACCATCACTCGCCCCAGCCATCTCATGTATTCCGAATGCAAAGACATACTGACAAAACAAGGACTCGCCGAGGATCCGATTTTAGAAGCCCACAAGAAATATTTTGGAAAACCCCCGCCCCGCCCCCTCGAGGAGGGGGAGGATCCTGCTTTTGTGTCTTTTTATTACGAAACATGGTATTCCAGTTCCCTGGGATTTCAAAGAGAGACATTCGAATCGGACTGGTAAAAATCGTTTCCCCATGGATCCCCCTCGGTTTCCGGATTTCGGTTCGACGCGCGGGGCGTTGGGCCTCGGATGCCTTTTGTCGACCTCCGTTTGCTTTGGATCGTGATCCGGGAGACGCCACTCGTTTCACCCATTGGGTTTTTGAAAACAAAAGCGCCATTGTAAAATCATGGAAGGGGGCCAACCGACGACTGCAAGAGGGCAAACGAACCAACATTGCGCTGGCGGCCCCCCTGTTCGATGGGGTATTGATTCGCCCTGGACAACTCTTTTCTTTTTATCGTTTGCTGGGTCGTCCATCGGCAAAACGCGGGTTTTGTCCGGGCTATGAAGTGAGCGGCCAAGGGTTGGGACAAGGGATTGGCGGCGGACTGTGCCAATTGGCCTCTTCTCTTTTATGGGTCATGCTTCACGCCGGGTTTGACGTGATCGAGCGCCACCATCATGACTTCGATTTGTTCCCGGACGAAAACCGCCGCGTCCCCTTCGGAACGGGAGCCTCTGTTTTCCACAATCACCATGACCTGCGGCTCCAAAATCGATCGGGCCAAACAGCGCGGCTCTCCGTTCGGGTTATGGAAAATGAACTGGCGGTTGGTCTTTCTTCCGAAGACATTTGGGCGGGCATTTTTTCCATTGAAGAGCGAGACCATCGCTTCACAAAAGATCCCGCCGGAATCGTCTACCGAAGCAACAGCATCCATCGTGTGAAGAAGGACGGCGCTGTTTTATCGGAGACACTTCTCTGGAAAAACCGATCCCGTGTTCTCTACCCCATCACACTCTAACCGGGATTCCCCGGTTGGCGCAGGGCGACTGTCCGGAGCGTCTGGAACAGAATTTTCGGGCCCTCCCGGACGGAAATGCTCCGTCAAACATAATTTTCAGGCGACTCCCGCGCTTCACACCCCACGCCAGGTGTGGTTCTGGGGGATTCTCCTTTTTTTAATCTCCTTTGGATTACGTTGGAGCCTGCTCACCCAAACCAACGTGGCCACAGGCGTGGACGGATACTATTTTGCCGAGCAAGCCCAATTCCTGGCGGAACACGGACGTTTCCGAAGTTTTGAAAATTCAATCGTTGTCCTCCTCTTCGCGGCGATCCAGCGCATCCTGGGAGACCCCGTCCTGGCTGTCAAAATCGGCGTGTCGCTCCTGGCGGGGTTAGCGGCCCCGATGGGCCTTTTGTACGGGATAAATTCTACCGGTCGAATCAAGACGGGGATTCTCTTGGGTTCCCTTCTGGCCGTATCGCCTTGCCTCTCCTCCCTCTCCGCCCATTTCCCAAAAACCGCGGGAGCCACCGCGTTCCTGTTCGCGGCCCTCGCCGCCCTGGAGTCGAGCTTTTTAAAGGACAACCCCAACAAAAAAGCTCGGGCTCTCAGCGGAATTCTTTTTGTCGCGCTTGCCTTTGCTCACAAACTCCTTTTCTTGATCGGCGCGTGGGTCGCGGTTGGAACAGTGATTGACCATTCGGCTGAACGTATTTCTTTTCATTGGCGAACATCCCTTTTCGGCCTCCTCCTGTTCGTTTCTTTCCTGGCCATAGGCAAAGTATTTCTTCCAACGGACCTTATGCGTGTTTTCCCCGCGCTGACGTGGCCCCAGGGATGGCCCTTGACCTTACTCGGCAAGCGCGTCTTTCTGCCTCCGGCCCTGCAGACCGAAATCGTTTTGTCTCTCCTCGCCCTCATTCCCGGGCTATGGCTTCTCAAAACCCTCCCCCATTCTCGCTATCGAACCCTCGCTTGGTTGCTTTTGATTCCGGCCCTCTTCAGCCCCTTCCTCAACAACAACGTTCTTGATTTGAGTTATCGACTCATCCTCACGGTCTTTTGCCGGGAGCCGTCCTCTGGTCCTGGGGAATTCCTTCCCGATGGAGATATCTCCTATGGGGATTGGGGTTTTCGACCCTTTTGGGGTTTTTCACCAAAAAGGTCTATGACCCACGCTTCGACGAAACCAACACCAGAACTTACCAACACGTCATTGATCGGATGCCGAAGAACGACTTCTCACTGGTCATTTGCCACCTGGGACTAAACTATTACTACACCTGGGCCACGGGAAAAGACACGCTCGCGTTCTTGCCGGATGATCGGATGTATCCTCCCGATCAAACGTGGCGGATCTCCTGGGGCGTTTCCCACGATTCGTACGAAAATATTCTGGGACCGATCGCGTCAAAAAATCTCCCCCCGGTTCAGATGTTGACCCCCGACTACGCCCTCCTCCGAGAAGATGTGTGGCGTCTTTTTCTAGCCCATCAACCCCCAAGAACTTTCTTGGAATCGATAACGACCTCCTGGCGCAACCCCCACGAACGGAGACCTTCTTTCCTTTCGACGCGCACCCAGGGGTCGAAAAAATAGACCTTGAAATCTAATGATGTCATCACTGGAAATCAAGGTTTGTGTGTTCCCCGTTAAACGCTACCGCCCCCAAAAGTTATAAAATGAGGGTCTTATGAGCTCACCTTCTGAACGGCGGCTGAAAGATAAGAAAATTGGGGAGATCATTAACCCCCGGTTGATCCAAGCGCCTCCCACCACGTCCATTGAGCGGGCTGTGGAGATGATGCGGGAGAACAAATCGGCTTACATCGTCGTTTCTGAAAAGAAGCGCGTGGTGGGGATGTTCACCGAATCGGATGTGGCTCAGAAAATTATTAACAAAGACGTGGTGTGGACCCGTCCGATCTCGGATTTCATGTCGGACGACCCTTTGGTTCTCCGGCAGGACGACACCGTGGGCCGCGCGGTGGACCTCATGGCGGAACACGACTTTTATCACATTCCATTGGTGAACGAAAAACAACAGTTGGTGAACGTGCTCAGCGTGCGCACCCTCGTACGCTTTTTGGCGGAATTTTATCCGGGGGAAGTGTATAACATCCCCCCCAATCCCCATCAAATTGCCTCCCAGCGGGAAGGCGGATGACGTCGACCGACAGCCGTCCCCTGGCCCCCGGCAGGGAGACACCGGCCGTAAAAAGGGGAAACTGGGGCCATAGGCTCGACCAAGGGCAAACAAATTTTAACAGCGGTCACTGTCCGGTTTGCGGGAGATTCCGGCGACGGCATGCAGTTGACCGGGGACCAGTTCACCGACACCACCGCCGTTATGGGGAATGATTTCGCCACGATCCCCGATTTTCCCGCCGAAATCCGAGCCCCCGCGGGCACGTTGCCCGGGGTGTCCAGTTTCCAACTCCAATTTTCCGAAACTCTCGTGTTTACTCCCGGCGACCGAGCCGACGTTCTCATCTCCATGAACCCCGCCGCCCTCAAAGTCAACCTCCACCACGTCAAAAAAGGCGGCCTGATTATCCTCAACGAAAACGCCTTTGATAAAGAGGGACTGGAGAAAGCGGCCTACACCACCAACCCGACGGAGGATGGGAGCTTGCGGGAGTGGCAGGTGCTGAAAGTGCCCTTGGCCGAGCTCACCTTGAACGCGCTGAAAGACCATCCCATTCGGGCCTCAGAAAAAGATCGCTGTAAAAATTTTTTCGCGTTAGGGCTCATGTTCTGGCTTTACGACCGGAAACTGGACCACACCATCGATTGGATTTCCCAAAAGTTTGCCAAGAAACCGGAGTTCGTGAACGCCAATATCGCCGCTCTCAAAGCGGGCTATAACCACGCGGACATCACTGAATTAATGCCCACCCGATTTGAAGTTCGGCAATCCAAATTGGACCCCGGCACCTATCGGAAAATCACCGGCAACGAAGCCACTGCCCTGGGACTCATCGCCGCGGCGGAACTGTCCGGCAAAACGCTTTTCTACGGGTCTTACCCCATCACCCCGGCGTCGGGGATTTTGGAAGGACTTTCAAAACACAAGGATTTTGGGGTCAAAACGTTTCAAGCGGAAGACGAGATCGCGGCCATCGGGTCCGCCATCGGGGCCAGTTTCGGCGGCGCCTTGGGCGTCACGGGAACCTCGGGCCCCGGCTTCTGTTTAAAATCCGAGGCCCTGAACCTGGCGGTCATTACGGAACTGCCTCTGGTGGTGGTCGACGTCCAACGCACCGGTCCTTCGACCGGGATGCCCACTAAAACGGAGCAGACAGATCTTTTGCAGGTCCTTTTTGGGCGGAACGGAGAGTCCCCCGTCTGTGTCGTGGCGCCCCAAAGCCCGGCAAACTCGTTTGATTTGGCGGTCGAAGCCTGTCGCATCGCAATGAAGTTTATGACGCCTGTTGTTTTTTTATCGGACGGCTACCTGGCGAACAGCGCCGAACCCTGGAAACTGCCGGAAATCAATGATCTCCCCAAAATCCCAGTCAATCATCCTTCTCAAGCGGGAGAGAGAGGAAAGGTCCCGAATGGGACCTTCGCCCCCTATGCGCGAGATTCAAAAACGTTGGCGCGACCTTGGGCCATTCCGGGGACGCCTGGGCTTGAGCATCGGATCGGTGGGCTGGAAAAACAAAACATTTCCGGGTCAGTGAGTTATGATCCGGACAATCACGAAAAAATGGTTCAATTGCGGGCGGAAAAAGTGGCCCGCATTGCCGATGATATTCCGGCTCTGAGCGTCCGGGGCCCTGCCCGTGGAAAGGTTCTTGTGCTCGGGTGGGGATCCACCTACGGCACGATCCACGCCGCCGTCGACGAAGTGAACTCTAACGGAAAAGGGCCCGTGGCCCAAGCCCATCTCCATTACTTGAACCCATTCCCCAAAAACACCCACGACGTCCTGAAGAACTTCCACACGGTTTTAGTCCCCGAACTTAACTTGGGCCAGCTTCTCATGCTCCTCCGTTCTCAATTTCCCGACTTGGCCACGCGTTTTGTCGGGTTGAACCGCGTCAGAGGAATTCCATTTTTCGTCTCGGAAGTGCGGCAGGCCATTGAGGAGGTCCTCTAATGGAAGTCAACTTACCCGTTGGCGCGTCGCGACCGAAATACACCAAGAACGATTTTGTTTCGGGCGCGGAAGTGCGCTGGTGCCCGGGGTGCGGCGATTATTCGATTTTAGGAACTGTCCAGCAGACCCTGGCCAAGTTCGATATCCCACGGGAGAACTATGTTTTTGTTTCCGGTATCGGGTGTTCGTCGCGGTTTCCCTATTACATGAACACCTATGGGTTCCACACGATCCATGGTCGAGCTCCCACTGTGGCCACAGGGCTCCGTTGTGTCAATAAGGACCTCTCCATTTGGGTGATCACGGGGGACGGGGACGGCCTTTCCATTGGAGGAAACCACATCCTCCACGCCATGCGGCGAAACCTCAACTTCAATATCCTCTGGTCAACAACCAAATTTATGGGCTCACCAAAGGACAATATTCCCCCACCTCGGCCATGGGGAAAGTGACCAAATCCTCCCCCTATGGATCCATCGAGCATCCCATCAACCCGCTCTGCCTGGCCATTGCGTCCGAAGCCACTTTTATCGCCCGCACGCTCGACACCGACCCCCGCCACATGGGCGCCATGTTCGAACGGGCCATGCGGCACAAGGGCGTCTCTTTCATCGAAATTTATCAGAACTGCATCATTTTTAACGATAAGACCCACGCCCCGTGACGGGCGCGACACGCGCGAAGACCGCATGGTTACCTGGAACATGGCAAACCGTTGGTTTTTGGCCGGCCCGACAAAAAAAAAGTCGATCCGTTTGAATGGGCTTTACCCGGAGATAGTAGGCTTTGATGCCACCAATACGCAGGCCCTTATGATTCATGACGAGGCGGACCCCCGGCCCAACCACGCCTACCTGTTAACGCAGTTGGTCTACCCTGAATTCCCCGTTCCCTTCGGCGTGTTCCGTTGTGTGGAAAAACCGACCTACGATGATCTCTTAAATGAACAAATTGAAACAGTGATCAAAAAAGAAGGACGCGGCAACTTAAAGAACCTTCTCTATGACGATTCCACCTGGACGGTCCAATGAAAAACTCATGCCCTTTTTGCGGTTTTGAATACCCCTTGGGCGCCGACCATTGCGCCCAGTGTTTGCATTCGTTGATGAAACGTGACATTCCCGCTTCTCGGCGGAAGGGCGACGCATTTCAGGACGCCCTTTTGAACGAACCGGTGTCGGAACTGCTGACAGGCCTCGATTTGCTGGTGTGCAGCCCCGACGATTCCATCGAGAAAAATTGTCAAAATTTTCCAGAAGGAAAAAAAGGCTGTGTCTTGGTGTATCAGAACCAAAAAATGGTGGGGATCCTCTCGAACCGGGATTTGCTTCTGCGGGTGGCGGGCGTCCACACCGATCTGTCCAAGGTCAAAGTGGCAGAGATCATGACCCGCGACCCCAGCTATGTGCACCCCGAAGACCCCATCGCCTACGCCCTCAATAAAATGGCCATGGGCGGCCACCGGCATGTCCCCGTGTTGAGGCCTGACGGCACGCCCGTAAGTATTCTGCTTATCCGAGACGTGTTGCGTTACTCTTTCCGTTTCAAGAAAACTACTGAGGGGAATTCCATGAATGCACACAACGTTATCATTATCGGTTCCGGGCCTGCCGGCTATACGGCGGCCTTATATGCGTCTCGGGCGGATTTAAAACCGCTTGTTTTGGGCGGATTTATGAAGGGAGGCCAGTCCGGCGGACAGTTGATGACCACGAGCGAGGTGGAAAATTTTCCGGGCTTTCCTGACGGCATCATGGGGCCCGAACTCATGAACCGCATGCGCAAACAGGCAGAACGGTTTGGCGCGGAAGTATTAGACAAGGACGTCGACTCCGTCGATTTTTCCAAACGCCCTTTTAAGATTGTGACGGACGAAGCGGAGTATTTCGCCAAAGCCGTGATCATCGCCACCGGTGCCACGGCCAAACGACTCCACAACGAGGCGAAGCCAAATTTTGGAACCGAGGTATTTCCGCCTGCGCCACCTGCGACGGCGCGCTCCCTCTTTCCGCAACAAACCCATCGCCGTCATTGGCGGCGGCGACACGGCCATGGAAGAGGCTTTGTATTTGACCCGGTTCGGCTCCCAGGTCATTCTGATTCATCGGCGGGACGAGTTCCGGTCCTCCCGCGTCATGCTTGAACGCGTGAAGGCGAACCCCAAAATCACGATCAAAACGCCCTACACGCTCGAGGACTCGAGCGGAGACAAAACCCTCGAACAGTTGAAATTAAAAAACGTCAAAACCGGGGCCATCGAACCTCTGTCCGCGGCGGGACTTTTCCTCGCCATTGGACATGAACCAAACACCGGACTTTTTAAGGGGATTTTGAACCTGGACGACGTGGGCTATTTAAAAACCGACGGAAACACCCGCACCAACATCGAAGGTGTTTTTGCCGCGGGAGACTGCGTGGACCACACGTACCGCCAAGCAATTACTGCCGCCGGCCAGGGGTGCATGGCCGCCATCCAAGCCGAACGTTGGTTGGCGGAACACCCCTGACTCATGCTTGACGTCTGGGGATACGGTGGGGCCAAACGATTTCCGCCACGACCTCCGCGGCCGCGCGGGCTTTCCGTTCCGTTTCTTCTTCTGAAAAGGGAAGCGTCACAGGAGCCGTCTCCGATTTCTCCGGTCGAATAAAATAGGACGTGGGCGGATGGACGGGTTCAGGCTCAGGGGGAGGTAATGCCTCGTCGATCGGTGGAACGATCGGCTTTTTAATCTCCAATCCTTCCTGAAAAGAATCCGCCAACGACGAGCTCACTTTCATCATCATGGCTTTCAATGTCCTGGATGTGCCCCAGGTAAGGGATACGGTTTCCGTGGTAATCCATTTCTGGCCCAATGGCGTTAAAAGGATGTGGTATCGTTTCAGATACACAACTGTTTTTCCGCCACCATATACCAGTCTTTAGATCCATCCGTTTGCTCATGGTAATGATTTTAAATAGCCCCAAGACCACAGCAAAATCGTTTGCGACGCTCCTGGCTGGGAATTCCTTTCTCTGGCTGTGGAAAGCAATGCTTGACTTGGGCGAGGCTAACTCCGACTCCTTGAAACCCGTCTTCCACCCGTCGACGGAAAGACGCGCGCCACCGCCAATCGGGACACTTCTCCAATGTGCCTCGATTGGGGATTCTGATCTTGATAAAAGGAACGACCACGTTCAAGGTGGGCAACCCATTCGTTGAGTTAAGAACCAACCGAATGGTCCCCACAACGTCGCCTTCAGGGTTCAAGGCCGCCATATGGATAGAGAAAGGGTCCCACTCATCCATTTCCTTTCCTTCTGGATGGTCCCCGGCGTGCTCGTAACCAAACTCATCCACATACACTTGGTAACGGAGCCGAAAGACCCCTTCCAACAACTCAGGGGTCGTCGCCACCACAAATTTAAAATCCCCAAAGGTAATCATAAGGTTTGTCCCCGTCCCGAAGAGAGGATTCATCCCCTCCCACCGTAATATGCGTTCAATCCCTTCCCCTGTCAAGCCCCTGAAACAAGTCAAATTCTTTATCCATCCTCTTGCAACATAATGACCGTAAAAAGGCCGTCTGTTTGATATAATATTATTCAATGCCCTCCGTCACTTCCGCTGTCAAAACTCTCACTTTTTCTCCAGATCTGTTCGCCTACCGGCGGCGGAAAACGCGGGTAGTCATGGTGGGGAATGTCGGGGTGGGTGGGGAGAACCCCCTGCGGCTTCAGTCCATGACCACCACCCGCACCCAGGACACCGAGGCTACCGTTAACCAGGCGATACGCCTTATTCGTGCCGGCTGTGAGATCGTCCGCATCACTGCGCCCACCGAGGTGGATGCCGCTCACTTAAAACACATTGCGGCGGACTCCACGCCAAAGGGGTCCATGCTCCCTCGTAGCCGATATTCATTTCCGACCTGAAGCGGCCATGGAGGCGGCCAACCATGTGGAAAAGGTGCGCATTAATCCCGGCAATTTTTCTGATGCAAAAGCGTTTAAAATCCGAGAATATACCGACACCCAATACAACGAAGAAATCGCCCGCATTGAAGAACGGTTTACCCCCCTTGTTTTGAAGCTTAAACGGTTGGGGCGGGCCCTCCGGATTGGGACAAACCATGGGTCCCTGTCGGACCGAATATTAAACCGCTACGGCGATAGCCCGGAAGGAATGGTGGAAAGCGCCCTCGAATTCGTCCGAATCTGTGAAAGGAACGGCTATCACGACATCATTCTTTCTATGAAAGCCTCCAACCCCAAAATCATGATCGCCGCCTATCGCCTGCTGGCGGCACGCATGGCGGTCGAAAACATGGACTACCCGTTCCACCTGGGGGTCACCGAAGCCGGTGACGGGGAAGACGGCCGCATCAAATCCGCCGTGGGCATCGGAGCGCTTTTGGAAGACGGCATCGGCGACACCCTGCGGGTGTCTTTGACAGAAGAACCGGAACGGGAAATCCCCGTGGCCCGCCGCCTGGCGGCCCCGTACAACAATCGGGCCCCCACATGTTTTTTAGGCCCCACAAACACAAATCCGACCACCTGTCGTTGCCTATTTCATCGGGCGTCTTTGTCGACAGAAACCCCAGAGCGCCCCATAACGGGAGCCACGACAAAAACCCGCCGAACCGTGCGTGAAGTGCGCGTGGGCGCCATCCCTTTGGGCGGTTCCCACCCCCCGCGGGCGCTGACGCGGCTTGATCCCGCCACGGCAGACCCCGCCGCTCTCCTCACAATTTTGGAACAACGGCTAAAGTCCGGGCGGGGAATTCCGCCAGAAATAGTGGAATGGTCCATTGGCTCTTCCGAGGATCTTCACCGATTAGAAAATTTCCGCAAAACCCTACGATTTGAAACGTCCCGTTTGGGGTTCTTGGCCCGCGTGGGGGAGCCCGACCATTTCGACCGCGCATTGGACCTAGCCGACGGCATCGCCCTTCCCCCCAACGGACTGGAGGGAACAATAGATGCCGCGAAGGCCTGCGCCAAAAGCGGGAAATC
The DNA here is from genome assembly GCA_016714745.1 of Elusimicrobiota bacterium. Taxonomy (GTDB): domain Bacteria; phylum Elusimicrobiota; class Elusimicrobia; order FEN-1173; family FEN-1173; genus JADKHR01. Next base: position 137,296 of record JADKCG010000001.1, on the reverse strand, counting down.
TCTCTGGCTTTTCGCTGAAACCCTCGAAGACTTACTTAACGCCGGCCGGTCCGCTTTGGCCCATACGCCGAACGTGGTGTTCGCGCTCGAAAACACGGACGTGTCTCGACTTTTGCACCAAGCCCGCACTGCGGTCGCCCTCCCGTGGGTCAATGAAGCGAAGATTCCCTTCCACATCGTCGCTCCTTGGACAGCGGACGAAGAATCTTCCCTTTTGGCCGCCGCCATTTTGGCGGGCGCTCTTTTGGCTGACGGCATCGGAGACAGCTTGACACTTTGCACAGACCTGGGGGTGGATCGAGAATTGGAACTCACCGCAAACATCCTCCAGGGCGCGGGGGTGCGGGTAACGAAAGCGGAGTTTGTTTCCTGTCCCTCTTGCGGGAGAACCCTGTTTGATCTCCAAAGCACCACGGACCGGATCAAGAAAAAAACGGGACACCTAATCAATATCAAGATCGCGATCATGGGATGTATCGTCAACGGCCCCGGCGAAATGGCCGACGCTGATTTTGGGTATGTGGGCGGGGGGCCGGGAAAAATTAATCTGTATGTGGGTAAAGAATGCGTCGAAAAAGGCCTTCCGGCTGACGAGGCCGACGAACGATTGGTGGCGTTAATAAAGGAGCATGGCAAATGGAAGGAACCTCGGTAAATCCTGGCAATTTCCCCGAACGGCGAATGGAATCCCGCCCGGTATTGTTTCGGATCTTTTTTTTCGGGAGTTTTGGCTTTCTTTTATATCAACTGCTTCGCATCGTGTCGCCGTTTTTGGAAGGAATTTTGGTGGCCATCACTCTGGCCTTGGTGTTCTACCCGGTGCACGCCAAGTTCCTGCGTTGGACGAAAGGGCGGTCAAACCTCGCGGCGGGATTGAGCGTCACCGCGCTTTTTTTAATCGTCATTGTTCCGGCCGCTTTCTTTTTGACCCTGCTCGGTCGACAAGCGGCCGCGTTATACCCCTGGGCTCAAGATCAGGTGCGGGAAGTTCGACTGGACCCCGACGCCGCCATCCTCAACCGGCTTCCCGCGCCCGTCAAAAAGATCTGGGCCCGTTCGCAGGACATTTTACTTGACGCGGGGGTCAACCCCCGCGTCACGATTCTCCGCACCGCTGAAACGATGGGTCGCAAGGTTTCCACTGTGGGAGCCGCCGTTGTCAAAAACGTTTTCCTCCTCATCTTTCAAACGGTCATCATGATTTTCACACTTTTTTCATCTTCCGGGACGGACACGTCTTGCCGAGAAAGTAATGGGCCTTATTCCCATGGAAACCGCCTACAAAACCCACATCTTAGGACGGTTAAACCAAACTCTCACGGCCGTGGTCCGTGGCATGTTCGTGACCGCGTCGGTCCAGGGCCTGCTGGCGGGAATCGGGTTCGCTGTGGCGGGGGTAAGGTTTTCGGTCGTTTTGGGGTTTGCCACAGCGTTTATGGCGCTTATTCCGTTTGTTGGCGCGGCGGCCATTTGGCTTCCCATTGGAGTCTATCTCTTCTTGAAAGGATGGGCGGTGCAGGGAATTGGGATTTTGATCTGGGGCGGGCTTGTCGTCAGCATGGTCGACAATTTCCTTCGCCCCTTCATTATCGGTGAAAAAGCCAAACTGCCCATCGTCTTTCTCTTCTTCGGAACCCTGGGCGGTCTCCAGGCCTATGGCCCCATCGGGCTCTTGGTGGGCCCCCTGACCGTCGCGAGCGTGCTGGCGTTCGCGAAGATATACGGCGAACAGTTGGCCCGCACAGAACGGAAACTTCCCACAGAGTAACCGGTGTCCATTCCCACCATCGGTTCTCGGTCCCACCCCGTGATCGCCCGTTTCAGAGAGGCTCGTGACGGCCGAGACCATCGTTCGATTTTGGTGGAAGGCCGCCGACTGGTGGAAGAGTTTTTAGATTCCCCCCTCACCCCGCGGGAGGTGGCGGTCACACCCGCGATTGCGGCGGACAATCGGGTGGCCCCTCTTCTGGAGGACCTCAAAGAACGGGGCGCCGCCCTGTATACGGTGTCCCCCTCGGTCATGGACTTCCTCTCTGATTTGGAAACATCGCCGGGGATCGCGATTCGAGCGGACAGACCCGAACCTTTCCCCCTCACTCATCTCAACGGACTGGGCACGCCAACTCCCTTGATCGTTCTTTTGGACGTTCTTCAGTCCCCCGCCAATGTGGGAGCGATTGTTCGGTCGGCGGAAGCGGCCGGGGTAAACGCCGTTGGTGTCCTGCCCGGGACAGCCGACCCCCTTTCATCCAAAGCCCTTCGCGCGTCCGCTGGGAGCGCTTTCCGAATGCCCCTTTTCCGCGCTCCATCGGTCCAATCCATTCTGACGACCATGAAGACCTCCCTTCGTTGCTGGTAGCGGATGCCACCGGTCCGCGCACCTACAGCGAATGGAACTGGACCCTCCCCTGCGTGCTCATTTTGGGGGGCGAATCCAGGGGGGTGGACCCAAAAACTTTAGGGGATCTCGCCGTTGAGCGGATCAAAATCCCCATGGAAGGCAGAGTCGAATCCCTTAACGTGGCCGTGGCGGCGGGCATTCTATTAATGGAAGCACGTCGACAAAGGTCAATGACCGACCCTGAAATATTTTCGGCATGAGTTTTCTTTCTAACGGCAAATGAACAGAACCGTACGTTGTGGTCTCGATCGGTTTTTAGGGCCTTTGGGCCGTCCCTGGAAAAAGCGGCGTTTGGGGCTCATCGTTCACGGCGCCTCCGTCACGAACCGACTGGAACACGCCGTGGACGCTCTGCGGCGAACAGGGTTTCGTATTACCGCGATTTTCGCGCCAGAACACGGTCTCAACGCTGACCTGCAAGACCAATGCCCGGTCCCCGGGGCGAAAGATCCGAAAACCGCCCTTCCCCTCTTTAGTCTTTACGGAAAAACGCTTTCCCCCACCCCATCCGCCTTGGCCAAAGTCGACGCGGTGATCTTTGACTTGCAAGACATCGGAGTTCGCTACTACACGTTTATCTGGACCATGGCTCTCGCGATGAAAGCCTGCGCCGAAGCAGGAAAACCCGTTATCGTTCTCGACCGACCGAACCCCCTGGGCGGAGAAAAGATGGAAGGCAACCTGCCCGACCCCGCCTTTGCTTCCTTCGTCGGATTGCTTCCCCTTCCGGTTCTTCACGGCATGACAACAGCTGAGTTGGCCCGCCATTTCAATCGAACACAACATTGGCGCGCCGACTTACATGTGGTCCCCATGACCGGTTGGCGCCGGTCCATGCGATTCAACGAAACGGGTCTGCCTTGGGTCCTTCCCTCTCCGAACATGCCCACGTTGGACACCGCAACCGTCTACGGCGGCATGTGCCTTTTGGAAGCCACCAACCTTTCGGAAGGAAGGGGAACCACGCGGCCCTTTGAAATTGTGGGCGCGCCTTTTATTGAGAGCGGAACACTGGCCCATAGACTAACGTCGCAAAAAATTCCGGGAGTTCAATTTCGACCGCTCCATTTTCGGCCCACGTTCAACAAATGGGCCGGCCAACTTTGCGGCGGAGTACAACTTCATGTCACGGACCCTGCCCGATTCCAATCCTTCCGAACAGGGCTGAGCCTGATCCAAACCGTTCGACAACTCTCCCCAAAATTTCAATGGAAAAACCCTCCCTACGAATACGAAACTAAAAAGAAACCCATGGACATTCTCTGCGGCACCGATCAGATTCGTCACTCAATCGAAACCGGAAAAGAAGTATCCGCCAGGTCCAACTCGGAAGTTCAGGTTATTGGTGCGGATCAACGGCAATGCCGCCTCGTGTTTGACGCTCTAAGGGAAAGGTGATAAAGTCACGTCTCAGGTTCCACTTTAGGAGTATGCCATGCCTCGCGCCAAAACTGTTCCGCGTTCTCTTTCCACTACCGAAGAATTGGATTTATTGCATCGCATCACGCACATTATTGGATCCACCCTTGACCTGCGCACCATCTTGCAGGAAATTGTTGCCCTGGTCAGCGGGTTGACCAAGGCGGACGCGTGTTTCATTTACCTGCATGAGCCGTCGCATCGAAGCCTGGTGTTGTCGGCGTCAAAACCGCCCCACCCAGGAGAGATCGACCAACTGCGATTGCGCATGGGAGAAGGATTGACCGGCTGGGTCGCGGAACACAAAAAACCCCTCTCCATCCCGGAAAAGCCCATGAAGACCATCGGTTTAAGTTTTTCCACAACCTGCCGGAAGACAAGTTCGAGGCGTTCCTTTCCGTTCCGATATTGGTGAAAGACGGGGTGGTGGGCGTCATCAACGTCCAACACAAAAAATCCTACGCTTACAGTGAACATGCCTTAAAACTATTGACGACCATTGCCCGGCAGGTGGGCGGCGCCATTGAAAAACGCTCGGCTCTACGAAGAAACCCGGCGAAAAGCCGACGCGATCCAAACCCTCTCCGCCGTGAGTCGGACCGTCACTTCCGATCGGTTCATGGACGAAATTCTCCAATTGATTGTGGCCATGACAGCGTCGCTTTTGGGCTCGAAGATTTGTTCGGTGATGTTGTTGGACGAAGAAAAACGTCAGCTCCGCATCGCGGCCACCCAGTCGCTGTCGGACGCCTACCGCAACAAACCGCCGGTTCCCGTGGACCAAAGCTTGTCCGGCCGGGCGGTGTTGGAGAAAAAACCGATCGTCGTGGCCGATGTGCGGAAAGATAAACGGTTTTCTTATCCCGACATCGCGGTGTCCGAAGGACTGGTCTCCCTGCTGTCCCTGCCCATGATGTTCAAAGAAAAGGTGTTGGGCGTTATCAACACCTACTCTGCCCAGGAATACGACTTCTCAAAGGAAGATATTTCGGTTCTGCAATCGGTGGCCAACCAATGTGCCTCGGCCATTATGCAAACACGGCTTCTTCAAGAAAAGCTTTCTGCTCAGGAAGCGCTGGAGACACGGAAGCTCGTGGAACGGGCCAAGGGCGCGCTCATGAAAAAACGAGGACTTTCGGAACCCGAAGCTTTCCGCGAAATCCAAAAACAGAGCATGGACCGTCGAAAATCCATGAAAGAAATCGCCGAAGCCCTTTTGTTGGCCGAGGATCTGGGGCAGGAGATGACTGCGCCTGTGGCCGCCGCGCACCCCGACTCCGCGCTCGCCCAAATTAACCCCACCGTTGGGGATCTCGATGGGAACGCGGCCCGCATTGTGTCGTTCAGTCGGCAAGCCCGGGAAAAAGGAGCCGACCTGGTCCTGTTCCCCGAAATGGCACTGACGGGGTATCCGCCCGAAGATTTACTTTTTGAACCGCTCTTCCTTGCCAAAACGGGAAAATCCCTCCGCGCCCTTCTTCGCTCCGTCCCAAAAGACATCGTGGTGGTGGTCGGGTCCCCCACCAAGAAGGGCCATGCCCTTTACAACGGAGCCTTTGTCCTCTCTGGCGGCCGGTTTCGCCAATCGTTTCATAAGTGGTTTTTACCCAACTACGGGGTCTTTGACGAACGACGTTATTTTTCCGAAGGCGAAAAACCGGCGGTGTTGGACCTCAACGGCGTTCGAATCGGGTTCTCGATCTGTGAAGATGTTTGGCGGCCCAAAGGCCCGGCGCTCACGGCCGCCGAACAGGGCGCTTCCGTCATTCTCAACCTATCCGCCAGCCCCTACCACGCGGGCAAAATAAAAGAGCGGCTGGAAATCCTTCGAAAAAAGACCCGCGAATGCGGGTCGGCCATCGCCTATTGCAATATGGTCGGCGGCCAGGACGAATTGGTGTATGACGGGGGAAGTCTTGTGATGGACCGAAGGGGGAACGTCATCGCCCAAGCCCCCATGTTTGAGGAGACACTTCTCATTGTCGACATGGACTTGCCGATAGCGCGCGGCCGCGCCGCCGAAACATCCATAACGGTCCCCGCTCTCAAAAAAGAACTCCCGCTCCCACAAATAACGGTTCTCTCTCTCGGGAAAATGAAATTTACGCCGCCCTCACACTGGGCACGCGGGACTATGTTCAGAAAAACGGTTTTGGGAAAGTCGTCATTGGTCTTTCCGGCGGGATCGATTCCGCTTTGGTGGCCACGATTGCCGTGGACGCACTGGGCAAAGAGAACGTGGTGGGCGTGACGCTTCCCTCGCGCTTCAATTCCACGGAGACCAAAGCCGACGCGGAACTTGTGGCCAAAAATCTGGGGATCGACTTTCTGACCATTGGGATTGAAGAAACAGTCCAGTCTTACCTAAAAACCTTGGCCCCCCTCTTCGCGGGGCGGGCGGTGGATGTGACGGAAGAAAATTTACAGTCCCGTGTGCGGGGCACACTTCTGATGGCCCTCTCCAACAAATTCGGCTGGCTGGTGCTGACCACGGGGAACAAATCGGAACTTTCCGCCGGCTATTTCACCCTTTACGGCGATTCGGTGGGCGGGTTCGCCGTGATCAAAGATATTCCCAAAACCCTCGTTTACGATCTGGCCCGGTGGCGGAACAAACGGGACAAACGCCCCGTGATTCCTGAATCAACGATCACCCGCGCCCCCACGGCCGAATTGCGTCGCCACCAAAAAGATCAAGACACGCTTCCGCCCTACGACATTTTAGATGCCATCATTGCCCACCACGTGGAAGAAAACCACGGCTTGGCCGAAATCATTAAAGACGGCATTGAACCCGGCGTTGCGGCGAAAACGCTTCGCACCATCGATGAGATGGAGTTCAAGCGCCGCCAAGCGCCTTTGGGCGTCAAAATCACCCCCCGCGCGTTTGGCCGCGACCGGCGGATGCCCATCACCAACCGGTTCCGGCCGTATGATTCCTAAGGTTGCGCTTATTACCGGCGCCTCCTCGGGCATCGGCTGGGAAACCGCCAAGCTCCTCGCCGCCCGTGGCTGGAGACTGGCTGTTACCGCCCGCCGAAAGGCCCGCTTGGACACCCTGGCCAACGGCTTTGAAAAAGGGGACGAATGTCCCCGGGGCGAACGCCCCCCCCTCGTTTTGCCGGCGGACATTTCACAGCCGGACCAGGCCCGGGCGGTGGTGTTGAGCACGGTGGCCCATTTCGGACGGTTGGACGTTTTGGTGAACAACGCGGGGATTCTGCGCATGTCTCCGTTTATGGACATGCCCGTTGACGAAATGCGTGAAATTTTTGAGACGAACTTTTGGGCGACGATTGAAACGGTGCGGGCGGCCATTCCCGTGATGGAAAAACAAGGCGGGGGACATATCGTGCAGGTGGGGTCCGGGGTCAGCCGGCGCGGCTTGCCCTTCATGGCCGCCTACGCGGCGAGCAAGTTTGCGTTGTTGGGATTGACGGAAGGGTTACGGATGGAGTTGGCCCCGAAGGGAATTACCATGAGCCTGGTTCTTCCCGGAGGCACAGAAACCGAAATGCCGGCGAATCTTGACCGGTCCCGACTTCCCCCTACGTATCCTTCCCACGAACGCTCCCGGGTGTCCGCCGAGCGCGCCGCACGAGCGGTTGTGAAAGCCGTGGAAGGAAAAAACACAGAAATTCACGTCCCCTGGTGGAACCGCCCGGGAATTTGGTTCAGCACCCTCTTTCCCTCTCTCGCCGATCGCCTGATCCGTAGAAGCTACGGAAAGGCTCTGAAGTAACTACACCCCAGACTTGTAGAGGTCTTGAAGGGAACGGGCTTCCCAGCGGCGTTCTCTGGATTGTTGCAAACCCTCGACCACAGCACGGGCGGCGGCGTGGGTGGTGATGATAGGAACATTGGAAAGAAGGGCGGTGCGGCGGATATGGAACCCGTCGGAACGAGAACGGTGGCCTTCCGGCGTGTTGAGCACCAGCACCACTTCCCGATTTTTGATGACGTCCAGCACGTTGGGTCTGCCTTCCGCAATTTTTTTGACGGACTGAATGTTCAAACCGTTCTCCCGTAAATAGACCGCCGTTCCTTCGGTACCCATTAAACCGTATCCCATTTTCTCGAAGGCGCGGGCGATGGGGAGGGCTTGGGCCCGGTCCCGAATTCGCAGGCTAAAGAGAATCGTTCCCTTTTTCGGCAAAGCGCCGCCGGCGGCCGCTTGGGATTTCCCGAAGGCCGTGCCATAATCCACGTCAATACCCATAACTTCCCCAGTGGAGCGCATTTCGGGCCCGAGCACCACGTCCACTTCCGGGAACCGCAACCAAGGGAACACCACTTCCTTCACAGAAAACCAGGGTTTCCTTTGGGCGATCACTTTCCCCCACGGGGCCAAAACGTCTTTCAAGGATTTCCCCACCATCACCATGGCGGCCACTTTGGCCAAAGGGACGCCCGTGGCCTTTGAGACAAACGGTACCGTGCGGCTGGCCCGCGGATTGGCTTCCAACACATACACCGTACCGTTTTGGACCGCATACTGAATATTGATCAACCCTTTCACTTCCAGGGCCAAAGCCATTTCGGTGGTGTAGCGGGTGAGATCCTCCAACACTTTTGGCTCAAGGCTATGGGGCGGCAGAACACAGGCGGAATCGCCGGAATGGATGCCGGCTTCTTCTATGTGTTCCATAATCCCGGCGATGAACACGTCTTTCCCATCACAGACGGCATCAACGTCCACCTCTTTGGCGTCTTCCAAAAACCGGTCCAAGAGGATCGGCAAACCGGCGCCGGATTCGAGCGCACGGCGCATGTAATCCGCCAACTGAGCCTTGTCAAAAACGACTTCCATGGCGCGGCCGCCCAACACATACGAGGGCCGTACCATCACGGGATACCCTACCCGTTCGGCCGCTTCTTCCGCCTCTTTCAAATTCCGAGCAGTGCCGTTAGCGGGATGGGGAATATTCAACTTCTTCAAAAGCGCTCCAAACCGTTCCCGGTCTTCGGCGATATCAATGGAATCAGCCGAGGTGCCCAAAATCTGTACGCCCGCCTTCAAAAGCGGTTTGGCTAAATTGAGCGGTGTCTGACCCCCGAACTGGGGAATGACCCCTTTTGCGCCCGTGCGTTCCACGACGTTCACCACATCTTCCAGAGTCAACGGTTCAAAGAAAAGCTGGTCGGAGGTGTCATAATCTGTGGACACCGTCTCGGGGTTACAGTTGACCATGATGGCTTCGTAGCCGCACTCTTTGATGGCCCAGGCCGCATGGACGCAACAATAGTCAAACTCGATGCCCTGGCCGATGCGGTTGGGGCCACCGCCCAACACGATCACCCGCTCTTTTTTAGACAGCGGAAGAGATTCGTCTTCCTCTTCGTAGGTGGAATAGAAATAGGGCGTGTCGGCCGGGAACTTGGCGGCGCAGGTATCCACCCTTTTAAAAGTGACGGGCACATGTTCCTTACGCATTTTCGCGATGGCGTCGGATTTCAGACCTGTCAAATACGCCAGCTGGACATCCGAAAAACCGTCCCGTTTTGCCCGACGAAGCAACGGGACATCCATGGCTTTGCCCGCGGCGCGAATTTCTTTTTCCAATTCCCAAATCATCCCGATATGGTGAATAAACCAGGGATCGATCAAAGAGAGCCGGCAAATATCTTCCACCGTTAACCCCAATTGGAAAGCGTATTTGATGTTAAAGATCCGATCGCAGTTCGGGATGCGGATCTTGTTTTCCACCTCTTCCAACAACTTTTTCTTTTCGGGGTCATCGGAGCCCCGCTGAGACAATTCGTCCACTTTCGCCACAATGGATTTCCCGTCCGCCCCCAAACCCGCCCGACCGATCTCAAGACCGCGCAAGGCCTTTTGGAGCGATTCCCGAAACGTGCGCCCGATCGCCATAACCTCTCCGACAGATTTCATGCTGGTGTTCAGCGTTTGGTCGGCCTCTGTGAATTTCTCAAAGGCAAAGCGGGGGATTTTAGTGACCACATAGTCGATCACAGGCTCAAAACAGGCCGGCGTTTTCTTCGTGATGTCGTTGGGGATTTCGTCCAACCGGTAGCCGACCGCGAGAAGCGCGGCCATTTTAGCAATGGGAAACCCCGTGGCCTTGGAAGCCAGCGCGGAGGAGCGCGAAACGCGGGGGTTCATTTCGATGATCGACGCATGGCCCGTTTTTGGATCGACGGCGAATTGAACGTTGGACCCTCCCGTCTCAACGCCAATGGCCCGTATACAGGCAAAGGACTGGTCGCGCAAGATTTGGTAATCGGGGTCCGAGAGCGTTTGCGCTGGGGCCACCGTGATGGAGTCTCCCGTATGGACACCCATGGGGTCCAGGTTCTCAATCGAACAAATGACCACACACTGGTCGGCCCGGTCCCGCATGACTTCCAGCTCGTATTCTTTCCAGCCGATGACGCTTTGTTCCAACAGAATTTCATGGATGGGGCTGGCGTCCAACCCTCGCCGGGCGGCGGCCAAAAAGTCTTCCCGTGTATAGACGATGGCGGACCCGATTCCCCCCAAGGTGAACGACGCTCGGATGATTAAAGGAAACCCGATGTCTTCGGCGATATGTTCCGCCTCCGAGAGGGGTACGCGCCACGCCGCTTTGGGAACGCTCAAGCCGATGCCCATCATGGTTTTCTTAAAGAGTTCACGGTCCTCGGCGCGCCGAATCGCGTCCACCTTGGCTCCGATCAGCTCGACGTTGTATTTCGCCAGACTACCCCGTTCGTGCAAGGCCACCGCGAGATTCAACGCCGTTTGCCCGCCAAGCGTGGGAAGGATCACCTGGGGTTTTTCTTTTTCGATGATGCGTTCGACCATCGAGGGAATCAATGGTTCCACATAGGTGGCGTGGGCAAATTCCGGATCGGTCATGATGGTGGCCGGATTGGAATTGATCAGCACCACGCGATAGCCCTCTTTCTTAAGGGCCTTGACCGCTTGGGCGCCGGAATAGTCGAACTCGCAGGCCTGGCCGATCACGATCGGGCCAGAACCAATGATCAAGATGGTCTCAATGTCTGTTCGTTTGGGCATATTATTTGTCCGTGCTCCAGAAGTAAGATACCGCGAGGCGGTGACGATCCGTTAATTCGTCCACAAGCTGAACCGAATAATCCAATCGCCATTGACGAATTAAAAATCCGATTCCTGCCGTGAACCCAACGCTTTTGTCGCCCACGATCCCCCCGAGCCGCAACGTGGCGAGCTTGGCATATTCCCACTCCATTCCGAGATTCCCAGTGACGTTTCCCCATTGGTCGGCCACCGCGTCGGCCCCCACCCATATTTTCGACCCGGAGAGACGATCGGCGGAATACCATAAGCCAGCCGAATTTGGGTCGACGTCTTCTTCTCCGGTAAAAAATAAGTAAGACAGCCCCCCTCGATAAACCCGCGGCAAAGGATCGCCGGAAGATTGGTAAGTGAGGTCCGGCCCCACATTTTGCACAGCCCCGCCCAAACGCACACCCTGGATCGGAAGGTCAAGGAGGATCCCCGCGTCCCCGGCCACGGTGGTGGCCGAATATTCCCCCGCCAACTTCGATTGAAGTCCTTTCACGGTTCCCCCCACACGAAACCATGACCCCAACAACACCCCAGCGGAAAATGTGCCCACCAGGTCCTGTTGGGCTCGGTTCGTGTAAGGAGCCCCCGAGAGGGGAGTAATCTCGATGGTCCCCGCATCCAAAGCGATCAGAGAGGCGCCCCACCCCACGCGTGGGCCGGAACGACCAAACGAAACCAGCCCGGTACGCACGTCCCCCGGCGCCACTTGAAATTGAGTCTCCAGCTGGGGATTTTCCATGGTCGTTAAAACCGCCGGATTAAACGCCACACCGCTCAAATCCCCCCCCAAGGTTGACCCAGCCTCACCCAAAGCGGCCCCCCGCGCGTCCATGGTTTCCAAAAGAGTCGTCCCACCGGTTCGAGAGTCAAGGGCCCAGGCGGAGGGAAACAAAGCCGCTGACAGGAATAAAACTTTTGCCGTCATCCCAGCGAAGGCCGGGATCCATTGAATTTGTGGCACGGGCTTCCAGCCCGTGAAACACGCGGGCAAGATGCCCGTGCCACGAAAGAGAACCCTTATCATTTGACCACCGCGACTTTGGTGGTGCTTTTGGTTTGATCGGCTTCGAAGTAAACGAGATAAATGCCGCTGGCCACCACGTGGCCATCGCTGTCGCGACCATCCCAAAAGACCGAATGATTTCCTGCAGATTCGTCTTGGTCCACCAATGTTCGCACCGGCGTTCCGCGAAGACTGTAAACTTTAAGTGAAACATGGCCTGGGAGGATGGAATAGTTGAATGCCACCGGGGCCCCGTCCACCGGGTTAAAAAGGTTGCCCACCGCCGAAAAATTTACCGCCCCCCCTTGAAAATTCTGGAGCGGAACGGAGGACTGCAAGGGGGAAAAAGACCGGGAGACCGGTTGAAAGGAATAGCCCTCTTTCGAAGGGGTCAAGGTATACGGTCCTTCAAACAAATGATCCGCCGAATACCCTCCCCCATTGCCGGACACTGCGAGCGAAGAGGACGCAATGCCTCCCGAAAGCGTCAACGTGACACCTGGGATGGAAGACCCCATGAAGTCCAGCACGGTTCCGGAAATTGACATGTTTCGAAACGCATCTGTGATAAATTTCAATTCATTGGCGTCACCGTTCAAATACCCCGCCAGATAATGGTTATAACGGTTCATCGCAAGACTGGGCCCTACGCCATTAAAGGCGCCCGGCTCCAACGTCGATAAGGTCCAAGAAGCGCCCAAAACCGCAGACCGAAATCCCACTCCCGTTGAGGAATAAACGATCATGGGTTTGTCCAGGTCATTAACAACAATATCTGAAAAATACCCCGCCCCGGGGGAAGCGTCCAACGTGGAGGAGGAAAAAGAAATCCCGTCATAAGAACCGTAAACAAGCCCCCCGATGTTTTCGTCAAAGTAAGACATGTGCGCTTTTTTTTGTTTATCAATGGCGAGTCCGATTTTTTGTGCCTTCGATAATGAATCCGAGGTGAAGAAAACGGTCCCTCCAGCAAAGTCGCCCAACACTGTTTGTTGCGCAAAAATCACATAGCGATCCCCCAGATAATCAACAACAGTGAGAATATAGGGTGTATTGGTGTCATCCAAAGCCAGAGTCAGAGGTCCACCCGCCACCGGAATGACCATGGAGGAGACCCACACTCCGCCCACGTCCTTTCCATACCATGTGCTTGAACTGACCGTTTGTGTGTAGAGAAGACGCGGGACATCATCCGACCCCACTGCAATAGAAACAAACGTGTTCGTGCTCACGAAATCTTCCACCGAACCCGCCACCCATGTTGTCCCAGACAACCGCGCGTGTTTGACTCCCGCGGGAGTATCGGTTTGATAATAGACCACATGGGGAGCGCCGCTGGGACTGAGCGCCATATCGCTTTGGGGGGCCACTTTTTTATCGGTCACATCGGAGACCACCCAGGAAGTGGTCCCGTTGGAAAGTTTTGCGTATTTCAAGATCTGGGTTGTGGTGTCAACAAAAACCATGTGCACATTATTCCGGCTGTCCAACCCGATGCTGGCGCTCATAAAACCCGAGGTGGACACGGCCACCGACATCACCGTGTCCATCGAAACCGCCGCCCCCACAGCCCCCGGGGCCGCGAGGAGAGACATTAAAATTAAACCCTTTTTCAAGCGGTCACCTTTTTTTTCATGAGACCCACAAAGCGATCAAACAGGTAATGGGCATCGTGAGGGCCGGGACACGCCTCCGGGTGATATTGGACGGAAAACAGCGGGAGTTTTTTATGCCGCAGACCCTCCAACGTTTGATCATTGAGATTGATGTGGGTCAACTCGACAGGTTTACCGGACAAAGACCCCGTGTCAACGGCAAAACCATGATTTTGGGTGGTGACTTCGACTTTGCCGGTGGTCAAATCCTTTACGGGGTGATTGGCTCCCCGATGGCCAAACTTAAGCTTAAACGTTTTCCCTCCCAAAGCTAAACCCAAAAGCTGATGGCCCAGACAAATCCCAAAAACCGGGATCGGCGTTGCCGCGCCTTCATTATGAACGACGATCTTTCGAATCGTATCGATGCCGTAGGTCACCGCCGCCGGGTCCCCGGGGCCGTTGGAGAGCATGATCCCGTCCGGGTTAAATTTTTTGAGTTCGTCAAAACCGGTTTTGGCGGGAAACACCGTCACCTCGCATCCCAGGGCGGCCAATGAATTCATAATATTGAACTTGGCGCCGAAATCCATCAAGGCCACGCGGGGGCCATGCGCTCCGAGATCCTTCTTCCAATCATAGCGCTGGCCGCACGTAACTTCTTTCACCAGATCCGCCCCCACCATGGCGCCGGCTTTTTTCGCCCGTTCCACCAACCCCTCGGGTTTCACATTTTCCGTCGAAATGATACCGCGGCAAACACCCACAGTGCGGAGATGACGAACCAGGGCCCGCGTATCAATTCCTTCAATCCCCACCACATTGTGTTGCTTCATGTAATCTTCAATCCGAGCCACGGATTTCCAGTGGCTGGCGATGGGGCTAAACTCCCGGGCCACGTAACCGGACACATGGGGTTTCTTTGACTCATCAAAATCCGGCGAAACTCCGTAGTTCCCGATGTGCGGATAGGTCATGACGACGATCTGGCCCTGATAGGACGGGTCGGTCATGATCTCTTGATACCCCGTCAACGCCGTACAAAACACGACTTCCCCGGAAGTTTCGCGAACGGAACCGAACGATGCCCCCTCGAAAAATCGGCCGGTTTCTAACGCCAGAATTGCTTTCATGGAATCCACCGGAACGATTTGTCCAGAAGGATGGTCTCCTCCCGGCTTCTGCCCATGGAAATGAGCGCCATGGGAACGCCCACCTCTTGCTCAAGAAAACGGCAATATTTTTTTGCGGCCTCGGGAAGGTCCTTGTAGCGGGTGATCCCTTTCACGGCGCCCTTAAATCCCGGCAATTCTTTGTAAACAGGAACGGCCTCGGCCTGCCCACGACGAGAAGCAGGGAAATCTTTCACCAATTTTCCATCCACCCGATAGGCCACGCAAACACGGATCGGGTCTACCCCTTCCAAGACATCCAGCTTAGTGAGAGAAAGACGGGTCAATCCATTGATCCGAACCGCGTGGCGGACCACCACCGCATCGAACCAACCGCAACGTCGTGGACGGCCTGTGGTAGCGCCAAATTCCTGGCCCCGCTCGCGCAGTTTGTCTCCAAAATCATTTTTCAGTTCGGTGGGGAAGGGACCGTCACCCACACGGGTGGTGTAGGCTTTGACCACACCCAACACTTCATCAATCGCCGCAGGGCCCACACCGGAGCCAACGCAGGCCGCGCCTGCGATGGGGTTCGACGATGTCACAAACGGGTAGGTCCCAAAATCCACATCCAACATCGTCCCCTGGGCCCCCTCAAACAGCACATTCTTCCCCATCGCCAAGGCTTTTTGGAGGAGGGCGGGCGTATCCGCCACGAGCGGGTCAAAAAAACGCCGAAGCCCGTCATAGTCTTTAAATGTTTCCGTCCGCAACTTTCGGAGCGATACCAGGCTGGTGAGAAGCGGCGATTTGGCTTTAAGGTTTTGTTCCACCAGTTCCTTAAAGACGGGGGGGTCCATAAAATCCGACAGTCGAACACCCACCCGCCCTACCTTGTCGGAATAAGCAGGCCCAATGCCCCTCTTCGTGGTGCCAATTTTTCCATGGCCCGACTCGCGCAGTGCGTCTAAATACCGATGATAGGGCAATATCAAATGGGCCCAGGCACTAATGAAGAGCCTGCCTTTTACCCGGATCTTTTGGGATTCCAGAAACCTCGCCTCTTCCCTCAGGGCCCAGGGGTCCATGACGACGCCGTTGGCGATAATGCATCGTTTGCCCGGCTGAAGAATGCCCGACGGAATTTGGTGCAAAACAAATTTTTTACCGTCGAAAACAACCGTGTGGCCGGCGTTATTGCCGCCCTGGTACCGCACAATGGTGTCCGCCTTCTTACCGAGAAGGTGAACAATTTTTCCTTTTCCTTCATCGCCCCACTGGGCGCCGACAACGATTAATGTGGCCATGGCCTAGTCATCCCTTTAATCAATGTAATCTTCCTGACTGACAGATTCTCTCATTTCCAGCGAATTCTCTCCACCTGTTAATCTGTTTTGTCGTTGCCCGATTGATCGGGCGAATTTCAAAGCGCCCCATGAATAGGGGAACGACAACGAATTAAAGAATCCTTGAATAGTCCTCGACTTTTTTCTTCCAAACGACAACACCACAAAATCGGTCCCCCTCAGGGCAAAACGGGCGTGTGGCGGAGACCGCGCGGAGCTGGCACGGGGGCCCCAGATGGCGCGCCACCCGGGGGGCGACCTGCTGAACTTGCAACACCTCTTCTTGGCTGGTCTTCCAAATTTCTTCCTGGGCCGTGTAACACAGCCGTTTGGTCCATTTGTGGTGAAAGTTGAGGAGGTCGCCGGATTCCTCAAAACGAATACTGACGGCGTTGGGCAAAAGGTAAAGGGCGTATTCTTCCGGAACGCCTTCGTTCAATAAACGTTCGATGCGTTTCCAAAGGTCGGCCATGGTCTTATCGTAAAATTCTTTGGCCGCCAAATTTTGTCGAATCAAGATCGGGGTAATAAAGTCGGGCTGGTCCGGCACAAAGTGACCGGACAAAACAGGGCGGGACCCCGGCGTCATACGGTGGCGCTGGTCCTGGCTGTCCGCCGTGTGGGAAATCTTTTTGGCGAAGGTGAAATGCATGTGGGTCAGCGTCCGACAGAGTTTTGAGTGGGTGGTCAGGTTCAGAGACTCCCCGAGATAATGGTTTCGGGCGGGATTGAGCACCCGGTCGATGGCATCGTCATCGTTTAAAAGAGAGTGGGGCACCCCCAAGACCGAGCGGACCGCCTGGGCCAACACCCGTTCGCCGTTCATCTTGTAATCCACCAAACAGGAACTGCGGCGTTTGAGGCGAACGTCAAACTCTTTTAAGAACTCACGCGTGGGCGCGTGGGAATCCTCAAAAAATTCCCGATGAGCGCGAAACTCCGGTGTTTTCTCCAACGGAAGAGGGTCTTCCATTCGATCGGCGAAGAGCGGATCCACCGCGCGAACCGCCGCCAACATTTTGTCCACGACGATCTTCTGCTCCCACGGGGTATCAAAACTTTGGCAAAGCCGGTGATAGCGGTGCAAGGTCAACCCGCTGACCGTATGGTAGAGATGCGCGTGGGTGGCCACGGGCAAAACGTAGCGGGCCACTTCTTGGGATTTCCGCTGAACAAACTTGGCCCACGGCTTTTGGTCCGGATCTCGAAGGGGAAAAATTTTCTTATACTCGGCGCGGACGGTGGGCATCAATAGCTCGGTGAGGTGGCGATAGGCGTCCATCAACATTTTTGCAGTGTCTCGATATTGGGCGAGGGCCGGCTCTTTCAAGGGCGGGATGGTCACACTGTCCGGGCCCACGGTCACGTAGCGCTGACTCACTTGCTCACTATTATAAAAGGGGGTGGCTGTGGAGAAAAGACCAAATGAACTGCCGTGACACATTTTCGAGGGTGAACTGGAAACTGGAATGTTGGAGAGTCGTGTGATGGCCGGCCTTATAAGTGCTATCAGCGATGGCATCCCGTTGAAGGCGCGATTTTGCGTCTTTGTCCACGTCTGCGGGAGAAACGACGGTGGGAGAATAACAGGTTCTCGCCGTGGCCACGGCGTTGTTGAAGGGGTCGCGAAAAGTGTTGATCAGCTGAATGCGAGGTTCAGGGGAAATAGACGATAACCCGTCTACGGGGCCTGAGAAGGGCGAGGAGGCACGAGCCCCCGTGAGGGACCTTCCTTTATTATCTGTGGGCACGATGGAGGTGGGACAACGGCCAAAAGTCGATGTGAAGGACGAAGCCCGATCGGCATTCTATTAAATAGTGCGCCCAGCGTCAATTTTGTCAGAGCAGACCAAAAACGCTGGAAAGGGCTTTTCCCCGGCATAGGGATTCCACCAAACCGGGAAAATCGAGAATTTGTTGCACGGGCATCCGACCGCGTTAGCGGAAGTGCCGCGTGGGTCGCGCCTGCCAGTGGCAGGCGTTTGCGACGGGCCGAATAGGCCCCGGCTCCGAAGGAGCGGCCTGCGCGTGTAGAATCACATGGGCTGAAAATCCATGCCGCATTTTTATAGGATTTTCCGTGGCATCGCGCCAGCCTTGACACCGGCCGCTCATTAGGTTAGAATGAGCCGCTCATTTTACGAGGAGAATCCAATGGTTCGAATACGCATGCAACGGGTGGGACGCCCGAAAACGCCCCATTTCCGAATCGTGGCGATGGACATCCGAAAGGCGCGAGATGCCGCAAGCCTTGAAGTCATCGGCCACTATCACCCCAAGGAAAAAACCAACAAGGTGACGGTCAACGCCGAACGCCTGAAATATTGGTTGGATCATGGGGCTCAGGCCTCTGACACCCTTCGCACCGCCCTGAAAACGGCCGGAGCGTGGGGGACTTCCGCCAACTAAGTTCTTCACCGTGCCTTCCCCAGTTGAATTGGTCACGTCCATCGTCAAGAATTTGGTGTCCAAACCTGAGAACGTTGATTCGCGCTGGCTGGAAACTGAAAAAACGGTAGAGATCAACGTTCTCCCTGACGACCGAGGTAAGGTGATCGGAAAACGAGGCAAGACCATCGATTCCTTAAGAATCCTGGTCAGTGCCGCTTTTGCTGGCGCGGGCGAGCGGATTGACGTTAAACTGCGCGAAGAATAAGAGGGCCGCCCCGGTGGCGCTCCGTATTGATGTTTTGACGTTGTTCCCTCGAATGTTCGAGGGGGTGTTCAGCGAAAGTTTGTTGGGTAAAGCCCGGGATAAAAAGTTAGTGGACGTGCGTGTCTGTGACATCCGAGGTTTTGCCCAAGACAAACACCACCAGGCAGACGATCGACCCTATGGCGGGGGACCCGGGATGGTTTTGAAACCGGAACCTTTGCTGGGCGCATTAAAAGCGGTGAGCGCGGGAACTCCGTTGCGGGGCCCAGGATGCCGGACGAGTGCCCGGCGGCCGATTGTCATTTATCTTTCGCCACAAGGACGTCGCCTCACACAATCCCTGGCGGACGAACTGGCAAAAAAGAAACGGCTGGTTTTGATTTCAGGGCACTACGAAGGAATCGACGAGCGAATTTTAGACTGGGTGGATTTTGAAGTTTCTGTTGGCGACGTGGTGCTGACAGGAGGCGAGATCCCCGCCATGACCCTGGTGGACGCTGTTGTGAGAAAAGTGCCGGGCGTTGTAAAAGAAACGGCGTCCTTAGAATGGGATTCTTTTGCGGCGGGGTGGGAGGGACGGCTGGATTGCCCTCATTACACTCGGCCTGCGGAGTGGCGCGGGAGATCGGTGCCCGAAATTCTGCTTGGGGGAAACCACCGGAAAATTGACGCATGGCGCGCAACAGCATCGCGAACAGCCACGAACAAGAAACGACCCGATTTGCTTCAAAAATCATCGACCCGCCGTGAGCGGGCCAACGTCAAAAAGTGAGCGTGTTATGAATGCTATCATCGACAAAGTTGAAAAAGAATTTTTAAAAAAGAATCCCGCTGATTTCCGTGCCGGGGACGTGGTCCGTGTTGACGTAGAAATCATCGAAGGCGAATCGCGTCGTATCCAGGCCTTTGAGGGTGTCGTGATCAGCCGCCGAGGACACGGGATCGGGACCAACTTCACCGTACGAAAAATTTCTTTCGGCGTCGGGGTTGAACGAACGTTCCCCCTCCACAGTCCCCGCATTCAGGGGATTAAAGTGTTGCGTTCCGGGAAAGTCCGTCGCGCGAAACTCTACTATCTCCGAGACCTGTCCGGAAAGGCCGCGCGAATCGAAGAAGTGACTCCCAGCGCCGCCAAAACAGCAGCTGCAACAACAGAACCAGTCGCCGCCGCTTAAGAGTGAGCGGGCTTCCCGCTGGCAGGAGAGTGGGGGGTGCGGATTTGGCTAACCCCCGCAATTGCCTTCACCCTAAAAAGAGTGGTATCATCCCATTATGACAGAAGCCCTTTTCGCCTTCGATAAAAGTTGGCGCGAAAAGGGCTTTTTCTTTTTAGCGGGGGTTGACGAAGCGGGCCGGGGCCCCTGGGCCGGCCCGGTCGCGGCTTCAGCGGTTATTTTAAAACCCGAATCTCGATGGACAGAACTGAACGACAGCAAAAAGATCCCCCCCGCCGTCCGAGAACAATTGTTTGATGAAATTCGCCGTGAGGCCCTCTTCTTTTCAGTCCAATTGATCTCTCAGGACATCATCGACAAGAAAAACATTCTTCAGGCCACATTTATGGCCATGACCCAAGCGGTTAAAGAGTTGGGGCGGGAACCCTCGCTCATTTTAGTTGACGGGAACCACCGCATCCCCCACCTCCCGGCGCGCATCCAGGAACCGGTGGTGGGAGGCGATGGGAAAAGCGCCTCCATCGCGGCGGCCAGCATCCTCGCCAAAGTCACTCGCGACCGATGGATGATCGACATCCATAAACAATTTCCCCAATACAATTTCGCTTCGAACAAAGGCTATGGCACACCCGACCACGCCCTGGCCCTTCGCCGGTTCGGCCCTTCTCCCATCCACCGCCACAGTTTCGCTCCCGTGCGCGCGGCGTTGGCCCCCGAACTTCCTTTCCAACCCGTTGCTTAAAATTTTCCCAACTCTTTTTTCACGCAACGGCACGAAACATCTTTCCCCCACCCAAACACAAGGGAAAGAAGCTGAAGAATTAGCCCTCCATCACTTAGAAAAAAAGGGATATCGGCTCAAAACAGCGAATTATCGCACGAAAATGGGCGAGATCGATTTGATTATGGAAAAAGGAGAAAACATAATTTTTGTCGAAGTTCGAGAAAGAAAATCCAACGCCTACGGAACCCCCGCCGAATCAGTGACTTCCAGAAAGCAGAAACGAATCGCCAAAGCCGCCCTGATGTTCGTCAAAGAAAACCGCCTCGCCAACCACTACTTAAGATTCGACATCGTTTCCGTCCAAAATGAAAAGATCACTCACCTGGAAAATGCGTTCGCCCCCACCGGCTACATTTATTAGGCGGGGATCCCCGGTTGCCACAGGGGCACCGGCGAAAGGAAGGAGGACAAGAATTCTTTAACAATGTCGACAAGATTCCTGGGTCAACTGATTTTTTTATTTTCGATTCTGGGGTTTCCCCCTCCTTATCAAGGAGGGAGCAGGGAGAGGTTTAATTTGTTCAGCAGGCCCCCCATCCAATAAGGTAAAATGTATCTTCCCATTTTGAGGCGATGACTTTTGGAAGGGTGCGAGAGCGGCTGAATCGGCACGACTGGAAATCGTGTAGGGTCGCAAGATCCTCGAGGGTTCAAATCCCTCCCCTTCCGCCATTTGAATTCAGGAGGGATTTGAACGCCTTTTCCCGCCGACCTTATGGGAGGAAAAGGGCCCGCCGCGCGGGCCCGTCAGGGAAAAGGCCGCCCGGAGGAAGAGGGCCGGGTGTGGGTAAGGCCCTTTTCCGGAGGGGCAAATCCCTCCCCTTCCGCCATTTTTGAAACACCCCCCGGTTGGAAAGGATCGGACGTATCCAATCGGGCGAAATGTTTCTTTGTCCTGGCGACAGCATTCCCCTCGTTCCGAATCGTTCCCCCGACCCGACATCGAACATCCGAAGGAATCAAAATTTCTCCATTTTCCGCGCTCCGCGCGGAGGGGGTGGAATCGCATTCCATCGGGTCTTTTCCGTCGATCGAACGGCGGGGGACGTCTCCCCGCTCGGTCGTTGTCGCCTCTTGTTTCTCCGTTTCTGATCCGACCAAAACGAAGTCCACGCCGATCGTCTTTTTCGTATACCGGACGCTTTCGATCCACTTCCGAACCGACAGGGCTTTTTCGATTCCGGGTTTGCGCGCACATGCCTTTATAAATGCCTTAAGCTCTTTTTGGAACTTTTCGGGTGTTAAATCCGCAAAAGGGTGGAGCGGTTCAACACAAGTTGCCCTGGGGTGGGAGGTTTGATTTTTTAGGGAAAAAACCAGATTTCGCAGGTATTCAGGGTCGAAGGAGAGGCGGAGGAGGTTCCCATAAACGGTGTTGTGGAGCCGCTCCGCCCCGATCTGGCGGGTGCCGCAGGCGTCCTTTCCTTCATGCCCCACCTTAGAACAGCGATAATAATAGTACTTGTGTCCGTTTTTGTTCAGCTTGCTTGAATAGGCCACACACATGGTCGATCCACATTCCCCACATTTGATGATCCCGGCAAAGGGCAGATGGGAATGGGTTTCCATTTGGAGTCGTGGTGACTCGGTCATCAGTTTTTGAACATGGTTAAAAAGTTCCTCCGAAATGATGGGTGGGTGTTTGCCCGGGTGCAGTATGCCCTTGTGGGAAATCTTGCCCGTATATACTGGATTCTTTACCATGTTCCAAATGGCCGAATCGACGAAAGGCTTGCCACGGCGGGACACTACATTTTTTTCTTTCAAAACCCGCATGATGGCGCGGAAAGAGCGCGTCTTGATGTAGGTTTCAAAAATCATCTTTACGATGCCGTCGCGCGGCGGGTCTAAGACCAGGCCGCCATTTTCCGCCTTGTATCCAAAAGGCGGATGGCCGCCATGATATAGCCCGCGATTGACGCGCTGGATCACTTTGTCTTTGACTCGCTCTGAGGCCAGTTCGCGCTCAAATTGAGCGAAAGTCAGCATGATATTTCGGAGTAAGCGCCCAGCAGGAGTGGACGTGTCAAAGCGTTCGGTAACGGAAATAAAAGAAACCTGATGCGTCTCGAAAAATTCGATCAGTTGATAAAAATCACGAGGAGCTCGGGTGAGGCGATCAATCTTGTAAGTGAACACGAGGTCAATTTGCCCGGCCCGAATATCGTTGACCATCTGACGAAGGGCCGGGCGATTCATGTTGGCCCCGGTGAAACCGGGATCTGAGTAAACGTGGGCGACCTCGAAACCTTCCTGACTGGCGATGAAGGAACGAATCCGATCCTCCTGGGCCTCGCAAGAATTAAACTCCACTTCGGCCTGTCGATCAGTGGAAACACGAGTATAGATGGCACAACGGGTGATTTTCTTTTTGGCTTCCGCTGGCTTGGCCAATACTTGCATGGGGTGCCTCCAATGGTTATTATTGTCTATGACAAATCCTAAATACTCACATGATGATACTTCAATAGCAATACAGGAGTCAAGATGAAACCATCCCTTCCTGACAGTCTAAGACGGGCTCGAAAAACCGCCGGGTGGACACAACAAAAACTAGCCCAAGAAGCCGGTCTGTCCTTGGTGGTGATAACAAAGATTGAACAGGGGGTCACCAAAGACCCGGCCATGTCTTCTCTCGTTAAGATGGCTGACGCCATAGGACTTTCGATTGACGATCTAATCGGGCGGGCCATTCCGAGTCATTCCAAAATCTGAACCAAAAAGGCCACGTCAATGGGCCGCAACGTGGCCCGTTGGCGCGGCCTCTCTATTCGGTTTCATTCCGCCGGGCCGGAGGGCGGGCCGATGAAAGAGTTTAGCGGGCCTTTGGATTTCGGGCGCGAAAATATTTTCGGCGTTTGACTTAGTCTGAGTTTCTGAATTTGTTGGGGGCATTCTATTTGGTTTTCCCCTCGCCCCGGATGGGGAGAGGCCGGGAGAGGGTTCCACCGGTGGGTTATCCCTTTCCCCAGAGGGGAGAGGGAGGACAGGGAGAGGGCTCCTTTTGGGGTGGGTGTGCGCGCGGGGTTGGAATCGAAAAAGCCCTGTCGGTTCGGAAGTGGATCGAAAGCGTCCGGTATACGAAAAAGACGATTGGCGTGGACTTCGTTTTGGTCGGATCAGAAACGGAGAAACAAGAGGCGACAACGACCGAGCGGGGAGACGTCCCCGCCGTTCGATCGACGGAAAAAGACCCGATGGAATGCGATTCCACCCCCTCCGCGCGGAGCTGGAAAATGGAGAAATTTTGATTCCTTCGGATGTTCGATGTCGGGTCGGGGGAACGATTCGGAACGAGGGGAATGCTGTCGCCAGGACAAAGAAACATTTCGCCCGATTGGATACGTCCGATCCTTTCCAACCGGGGGGTGTTTCAAAAATGGCGGGGTTTTTAAATTTTGAAAAACTCCGTATCCCCATTTCTTTCCCGAATCTATCTCATTCATATTGGACGCATTATCATCTAACAGGCGACTACTATACCCGACCGACACGGCTGACCCTGTAGCATAGGCTTCCGACCTCGCTAGCGGAAGTGCCGCGTGGGAGCGGCCGGCCCATGTGGTTCTGTGGTGCCCCTTTATCGTTCCGAACGGATCGACGAACGTGATAAAGTTTTTTCCTTCTCCCGTCCGTGGGAGAAGGTGTCCCGAAGGGACGGATGAGGGGCGGTTTTTCGTTGGCAATCCCCTCTCCCGCTGGCGGGAGAGGGCCAGGGAGAGGGTGGGCGCGTTTCACCTCACCCCCACCGGGGGCGGCCGGTCGCAGAGCTCCCGGCACCGGGGGCGGCAGAGCCGCTGATGCGAGGCCGGGAGCGGGGGCATTTTTTTTAGCTTCAATTTGTGCCCGCTATGCGCGTGCCACAGCGGCGCGCCTCTGTTCTCTCCGCGTTCCCACACAGCACAGCACGGGACAGACAGAGACAAGCTCGGCCCTTCGGGCCTCGCTGATCGGCGGGCCGCGTCGGACCGCTTCGCCAGTTGCCGGGGAGACCGGGCTCTTCCACGCGCCGGGGAAAACAGAAGCCACCACGGGAAGAAAGGACGCAGCCGGTTCGGGCCGGGAAGGAAGACGGGGACGGCGGCTGAATCGCTGGACGGGGAAGGAAAGGAACCGCCCCGCTTGCGGCGGGAAAAGACGGCCGCGCGCCAGGCCGCCCCAAGGCGGCGGCCAGCGCGCTCGTTTGACGCTGACGGTTGATTCGTCTACCTGGGAAGAGAACGGCGACCGCTCGGGCGGCCCGCCACAAGAACCACGCGGCGGCCCATCCTCGCCCCGCTGTGCTGACGGTTGATTCGTCGCCCCTGAGAAGATATGTTTCCCGCTCCGGTTTGCGGGAAACCCCGCGCTGGACGAACGCCCGTCGCGGCGCATTAAACGCGCCGCAACTCCTGCCTCCGATTCCGACGTTTCCAGCCCCGGTCCATCGGAAAAGCCGCGCGGCCATTTTGGCCGCGCCCCGCTGGGCTCCGGTGGAATCGTTCCCCGCCGGACCAGTTCCGCCCATTGCTTCGGTCGGGGAACGGAAACCCGCTGACGGTTATTTCGTCGCTCGCGGGAGATATGTTTCCCGCTCCGGTTTGCGGGAAACCCCGCGCTGGACGAACGCCCGTCGCGGCGCATTAAACGCGCCGCAACTCCTGCCTCCGGTTCCGACGTTTCCAGCTCCGGTCCACCGGAAAAGCCGCGCGGCCTTTTTGGCCGCGCCCCGCTGGGCTCCGGTGGAATCGTTCCCCGCCGGACCAGTTCCGCCCATTGCTTCGGTCGGGGAACGGAAACCCGCTGACGGTTATTTCGTCGCTCGCGGGAGATATGTTCCCGGCTCCGGTTTGCGGAAAATCCTTGCTCCGGACGAACGCCCGTCGCGGCGCATTAAACGCGCCGCAACTCTTGCCTCCGATTCCGACGTTTCCAGCTCCGGTCCACCGGAAAAGCCGCGCGGCCTTTTTGGCCGCGCCCCGCTTGGCTCCGGTTGATTCGTTCCCGCCGGAGCGATTCCGCCCCTTGCTCCGGTTGGGGAAGGGAAACCCGCTGACGGTTATTTCGTCGGTCGCGGGAGATATGTTCCCGGCTCCGGTTTGCGGAAAATCCTTGCTCCGGACGAACGTCCGTCGCGGCGCATTAAACGCGCCGCAACTCCTGCCTCCGGTTCCGACGTTTCCCGCTCCGGTCCCACGGAGAAGCCGCGCGGCCAGAGGCCGCGCCCCGCTTCCGCCCCGGCCCCGCAGGGGCTCCACCTCCCGGCCCGCCGGTCACCTATGGGCTTCGCCCTTTCTTCGCGCGCGCATATTAAGTATTCCTCTTCCTTGCCTTTAAACAGGGTCCCGTCGTTGGGGGCTTGGGTGCACACGGGGACCGTGGGCACCAGGCCCCCGCTTTTGGGAATTCCTTCAAAGGGGGGCTTTGTCGCCGCCAGTTTAAACTTCCCCGGTTTTGGCCGGTTATGATTTCCCCAGGGGGATAGGGGTGGTTTCTTCAACTTTATTTTCTTAATCCTCTTTTGGTTGTTTTTTCTTTTTGGCCCTGGATTTGTAAGCCAACAATTTCTTCCATGACCCCCTCCGCCGGTTCTGGGGACATACTTGTGGCAGGAGGGCCCTGCCATGAAAATCTCGAAGAGGCGTTGTCATCATTGTCACCGTTGGTTTCAGCCGGATCCCCGATTTGCCGCTTCCCAAAAATATTGTTGCCATTCGCAATGCCGCCGTGAAAGTCGGTTGGCATCGCACCGCCGTTGGTGGAGCAAAAACGGCCGGGAAACGGATGTGGCCCGGGCCTCTAAACACGGAACCTGGGCCAAGGAAAAGAACTATTGGGCTATCTATCGCTCAAAACATCCAGATTACGCTCTCCGCGACAATGATCGGCGACGGCGTGCCCACCATGCCGCTCGGCGCGCCGCAAACCAGGACATGAGCCGAAAATTATCCGTCGACAAACTCCATGAGGTCTTGGATTTAGGGGTTGATAACGCCGCAAACCAGGACACGTTCCACCGTCAGATCAAAGGGGTGGTCAACTATCTTCTTTGGAAGGAAGGTGCCGCAAACCAGGACATTACTGACCTGGTCACCACTCTCACGTAGAATAGCGCTCATGGATTCTGATCTCTGGGCCACCATCCGACGTCTTTTCGAAGTGGACAAACTTTCCCGGGCAAACATTGCCCGAAAACTCCACTTGGACCGTAAAACTGTTCGTCGCGCTCTGGCGTTCAAAGACGCCCCTCCCCCCCGCGTGGTGGTCGTCCGCTCCTCCAAGATCCACCCTTTTGCAACCTACTTGTCCCATCGTATCAAGGAATACCCAGATCTTTCCGCCGTCAAGCTCTTGACTGAACTGCGCGGGATGGGCTATCCCGGTGGTCTCTCCATCCTCAAGAACCATCTTCGCGAACTCCGTCCCAAAACCCAGGACGTTTTCCTTCGCATCGAAACCCTGCCAGGGGAACAGGCCCAGGTGGACTGGGCCAATTGTGGCTCCCTTCGCGTCGGGGCCGCCCTGCGCAAACTCTCTTGTTTTGTAATGGTTCTCTCCTACTCCCGCATGATCTACTTGGAATTCACCCTATCCCAAAGTCTCGAAGATTTCCTCGCCTGCCACGTCCATGCTTTCCGCTTTTTTGGTGGGATCCCCAAGAAAATCCTCTATGATAATCTTAAAACCGTCGTCCTTTCCCGCATGGGCAGGGACATTCGCTTTCATCCACGCTTTATGGATTTCGCCGGTGCTCACCTCTTCGAACCCGTCCCCTGCAATGTTCGCGCAGGCTGGGAAAAAGGGAAAGTTGAATCCGGCATCCGATACATCCGTATCAGTTTCCTCGCCGGGCGACCCATCACATCCTGGCCACTCCTCGCCAGGGACGCCGACATTTGGCGCGATACCGTCGCCAACGTCCGCACCCATGGCACCACCGCCGAAAAACCCATGGATCGATTCCCTGCAGATCACGCCGCCCTGCGCCCCTTACCCCCGCGCGATTACGACACTTCCATTGTTCGGCCCGTCAAAGCCACCCGGCAAGCCTTCGTCCTTTTCGACGCCAACGCCTATTCTGTCCCGGCCGCCCTCACGGGAAAACCACTCACCCTCAAGGCCGATCCCCACCACGTTCGCATCTTTAATGGCCAAGACCTCGTCTCCGAACACCTCCGCTCCTATGAAAAAAATCTTGCCATTGAATGCCCCGAACATCGGAAGGGAATTCTGGCCACTAAACGCAAGGCCGCCGCCTCCAAAACCGCCGACGCCTTCCTGGCCCTCGGTCCTGTGGCCGAGGACTATCTCGCAGGGCTAGCCTCCGCTGAACTCCACATAGCCCATCACCTCACCAAAATAATGGACATGGTTGGCCTCTACGGGAATACGGAACTGCTCCAGGCTCTCACCCACGCCCTCGCCCACAAAGCTTTTGGCGCTCCCTACATCCAAAATATCGTCTTGCAACAACGCGCCCGTCGTGGACTATCGGACGCCCCGCCACTCGTTCTTCCAGACAAGCCGCAATGGACCAAAATCACCGTCGAAGAGCAGGATCTGGCTCTTTACGACGACCTTTTTCCAGGTGACCCCAATGACTCCAACCTCCCCTGATCCCGACTTGGCCCTCTTGCTCACCACCTTCCGGCTCCTTCACACCGCCGAATCCTTTCGGGACCAGGCCAAGCAAGCCGCCCTTGAAAATATTTCCCATTTAGAATTCCTTGAAAGGATCCTCTCTGCCGAGGATGCTCTCCGCCATGAGCGCATTGTCCGTGCTCGAATGAAAGACGCCAAAATCCCCGGCATCAAAACATTAGACGCTTTCGATTGGGGACATCCCACAGCCATTTCCAAATCGCTCGTCCTCAATGCCTTCTCTCTTGATTTTATCAACACCAATTCCAATCTCGTCCTCGTTGGTCCCTCCGGCGTCGGCAAAACCCACCTCGCCCTCGCCCTGGCCTACACCGCCTGTCAAAAAGAGATTAAAACACTCTGGACCACCGCCGCCGACCTCGTCAACACCCTTACCGCCGCTAAGGCCGATCACTCCCTTTCTCGCGCCATCAACCGTTTCAGCGCGCCGAAACTTCTCGTCATTGATGAGTTGGGCTTCTTGCCGCTCGACAAGGATGGATCCGACCTTTTCTTCCAGGTCATGTCCCACCGTTACGAACAGTGCTCTGTGGTTCTTACCACCAACCGCCCGTTCAAAGACTGGGGCAAGATCTTCAACGACAATACGGTCGCTTCTGCCATCCTCGATCGGCTCGTCCATCATTCTGACGTGGTTAAGATCGAGGGTCCCTCCTATCGCGTCAAAAACCGAAAAGAACAACGCTCCCCACCCGCGGGAAAGTAGATCAGCGGGTCATCTTTCCCTCCTTCGGGGTCAACCACTTTTGTGGGGGACCTCTTCTTGGTGGATTTTGCCCGCCTTTTCCTGCAGGGACTGCTCTCCCATGCCCTTGGGGCTTACCTGAGGATTTCTAAACCAACCAAATCAGGGGAGTTTTTAACCGGCGGCGACAGGCTTGGTCTGCCAATAGGTCTCGGCGACCAGGACCACCGGGTTTAGCCGTTAGGCCACTCTTTTTGCGAGGCTCAACGAAAAAACCACTAACTAGGTCTTCCGCCTGTCTGTCAAACATATTGGAAGAACATTTCAGTTCAAACTATTTAAAATCTCGGGATCAGCTGGATGGAAGGTTTAATCGGCCTGCAAAGGTATTGTCTTTTCGCCAACTATTAACAGTTGTTTCAAAATATATCCAAATCGGGTTTCCCCATTTATTTATAGCGTCAAAATGTTTTTTCATTACTTCCTCAACTTCAACAAAATCGGATCGAGACCGATCCAATGTCTTCACCCATCCGCCTTCGCGGCCTTTGACAAGATCGGGTTTTAATATATGGAATGACCCCCTGTCGATCCTTACAGCATTAGCGACCTGGTGAAGAAGATTCCGGTAACTTTTAACTTCATCCCACCAATTATCAAAAACATTTGAACACTGTTCAGTAACTTGGTCTTTAAGAAATATTTTGATTTTTCCGGAATCAAATTCCCTCGATTGGTGCCTCAAACTAGGGCCAGCCGCCAATTGGCCGGATGCCTGACCAAATCTTTCCAGCATCAAACAAACCATGTCACGAATACGACCGAGCTGAGAATAGAAAAAAATAAATCTTTCATTTGAATAATAGGGTTCAAGCGGGTGGCCATTGATCAATTGTTTTGTTGAAAGAAGCGCACGAGCCATCATTAAGCTACGAAAAAAAGTGTAATGGGCTTCGGCAAACTCTCTTAGCTTTTCCGGACAATCAGGCCTCGGTTGTCCCTCGCATGGCAAAAAATCTCGGTCGGTAACATCCCAAATAAGGGCCATCCAAAGGGCCTCATATTCAGGAAACAAGACTTTGAGTTCTGCGCTGGAAAGCCTCTCCAATACGTCCCCGAATTCGGCCAGACTTCTGGTTTCAATGGGAGTCGGACTGTAAGTCCTTCCGGAATTCGATGAAGAAGATGTTTCCCGCTGACCGACCCCGGATGCGGTGCCTCCATCACCGATCAAAAGTGCACTGAGACTCGGAGGCATTTTCCCGATTTTGTGAAAATCGTTACCCAAATATTGATCGTTCAAGAAATAACCCCTTTATTGTGAATCTATACCCTTAGCCTTTGAGTGACTTTGTTCCTGCCCAGGCGGAGTACCATTTGAAGATTTCCGAATTAAAGAATTTACCGAATGCAGGGTCCGACTCGGTTTTTGACATGAAGCTTAAGAACTCGTCAGCGTTGCTGAGGAAAGCGTCCTTAATGCTGTTTTGAAGTTTTTGTCTTTTCAGGTATTCGATGCTGTTGGTTTTGAAGGCTGCCCGAAGCTCCTTATCGCTTTCGAGTTTTTGCTTGATCGCGTTCACCACTCGGTCGGCTTCCTCGAAGCTGACACCGTAATCCTCATTCAACCTTTCGACAATAACCTTTAGCCGTTCCTTGTCCTCCCCTGTTTTTCCCCGGTGACCGTCATCTGAAGTCACGTCCAGCTTCGCGTCTTCCTCGGCGAGGGCGATGCTTCCGTTTTGTTCCTCCTGCACCCGGTATTTGTCCATGTCCACCATGTCCATGACTTCGCGTGGCAGTGTCACCCGCTCAAAAGGGAGTTGCTTGAGCAGAAGCTTGGCGAACAGGTAAAACTTTTCGAGCTTCGGGTCGGTGAAGGTCATGATCTGGCTGATAAAGCTGTATTGTTTCACGTAGCGGGCGGTTTCCTTGCGGAATTTTTCCTTCGCCTCCGCCACAAGATTCGCATGGTCCGGCTTGCCGGCATGCTCCGTTCCCAGGGCCCTGTAGCCCGTTTCCACGATACGCTGGAAGAACGGTTGCAACTTCTCCGACGTAACTTTCTGAACGATAAACAACAACGCAAACTGATCGACATCGTCTGCCGTGAAAACGCGCAACTGTTCTAGCGTGTATTTCAGGTTGTAGAGCTTGTTCGGGTCAGTCGCACCTTCGAGCTCGGTGAGCTGGTAGTAATCTTGGAAAGAGGCCTGGATCGTTTCCTGCTCATTTACGAAGTCGAGCACGAGTGTATCCAGCTTGAGCGGCGGGAAAGTGCGGTTCATCCGGCTCAACGTCTGCACGGCCGCCACGCCGCCCAGCTTCTTGTCCACATACATCGTATGCAACAACGGCTGGTCAAAACCGGTCTGGAATTTGTTCGCCACCACCAAGAGGCGTTGCGCAGGGTTCTTGAACGCCTCGGCGATGTCCCCCGTGCCAGGCGGGTTCATGTTCTCCTCGGTGAATTTCTGCTCGTTTATTGTCACCGTGCCACTGAACGCCACAAGCAAACCGAAGGGGAGATTCTGCTCGCGCAATAACTCGTCAATCGCCTGCTTGTAAAGCACCGCGTGGGCGCGCGAATGTGTGACCACCATCGCCTTAGCCTGTCCGCCGATTTTGTGCGCCGTCTTGCGGGTGAAATGATCCACGATGATATGGGCCTTGCGCTTGATGGCGAAGGAGTGCTGTTCCACGTATTCCAACAATAGCCGCCGCGCCTTCAATTCCTCGACCAGTTTTTCGCCCTCGGCCTTCTCGTTCTGGACAAGTTCAAAGTAGGTCTTGTAGGTTGTGTAACTGGTGAGCACATCGAGGATGAACCCCTCCGCTATGGCCTGCCGCATTGAGTATTCGTGGAACGGGCGGAAACCCTTTTTCACCTTCTTGTCCGGCGTGCCGAACAATTCCAAGGTCTTGTCCTTGGGCGTCGCGGTAAAGGCGAAGAACGACAAATGCGGGAGCTTTTGACGCGCCCTCTGGATGCGCTCCAACTCTGTCTCAATCGGGTCTTCGCTAACCCCCTCATCATCCTTTTGCATCGCCGCCGTGAGTTGCTCCTCACTCGTCAGCACCAGCTTCAAATCTTTCACGCTCTCGCCGGTTTGTGAACTGTGCGCTTCATCCACGATGACGGCAAATCTCTTCCCCGGAAGCTTCGCCAGTTCACCGACGAAACCAAACTTTTGTAGCGTGGTGATGATAATTTTGTCCCCGCGTTCCAGCGCTTTCACGAGTTGTTTCGTGTTGCGGTCAATCTTCGTCACGGTGCCTTTGATCTTTTCAAACTGCTTTATCGTGTCCTGCAACTGCCGGTCCAGCACGCGACGGTCGGTAATAACCACCACGCTATCGAAGACAGGCTGCTCGTCGCCACCGCAGAGATTGGCGAGTTGATGCGCGAGCCACGCGATGCTGTTGCTCTTGCCCGAACCGGCGCTGTGCTGGACGAGATAATTGTGTCCGCTACCGCTCGCCTTGGCGTGGGAAAGAAGTTTCCGCACCACCATCAACTGATGAAAACGCGGGAAGATAAATTTCTCTTTGCCCGTCTTCTCGTCGCGCTCAAAATGGAGATAATTCTGGATCAATTCCAGCAAGGAATCCGCCGTGAGCACGCCCGATTCCTTCCGCTCGTCCACGTCCGTAAAATCCCTCCAGAGGTAGGATGACGCGAAGCCATCGTAAATGATTGGGTTTTCCGTGTCGCGGTTGAAAGGTAGGAACTGCGTTTCCTTGCCCTGCAACTGCGTGGCCATGTAGGCCGCATCGTCGTCCACCGCAAAGTGAACGAGGCACCGCGCGAAGAACGCCTCGCGGGGGTCGCGCCGCCGATACTGCGCGATGGCGTGTTGGACGTTCTGCCCAGTGAAATGATTTTTCAACTCAATGCTGACGATGGGCAGGCCGTTAAGCAGGATGACCATATCCACGGATTGGTCGGGGGTCTTGGTGGAGAAGTGGATTTGCCGCACAATGGCAAAGCGGTTGCCCACGTATTGCGCCAGATGTTCCGGGTTGCCACCGGCGGACGGTTTGAAGAACACCAGTTTCAAATTTACCCCGTTGAAGGAAGCCCCGTTCCGCAATACCTCCAGCGCCCCGCGCTTGGCCACCAGCGCCGACACCTGTGCGGCCAGCATCTCCCGCGCCGCACCGGGAAATTGTTTCGCCAGCTTCGCCCACTCCCTCGGTTGAGTGGACTGCACGAACACGGCTAACTCCTCCACGTCCAGCAGTGTCGCCAAATCAAACGCCGAGGCCAGCCGTTCGCGGTAAAGTGGACTGGCCGCCAACGACGCGACAATGCCGCTCTCGGCGGCAGATTCAGATAATCGGTTATCGTCTGCGGGCGGTTTCATTGTTTACCTTTGGTTTTATTTTCTAATTCGCAAAGCACGTTAGCAAATGGAATATGTTGAAATAAAGCATTTTTCATGCGCCGATTGGCTTAGTTCATTGTTTTTTCATTAGCTTATTTTCTTAATTTGAAACCATATACAAAGAATAAACATACCGTCGAAGCTCAACAGCCAAGGGAAGTGCGGGATGTTCGACCGATGGAGATGGCGACGAAACTCACGAAGCGAACACTCCTTGGTCCACTGCAACAAATTGCAGGGGATTATTAATTTAACTCGGAAATCCAATAAGATCCAAACGTAAAAGATGTGTAGGGATCAATCATGTTTTTATCCAAATATAATTTCAGATGAGAAACACATGTTTCAACCAGTAACTTAAGGAAAGATTCTGGATAACTCAATTCCCAGGTTTCCGTTTCATCAGGGACCAATTTGGTATTCATGTAAAATGGTTCGTTATCATTCGGAAATTCTACCCCATAGCCCGGCGCACGGAACTCATGAACGAGACTATTGCGATATGTGTAAAGTAAATGGATATGTTGGAGAGCATCTAGACCGACA
Source organism: Elusimicrobiota bacterium (assembly GCA_016714745.1). Classification (GTDB taxonomy): domain Bacteria; phylum Elusimicrobiota; class Elusimicrobia; order FEN-1173; family FEN-1173; genus JADKHR01. The sequence continues at coordinate 103,491 of JADKCG010000001.1, read as the reverse complement.
CCTGCAACGCGCTTCCCTCCACTTTTGCCTCCGGGCCAAAACCGAACAATTTCTTCGTAATCGGAATCTCGGTCGAGATGAATTATTTCTCCTTTACCCCATTGTTGATACAACCTTTGGACATGCATTCTCAGGTTCTCAAATTCAGGCTCAGGAGCGGAAGTTAGAAGTTGCGATAAATGTGGCAAACTTACCTTGCATTTGGTTGCCCACAAAGAAAATTCAGAAATAAATGCAACAAACCTTTCCCGACCCCCAGCACGTGGGAATACCACACGAGAAAGTGTGTCGAGAAGAGAAACGAAGAGGATCTTTTTATGCAGACGATGCTCGTCGGAAGAGATCTTTTTTATCTCCACCTCAAAGAATCCGATAAAACCAGCTATTTTTTGTTGGATTTCATTTTCCATTTGTTTTATCGATCGGACTTTTCTCCAAGAGTATTCCCTAGTTTATCTTTCACCCTGCAGCGCGTTGGCCGGTCACGCACTCGTGAATCAATGCGGACCGATATTCCGTCAGCAGTTCTAGTTGGCGCGAGTAAGAGGAGAGGAGAGCTTCGAATCTCGCCTCCTCCTGTTCAATCCATTCAACGATCTTTGCTTGCTCGGCAGCGGGAGGGATGCAGAACTCAAAATTTAGAAAAATGTGCATCCGAAGGGAATCAACCGTGGACTTTGCCTCTGCACCTAAGGCGACTGAGTGAAATAAGGAGCGCATATACTGGAAAAAGAACTTTCCTGTAACGTGATGAAAATTGTGAAGCAGGTATACGCGTTGGTGAAATTCCAACTTGCCATTGTAGTAATGGAATACCTTGCCGACCCCAACACCGTCCCCTGCGGTCAAAACAGCCTCGCCGTCGAAAGAAAAGCAATTGATTCGCTCTACCGTTTGAGAACGGACAAAAAATGGGAATTCGCCGTCGGGCTCTGCGTTAATCGTGTCCTTTCCGCCGGTTGTCACATTGCACAAAAACTTTAACCGCTTCACCTCCCAATGCTTCGGAATTTGGCCGAGCCAGGGGAGGCCGGAATCTTTGAGGGGGGCGTTGGGGTTGAGGCCGCGGGTGACGGCCTGCTGGATGAGCGCCGCCCTCTGGTCCCGCAACAAATCCATCTGCCGCCGCCGCAACGTCAACAACCGGTCCACCTTCCCCGTCGCCTCGTCCAGATACCTCGCGATCTGCCGCTGGTCGGCGAGCTCTAAATTGGCCGAGCGGTAGTTGGAGACAAATTCTTCAGTGACACGCCTCTGTCCTGCTGACCCCCGCATCTCGGCTTCACCCCAATCACGGAAATGGTGGCCGCGAGTCAGCCAATAGAGATAGCGAGGATCGCTCCATTTTTTTGCGCGAAGGACAATCAACTCGGTTGTTCCGAAACCCACGCCACCGTGAAGCCCGCAACAAAGTGCACCTTTCCCGTTCTCAAAACAGGGTGTGATTTTAGCAATAACCACATCACCATCGAGCATCGCCGTGTAGCCGTTGGAAATGCTTCTTGCTGGGAGAATTTCGGACAAGTCGAGACTTCCTTCCTCGCCAATTCGTTCCATTGGGAGAAACGAGACTTCGTCATCCGGCTCCGGCGCTTGGTCATGAGGCAACGGAGGATTTATTTCCGTGAGATATTTGAGCCGCTTCATGCCTTCACAACCTCCCGAAGCAAGTTTTCGGTTTCCTCGTCCAGCTTGAGCAGTTCAGCGGCGATGTCGGCGGTGGAGCGGAGCGCGGTGTATTCGTAGAAGTATTTGGTGAAACTGATTTCGTAGCCCACCTTATCCTTGCTCCGGTCCATCCAGGCATCGGGCACATGGGGCAGGACTTCGCGGGCGAAGTAGGCGGCAATGTCCTCCTTGAGCGCCACGTTCTCAAAGTCGCGCAGGTCGGAATCGGGCATGGGCTGGCCATCGTCGTCCTTCACAATCTCGGCGTTTTCATCGCGCACGGCAAGCAGGGCGCGGCAGGTCTTCTTGAGCCCGGCGGGAAGCGCCCACGTCAGTGCCTTGGTTAGGGTGGAGTAGAATTTTGCGTCACTCTTCCACGGCGCTTGCTTCGCCAGCGTATCGAGCGCGGCGGCGAACCGGTCGCCGCGGTCGTCTTTGAGCTTGAGCGCAGTGGCATCGAGGCGGATCGTCTGGCGTTGTTCCGGCGTGAGGTCGTAGCGCAGGCGGAGCGGGCGTTCGACGCAGACCTTGGTGTAGCCGAAATCGGTGGTGTCGAAAATCTTGCTGACCTTGGTTTCGGAAAACGCTTCATAGATGCCGAGTATGGCGGCGGACTGATCCTCGCTGATTTCGTAGCGTTTCTTGCCGAGGTTGCGCCGGAGTTGTGTGCCGAACTCTTCCCCGCTCGCGTTGATGAGCTGAACCTTGCCGCGCCGGGTTGGTGGTTTACGGTTATTGATGAGCCAGATGTAGGTGGCGATGCCGGTGTTGTAGAACAGGTCGTTGGGCATGGCCACGATGGCATCGAGCCAGTCGTTTTCCAGGATGTATTTGCGGATGTTGCTCGGCCCACTGCCGGCATCGCCATTGAACAGGGGCGAACCGTTAAAAATGATGGCAATCTTGGAACCCTGAGGGGCCATCTTGCTTATTTTGTGCAGGAGGAACAACATCGCGCCGTCGCCTACGTCAGGCAGGCCGGGCCCGTAGCGGCCCGCCGAACCGCGGGCGTGTTCGGCCTCGATTTCCTCGCGGATGTTTTTCCAGTCCTTCCCGAAGGGCGGATTGGAGAGCATGTAGTTGAACTGTTTGCCGGGCAGGAGGTCGTGGCTGAGGGTGTTCTCGCGTTTAATGTTCTCCGGGTCTTCGCCCTTCATCAGCATGTCGGCCTTGGCCACGGCGTAGGTTTTTTCGTTGATCTCTTGGCCGTAGAGATAAACGTCGAGGCTGGGGTTGACCGCGCCGAGGAGGTATTCCTTGGCGATGGTGAGCATCCCTCCCGTGCCGCACGCGGGGTCGTAAATGGCAATGAGCTTTTCCTTGGCCAGCTTGGCGCGGTCCGGCTCGAACACAAGTTTGACCATCAGGCGGATGATGTCGCGGGGCGTGTAGAACTGCCCGGCGGCTTCATTGCTTGCCTCTTTAAACTTACGGATGAGATATTCAAAAATTGTGCCCATGCCGTGGTTGTCCACAGTGGCGGGCGAGAGATCGGCCTCGGCGAAGCCTTGGGTGACTTTGAAGAGGAGGCGTTTGCGGAGGAGCGTTTCGTAAATGGGCGAGAGCCCCTTTTCCTCCCCGCCGGAGAAGTTCAACAGGATGTCCTTCACGTTGGCCGAGAACCCGGCGAGATAGGCGGAGAAATTCGCGCCAATGTCGTTCGGGAATTTCAGTAGCCCGATGAGTGAATATTCCGAAGTGTTGTAGAACGGCTGGCCCGAGGCCTTCTTAAGAAGCGCGTCGCGGGTTTGGTCTGGTATCTTCTTGTATTTCGCGGCGGCCTTGCGAACCGCCTCGCGGGTAGGCTCAAGCACGCAATCGAGACGGCGCAAGAGCGTGAAGGGGAGGATAACATCCTCGTAATCTTTGGCCTCGTAATCGTCTTTAATAAGGTCGGCAATTTTCCAGAGAAACTCGGCGATTTCAGAATGGTTTTTCATTAGCGGTCAATGTTTCCTTTCCTGGCGATACGGTTCAGAAACCGATGGTCGAGCTGTTTAGAACTGCGGGCAAGCCCTGGAGACTTTAGTAATATTAATGAAAGCAACAACATTATGTCATATCGATGTAATGATCTCGTCATCATTGAACCAACCCTCCTGAATCACGAAATCCCTCACACGTTCCGGTGCACCCGCATAGGCAACAAGAGCTAGACTCCGCTTCGCTCGACTGCACGTCACGTAGAAGAGGCGCCGCGTCGATTCAACGGTTTTTTGGCCAGAGGATCTACCGCCGAAGAGGTCTTCATACTTAAAGAGAAAGCCCCTGGCCTCCTCGTCATCCATGATTACCATCACGCGGTCAAACTCAAGCCCCTTTACGCCCTGATGAGTGTCAAAGTGAGCCTCGCCGGAGAGATAGGCCGCAAATGGCTCAACCTGTGAAAACGGAGCATTTAGGAATTTGTCGATTGCCTCGGCGCGGTCGCTCTGATGATCCTCCTGGGCTTCCGTTGCCTGATCGGGCCTGCCAAAGCTCTCATCAGGGAAGGCGTTGGCTTTTAGGCTCTCTGGGATCTCAAGCAGTTTGCTTTGTGCGATGCATCGAAGAATTTTCAAAAGCGACGGGTCAGCTCCGTCCTTCCAAAGCGTCATTAGTTGATCAATCGCTGTAATAACTTTCTGAAGTTGTGCTGCCTGGTCTTCTGCCGCGCGGAGCGCCTCAGGCGTCAACAACGGCGAAAGTGCCTTCGCAATACGGGCAATTGCAAAACGGTCCTCGCCTTTCTTGGCATTCACGAGCGGGAGAACGTCCTCGGTGAAGAAGCGCGCGACGGGAAGCGACCCTTCAAGAAAGCTCGTTCGCCAGCTATCAACCTGATAGAGCGGGACAAACATATCAAGAAAGCCCATGCGCGAAGCCGCCATCCGGTGCTCTAGCGTCAACGTCTTGATTTCATTGGGATTAGCCCATCCCTCATCGCCGGTGATCTGTGCCATTTGACGAGCAACCGCCTGCTCTATCATAGGCTTGTCAGTCACGCCGGTCGGAAATATGAACAAACGAACAAAGCCGTCCACGGCATTGGAGCGCGGTTTTTGCTGTTGTCCGTCCGCCGCGCTCCGGACCTTGTTGATTAGAGTTACGACACGCCTCGGGCAACGAAAGTTGAGTTCCTTTCCGGGTGTTGCCCAGTCTTCAGGGAGGTTCTGGTCGAGACCATCTTTCCCGTCGTTATAGATACGTTGCATCATGTCACCGAATAGTCCAAGGACGAAACTGCTTTTATGCGTCGCCTGCACTTCAAAGAGAGCATCAACAATATGCCTGTTTGTATCCTGACTCTCGTCGATGAGGAGGATTGGATACCGCCCGGTAAGGATGGCCTGCATTGTGGGCTTCTTCGAGAGGAAGTGAGAAGTTAGTCGGAGGACCTCGGAATGGCTGAGAGAGTCACGGCCACGATTGTCACCTGTCGGGCTATACACAAAATGAGAGATGTTGTTCAAATTCTGAAGCCGGAGGGTCTTCAATTCAATCTTCCTGAGTCGTATCGCGGAAGCTTTATTGCCCTTGCGACCTTTCTCCTCTTCGGTCTGCAACTCCCTGACGTCAGCAGTAAGTTCAATGCGTAGCCATTCTCGAATGTCGTGGTTAAGCCCTTCGATGAGCGACCAGGCGAAGCTGTGGATAGTCCGGACATCAATCAACGGGTCGAAGAGTAAGCGACGCTTTATCTCATCGCTAGCTGCGTTCGTGAAGGTAATGACGCCGACCTTCTGTCCCTTCAACTTCAATGATTCGTAAAAGGTCTTTTGAATGTGCTTGAGAGCAGTGACCAGTGAACGCGTCTTGCCAGAACCTGCGCCAGCAAACAGAAAGAAACTATGCGGTGATGTGAGATTCAAGCATGCGGCGATCTCGGCGTCGACATGACCATCAATGTCCTCATCCGTCTTGACCGGTTGGGAATCGATCACGCAGTAACTTCCCCCGCATCCCCAACTATGTCCTCTTCCTTGCGCTTCAATTGTTGCGCCAGCCAAAGAAGGCCGTCGTGAATGTAGGTGGGGAGCTTCAGATTTTCATCTTTGTTACTGAAGAGGAGGTCGAGGGCAAACTCCGCTTTCCCACCACCCGCAAGTGCTTTGAACACTTCTTGGGCCAGTGCGGACAGGTCTGCAGAACCATTCAGGGCATGGCGAAATTTCGCAATCAGGCCTGCACCATCAAGGTTGATAAAGAGATCGGCATTTTCGTACACCAAGGCATCTTCGAAGGTGTTCGCGAGGGCCTCCGCAGGCTCAGCTGACTTAAACTTCACCTTGATCGGTTGCTGATAAGCAACCCGGATAGCATATCCGCTAGGATCACTCGAAAGGATATCGTTGCCCTTCATATCGAGTAGCGCATCGAGTGAACCTTCCTTGGGAATCCATGTCTTCAGAGTTTCGTTGCGCGTCAGGAGCCCCTCGCCGCGCTTTGGAATTGCAGACTTTCCGTTTAAATCCCTCGCATCAATGTCCGTGATGATGAGCGTATTCAGACCAAGGTGGACCAGTAACGACCTGAGACGATGAGCATGGCTACCGCCGATCTCCAACCATGTGATGTAGCGGCGTCTCAAGTATTCATATTCACTGCGCGTGCTAACCAGGTGGGGGACGAGAATTCGCTCCGCTGGGCCTTCAACGAGAATAGCACCGTCAGCAAAGAAGAGATCGCAGTGAGTTGCCTTGAGATAGCGTCTCACGAAGCTTTCAGTCTGGTCCACGTCGCCGAACACTTCCGACAAGTTGGCCACGGAAGAGATGGGAACTGCCCCCGCAACAGCTGGTGCAGGGAGCCTCCGGAAGTAACGGAGAGATGCAAAATCGGCCTCATGCGCGAGATAACTTGAATGCGTGCTGACGACAAGCTGAGTCCTGAGGGATTTTGAATCCTTCAATTTTTCGTTATTGCGAAGAACGGCGTAGGCTTGATTGATGAAGACCTGTTGCACCTGGGCATGTAGATGCGCCTCCGGTTCCTCAATGAGAACAAGATGTAAAGGCGGAACCAGCCCTTCATCGACGGTAGTTGTCCTACCTGCTTTTCCCACTCTCATCCACTTGTCACGGAAGCTCATTAGAGCGAAGACGATTGAAACAAGGTTCTGATAGCCGAGACCGTTTGAGTCCTCAGGGAGATGGTGTGCGACCTGCTTGTCGGGAAGGTGTGTTGGCACCTCATACTGGACCGCTGACGAATGGTTCAGCCCATCGATCGGTTTGATGCTGGTCCTGATGGTTAGTTTTGGATCGGTGACGCCAGGATAACCGATCTTCTCAAGCTCCTTTAACGCATCCGAAAAACCAGTAGCAAGACGCTGCCCGAATGCGGACTGTGCCGAATGAAGAGCCTGCAGAGCCTCAATATCCTTAGCCTCTGGGTTATCAAAAGGATCGAGATGTTGCGTGTAATAGGAACGAAGTTGGCCTGACAATTTTGAGCTACGGTGATGGCCGCGCTCTTCATCTTTGTCATCACCGCGTGAATCGGTGAGTGGGGCAAAGCCGAACCCGCGTTGCGCGACGATCTCGTCAATGCGGATGAGCCCCTTGAACGGATCTCCCTTAATTGCCTCGCTCTCCGATGCCAATGACTGCGGATTCGCTTTCCCATTTTTCGGGGAAACGAGTTTGGCCGGATCGAGCAGATACGCCTTCACTTCAAAGGTCGACCGCAGGCGACGCGAGAGAAAGTCCATTATCGAGCGCGGCCATAAAGCGAACGAATCACGGTCTGTTACGGGTTCCGAACCTTTGAGCTCGCTGGCATCGGCCTGGCCCATGACCTCTGAAGCAGCACGTTTTGCGGTCAAGAATTCCTGTCTCAGAGCCTGCACGTCCTTGGGTTCATAACGCAGTCGAACACCAATGCTCGCCCCATTCCAGTCGAGTGTCGGCAGGAGTTTTTGGACGTAGTGTAACTCGGTGGGCGGCACGTTCAGCCAAACATCTAAAAAGGGCAACACCTCACCCCAATCAATTGGTTTGGGCTCTTCGTCCGGCGGCTGCATTTCCCACGCATTCGCGTCACTATCGAGCTTTCCCCAGTGCGTGAGAGTGAAGTCGTTGACTGAGAAGTCTGGCTGATTGAGTAGAAATCGGCGGAGTGCGACCATCGCGGATGTCTTGCCGCTGTTATTCGCACCAACGAAGATCGTCGTACGTTCCGAGAAGTCGATACGAACGGCCTGGAGCTTTCGAAAATTGCCAATCTCGACGTGTTGGATATGCATCGGTCTTCTCCCAAAGCTCGCGTTACAGGCGGGGTATTTTCTGTCTTTTAAAAGCGATTACCAATAGCGATTAAAGAGGACCGTCTCAATAAATCAACTAACCTGTCGTCGGACCAAATTTCTTCCATTTTTAGACACCTCTAGATCAAACCGTTGGATTTCCGGAAGGCAATATCAATTGATTGGATGACTCCTCGCAGATCATTTTTATCGTTTTCGGTTAGACCACTACTATTTTTTGAGAGAATCTTCGATAAAGCAATTCGTGCTTCCCCCAAGAATTCCGACGACGAGCCTATGTAATTCTGCGAGGCATCACTCAACAAGCTTGCACTTTCGTTTTCGCCGCCGTCAGCCAATTGGTGCGATAATTTATCAAGGAATAATTTCAGGTCCTTGTTGTTGTTTATTTTCACGGTCGGCCTTTTTTATCAACGAGGTGAAACCACTCAACAATTACATCCCCAGGGTTAACAACCACCTCAATTTCTCCACCGCTGTTTCCACCAATCCCTGGGGCTCGGCGTGTAACCACCGGAGCTCCCGACTTGAGCGTTGCCTGAGTAACAAAAATGTCATTGGTTGGAGAATTGTTCTGTGGCAAACCCATCTTCCCTGCGTAATCTTTAACAAAGAGAGGATTCTTAAGGGACCAAAACTGCGCTTCTTGGATTTGCTGTTTGCCAGTGGCGCCCAAACGGTAAAGTTTCGCCCCATTTCTCACGTCGGAAAGCGCGCTAAGTGCCGGAGTTGTTTTTTCCTGCATGGCCAATCCATATGGAGTTTGAATTCCCCCCGTGGTTTGGCTAATTGTCGAAATTTTTGATTTCCCAGGGACAAGAATACTTCCCTGTTCGTTCATTACGGGCTCCACCCCTTGTTTAAAAATGGATTTTATCCCGTTCCAAGCCACTCTGGATATACCGGAAACAGTTTCTGCGATCTGCCCTTCTTTAGCCTTAATAATCGCATTATTCCCGACCTTGGCCGCGACAAGGATGCTCGCTACCGCGGCGTAGGCGGTTGAGGCTTCTTTGTTTACCCCCACGTATTCCAGCACGTTCTTTGCTACGTAGGCGGTCCCGAGCGCGGCCGCTGTGGTGATCGACGCCGTTACACCGAAATAAACCAGACCGGCGGTTCCCACCGCTTTGTTGGCCACGTCGGCCGTCTGGGCGGCCCTCAACCCAACTGTTCCCACAACCAGGCCGATGGTGGGGTGTGTTTCGGCCACTTTTCCCATCCAGCCGAAAAAGGCGGCGTCCGCCCCGCGATTGACCAGATTTTTGCCGGTGTCGTAGGTCTTTTGAAGGGGGTCCGCCACGGCGCGCTTTTGGTCATAGAGCGTGTCGTTGGGAACTGCGGCGAGGATTTTGTCTCTCATGGCCATCATCTGGGCGCCCAGGTTCGCGCCTTGCTCCGGAGTCATGGCCTCCACATTTACCAGGCCTTTTATCCCTTCCAGGGCTTTATCCGTTTGTTGGCATACTAGGGCTTTTGCTTCAGGGAAATATTTCGTGGCTCGGTAGGTCAATTCCTGGTCGGAGACCGGGGCTTCCGTTTTGAGGCGGTCCGCGTTGATATTGGGGAGCATGGCCACCAGTTCGTTGGTGACGCCGCGCATGCCTCTTTGAAGTTCGCGGAAGGGCTCCGCTTGGGCTTCCAGGCCCTCCGCCTTTTGGGTTAGGGTTTCCTGCCTTTGTTGGAGATTTTGGAGGGAATCCTTTGCTCCGTCGTAGGATTCGTTTTCTAGGGATTGGCTCAAGTCCAGTGTGGATTGGCGGATATTTCCGGCTTCCGTTGTAAGATTTTTGAAGTCGTCTTTGAATTCAAAGTTGAGCGTGGCTTCCAAACCGGTCTGCTGAGAGGTGTTTTTGAAGAACTGGCTGACCGCACTGCTTCGGGCAGTTAGGTCCCGCTCGATGGTTGATATCTTGGAAAAGTTGGCGGCACTCTTCCCGTCCAGCGCGTTGACGCCTTGCTCAAGCCCACTGATTTCGAGGGGGGCTTGGGTTCGGCTGACAAAGACCCGTTTATCCCCCTTTTCAACCACGGCGCTATTTAACTCCATCACGGCCGCTTTGACCATGAACATCGCATGAGCAAGGCTGGCCGGCCCTGACATATCCAGTGCACCTGCCATAGCGCTGTCCAACTGGACTTGCGCCCCTTTGAATTGAAATTTCCCTACTGTTCCTTCGGGGGTTTCGATGGCCCCCTTAAACGTCATATCTCCAGTTGAAATCTTCCCGAACCCTTCGATGTTCAATGGGGCTTGGATCTTTAACGGCGTTTCTTTGGCCATGAGGTTGAAGTCTAGCCCAATAGGTTTGACTTTCCCGGCGTCGTTGGCGAAACGGACGGGGAAGTCCGCGCCGTCAGCCCGTGTGATTCCCCCGAAGTTTGGCGCGTAGGCGGTTCCTTCGACCAAACGAAGATTTTTGCCCTCCGCCTTAAATGTCGATCCTGGTTCCCAGGTTTGACCGAGGGCGGTGGTTTTCCCGTTTTGGGTTTGCAAGAGCCCCGGGGCGATCTCTTTGAGGTTCTTGAAAGATCCCATCAAATCCTGGGACTGGGGCGTTACAGGCACTTCCTGTTTCTGGTTGGGCCCAAAAATCTTATGGGCGAGGCTTACGATCCCATCCCCGATCTTCTTAAATGCCGATGTAATGGCCGCTCCCATCCCCTTGAACACTGCGCCAACAGCCTGAACAAAGGTTGGTTTTTGGACGGAGGCAATTGTGTCCAGCTTGACGGCCGCTTTAGTGTTGATATCAGGAGTTTTGGCCTGGAGAGAATATTGAAATCGAATTGTGGGCTGGTAGGTTAGGTTCAGTTTGGGAGCCACATATCGAAAAGAGTCAAAGTTTTGCACGGGTGGCGCAACAAAGCTTTGCATCCTGGCCCGGGCCTGTTGCATCTGTAGTTCAAAGTTAGAGGCCGAATATCCTCCCCGGGGGCCGTAGTTACTGCTGTAGGCATTATTCTGATAATCGTCGTTGTTCCGGGCGAAAGCAGGCCCGGCTTCCAGACCGGAGAGGGCCACGCATAGGGCCACGGAGAGGGATTTTGTTAAGACACTGCGAAAAGGGAAAGAAGAGGGAGCTAGGCGCATCGGAGCCTCGCGGTAAAAATCAATTTAACGACGGGGCTATTCTACCATTCCTTTGCCGAAAATCAAATGAACAACCCCAGAGCGGCTAAGCCTATAAATATTTTTTGTGCTTTAACGGTCCGGTTCCTTTTCAATAATGACTTTGATTTCTTTTAGGTCATTGGGGAAGGGTTTTGTTTCTTTGTCGTTGATGGTGTATTCCCAGAGGTCATGATTGAAAGACACGTTGTAGCAACGGACAACATCCTGGTTGTTGAATTTAACAAGGAAACCGCCGCTGGACATTTTTGCCTCCTAGGAATTGGGGATTTGGTCAAAAGCTTTTGGGAGCCCCTATGCACGCTTTTCCCAGCCAGGGGCGAGAGGGCGGTCGATCGTAGCTGACCAACCCCATTTGGCATGGCGGGATCGGAGAAAATTGAGCATTTCTTGGGGCTGGGCCGACTCGGCGAGGAGCCAATGGTCGAAATCTTCCTCCGACAAAAATACCGGTGTGCGGTCGTGGCCAAGACGCTCCACGTCGGGGACGGGGTCATCTGTTAAGACGGTGAAAGTGGACACAGCTTCCCCCGTCGTCTTTGACGTCCATTCCTCCCAAATGCCGGCCGCCGCGAAAACGTTCTGCTCGTTGGGCCGAAAGACCACCATATTCCCGCAAGTTCTCCCCGGTAAATGGGCTCGATAAACCCCGTCATGGGCACGAGGCAATGACGGAGGCGGAAGGCCTCTCGCCAGGTGGGCTTTTCATAAATGGGCAATTCGCGGCCCGTCTTTTTATCGGCGGACATTAAACGGGCGTTGTGCGTGGCGAATTTGACGGTGGGAGTTGGGCTCCAAGCGGGGACGAGCCCGAATAGCATTTCCTTCAATACTCGTTCGAAGGCTTGCCGGACAATCACGGGAGCCGGGCGGCGCGGGACCACGCGAGAACGGGCAGGGATGTCATTCCCACCGGAGGCTTTTAACGTTCGGGCCAATTGTATGCCAGTTATATCAACGATGAATTGGGAACACAACAGGGGCCTCCTAAAACCGACGAAAAACTCTTTCAATTACCTGGACAAAGCTTCTCAAAATTACCGACGAAACGCAACAAATAATGGAATCTCGTCAAAAGACCTCAACCAGCCGGTTTGTCCAGAAATCGGCGGATAAGACATCGCTGACGAGATAGCCGTAGGGGATGTGAAAGTAGCCCTCCATCCCCCACAAATCCTGACGACGATTCGCCCCTGGCCGTCGTCGTAGCCCACAGCCACGATCGCATGTGCGCTGAGAATCCTCCCCCCCTTACCGGGCATGATCAAGCTTGGATTTTGTAGGATTCATCAACCCAAAGGTTTTGTTTTATTGGGATTTTCCAGAACACAGAGGGGAAATAACGGCATGGGGAAAATGCAAAAACGAGGTACCGTTACAATAACCACAAACGATCAAACGACCTTACAGGCGCGTCTCGCCCGCTTGGACGGGCAAGTTCAAGCCCTACGCCGAATGGTGGGTAACGGCGACGATTGGAAAAAAATGTTGACTCTCGCCGCCGCCATTGAAGGCGCGGCCGACCAGGTTTCGGCGGATTTGTTTCGAGGATATTTGGAATCTTTGTCGGTCGATAAAACCGTGTCCGCGAAGGCGCGGGAGGGGCTTGAACTAATTTTAAAACGACGATAATTACAAAAGGAGTGCATATGGCAAATATTACGCAAAAACGGCTTGGGGAGATGGTCCGAGCCATTTTTAAGATTCTTGGGGACCATGCCGACGGGATGCGCGCGAAAGATGCTCTGGGGTTGCTTGAAAAAGAGGTTCCACCGACCCCCTACGAAATGGGCCATTTTGAAAAGTCCGGTTTGAAACGATTCGAAAAGATTGCCCGGTTTGCCACCATCGCCGCGGTTAAGGCTGGTTGGTTGAATAAATCAAAGGGAATTTGGACTTTGACCGAGGAAGGTCGGTCGGCTCTCCGGAATTTCCAAGACCCGGAAGCTTTCCAACGAGAGGCCGTCCGACTCTACAATGAGTGGAAAAACCAAGAGCCCTCAAGTGAAGAAGAAACTGGGACAGACGAAACCAAAGTAGCAGCAATAACCTTTGAACTTGCTGAGGAACAGGCCTGGGTGGAAATTGAAGAGCATTTGAAATCCGTTAATCCGTATGCCTTGCAAGACATGGCCTCGGCACTTCTCAAAGCCATGGGATATCATGTGACCTGGGTGGCCCCTCCGGGAAAAGATGGTGGCGTGGATGTGATCGCCCACACTGACCCGCTGGGGACAAAGTCTCCTCGAATAAAAGTTCAGGTTAAACGGCTCGACAAAACAGTGTCTGTGGATGGTGTTCGAGCCTTCATGTCTTTACTCGGCAATGACGACGTTGGTCTATTTATTAACACAGGCGGATTTACGCGGGACGCCGAAGATCTGGCACGATCGCAGGAAACGCGTAAAGTGACTCTTGTGAATTTGGAAAAGCTTTTCGATCTTTGGGTTGAAAACTACGCCAAACTGGACGAGCTTGGGAAAAGACTTTTTCCCCTTCAACCAATCTATTTTCTCGCACCTAAGGCCTAACTTTGCGCCACCGGTTATTGCGTACCCACCTGAGCGCGAGGGAATGGGCAATGATTGATTCGCCATACATAGGAGGCATGGGGGAAACCGTATGACCAAGGAAATGGTCCTAAGTGGCCCATCATTCGACAAACTGGTCTTTGACCTTCGAAAGATCATTGACGCTGGGCGGGCGCGGGCGCAAGCGTCGGCAAACTTTGAATTGATGCGGACATATTGGGGATGTGGGGAAAGGATCGCGCGGGAACGATTGACGGAAAACTCCGGTTATGGGGAATCCGTCATGGAACGACTGGCAAACGAACTCCACGCCGACCGAACAACTCTGGTGCGATGCGTTCTTTTCCACCAGTATTATCCCAAGGGCGTCACCAAAAACACTCCATTAACATGGTCGCACATGCGCGAATTATTGACGGTCAAAAATGACGAAGCCCGCCAGTTTTACGAGACAACGGCCATTGAAAAGAAATGGACTCGGGACGAACTGGTGAAGGCGATTCAAGCAGACCACTTCGGGGAAGACCCAACAAAAGGACCCAGTAAACCCCCGAAACAATTAAAGCGGCCAGGTGGGGAACCATTCATCTACCGGGCTGAAGTTCGCCGAGTTGCTGACGGGGATACTTTGCTCGTGCGGTTATGTGGCCAGAGTTTTGGCCCGTCGTTTTCTCCGTCGTAAGGAAACTGGAGTTTTTCTCCTTGAATATGCGACTGGCCACATAACAATCCAGTTGAGCACATAAAAGTCCCGCCCCAGGAATCGGGCGGTGCGGTGGTTTTCCGTCTACAAATCCTTCAACCAACCCAAAAGGAGGTCCGGCCCGTCGTCCTCTTCGGGGGCGAGGGAGCTCACCACATAATCGGGCGGGCCGAAACGTTCGAGGGTACGCTGTTTGTCATCGGCGTCGGTGTGGAGATAGCGCTTGGTGGACTTGACGGAAGCGTGGCCGAGCCAGTCTTTGATGACGTTGAGGTCGACCCTGGCCTTCAAGAGATGGACGGCGGTAGTATGCCGGAAAGAGTGCGTGGAGATTTTCCGTTTTGCGAGGGAAGGGCACTTTATGGCGGCGCGGTGGACGTATTTTTTGACGAGGGAGCGGACGCCGAAACGGGTCAAGGGTCCCCCGCGTTGATTGATGAAGAAGGAGGCGGCGGCTTGAGGAGCGGGGGGTCGGCGGTGGTGGTCGAGATAACGTCTGAGGAACTGGACGGTGGAGGGCCAAAGTGGGGTGGAGCGGGACTTGTCGCCCTTGCCGGTGATGGTGACGAATCGGTTCGGGAAGTCGAACCAAGAGATTTGGGCGCCGGCGGTTTCCTGGGCGCGCGCACCTGTGTTGTAAAGGAAGAGGAGGATGGAGAGATCGCGGACGCCGTCGGGGCGTCGAGGTCGATTGGGAGAGAACGGCCTCAAGCTCATGGCGGGTGAGGAATTCGGGGAAATTCTTGTGGGTTCGTTTTCTGGGGATATTGAGGACCCGTCTGGCGAGGGGCTCGAAGGCGGGCTCGAAGAGGCGAAGGTATCCTGAAGAAGGACTGGATGGCGGCGAGGCGAAGGTTGCGGGAGAAGGGGCTGTTGGATCGCCCGGCGTGTTTGTCTTCAAGATATTGAAGGAAAGCGAGGAGGGATTTGACCTGAAGGTCTTTAACGGTGAAAGGGCGCGAGGAGCGGTGGCGTGCGGCGAGGAAACGGAGGAGGAGGCGGAAGGTGTCGGCATAGGATTTGAGGGTGAGAGGGCTAACGCCGCGGTGCTGGCGGAGATAGGAGAAGAAGAACGTTTTAAGATGTCCGGCCAAGTCGGATTTCATGAGGGGAGCCTGGGAGGAGCGGGATCTGTTTTTAGCGGTGTCCTCGGCGAGGGCCTGGAAGCGTTTGTCGCCCTCGCGGAGGAGGTCCTTGGTGATGGTGAGGTAGACCTGGGTATTTTCGAAACAGGCGTGGCCCATGAAGGTGGAGAGGTCTGGGAGTTTGTTCAAGGGGTCTGCGCCGTCCTGGTACCACTTGTAGAGGCGATGGACGGCGAAGGTGTGGCGGAGGTCGTGGATGCGGGGCCCGTGTTTTTGGGCGAGCCGGCTTCGCGGAGGAGGTTGCGGAAGAGATAGAACATGCCGACGCGGCTGTATTGGCCGTTTTGTGGCAGAAGATGAAGTCGTCGGGACGGCATTGGTTGGGGTAACGGAGGGAACGGCGGAAAAGGAAATGGGAGAGTCGGTCGGCGGAGTCCTGGGAAAGAGGGACAAGGCGCTCCTTGTGGAACTTGGTGTTCCAGAGGGCGAGGGTATTTTCGTCGGGGGTCGAAGTCTTTGAGTTTGAGGTTGAGGGCCTCGCCGAGGCGGAGACCTGAGGCGTAGACGAGGTGGATGAAGGCGGCCATGACGAGGCCTGGGAAATGGTGGTTGTGGCGTGAGGTCCATCTGTGGGCGACGTGGAGCATGGCGCCGAGTTCCTGGAGGGAATAGAGGTGGGGTTTCGGGTAAGGTTTTGGCGGAGGAAGGGGATGCGGCGGGAGGGGATCCTCCTTGAGGAGGCCGATTTGAACGAGGTAGCGCAGAAGGAGCGGAGGCGCTGGAGGCGGATATTTTTGGTTGTGGCGGACTGGGAAGGGATGGCGAACATCCAGCGGAAGGCGTGGGGTTCGTCGATGTCGGAGGGTTTGGAGAGACCGTAGAAGGAGAAGAAGGCATCGAGTTCGCGGTAGACGTAGATGAGGGCTTTGTTGTCGACGGAATAACCGAGGCGGCGACGGAGGGTGAGGGAGCGTTCGGGGAGGGGGCGAGGCCTGGGCAGTGGAAATTGAAGGGGATGGGAGATTCCGGCACGGGGGTCACCCATCTTTCATGCCGGAGGGCGAGGGAGAATGCGGCGTAGTTGTCGGCGACGTCGCGGAGGCGGCGGACATCGGCGCGGGTGTAGATGAGTGTGGAGGAAAGGGATTGGTGGCCCAAGAGGTCGCCGATTTTTCGGAAGAGGGCGCCGTTGTCGAGGAGATGTTTGGCGAAGGAGTGACGGAGGAAATAGACGCGCATGGAGCGGTGGCGGTGGAAGTGTTTGGCGAGGCGAAAGGCGACGGCGTCGCGGGCGTAGAAGCCGAGGGGGTTTGACGGGGGGGGCGGACGGAGAGGAAGAGGTCGTCGAAGAGTCCCTTCGGGCGGACGGCGAGGTAATCGCGGAGGGCGTGGGCGAGGGATTGGGAGAGCGGGAGGACATCGGGTTTGTCGTCCTTGCGTCTTTGGAGATAGAGGCGGAGGTTGGGGAGGTCCACGTCCTGGGTGCGGAGGTTTGGGAGTTCCTGGGAACGGATACCGAGGGTGGCCATGAGGAGGGCCATGGCGTAGTCGCGTTTGCCAAGGGGCGAGGAGCGGTCGATGGAGGCGAGGAATTGCTCGACCTGAGGCCAGGGGAGGGACTTTGGGCGGCGATTGGCGCTGAAGATGCTGGGGATGGGAGGCGTGGTGCCCAGTTGACGGCCAAGTGGGATTTCAGGTGAAGGAAACGGAAGAAGCTGCGGAGGGCGCCGAGAACGGGCATTTGAGAAGAGGGCGCAAACGGAGGGAGCGTGCGAGGAAGAAGGCCTCGATATCGTTGGGGGAAAGGCGACGGAGGTTGGTGATTCCCCGGTGAGTGAGGAAAGAATCGAAAGAGATGAGGATATCGCGATGGGTGCGACACGTGGAGGGGCGGAGCCCTCGATGGAGGCGGCAGAAATCGAGGAAGTCGCGGCCGAGGAACCGAAGGGATCCGGTTTGGGCGGATAGCGCGGAGGGATGCGGAATTCGTCGGCGCGGTCGGGATTGGCGAAGGCGAGGAAACGGAGGACGTAGGTGACCCTGGCTTTGCCGTGATCGTTGGCGAGGTTGTAGGGGGCGTGATGGAAAAGGAGTCGACGTCGCGGCGGAGGCGTCGGTGGTGCGCTTATGCCGACGGAGGAGGAATTCGAGGAAGGTTGCGATGTTGGCGAGGATGAACTTGATTTGGCGGTAGCCGAAGCCGTTTTTACGAAGGTCAGCGGAGTAATCGTTGAGGAGACGGGAATCCGGAAGGGATTGGTATCGGAGGAGTGCGTCGAGTTCTGAGAAATAACGGCGGAAAGGAGTGGGGCGTGGCGAGCGGCGGGCGGCGTGGCGCCAAGCGGAGTTTTCAAGTGGGACAATGGGCCAAAGATGTTGACGGCGGCCCCACCGGAAAAAATGGCGAAGGCTGAAGTTGTCGGAAGTGGAGGGTGGAAGGGAGCGCGCCGACGGCGCGGTGAGCGGCGAGAAATCGCGAACGTGTTCAATGGAAAGAGAGCCTAAAGGGACGCCGCGAAGGAAGAGCCATTTCAGGAAGACCCGGACGCACTGGCGGTAGCGGATCAAAGAAGGCGGCCAACGGCGTTCGAGGCGGTCCAAAAGATGACGGGCGTTCATGGGGGAACGGTAGCAAGGGGAGGGCGGCGGCCGGAATCAACGGGATTGTGGGATCTGGGTTCCACGGGATCGGAGAGGTCGGTGGATATTTGGGTATTGGCGCGACCGAAGAGTGTTCGGAGGAAGGGAAAGAGGCGGGTGACAGGATAGGTTTGGGTGATCCGGCCGTTTATTGGCTGAGGGAACGGTCCCGCCGGTGAACGAGGCCGATGTCGAACGAAGGAGGGCCGGTTTTCGCCGACGTCAGGAGGTTTGGAACCGGCGGCGCCAGAGATGGAGCGTGAAGACGGCGACGCAACGGTGGCAACGGTCCATGAGGGAAGTCGGCGACGGCGTCGTGAAAGGGAATTCCGCTTTTGTAGGGCGAGGTCGACGACGGCCTTGGCGTAGCGGTGGAACTTGAGGACGAATTCCGGCAGTATGGTGAAGGTTTTGCGGCAGACCGAGCAGAGGACTCTGCGAACGGGGATGACAACGGGATCGTTGAAGGTGATGAGGGATCGTCTGTAGACGGCATGCCAGTGAAGGGTTCCCTCCCGTCCGCAAGACCGGCAACGCACAGGCTTGGAGAGCCTGTCCTCCTGGAAGGCTTTCTGGTATCTTTTAATCTGTTGGTCGAGAGACATGGCCCGTACTTTACCACGGTGGAAGGCGTGGTTCGTGTGAATCAAAGACCTTGAACGTCCACCCCTCGCAGGGGGCAATGGAACATCCATCCGAATTTCCTGACGAAGCTTGAGTCGGCGGTATCGAAGTTTGGGGAGGCGTCCTGATGGGATTTTTGGCCCGTTGAGGGAGGTATTCGATCGCCCGTTGAAACACTACAGGGATGTGCGGAAGAGGGGCATTGACCTGATGATGCGGATCGTGGATTGTCTGCCTGAGGGGTTGATATTGCAGGCGGCGGAAGATTTGAGGCTTTTGTCGAAAGACAGGAGATCCTTGTCGTCAGATGGGGAAGAGAATATGGATTTCATCTTCGACCGGGCGATCCCGACATCCCCTGGCCGGAGAAACGATGGATTGAGGCGGTGTGTGACGGGGGAAACGGGGGATTTTTCCAGAGGAGGAGAGAAATACTTAACGAGCCACCGGGCGCCGGTGTTTTCCTTTACGAGGTTGTGGGCAAGGGGCTGGCTTCCGCGTGCGATTACGGGATCAGCTGAGAAGCGGTGAGACGATCATAATCGATCAAGGGATGAATTTGACGATTGATAAGGGAAATATATGGCGACCCGGATTATTTCCTGGGAAGGGCTCCGCTTAACAGCGGGAGTCGGGATCCCGTTCATCCCGGAGACAGGGCAAGCTCTTGTGGAGAACTTTAAATGGCTGTATGATCAGAAAAAAGATCAAATGGATTGGGACAAGATGATGCGACGCCATTCAAACCGTTTCTATCTTGAATATAAACGTTCGAGCGAGAGAATTCTCTTTGTTTGAGCAGAACACGTCACATAACGAAACTGGTCACATAAGTGCGGCTCGACCTTGGGTTTGATGTGTGGATTGGTCAGCGAATTCGGCTAGCAGACGTGGACACGCCCCCATTGAAAGAAGATGGTGGGGAAGAGGCTTTAGCCTACGTTCGCGATCAATTGGCTAAGGCTCAAAAAATTGTGATCCGGACGAGTAAAGAAGATTTGCACGGGCGGTTTGTGGGCCATGTGTTTTACAGCCTGGATGAGCGAATGGAGTGGGGGCGGGTTTACCCTGACGGACGATGGTTGAACCAAGAATTACTCGATCGAGGGCTGGCCCGGGTTTATTGAGTTCTCCCCCCCCCTTCTTTTAACAGAGAATCTTCAAAAGCGCTGGAGAAATATCCGCCAGCGCTTTTTTTTTGTGGCGGCCCACTGGGCGCGGAGTGGGCAAGCCGTGGGTTTCGGCGCCATTGAGGGCGGGCGTCCCGCTCGCGCTCTGGGCGAGCCGCGCCCTTCGGCGCCCGGTTGGCTCGGGTCTCTCCGCGCTCCGGGCGAGCCGTGTTGTTCGGCGCCCGGTTAGGCAGTTTTTCATGGTTTTGCCCTTGAAATGGGGAGGGGGGGTTGTACGGGCGGCGGCCTGTGGCCCCGCCCCCGCCCCTGCCCTTGTGCAGGGGCCTGGCCACGGCCGTCGGACACGAAGCAGAGACAATCGAAAGCACCAAAAACGTTATCAAACCGAAAATAAAAGAAAGCAAGAACCGTGGGGGGGAGGGGCCACGTCCAGGCCGCCGTTATATTTCCGGAGCAGAGCGACGGTTCCTATTGGCTGTTGACGTAGCGGGGCGGCCAGCCTTATCGGCCGCGGCATTGGCACTTTTGGATTTGCTTTGCCTATTTTTGCGGACAAATTGGGGCGCAAGTGAACGTGCCCCAACTCGTCCGTGCATTTAAGAGATGGTGCCGGGATTTGCTTTGGCCTTTATCTGTATACCCCGGAGGATATGTGCCCGTTCGGGCGAATTCCGCCCGCTCAGTCCCCTTCGGGGACTGAGTTCACCTCCCGGCCCGACGTCCTCCACTTGATTTTGGTTTGCGCGCGCGAAGAAAGGGCGAAGCCCATAGGAGACCGGCGGGCCGGGAGGGGGAGCCCCTGCGGGGCCGGGGCGGAAGCGGGGCGCGGCCGGAGGCCGCGCGGCTTCTCCGTGTGACCGGAGCGGGAAACGTCGGAATCGGAGGCAGGAGTTGCGGCGCGTTTAATGACCGAGCCGTGGGAGGCGAGGAAATGGTTGGAGGACGCTAGTCCGGAAACCAGGCGCCGCGACGGGCGTTCGTCCGGCGTGGTGATTTCCCGCAAAACGGAGCGGGAAACACATCTCCCGCGACGGACGAAATAACCGTCAGCGGGTTTCCCTTCCCCAACCGGAGCAAGGGGCGGAATCGCTCCGGCGGGAACGAATCAACCGGAGCCAAGCGGGGCGCGGCCAAAAAGGCCGCGCGGCTTTTCCCGTGGACCGGAGCTGGAAACGTCGGAATCGGAGGCAAGAGTTGCGGCGCGTTTAATGCGCCGCGACGAGCGTTCGTCCGGAGCGAGGTTTCCCGCAAACCGGAGCCGGAAACATATCTCCAGCGAGCGACGAAATAACCGTCAGCGGGTTTCCGTTCCCCGACCGAAGCAATGGGCGGAACTGGTCCGGCAGGAACGATTCCACCGGAGCCCAGCGGGGCGCGGCCAAAAAGGCCGCGCGGCTTTTCCGGTGGACCGGAGCTGGAAACGTCAGAACCGGAGGCAGGAGTTGCGGCGCGTTTAATGCGCCGCGACGGGCGTTCGTCCAGCGCGGGGTTTCCCGCAAACCGGAGCGGGAAACATATCTCCCGCGAGCGACGAAATAACCGTCAGCGGTTTCCGTTCCCCGACCGAAGCAATGGGCGGAACTGGTCCGGCGGGGGAACGATTCCACCGGAGCCAGGGCGCGGCCAAAATGGCCGCGCGGCACTCCGATGGACCGGGGCTGGAAACGTCGGAATCGAGGGCAGGAGTTGCGGCGCGTTTAATGCGCCGCGACGGGCGTTCGTCCAGCGCGGGGTTTCCCGCAAACCGGAGCGGGAAACATATCTTCTCAGGGCGACGAATCAACCGTCAGCACAGCGGGCGAGGATGGGCCGCCGCGTGTTCTTGTGGCGGGCCGCCCGAGCGGTCGCCGTTCTCTTCCAGGTAGACGAATCAACCGTCAGCGTCAAACGAGCGCGCTGGCCGCCGCCTTGGGGCGGCCTGGCCGCGCGGCCGTCTTTTCCCGCCGCAAGCGGGGCGGTTCCTTTCCTTCCCGTCCAGCGATTCAGCCGCGTCCCCGTCTTCCTTCCCGGCCCGAACCGCCGCTGCGTCCTTTCTTCCGTGGTGGCTTCTGTTTTCCCCGGCGCGTGGAAGAGCCGGTCTCCGGCAACTGGCGAAGCGATCCGAATCGACCCGCCGATCAGCGAGGCCCGAAGGGCCGAGCATGTCTCTGTCTTGTCCCGTGCTGTGATGTGTGGGAACGCGGAGAGAACAGAGGCGCGCCGCTAGTAACACGCGCATAGCGGCACAAATTGAAGCTAAAAAAATGCCCCGCTCCCGGCCTCGCATCAGCGGCTCTGCCGCCCCGGTGCCGGGAGCTCTGCGATCGGGCCGCCCCCGGTGGGGTGAGGTGAAACGCGCCCACCCTCTCCCTGGCCCTCTCCCGCCAGCGGGAGAGGGGATTGCCAACGAAAAACCGCCCCTCATCCGTCCCTTCGGGACACCTTCTCCCACGGACGGGAGAAGGAAAAAACTTTATCACGTTCGTCGATCCGTTCGGAACGATAAAGGGGCACCACAGAACCACATGGGCCGGCCGCTCCCACGCGGCACTTCCACTAGCGAGGTCGGAAGCCTATGCTACAGGGTCAACCGTGTCGGTCGGGTATAGTAGTCGCCTGTTAGATGATAATGCGTCCAATATGAATGAGATAGATTCGGGAAAGAAATGGGGATACGGAGTTTTTCAAAATTTAAAAACCCCGCCATTTGAATTCAGGAGGGCTTTGAACGCCTTTTCCCGCCGACCTTATGGGAGGAAAAGGTCCCGCCGCGCGGGCCCGTCAGGGAAAAGGCCGCCCGGAGGAAGAGGGCCGGGTGTGGGTAAGCCCTTTTCCGGAGGGGCAAATCCCTCCCCTTCCGCCATTTTAAAAATGAAAAATTCCTGCGAATCTTGCCTGATGCCGTTCAGTAAGGATCCAGGCCAACGGGAGTTGGATCGGTATTGCAGTTATTGTTTTAAGAACGGGAAATTGTGTTACGAAGGCCAAGACCTAAAAGAATTCCAACGCGCCTCCTATGAAAGCATGGTCGCCCACGGGACTAACAAAATCCTGGCCCGCTTTTTCACCTACCTGATCCGCTTTGCCCCCCGCTGGAAATCCAAATAACACGCTCGGAATAAATCGCTTCAATTCATTAACTTTATATTTGATTCTGCTGCAAAACCCCCTCTTTCCGACGGAAAAACTCAAACAGAATCCCACATCGATTTATTAGATCAACGTGGCTGTTTTTGAGGGTTTTGGAGCAGAATCATTAATTGGCAACGTCCCGTCTGCCGTCCACCTCTTGACATCGATGTGGAATCAGATTAATATATGCCACATGGGGCATATAGGGATAAAAGACCTTTCCTCCTTCCACGGGGCACTCAACGAACCGTTACGGCTTCGGCTCTTGCGTCTTCTCTTGGAACGGGAACTCTGCGTGTGTGAAATGATGCGCGCCCTAAAAATACCCCAATACAAAGTTTCCCGTCATTTGGGAATCCTCAAGAAAGCAGGCCTTGTCCGCGATTGGCGAGAAGGAACTTGGATTCACTACGAAATCGCTCCGACCCTTCCCAGCGTCATAAAAGAAACCCTCGTTTGCTTGCGCTCGCTTTGGGACCAAAGCCCTTTGATTCAAGAGGATTTGCGGGGGATTCGCGGCCCTTCCACCCGTAGGCCGGGTGACCCTGTTGTGACCTGTTAATTTTTTTGTCTTCTTATATGCGTTCACATACATACTTATAAGAGAGGTTTTTGTGATGGTGGATCGCGATGGCATTGTAAAAAAACTTTCTTTCTTGGATAGATACCTGACCCTCTGGATATTCCTGGCGATGGGGCTTGGGGTTGGTCTGGGATATTTTTTTCAAGGGACCGAGAAGTTCATCAACTTGTTTCAAGTGGGGACAACAAACCTCCCCATCGCGGCGGGGCTGATCCTCATGATGTATCCGCCGTTAGCAAAGGTGAAATACGAGGAGTTGGGGGATGATTTCCGGGATTGGAAAGTTTTGGGGCTGTCTTTGGTTCAAAACTGGATCGTGGGCCCCGTGCTGATGTTTGTCCTGGCGGTCGTGTTCTTGCGCGGGTACCCGGAATACATGGTGGGCCTCATCCTGATCGGACTAGCGCGATGCATCGCCATGGTGATCGTCTGGAACGACTTGGCAGAGGGGGACACCGAATACGCCGCAGGACTCGTGGCATTCAACAGCGTGTTCCAGGTCCTCTTTTACAGCGCCTTCGCCTACCTGTTCATCACCGTCCTGCCCCCGATGATCGGGTTGAAGGGGGAGCCTTGTGAAGATCAGCATGGGGCAGATTGCCCAAAGCGTCTTCATCTACTTGGGAATCCCGTTCCTGGCGGGCCTGCTGACCCGGGTCGTCGGCCTGAAAACGAAGGGGAAAGAATGGTATGAAAAGACGTTCATCCCCAAAATCAGCCCTCTGACGCTCATCGCGCTTCTGTTCACCATCGTCGTGATGTTCAGCCTTAAAGGAAAGATGATCGTCCGGATTCCCCTGGATGTATTGAGAATCGCCGTGCCCCTGCTCATTTACTTCCTGGTCATGTTCCTGGTGAGTTTCTGGATGAGTTGGAAGATCGGAGCGAATTACAAGAAGTCCGCGACGCTCTCCTTCACGGCGGCCAGCAACAACTTCGAACTGGCCATCGCCGTGGCCGTGGCGGTGTTCGGCATCAACTCCGGCGCGGCTTTGGCGGCCGTCGTGGGTCCCCTGGTGGAAGTTCCGGTGTTGATCGGGCTAGTGAACGTGTCCCTCTATTTCCGAAAAAAATACTTTACACAAACCGAGGGGAGGTAAAGCATCATGGAATGGAAAAAAGAAATCAAGTTCCTGGGGTGGCTGGGCGCGGCGTTTCTGGCCGCAACCTTCCTGCCGGTGGGGTCGACGCGTTTTGACGGGGCCGTGATGGAAGGGTTCCATTTGGTGAAGTGGTACGCGCGGGAGCATGTCGTTTTGTGCCTCCTCCCCGCCTTCTTCATCGCCGGGGCCATTTCAGTGTTTATCAGCCAGGCCGCGGTGATGAAATATTTAGGGACCAAGGCCCATCCCGCGATGGCCTACGGCGTGGCGTCGGTGTCGGGCACCATACTGGCCGTTTGTTCCTGCACGGTGTTGCCGCTTTTCGGCGGCATCTACAAGCGCGGCGCGGGGTTGGGTCCGGCGGTGGCCTTCCTTTACTCGGGACCGGCCATCAACGTGCTGGCCATCGTTTTGACGGCCCGCGTGTTGGGTTTGGAAATGGGCTTGGCCCGCACCATCGGGGCGGTTGTTTTCAGCCTCGTGGCGGGGCTGGCCATGCATTTTTTCTTTCGGAAAGAGGAATCCGACCGGGCGGCGGCGCAAGCCGTCCTGCCTGAACCTGTGGCGACGCGGCCCTTGTGGCAGACGGCGGCGACGTTCGGAGCAATGGTGGCCGTTCTGGTGTTCGCGAATTGGGGAGCACCGAAAGGGGAGGGAGGGTTTTTCGGAGCCGTTTACGCTTACAAGTGGGTGATCACGGCGCTGAGTGCCCCTGGGGTTGGGCTTGGGACTTGTGTGGTGGTTTCAGCTGAAATGGATGAAGTTCATCGTCATGGCGCTGGCAACCGTGGGGGCGTGGGCCTTGTTTCCGTCCATCCCTGTTCTGGCGTTCGGGGTTGGCGTTGTCGGGCTCGGCCTTTCGACCGCCACTTCTGACGGCGAATTGGGCGACTGGTTTGCCGCCTCTTGGGACTTCACCAAACAGGTGACGCCGCTTCTCCTGGTCGGCGTCTTGGCCGCCGGATTTTTGTTGGGTCGGCCGGGGCATGAGGGGTACATCCCCTCGTCGTGGGTGAGTTCCCTGGTGGGTGGCAACGGGCTTTTCGCCAACTTCATTTCGTCTGTGGTGGCGGCGTTCATGTATTTCGCCACATTGACCGAAGTGCCCATCCTGCAAGGTCTCATGGGAAGCGGCATGGGTAAAGGTCCGGCTCTGTCGCTCCTCCTGGCGGGTCCGGCGCTTTCCCTCCCCAGTATGTTGGTTCTGCGGCAAATCATGGGAACGAAAAAGACAGCCGTGTTTGTCTCCATCGTGATTATGTTATCAACGGTCACAGGATGGCTGTATGGGTTCTTTTTTTAGGAGGCTCCAATGAAGAAAATTCAAGTATTGGGCACCGGATGCCCAAAGTGCAAGAAGTTGACGGAAGCGGCAGAACAAGCCGCCCAGGCGATGGGGATTGAATACACCTTGGAAAAGGTGACCAACATCGAAAAGATCATCAACTTCGGCGTCATGTCCACCCCGGCGTTGGCGGTGGACGGAGTAGTGAAGGTCTCGGGACGCGTACCCGCCCTGGAAGAACTTAAAACACTTCTAGGATCATAACAGCGGAGGCGGGGAGGTCATGAAGGGGTGTAGGTCGAAACCAGGAGAGTGGATGTTGATACGACAATTGGGCAGAGGGGTCGTGACCGGGGTGATGCTGTTGGCTGAAAAGGGCACGTGTGCGGATGGGGGCGGGAGGATCCATGGCGCTTCGGACGTTCGGGGTGGATTATGAGCGCACGAAAAACCAAAATCCTTTTCCTCTGCACGGGAAACTCCTGCCGGAGCCAGATGGCCGAGGGGTGGACGCGCGCGTTGAAAGGCGACGTTTTGGAAGCTTTCTCTGCGGGAATCGAGACGCACGGATTGAACCCTCTCGCCGTCAAGGTGATGGCGGAGGCGGGGGTGGATATCTCCGAACACCGTTCGAAAAACGTCAACGAATTAAAAGACATCCCTTTCGACATCGTCGTCACAGTCTGCGGCCACGCCAACGAACATTGCCCCCGATTTCCCGGAAAAACGAAAGTCATCCGCGCCGGGTTTGAAGACCCGCCCAAGCTGACCGCTGAAGCAAAGACCGAAGAGGAGGCGCTGTCCCATTACCGCCGAGTGAGGGATGAGATTAAACAGTTTGTTCAAGATTTCCCCGTAAGCTAAGGGTCGAGTAGCCTGGGGGCTTACCCCCCAGGCCTCACAGATCCGAACGTGAATCTCTCGATTCATACGGCTCTTCCTGATCAGACCGCATTCAATCGCCATTCCCAGTGAGCCAGGATCGGCCGCGTTCGAGCAATTTGGGCCAGACAACGAAGTGTGTGGCATTCGCCTTTCAATCGCTCTTTTAAACTCAGCTTTTCTTCCGAGGCAACTTGAACTTCCGACACAAATCCTCCGTCACCGAGAATCCGGGCATCGATTTGCCATACATCTTCATCCATTTTCAATGCGCGGACCCCTTCCCATCCGCCGACACTTCTCCTCAATCCTCCCCCGTCAAGAATCGATTTATATCTATTTTGGAACAAATGCTCCGCCGCTCGATCCCCCGACCGATCACATGGAATTTTGTCCCAGGAATATTCAACCTTTTCTGTCGTGGCATGCCGGCAGACAGTAACAGCTCTTCTTTCATGTCAATAACTTGACAAATTGAAAACGTCCCCCTATTCTTTGTGCAACGTGTTGTAAAAAAGCATTGCTTTTTTACAACATAAGTTACAAGATATACTCATGAACCAAAACGTCTTTATCCGAAGCCTCCGCCCTCCCGCGCGGTCTTTCTTTCTGTTCGGACCGCGGGCGACGGGCAAGAGCACGTGGTTGAAAAAATCATTTCCGCAAGCGTTTCGGTTGGACCTCCTCGACGCGGAGGCGGCCATGGAACTGACGCGGGAACCGCACCGGCTGGAAGCCCTGATCGCCGCCGGAGCGCGGGGGCGCCATCCCTGGGTGATTCTTGACGAGGTTCAAAAAATCCCGGCCCTCTTGACGGAAGTGCATCGACTGATGGAGTTAGGACCTTGGCGGTTCGTCCTTTGCGGTTCATCGGCCCGAAAACTGAAACGGGGAGGGGCCGACCTTCTGGGCGGGAGAGCGCTCACGCTTTCGATGGAATCCTTCACCGCCGCAGAACTGGGGGAGCGGTTTAACGTCGCCCAGGCGATCCAATGGGGGACGTTGCCCCTGGTGAGCCTTTCCGCCCGCGAAGGTCCCGACCTTCTCCGCGCCTACGTCCAAACCTACATCAGAGAGGAGATCAAGGAGGAAGGCTTGGTCCGGAATGTTCTGCCTTTTTTGAGATTCCTGGAAATCGCGGGCCTCTTAAACGGCCAGATCGTGAACGCCTCCAACATCGCCTCCCAGGCCGGCGTCCCCCGTGCCAGCGTTGACCATTATTTTTCCATCCTTCAAGACACTCTGCTCGGGCACTTTCTTCCGGCCTACCGCCCTCTGGCGAAAGTTCGTGAAGGGTCCCACCCGAAATTTTACTGGTTCGACCCTGGCGTCGCCCGCGGCGCCGCCGGCCTGCTCAGCGACCCGGTGGACGGTTTTTGGAAAGGCCGAGCGCTCGAAACACTGATCTTCCACGAACTGCGCGTGCACAACGAAACTCAAAAAAAGTTTCGCCCCCTGGCCTACTACCGAACCCCCGCTGGGGTCGAAATTGATTTCGTTATTGAAACTCGCAAGCGGACGACCGAAACCCCGCCGGACATTGTCCTCATCGAACTCAAACACGCCTCTCGATGGGAACGATCCTGGCACCGGGCCCTCTTGGATATGGCGGCACAAAAATCAGTCCGCGTCCGCCGCGCCCTCGGCATTTATCTCGGCGACCGCTCCTACCGCTTCGGCCCCGTGGAAATCCTGCCCCTCCCCCGCTTCCTGAAAGAACTGAACGACGGCAAGATCTTCTAACGGCACCCGAAAGTCGTTGTTCCCTCCCTCCGCTCATGCGGCGGGGGGGCGTGAGACAATTTCCTAAAGAGGCATTGAATTCGAGACGATTGATCCCCTTGGCACTCCCCCCCGGCAAACCCTAAGTCCCCTCAGGCGTAGGAGCGCAAGAACGATGCTCCTAAACAAGGCACGATGTTTGAGTTTGGTAGAACTCTCGGTGGCGGCGTTTATTTTTTCCATGATTTTCGTTTTTGGCCGCTCAAGTGTTTCGAGGGTGCATCACGGGGCTAATAAAAAATGGGGGTCAGGTCTTGCAATGGCGTACGGTCCAGATGGAAAGGAAAAGGTTCGAGTAGCCCGGGGGCATAGACACTTTGTTCAACCCGGACTTTGCAATAGGCGCGAGCACCGAGATGAAGAAGCCGGCGGCTTTTTCGACGAAAAACGCGAAAGCGTAGCGAAGTCTACGGTTGAGCGTTTTGAGGAAGAAAAAGTCCCGGATTCTTCATCGAATGCCGTGTCCTATTGCAAAATCCGGGTTCAACCTTTTGGCCTTCATGGTCTTAGCCGAATTCGGTGAGCGTGCCGTCTTCCGTCACAACCTTCTTGGGGCGGTTGTCGTTTAACCGGTTTGTGACTCCGTGAGAAGCCGCATAGACCGATGAGAAGGCGGGCACTGGGGGGGGTAGGAATTCTGGATTGGAAAAGACGGGGAATAGGAAAGGCAAATACTCATTCATAGTCATTGGGTTCGATTAAATCGAAGGAAGGGGCGAGGTGCGTATCTAGACATCTCTCAATCTCCCCTCATTCTCCGAGAGAGGATAGTATTTGATAAGAGTCTTAGGCCTGAGTGGCGATGAAATTGGCTAATTCAATCATTCGTTTGAACATGAGAACAAGGCTCATGGGGAGAACAGACTTATCTCCGAATCGTTTTTCGTCCTTGACGCCAGTGGCATTCGCCGTGTATTCGTCAGGGAGATAAGGCTGAACGTTTGGCGCGTTATGGGGGGCGTTTTGCTCGAGGACGACCATCATCAGTGCTTGGTTGTCAAACAATTTTACTCCGGCGGAAAGACGAATAAGCTCCACGCGATCATCTTTCGACTCGATATACCGCATGAACGCACCAGGGACATTCACACCCGCCTCAACGTAAAAGACAGCTTTTTTGTGCATCGCAAGAGCATTGTCAACAATTTGATCCAGGTCCCCACGTCCCATTAGAGTCGAAGGGAGTGGGAGCAGGGCCACAGCATTTGTGTCTATTTGCGAAACTTCCATAAGCCAACTCAAAGCGCCCGATTGATGTGAAACTCTTCTTCGCGTTTGTTCGGACATGCCCTGGACCGCATTTTTCGCCATCCCCTGAAGATTGGAACCCGTGTTTGTGATGGCCCCAAAAACGTCGGCGGCCGAAAATGTCCCTTTTTTCGCATCAGGCATTGTTTCCAGAATCGTCGAAACAACGGTGGGGGTCTCCTCAGCCGTTGGACCTTGGGCAGGCTGTCCCTGGCGTTTAAAAAGACCCATCAAATATTGGATGTTAAGACGGCTCTGTTCCTTGATTTCCGCCCAGGTTACACTTTTTCCAGCAGCGGCCGCCGCGCGGCCTGCCGCGGCAATACTTTCCGCAGACTCCATGTAGGTATTGTATTGAGCAGACCCTTCTTGAACACCGTGCTTTTTCGCCCAAACTTTCGGATCTTTTCGGCGCGCAGACAATTCGAATAACGCGGCGACTCCCAACGTCGATGTGGTGACCATAGACAGGGGGACAGCCGCTATGAGCAGAAGCGACTTTAAAGGAGAAGAAAGTGTTTCCAGATCAACTCCAAAAAAAGTTAACAAAAGCCCAGCAACAATTACGAAAAATCCATAACCCACAACACTCGAACTAAACCATGTGTTACGAACGGGCTTGGCGTCTGTCGGGAACTTGACAGTATTTAGATCAAACCCATTTGATCCATAACGAGCTTGTGAACCAATGACTTTTCCAGCTTTAAATTTAAAAAGGAGTACTCCCTGAGCGCCACCCTTGGGGGCTTTGCGAGGAAGAACATTGACGTTGAAAACACCCGTCTTCATTAAATCAATCCTCCCTTGCGCATACTCGTCGTTAACTTGCTTTTCCATCGAATGCCCGTAAACAATAAAATTAACCCTCCAATCTGCTTTCCTTCGAGGCAAATTCGCAATATAACTTTTCCCTTTTTGTGTCCATTTTCGGTCCCACATCATGCGTAAACGGCTGCTTTCCGTTTTTCCCATATCTTCAAATTGGTTGGCGCCAGGATCGGGAGAAGCGTGTACCACCAAAATTTCTTTGCTGATTCGGACGGCATAGGGGAACGAATTCATCCAGGAAAGCACTTCATCAAAATCGGAATGTTGACTCCGTAACTCCGCCATCAGTTTTTCAGAGGGCATGTCCGCTAATGTGGCCGTATCAAGCTGCTCATTTCCAAGCAAGGCTCGGAGTGTATTGTCCCCGTGATTCCTCAACCAAATCTCTTTACGCCGAGAATCCCCCGCAAGTGCCCCAAGCATAAGATCTTCGTGGTTCCCCCGCACAACGACCACACGACCACCGCTTTGTTCCGCCTGGCGTGAAAGGTTATAAAGGAATGACAGGACCTCCCAAGGTTTATCTCCACCATCGATCAAATCCCCGGCAAACACCAAAACCTTGTTTCCGGCGATCCAGTTGCCATTCGCATCAACGAAACCCGTTTTTACCAGGGTCTGCAATGTTTCATCGAAGTTTCCTTGGACATCCCCAATGACCCCAAGATCACCGTCTTGCACACCATCGATGTCAAGAAGGCGCCCCTCATTAATGGAAACCACGCGAAGTTGGTCTTCACCAATCTCGTCAGTAAAATCAAAATTATTATCCACCGGGCGTGCCTGATTGCCGTCTTCAAGCTCCTCCACTGGCAGTGCGTGTCCTATCTGAAGAAGAAGCTGGGCAATAGGCATACGCATGATTTCTTCAAGGCTGAGTAATTTTCCCGTCTTTTCAAAAATCATTTTTTGAAGCCGATAGATGCGACCCAATCCGATTGCGCCAGGGGTCAGCCTCGCCATAACAGCGTGAATTTGTTTCCCTGTACGTGCCGCTTGCTCGCGAACTTTCTCGTTAAGGACACCAATCGTTTGTCCTTCAGTGGCTTTCTTGAAATCCCTCAGTATTCCAGCGTCATAAATGGGGTGCTGGGCAAGGAAATCATCATCGGATAGGAAGGATGGTTTTCCCGGGGGGACGGGGACTTCGTGGGGAAGTGACTTAACTTCTTGGGGTGCCTCCTTTTCGTTATGCTTATCCACAAACCTTTTCACTGTCGGGAGGATTTCAAACTCAAATAACACACGAGCCTGTTCGTCAAAACCCAAATCAGAATAACTTTGCCTTCTTTTGTCGGGGTCACCCACCCGTGGGGGACCGACATGCTCCAAAGCGGCTATTATCTGCTGACGTTCCTCATTGGACTGAAAAACCTGGACACCGGACTCGATTCCTATGGCAAAACCTCTAAGCAGGATTAGATCATGGCGCAAAGACATGCCTTGGACCCATTGCGGAAAATCGGGGTAAGAATGAATTTCCTTTAAAATATTAACCGGGTTTGTTTCACGACGAAGGGCCTCTTTCAATACAGTTTCGATTTCTTCCGCTGTAGGATCGCGCTTAAGCAAATCTTTAAGAAAGGGTTTCAAAATAAAATTCCGGTAATATGACTGATTCAGTGATCGAAAAACCCCTGGTCGATAACCAAGATTTAGCATGCCGAGGCGATCTGTTCCATTAAGATTATGGTTGAGGACGTAATGCGCGACCGCTTTGGAGATTTCGCTACCCATTCCTCCTTCCGTTTGGGAGAGTTCAGTAACTTCCGAGGATTTTGAACCTAACAACGCTTGAGCGGCCGTCGCATTGACGACCCAGCGGCCCGCCTCCGCCACAAGGCTGATTTGCCGCAATAGTTCGAGTTTTACAATGCGGGCGGCCAGATCCGTCCGATCGATATTCCTTCTTTGATGGAGGTTTAATACCCAAAGAATTTCAGCCAGCGCCATCCCGGGAAGTCCGCTCAGGATTGGGGTTTCTGCGATGGCCTCAGAGTGCCCCAAGTCAAATAAATTATTAACGCGCGCGACCATATCCTCGGCACTGGTGGGCGCGATTTCTCGGGCAAATTCAACAACCTCACCACGAATCCCCAATACTTCGGCAGCGTCCACTTTATAATACGCTCCCTCTTTGTCGAAAGTTACGGTGTACCGGACCTGACGGGTATTACCGTCTTGAGTGATCTCCACAGTGACGAGCAAATTATCCCCGCTTTCCTGAATGTCGACTTTCGGAGCGCGGAGGTCCACTGGACTAAGGCCGAGCCGGGAGAGTTCCGCCACGACACGTTGGACGTCCTGCTCAATTTCGGAAAGTCTTGAACCATTTTTTACGTTTGCGACGGCAACCCCGGCAGAGAGTTCAGCGGGAGCCGAATTCAAACCGCCGGTGGGATTTTGCGCCAGGAAAAGTTTCTCTCCTTTAAACATTTTCTCGAGGGGTGTTTTTTCTTGCGTAAAAACGCTTAAGTAGGCGGAACCTTTGGATGTATCGATCTTTTCTATTTTAGGGGTGAAAGAAATGACGGTGAACCCAGCGCGTTCTAGTTTTTCAGCCATTCCGGGACTATGAAAGCCTCCCGTGACCAGGACAGCCGTGTCGGTTTTATGATCGGTCATTGACTTTACCAGGTTGTCTGTCATGGCTTGATCTCGGGCGTGTGCTTGTTTATAAAAATCCTCGAACATCAAGAGTTCATCTTTGGGGAAATCAGGGATGGAGGTTTTGGTGTATTCTTCGTATTCCGTTGGAGTCAAAGAGAAATCCACCAGCTTGCCGGTTAACATCAAAGCGTTGGAACGCTCTACGATTTGTTTTTCCTCAGGGGTTTTGATGAGGTGGACGTAGGCGGATTTTCCCAACATGGTCATGTCCGTCAACAGTTGTTCCGGATCGATCCCGTCAGCCAAGAGCACATACCGAATGTATTCGTCCATGGAGGGAAAGCGCGACAAAGGGAGACCGTTGTTTTCGCACAGGTCTTTTAAAGATTTGTAGAACTCGGCGTAACGGAAATGCCCGGTGCGGTAAGCAACGCTCCATTGGATCAGAACGTCCGTTTGCTTTTTGTCCAACTTTTGCACGAGTTGTTCAACCAACTGCGTGCGATCTTCCTCGACCTTTTGCCAGTTAATGGCAGACTCCATCGCAATGGCCTGAAGAAAATCCATGGTGCCTTGGGTTAGCGTGTTGACAGGAACCTGTTCAGCCATGATTTTGAAATGTACCCCCAAACCGGTCTGACCAGCGACGTAAGATTGAACCGAACGGTCCAAGGCCAAGAGCGCTGGGTTAAAAAGCTTTGCCTTATTTTTATTTAACTCTATTTGAAGAGCGGCGATTTTTCCTTTAACTCCTTCATGCGAGGTTCGGACGAACGATAGGCCTCTACATTGGCGTTATAGTGCGCGGGGTCGTCTATACCAACAATATTCGGGAACGTCTTGGAGCCCGTCAGCGCCGAATAAATGGGGCCAGAAATCCTGTTGGTGCGAAGGAGATAGTCCGCCCATCTTTTTAACACGTCTTGCCGGGTGAAGGACCGGAAACCAGAGAGGTTGATTGGTTTAAAAGCTCCTTCCAATGCCACGAGACCGATTCTATCGTGATCCACCAGGGATTGAACCACTTGGCCGATATTTTTCTGTGCAACGGCGTTTTGGTGCACATCTTGAATGTGGACCACGGTGCGAGGATGGAGCGTTTGCGCGGAGGAGGGAACGATGATTTTCCGGATACTCCCATACGGAGTGGAGAGCGCCTGGAGCAAGGGAGTATTTTTGTTTGAAAAATTTTGGGGCAAGGATTTTGTGACAGTGGCACTCAATAAGGGCGCGATGGGATGACGATCAATCGAGGGAAACTGCTGTAAAAAGTTTGCCCCTAAAGTGGATTGTGCCGATGACAAACCCGCAACAAGCACGGGACCGCCCGATTTATTCTGAATGCCGCGACGGCGCTCGGCCCAAAAATTAGATTCCGTTGCGTGAAGAGCCGAAACATTTGTGATGAAATAAATTCCACTAAAAATTGTAGAGAGAACGGATTTTATTGACATGTAGCCCTTCCCCTTGAGCCGGATTTAGCAACTGCAGGATCTGAATTTGTTCCCCACATGAGCTCATTATAAACCCGAAAGGGAGAAGATTCCCTTAAGAACCTGTAACAAAATTGTAAATTTTTACAAAAAACTACTGAAACAGACGAAATAAATGCTGAATTTTGTGTTTATTTCGGCACGCTTAAAGATGAGAGAAAACGGTGAGAGATCCCTGCTGAAATAAGTTGATAGTCATACTAAACGACAAACGATCGACAGCTCTGTTACAGGGGTTTCTTGACCGAATAAGATCAAAAGGGGCTGCTCGGATATCAAGTTGATCGAGATTTCACAGGGTCGGCGCCCCATGGGAAGGGTGTGGGATACAGGCTGAAGCAAAACCCGAGGACTCGCGTTTTTCCAAACTCAAACCTGAGTCCCGGAAGGAATCCCTCCAACTTAATAACTTGATATCCAGAAACCGTCCTTTAATTCCTTTACTTTAAACCTTGAAAAACGTTCGCGCATTGTCTCGTCATCCTGGTTTTTTTGGAGAGAAGAGAACCTTCTCCGCCGTGGAAACACCGGCCATCCTTAATAGGGTTTCACCGACACGGAGTCCGTCGACCGCTGAGGACATGATGCCTCCGGCGTATCCCGCGCCTTCCCCGGCGGGATAGAGGCCGCGAATGTTGGTTTGAAAAGAGTTGTCCCTCCGAATGCGAACGGGAGAGGAACTGCGGGTTTCTACGCCGGTCAACAAAGCATCGGGATGCGCGAAATCTTTCATGCGCTGGCTGAAATCTTTCAAAGCCGCTTTGATCCCGTGACAAACGAATTCCGGTAGGCACTCCCACAAATTGGCCGGTGTGACGCCGGGGAGGTAAGAGGGGGACACCGCCCCCAAACGGGTGGACGGTCGACGGGCCATGAAATCTTCCACTCTCTGAACGGGGGCTTTGAACCCCCCACCGCCCACCGCAAAAGCCTTGCGTTCCCACTCTCGCTGAAAAGTCACTCCGGCCAAGGGATGGTCACTGCCGAAATCCTTCGGAGAGACGCCCACCATCAATGCGCTATTGCTGTTGGGTTCACAGCGGGCGTATTCGCTCATTCCGTTGGTGACGACGCCGCCCAGCTCGGAGGCTCCGGGGACAACGACCCCTCCCGGGCACATACAGAACGTGTAGGCACTGTAACCATTGGCGCCATGGTAAGCCATTTTGTAATCGGCCGCCCCCAACTGGGGGTGTCCGGCAAACCCGCCGTAGAGGCCCCGATCCACCCACGTCCGGGGATGTTCGATCCGCGCCCCAATCGAAAACGCTTTGGCTTCCAGAAATATACCGCTCCGGTGCAACATCTCGAAGGTGTCGCGGGCGGCGTTGCCAATGGCCAACACCACCGTGTCGCATTCAATCACCTCACCTCCGTTCACTTCCAGCCCGGCCACCCGCCCCTCTTTGATCAACAGCTCTGTCACTTGGGTCGCGAATCGGAATTCCCCTCCTAGGTCCTGGATGTCGCGCCGCATTCTTTTCACCGTTTCGCGAATCCGGTCCGTGCCCACGTGGGGTTTGGCTTTGTAAAGAATATCCGGAGGCGCGCCCGTGGCGACCCATTGTTCCAAAACCCAACGACAGCGCGGGTCGCTGATGGACGTGTTTAACTTCCCATCGGAAAACGTGCCCGCACCGCCCTCCCCGAACTGGATGTTCGATTCGGTTTTTAAATGGCCGCCGAACAGAAACCCCTCGACGTCCTGGACGCGCACCTCCAAGGGTTGGCCCCGTTCCAGAAAAAGGGGTCGCGCTCCCGCGCGCGCCAACAAAAGGCCGGCGAACATTCCAGCCGGGCCCGTGCCAACGATCACCGGCCGCTGAGGAAATCGGAAGGAAGACCTGGAAAAAGAGTAAGGCGCGTCGACGACCGAAGTCACGTGGGAACGCTTTTGGGCGAGAACACCCCCCTCCTCCGCCACCTCCACGTCCAGGGAATAAACCAAATAGATTTGCCTTGAATGTCGGGCGTCCACTCCTTGCCGGTGGATCCGATGGGAGAGGAGGTCGGTTGGGTTGATTCCCAGGGCAGTCCCCACCGCGCGGCGGAGGTCCTCGTCCGTATGGCCGACGGGAAGTCTCAGTTGTTCGAGACGAAGCATTTATTGCGACGCGGCAACACCGGCCACGAACCCCGATGACCAGGCCCATTGAAGATTATATCCTCCGCAGTCGCCATCCACATCGACGATTTCGCCCGCGAGAAAAAGGCCAGGGATGATTTTAGATTCCAACGTGGCGGGGTCAATTTCAGCGGTGTCCACCCCCCCGGCCGTAACATGGGCGCGATGCCAGGGTTGGGTTCCTGTGATGGGCAGTTTCCAACGGGTCAATAGCCCGGCCAAACTTCGCGCGTTTTCGCGAGTGGACAGGCGGCAGGGAACATGTTTGTTTTTATACCCCGCCGCTTGAATCAAAGGCGGGAGGAGGGTGCTGTGAACCAAACCCACCAAAGCGCGTTCAATCGTTTCATCGGAACGAGAGGACAAACGGTTTTGAACCTCCTCCAAAAGCGTTTCGGGTGAGCGATCGGGAAGAAGGCTCAGTTCTAAAAATGCTTCACGCTTGGCGAGGAGACATTCCCCCGCCGTCCGGCTGAGATCCAAGACAGGGATGCCGGACGCACCGTAATCGGTCAATTGAATTTCCCCGGTTTCTTTTCTCCGCACTTGCCCCTGGGAAACGACAGCGGCGGCGCCCGTAAAACGGACTCCGTCCACTTCGTTTAGGAACGGCGCCTGCAAATTGAGCTGTACCAAAACCGGGAACGTGGGGGTGACACGGTGGCCGAGAATTTTCATCAGATCAAACCCTGATCCATTGGACCCTAACTGTGGGCTGGCCTTGCCTCCCGCCGCAACGATCACGCGATCGGCCTTAAAGGTTTGTCTGTCTTTGGTTTCCGCTAAAAAAACATGTCCGTCAAAAGAAAGACGATGAACCTCCGCGCCACAATGAACGCGCACGTTCCGCCGTTCCATTTCAAAACGCATGACACTTAAAACAGCCGAGGCCTGGCCACAGGACGGATAAACCCGTCCTTCGTCTTCTTCCACGCACTCCAAACCGAGTGTTTTGAAGAATTCGATGGTTTTAGCGAGAGGGAACGACTGGAGTGATCTTTCGGTGAACGATGAGGGAGCGCCATGATAACGGGAGAGGTCCTGCCGGGCATTGGTGATGTTACAGCGGCCGTTCCCCGTGACCAAAATTTTTTTTCCCGCCTTGTCCATGCGCTCAAGAACAACCACGTGGGCGCCACGCTCCGCCGCCGCCAAGGCCGCCATCATTCCCGCCGCCCCGCCGCCCACCACGAGAACTGTTTTCGAATTGCGTGTCATGGGTATACCTTTTTTCAATGGGCACCCTGGGGCGCTAGGATTCGAACCTAGGGATGACGGCTCCAAAGGCCGTTGCCTTACCACTTGGCGACGCCCCAGGGGTGACCACGAAAGGTTTTGCTGAGGAATCTTACAAAATAAGGCGGGGGCCTTGGGCCTTCATTGTGAACGAAAAGGGAGGTTATTCGATCGTGCCGCTGGAAGCGGTTCGTTTCACTTCTTGGTGATAGGCGACGAAAATTTGCTTTTCTAAATAGGTTCGAAAATCGGCGTTGATCGGGTGGGCCACATCTTTAAACGATCCGTCCGCCAGTTTGCGGGACGGCATGCACAGCATGGGGCCATTGGGGCCGTCCACAATTTTCATATTGCGGACAGCAAAACATTTATCAAATGTGACCGTAACGAAGGCCTTGAGTTTGTCTTCATCGCGGAGCGAAACCCTGATTTCCGAGATTTCCATGTTGTCCCACCTTGTTGGAGATCGATCCTCACTTGCCGTGCCCCGCCCCTGACGATACCCCCCACACCTCCCAACGCTCTCGCCGCACCAGCGCCATCACCCGCCGACCGTGGGCGGCATTTTCCACAACGCCGAAGACCGACGATCCCGACCCCGACATCAGGGCATTCATACACCCCGCCTGGATCAGAGCCTTTTTGGCTAAACCCACCGGCCGCAGACGAGGGAGAACCACGTCTTCCAACCGGTTAAAAAGCCAGGGCGCCCAAACATCGGGAGGCGCCCCCGCGTTCAGGGCTCGCGTTAGTTTAAGGCGGGAACGCCGATTCGTCAAGGGGAAACGTAAAGCCCGGTAAGCGTCGGGGGTTGACGAAAAAACTCCCGGAAAAACAAGGACATAAAAATAGGATCGGCGCACAGCGGGCCGAAGAGGCGTGAGTCGATCCCCCACACCGCCCGCGGCCGAGAGACCGCCCTGAAGGAAAAACGGGACGTCGGCGCCGAGCTTTTGGGCGAGAGACAGCAAGATCTGTGGTTCGCGGGGGGAATGCGACGGAATAAGGTCCGCGCACATCCGAAGCGCCGTGGCGGCGTTTCCGGACCCTCCCCCCAAACCCGCGCCGATGGGGATACGTTTTGTGAGAGAAAAATGGAGACCGGGAGTGGCGGGGAATCGATGCTGAAACGCACGGGCCGCACGAAGGACGAGATTTGTATCGTCTGTTCGCAAAGCGGGATCATCGGTGGACATCGTCATCGCGCGCCCCGAATGAACGCGCGCGCGGAGCGTGTCGCACAAAGATATTTCTTGGAACAGGGTGGACAGCGTGTGATACCCGTCCGGCCGTCGGTTGACGATTTCGAGAAAAAGGTTGATCTTTGCGGGCGAGGCCAACGTCACCGCCCGTGGCACAGCGGTCACGGAACCGGAATGAACAACGACGGTTTCAATCGAGGATTAACGGTAAAACGCGAGAACTGAAGCGTAAAACTGAACTCTCCCCGTTCGGACTGGCCTTCAACCCCATGGGGAAGGATCAGCCCCTCCTCCTCGCGAGGAGAGCGAAATTTCAAGAAAACCGTGTCGCCCCCCACCGTCACTGTCTTTGCCTCCACCACACTTTTCTCCCGCGCCTCCAACCGAAGTTCCCCCCCTGTGGAAATATAAACGAGAGTGGTTCCCTCCTGTCGGACTTCAACGTTGGGATCATCGAAACGCTTAAAGAAATCCCCCGACAAAATGTCCCCCCAGAGCGCCAACCAAGGCCCTTCCTCGCCGGACGTCGATACCGCTGGGGACCAATGGGATTGCCCGTTGTACACCAATACCGCCTGGGGGACCAAGAAGGGGCCCAACACTTCTAAGCGAAACAGATCCGGACGCGTGTAATAAAACAATCCTTGCCCCGACACAGTGCGTCCTCCCGCTTTAACCTTGACGTTGGCTAATCCCGAAAGAGCGGACAACTGCCGGTAATTTCCCTCCACGCGTTTCAAAAGTGTCCGCGGAGCGGAAAGAGGCATGACGCGAGTCGGGCGACCGTTTTCTCCCAGCCGTTTCAGGAGGTCCCGATCATTGGGACTGAGCAGAAGACCCTCCTGCCAGGCCCTCACCGCTTCCGGCCCGCGCCCCAATGCATTGAGCACATCGCCGTAATGGGCCCACACCACGGGGTCGTTGGCGGGATGAACAACCCGCCCCAGAATGGTCTCCGCCTCAGAAAACCGGCCTAATCGAAAGTAAGCCCACCCCAAAGAATCCCGATAGGCCAGATTTTTTGGGTCTAAGGCGACCGCCCGTTCAATAAGGGAGAGGGCTTCCGGAAGTCTGACGTTTCTATCCACCCAACTGTAGCCCAGATAGTTCAGCGCCAGGGCATTTTTGGGATCCAAATCGATGGTTCGCAAGAGATGCGTTTCCACCTGATTGAAGCGTTTCCGTTTGTCCCAATTGATCGCCAAATGAAAATGGACATCGGGTTGGTCGGGGTTTTGGGCGAGAGCGCGGTTGAGCCAATGAATGGCGGAACGGGATTTTCCCTCGTCTTCATAGGCCAAGGCCAGGTAAAACATGAAATCGGGATTCTCCGGCTGGCTCCGTTGCAGACGTTTCAAAATCCGGATCATTTCTTTCGTTTTTCCCTGGTGGTGAGCGTAAGAAGCCAGGCGCAAAAGGATCCCTGGTTCTGAATTGTTCTTCGCGGCGATTTCCATGTAGCGGACAGCGTCGTCCCACTGGCGCTCCTCCTGAGCCACAAGGGCTCGCCAGAAATGGACTGCCCTGTTTTCCGGAGAAAGCCGAACCGCGCGGTCTAAAACGTCCTGCGCCTCAGCGACGCGACTGGACATGTAGTACAGTTGCCCCAATCGGGTCAAGACTTCGACCGTGTCCGGGTTTCCTTCCAAATAGGTCTCATAGGCCATGATCGCCGCCGCCGTATCGCCCCGCACGTCGTAAAGACCGGCCAAACCGAGCTGGGCCTCTGCATTGTCAGGATCCGACGCGAGACTCTTTTTGAAGGAGGCTTCTGCCGCGGAATAGTCCCCTTGCTTTTGCTGAATTTCGCCAAGGCTCGAGAGAACCCTGTCGGCATCCGGGTTGGATATAAGAAATTTCTCATAGAGCTGACGGGCTCCCTGAGGGTCCACGATCTGGCGGCGGCTGGCGGCCCAGCCCAGCGCTTCAACGTTGGAAGGGTCGATTTTGAGCGCCTCCTCAAAAGCGATCTGGGCGGCGTTGTTTTCCCCTCGAGCCAAGTGCACACGACCCAGAAGAAGATAGGCGTTGGCGTTCGATGTGGAAAGGGCCACCGCCTGCTGGGCGGCGGCCAACGCCACGTCTTCCCGACCGGCCGCCAGTGCAACATCAGCCAGGGACTCGTTCAGAAACCCCGCGTTGGGGTCCCGCCGCAAAACTTCCTGATAGGCCCCCATGGCCTGAACCGGGCGCCCTTCATACGCGTCCAATAGTCCGCGCAGATAGAGACGATAAGAGTCCCAGGGAGATTCTGTGGCGAAAGAAAACGTGGGGACAAGAAAAGAAATCGCCATCAAGGTGAAGACATGTAAAAAACACTTTCTATTAGAAAACGCACGGCGCGCAACTGAATTCGATTCGTTCGATTCCTTCACAACAGAAACGTCCTTCTGACCGTAGGGGATCAATTTTTTTCTCCATCAAAATGGCCTCATCTTGGTCTTCGTAAAAATGAGGGCGGCGGCTGGTTTCCACAAATCCCAACAGACGGTAAAGCTCAATGGCGGCCGTGTTTC
This sequence comes from Elusimicrobiota bacterium, assembly GCA_016714745.1. Lineage (GTDB taxonomy): Bacteria > Elusimicrobiota > Elusimicrobia > FEN-1173 > FEN-1173 > JADKHR01. The sequence goes on along the minus strand of JADKCG010000001.1, from coordinate 61,726 downwards.
CGGTGCGGACTTCCAGGGTCATTTTTTCCATTCCCTCGGACTGAGCTTCCGAAAGAAGACGGTTCATCATTTGTTTTCCCAGGCCATGCCCCCGAAAATCCGGATGCACGGCGATGTTCGCCAGTTGAGCTTCCCCCACAACGAACCACTGAATCCCAAAAGCCGCGACGCGCGCGCCCACTTCCGCCACCCAGACCCGGGCCAAAGGCTTGTCCAGTTCCTCTTCGATCTCACCAAGAGTCCACGGGGTGGCAAAAGAGGCCCGCTCGATCTCAAGGAGGGCAGGAACATCTTCCCTCGCCGCGATACGCCACACGCTTTGAGTTTCCCTCGCTGTTTGCATACGTCTATTATACGATGCTAATGCGTTTCCAGCTACACAGATAAGATACAATGGGTGTCATGGATTTTTATGAAATGGAAATGAAAGAGAAGAAGGATGCCCTGGGGGCTGGGGCCGCGCCGCCTTCTGTCGCGGACGAATTCGGAACAACCGTCGCCTATGACCGGCGAACCGAAACAAAACCCCTGATTTCGTTTTTGGTCCCCGTCTTTAATGAACGTCCCTTGATTAAGGCCGCCTTGGACAAACTTGCCGCGGTGCCCCTAGCGAAAGAAATCATTGTCGTGGATGACGGGTCAACAGATGGAACGCGGGGGGCGTTGACGGAAAATCCCAGAAACGGAACAGTTCTGTTGCTCCACAACAAAAACCAGGGCAAGGGCGGTGCCCTGCGGACGGCGCTGACCAAGGCAATGGGGTCTTATGCCGCGGTGCAAGACGCTGATCTCGAATACGACCCCAACGATTACGTGGAACTCTTGAAATTTGCCCGTCAAAACAATGCCAAGGTCGTCTTTGGGTCACGTTTTCTAAAACCCAACCCCCGCATCTACTGGCGGTTCCTGCTGGGCAACAAACTTTTAACGACCTGGATCAATCTCCTCTGTGCCTCTTCTTACACAGACTGTTACACCGGGGCCAAACTCATGTCCACCGCGGTCTGGCGCGGGTTGGGATTGATTTCGAATGGGTTTGAAATTGAGGCGGAGATTGCCGTGAAAATCGCCCGAGGAGGCTACTCTTTTACGGAATACCCCATCACCTACAAACCCAGGAAAGTCGCCGAAGGGAAAAAAATAAGTTGGAACGACGCTGTGCAAGGATTCAAGGCCGCCCACCGTTTTGCCTCAAAAAAATAAATAAACCGTCATTGCCCGATTAACCGGACACTGAGGGGTTCATCGGGGGACGTCCCAAATTTAGAAAATATTTCCGATGGTGAAGTAGAATTGGCTTTTGGGTTGATCGGGGGTGCGGTTGAGGGCCCAGCCCCAGTCGAGGCGAATGGGAAAAACGGGGGTTTTGAAACGGATGCCGAACCCGACGCCGGCTTTCATCTCATTGGGTTGCGAGCCCACGCCCATGTTGACGGTGTGCAAACTGGACCAGCACCCTCCGAGGTCGGCGAACAGAGCCCCTTGGAGAATGGTCCTTTTATTCTCCTGCACAATGGGGAACTTATATTCACCGTTAAAGACCGTATACACCCGCCCCCCGTCGACTCCCACTTCACCGCTTTGGTACCCGCGGACCGTGTCCACGCCGCCGATGCGGAACAGTTCGGAGAACGCCACGGGCTGTTCGGTTTTTCGTAAATTTTTGATAAACGCTCCCCGGGCCGAAAGAGTGAAGACAAATTTCCAAAAAGTTGGAAAATACCGGGCGACCGAAAGTTCGGGTTTGTAATAGTTCAGGTCTCCCCCCAACGGCCCACCGGCGTATTCCAGGGTCGCGCTGTGCCGCCCGCCTCGGGTCGCGTCAAAGACATAATCCCGCGTTTCCCAGACCACGCCGGTGGTCACCGCCGATTTTATATCATCGGACGGAGGGATCACCTCCGCGGCGGGCTTCACGCCGTCGGGGATGAACGCCGGCTGGATGTCAAAAACCCGAACCCGTTCGTAATTGTAGTTCTCGATCAACGAAAGCTGATCCGACAGGCGCGGGCCGAGACGAATGCCCAACCCGCGGTTGCCTTTTTTGTAAGCGAACGTGTCTCCTTGAAAAGGAAGGGTCCTCACGGTGTCAAACACGTCCACGCCGAAACTCATGGGCTTGTTCAAAAACCACGGCTCCGTCCATCCGAGCTCATAATTCTGTCGTTTTTTTCCGAACTCCCACATAACGTTGACCCGTTGGCCCAGACCGAAAATGTTCGTGTGTTGAACTTGCAGGGTTCCCACCAGACCGTCCAAACTTGAAAAACCGGCCCCGGCGGAAAGGACCCCCGGTTTCCCCTCTTTCACGGAAAAAACGACATCGGCCCGTTCCGGTGATCGCGGTTGCTGGACGTCCACTTGCACATCTTCTAAGAACCCCAAGTTATAAAGTTTTTCCACCGTCCGCCGCATTTTAACAGCGGAAAAAACGTCCCCGCTCGTGAGCAGGACTTCCCGGCGGATCACCTTTTCTTTGGTATAAGTGTTCCCATCGACATAAATTCGGTCGACATACACCACGGAACTTTCCACAACAGAAAAAAGCAAGTCCACGGTTCCCCGCCCCTCGTCAAGCGGTTTCGTTCGAGTCTCTGGCGTGACTTCGGCCCGCAAGTATCCTTTGTTCGCGTAAAGATCTTGCAGATTGCGCAAAGACTCATCCAACTTGGATTGCTCATAGAGTTTGCCGGGCACCAAGGTCACGGCTTTTCGAAGTTCGGCGTTGGTGTACAACAGGGCTCCTTCGAAAGAGAAAGAACCAACGGTATAACGGCGACCTTCGTTAATCACGAGGAAAAGAGTCACTTTATCGTGGTCGGGGGTAAAAACGCGGCGACGGCTGTCCACAGTGACTTCAAGGAACCCCTTATTGCGGTAAGCCTCCACAAGAAGGGCCACGTCATCATTAAACGTGTCTTCTTTAAAAACTTTTTTCTTCTTGGTATTCTTTAATTTTTTTTGAACGGCCCCGATGGAGAAGGCTTGAGCCCCCTCGACCATAACGTCTTTAATCGTGACGCGCTGTCCGTCCGTAAGGAAATAGGTGAGGATCACCTTGTTGGTACGGGAATCCAGGGAGGTATAGGATTCGGCCTGGGCCTCCAGGTATCCTTCGTCATGGTAGACCGACAAAATCTTGGAAACATCTTGGGCGGCTTTGAACCGATCGTAGGGTTCGTCCACTTTGGAGACGAGACCGTCGCGGAATTTCGAATCCGCGAGTTTTCGATTTCCTTTGAAATCCACGCCGGATCACCGGCCGTTCTTTGATTTTAAAGATGACGCGCACTTTCCCCGCGCCCCGAGCGTCTTTTCGGCCGGGCACATCCTCGACGGCGACTTGGACGTCTTCGTAGAGGCCCGATTCCAGCAATCGATCCACGTCCCCTCGAAAGGCCGGGTCTGTGACCACATCGCCTTTTCGCACTTTGACTTTGGAGAGAACCGCGTTGGCCTTAGAATATTTGTTGCCTTCCACCGAGATCTGGGCAACGGTGGGAGGGATGTCGGGCGGAGGCGGAGCGTCCTCCGCCATGAGCCGAACAGACGCAAGAAGGCAAAAAAGGAAAAACGATTTATAACGGCTCATTTCACCGTGCCTGAACTTTCTTTATTCTTACGTCGCGGCAAACCGAAACGCCAGAGGTTCTCAAGACTGGCGCGCCGTTCCGGCGGTTGGCCGAGCTGGGCTTCTGAATCCAGTTCTGTGCTGGCGCGAACATGCAGGCTTCCTTTAATTCGCAGAATGATTTCCACTTGATCGCGGAAGTAGGTTTGGCTTTTCGCTTCGTCCACCTTGACCTTATACACCCCGGACAATCGGTCGGTTACCCGAATTCGCGCCGAGGCGCCGGCCCCCCGAAGGTAGTCGGACAAAGGGCTGGTTTTCGAGGAAGATCCACTGTTCGCAACCACGGGGGCGGCCGTCGGGACAGTCTCTTGCGACTCCGGCGGCTCATAAATCGGAGATATCATACCAATTCCCAATTTCTGAGCCAACCGATTGGCCAGGGGAGCGGCGCTGGCCCCCACCAACTGGACAAGACCCGCCCGAAAGAGCAAATCCCTCTCGGCGGGCGTCCCTTGCTTTTCACTCGAGACCCCCAGGGCCTTCATGGCCACTCGATCGGATTTCAGATCAGGGTTGTTGCGTGAAACGAAACGCGGTTGCATCTCCGACAACAACGCCCGATCCACGACCAGAGAAAGGGTGTCATCCGTCGATAAACCTCGAGCGTCCACGGTCGTCACCACGCGTTCGGCTTCCCCGGAAAGATACGAATGAATTCCGCTCAGCGTGCCCAGCGTGCCCGTCCCCGAGGAGGTCACCAACTCGAAATCGCCCCGCTTGACTTGAAAGATCTGGCCCAAATAATTAATGGCCCCTTCTTTCGCCGCCACACGACCGTTCACCGCCCAGTCCCCGGAAGTCCCGTTTAAGTGGAGCCCTCCGTCCAACCGCACATTGACGTATTCGTTGCGATACCAGGTTTCTTTGCCGGATTTGAATTGGATGTCCCACGCGGCCAACCGCCAGAAGTTCCGCCACCAGAGGGGTCCCGGGATTCCCCCAAAACTGGTGCTCGACGGGGGGTAAGTGAAATGGGTCTCCTCTAAAACCGCCTCGCCGGTGATCACATGCTTTCCATGGGGCCCCTTCACGCGGAGAGACACACGGGGTTCCCCAGACGAAATCCCTTTCAGCTTTTCCGATAAGAACGAGAACCGTCCCAACAAAGGGCCCGGCGGCACGCTGAGCTGGGGCACTTCCACCGCCACCCCACGGCGCCCGTCCGACTGAATCGAAAGATCATACTCCACGGGCGAAAGACCCTGGATCCCAACGTCTCCGGCCATTTCGATCCAACCGGACCCCACCCGAGCCCGCGCGTGATCCACCCGCGCGCGATCATTTTGAAAAGTGACCAACGCGTTTAAATCCCTGACGCGAGGCGCATAAGAAGACAAATCCATTCGCCCGTCCTGCACCCGAAAAAACCCCGTCACCTGCGGAGACGTTTTTCCAGGTTCCACCCGTAGGTCACCGGAGAAAATCCCCTGGGCCGATCGGCACAGGGGCCACACCTCTTTCAGCACACCCAGTTTCCCCTCCGTCAAATGGAGGTTAAACTGGGCCTGAGGTTGACGGAGACCGGGCACATCCCGAACAGGGAACCGGCCTTCCCCCGTCAATAAGTACCCTTTCCGTCGAGACAATCGCAACCCTTGAACATCAACCGCCTCGCCCACCCAATGGGCCTGAGCCGCCAATTGGTCATAGGGGATCGGACCGATCCGGCCCGGCCCGCCCAAGATCTCGGCCTGAACATCCGGCGACTGAAAAGATCCTTGCCCCCGCACCTTCACTGTCCAGGGGCCGCTGAGGGGCCAATTGAAATCCGCCAAGGTCAGAAGGGACTCCGCCTGAAGTCCCCACCCCTGCAAAGAAAAGTCCCACGCCCCGGGCCCCAGTTCCCCGGCTAAGGCCAGAATTCGACGACCGTTGTCCCACAACGTCAAGTTTTCAAAGAAGGTTTGCGGCCAACGGTCAAAACGAACCCGTCCTTGAACAAAAGCTCTGGCCCCCGGGAAGGGAGAAAACAACACCGCTTCTTTTGATAAACGAAAATCCGCGAGGGGTTGATCAAAAAATCGCTGGTTAATCCACAGCGATTGCGCTCCCATCACGCCGCTCACCGTCTGATCTCGGGACGAGACATTTCCATCGAACGAGAGGCCCCCGAACAGCTGAAGAGGACCAACACGCATATTCCTTAAGTCGTTTTTGAAATGAACGGCCCACAATCCGTTTTTCCCTTTCGAGAGCGTGCTCCCGGCCCCTAGGCGCCACAGACCTTCCCCCACGAGGCCTTTGCCTGATGTCAAAACGGCCTCCTCGACTGTGGCGGTGGATCCGGCCACGCTCCAAAGGGAGTGCCAAGCCAGGGGAAGATCCTGGGCCCTCTGAAGTTGTCCTCCCAGTCGGAGAGATCCCCGCCTGTGGTGGGAAGACCCTGCCAAAGAAATCCGACCATCGATCGATCCACCCCAAGAATCCCCCAGCTTGAAAGAACGCAAGAGGGGACCAAGCGAAGTGGGGTCCAGCCGGCCTTCCAGGCGAAACGTCGACGTTCCCCTTTCGGGAGAATCCGGGTGCCACTCTCCACTGAAGAGAAGAGAGCCCCCCTCCGGGAACCGGAGAGAAAGACGAGGCACTTCCAGCCCCTCCTTCCAACGCACCTGAACATCACCCTCAACCCCCACCTCTTTCCAGCCCGCCCCAGAGAGTGCCGCGGTCAACTCCACCTGAGGGGCGGACAAGGATCCCGTGAGAATCCCTTCACCGTTCAGCCGCCCAAATCGAACCTCTTTGACACGAGAGAGAGAGGGAAAAAGGCTTGAAAGCGAAACGTCCTTCAGGCGGAGACGGCCCCGGAGTCCCTGGCCGTCGGCCGCCACTTCCCCTTCGGCCCGGCCCCCCCGGGCTAAGATCAACTCGTCCAACCGAAATAAAGCATTCGACCATGAAAATTTCGCCTGTACATCGCCAAGAGAAACCAGGGGCCCGTGTTCGAAGCGACGGCTTTGGCCCTCCATCGTAACGAAGTCGCCGTGCAGTTCCCCCGCCCCAAGACCTTCCCGTAGACGGGAAAACCCTCGCGCTGTCCAAGACCCGGACAAGACAAGGGGCCCAACGGTCATCGCCGATGATTCGCCGGACCCCCGCCCCTCCCAGACGACGCCGGGCATCGCGGGGTTTAAAGGCCGACGAGAGATCACCCCGACAGACCGAAAAAACCCGTTCGGTTGGCGAACGTCCAACAACTCCACTTCAACCCGTGGGCCGCGAAAGAACACAACGAGCTTGGCGTCTTCAAAGGGGATCGCTCCCCAGTGCCCGCGTTCCCCATGGATTCGACACCACCCTTCCACCCCGGGCCGGTCGCTGGACCGGAGGGAGACCTTGCCGGAGAACACACCGCCCACCGCGCCCGAAGACGTTAAAAAATCAAATAGGTCTTCCCCATTCGACGGTTCCACATCGAGCGATACCTGGCCCCCTTGTCCAAACAACCAGGAGCCCTCGCCCCGAACATGGTCGTCCCACTGAAAACCCGTCACTGTCACGCCGCCACGCCCCCCCCGAAGACCCGCCAACCCGCGGTGAACTTTTCCGCCGGGCCGCCAACGAACGTTCTCCGCATGAACCGATCCCATAAAAACAGGATCATCCCACCGGCCGTGCCACCGACCTTCACTGGAGAGGGTACCCTCCACGAATGGAAACCGTTTGGATAAGGGAGGAATGTCGGACAAACGCACCCCAAGAACCCCCGCTTCAAGTTGCATGTTTCCGTCGAGATCCTTGAGAAATCCCTGGCCCCACATCCGTAGCGCACCGACGTCATAGACCAACCGGTCCATTCGCCAGACCCCGGAGGAACGGCGAACATCCAGATCGAACGCTCCCCCGGCCCCTTTCACGCGCAGTCCGGAAGAATCCAGCTGAAGACGTCCCTCGACAGGAGCCGTCTCGCGATGAACGCCCCAGGCAAAATCGTCGATTCGCAATTTTCCCTCAGCCTTAGGCCACGGATCCGACGTTTTGACAAGAGAGAACGACCCCGTCAAGAGCCCCCCCATGCGAAGCCAACCGTTTCGGTTCGCAAGCTCAGAGAGGTCAAGGGCCGCCGCCCGAACGGTCCACACACGTCCCAAAGGGGCCCCCCTTCCCGGAGGAAGCAATGTCCCTCCCACCTCAAATTGTCCGGACATCCCTTTGATTTCCAACGACAACCAATCGTCTTTCCAAGCCCCCCGACCCGTTAATTCCGGGAAGAGAATCCCGGGATAGCCCGCGTCCCGGAGAGTCGCCGTCCAAACAGCCACGGGATGATCCAACGTCCCCGTGATCGTACCCTGGGTTGTCAGCGTTCCGCGCGGGGGGATTGAACGAAAGAGGCCCACCCCGCTTTCCTTCAGATCCGATAAAGACAATTTCTCCCCCTGCCAAGCCAGGTCCAGCCTTCCGCCACGGCCGGAGGACACCAACCCATTAACTCCCAAAACACCGAACAAACGCACGCGCTTCAGGTCGGCGCGGCCTGGACGAAAGGAGACTTCTCCTTCAAAGGGAACACCGAGGTCTTTCGGCCGAGATTCGGGCGGAAACCAAATCGAGTCTTTCACCTTTGCCTCCAACGCCCACCCCACGTTTTCCAAGGACAGTGTGTCCCTCTGGAGGTCTTTCATTGTGGCGTTGACCGACAAATGACCGACACCCAAAAACCTCCCCACCTCCGCGGGAAGCCACGGGGAAAAAAACTCCAGCGGAGCGTTGTCCAGTTGCCCTTCCACACGAACATCCAGGTGGGCCCCCAATCGAAGGGACTCATTGCCCTGGAGCCCCAGGCGGAATGTTCCCACAGAAGAGTCCCCCCGAACATTTAAGAGGAATCCGGCCGGCGAAAGATGGAGAGCCCCGAGAGAATTTGACACCGACAAGGGAACCCCAGAGGGGTTGAGAGGGATTTTTATCGTGCCGTTTCGCCACGCCACCCGATGGAGAGGCAGGTCCCGCCACCACTGGGCGGGGAAAGAGAATCCCTGATTGGAAAAAGCGGGAAGGCGAACGAACGGACTATCCAGGTCAGAGCGGGCGAAGGTGAGAAGGAAGAGAGAAAGGGGTGACGCTTCCGAGGAAGGAGCGGTATAGAACGCCCAACGTTTGCAGGTGAAGAAGGGGTCTTCAGCGGGCCCCACACGCACCCCCGTGGCGACAATGCGTAAGAGGAGAGGATGCAGGGAGAGTGAATCGAGCCGAATGTCCTGGCCCACCCGCTGGGAAAGGACCGTCTCAATTTTTTTCTTTATCCAAAGTTCGGCTTCGGGACGTATCCAAAACGTCCAGCCCACAGCGCCCGCCAGGGCAAAGAACAGAAGGCCGAGCAATCGCCAGCGCATTAAACCAACATTTCCCTTAAACTCTTCTTTTTAACCTGAAAATTCCAGCTGACGGAACATTTCCGTCCGGGAGGGTTGGAAAATTCTGTTCCGTACCCTGTCGACAGTAGCCCTGTGCCAACCGGGGAATCCCGGTTAATCGACATGTGAGGGAAAAACCCGTTCATTTTCCCTCCCCCCCCAAAAAACGCTTTCCCCACTCAAAATTCCTAAGCGGTTTTTACGGTCTCCTGGGGCGGGGTGGTGGAGAAGACCAGCTTGCCGGCGGCCGCATCCACCCCCACGTAGATCGAAGTGCCGGGAGAAACCTTTTTGGAAAGGATATCCTCCGCCAAGGGGTCTTCCAACAGACGTTGGATGGACCGTTGCAGGGGACGCGCGCCGTAGTGGGGGTCGAAGCCCTTTTCGACCAGAAAATTTTTGGCTTCGTCGGATAAACTGACGGTCAGCCCCTGGGCCGAAATTTTCTTGGATACCCGTGCCAACATCAGGTCCAAAATCTGTCGGCTTTCATCCCGGGTCAGCGGATGGAAAACGATGATGTCGTCCAAGCGGTTCAAGAATTCCGGGTTGAACGCCTTCTTCACCTCTTCCATCACAGTGTCTTTCATGGACGAATAGTCTTTGGCCGCGTCTTCTTGGATCAGGAACCCCAAGGATTTTCCTTTAGAGATCAGACGAGCCCCCACGTTGGATGTCATAATGATCACCGTATTCTTGAAACTCACGCGATGACCCAAATTATCCGACAACGCCCCATCGTCCATCATTTGGAGAAGGATGTTGAAGGTGTCGGGATGGGCTTTTTCAATTTCATCCAAAAGGACAACGGAATAGGGTTTTCGGCGCACCGCTTCGGTGAGTTGACCGCCTTCTTCGTAACCCACGTAGCCGGGAGGGGCGCCGATCAGGCGGGAAACTGAAAATTTCTCCATATATTCAGACATGTCGATCCGAACGAGGGAGTCTTCGTTTCCGAAGAGGAATTCCGCCAGGGCGCGGGCCAGCTCGGTTTTGCCGACGCCGGTGGGCCCGAGGAAAATAAAACTGCCCACGGGCTTTTTGGGGTCTTTCAGACCGGTCCGGCTTCGACGAATGGACTGGGAAATCGCTTTGATCGCTTCCTCTTGGCCGATGACCCGTTTGTGCAACTCCACATCCATGTGGACCAACTTTTGCTGTTCTGTTTCCGTCAGTTTCATTGTCGGGATGCCGGTCCATTTAGACACCACGGCGGCAATATCTTCGCCCGTGACGACGGGAACCGTCGCGTCACGCTTTTCACGCCAAGATTTGCGCGCTTCGTCCAGCGAGCGGCGCATCTCTTTTTCTTTGTCCCTCAATTTGGCCGCCTTTTCGTATTCTTGAGCGGAAATGGACGCTTCCTTTTCGTGCGTGACCTTGTCAATCTCCCCTTCCCGGTCCTTCAACTCTTTGGGCCGCTGGGTGGTTTGAAGGCGCGCCCGGCTTCCCGCCTCGTCGATCAAATCGATCGCCTTGTCCGGCAGAAACCGGTCCGTGATGTAACGGTCAGACAGCTCCGCGGCGGCTTTGATCGCCTCGTCCTCAAATTTCACTTTATGATGAGTCTCGTAGCGGTCACGCAAACCCGTCAAAATCTTCACCGTGTCATCCACGGAGGGAGGATCAACGATAATCGGCTGAAACCGACGTTCCAGGGCGGCGTCATGCTCGATGTATTTGCGGTATTCATCCATGGTCGTGGCGCCGATACACTGGAGCTCGCCTCTCGCCAGGGAGGGTTTCAACATATTGGAAGCATCAATAGCGCCTTCCGCGGCCCCGGCTCCAATGACGGTGTGCAGTTCGTCGATAAAAAGGATGATCTGGTTTTTCGCCCGGCGAATCTCGTCCATGATGTTCTTCAGGCGTTGCTCAAATTCGCCGCGGTATTTTGTCCCAGCGACCACGGCGGCCAAGTCCAAGGTCATGACGCGTTTGCCGGTCAGGAGGTCAGGCGCTTCATCGGAAGACAAACGCTGGGCCAACCCTTCCACAATAGCGGTTTTTCCAACGCCGGGATCCCCAATGAGCACCGGATTGTTTTTGGTTCGCCGGAGGAGAATTTGAATGACACGTTCGATTTCGCTTTCCCGCCCGATCACAGGGTCAAGTTTTCCGTCTTTCGCCATCAAGGTCAGATCTCGCCCGAATTCGTCGAGGGTCGGCGTTTTAGATTTTGATTTTTGAGCGGGCGCATGATGGCCGGCGGCCCCCGGGGGAGAAGAGCCGGCCCCCGAACTTTGGCCCTGCTGGCCCTCTCCCAACAGAGAAATGACTTCTTCCCGCACCACGTCCAACCGCACGCCAAGGTTTTCCATAACGCGCGCCGCCACCCCTTCTTCTTCTCGGATCAACCCGAGAAGCAAGTGTTCGGTGCCCACATAATTGTGACCCATGTTCTGGGCTTCTTCCACCGCCAGTTCCAAAACTTTTTTGGCCCGCGGGGTGAACGGAATTTCCCCCAACAGCATCACGTTGTCGCCGGTGCCGACAATTTTTTCTATCTCGGCTCGAACGCGGCGGAGGTCCACCCCCAGATTGGCCACCACTTGAGCCGCCACGCCCTCCCCCAACGCGATCAGTCCCAAGAGCAAATGCTCCGTCCCCACATAATCGTGGTTTAATCGTTTCGCCTCTTCTTGGGCGATAAGAATCACTCTCTGTGCGCGTTCGGTAAACCGGTTTGACATTGATCCCTCCGAAAAATCCTTTGTTCTCGAATTCTAGTCCCTTTTCTTCATCCTGTCCAGGGCTAATTTGACCCTGTCACAGACCTCTTCTAACTCACCTGTTAAAGAGAACGCCATTCCTCGGGATAAGTTCCTAAATCGGCACCCCTTCCTGTTGGGTGAGGGTGTGGAACGCTTCGATCAGCCGTTTTGTTTGGTGACCCGGCGTTCCTGAACCGATCGGGCGCGCGTCGATCTTCACCACGGGAATCACTTCGGCCGCGGTCCCCGTCAAAAACACTTCATCGGCGGTATACAGATCAAAAGTCGTAAACAACCGTTCCTCCGCCGTCATTCCCACCGTTGAAGACAATTGCATCACCGCCCCGCGTGTAATGCCTTCGAGGGCGCCCGCGGTGGAGGGAGGTGTCACCAATCGCTTTCCCTTGATAAAAAAAATATTGTCCCCGGTGCATTCGGCCACATACCCTTCCAGAGAGAGCATAATGGCTTCCCTCGCCCCGGAAACACCCGCCTCGATTTTGGCGAGGATGTTATTGAGGTAGTTCAAAGACTTAATGTTGGGGTTCAGGGCCTGACTGGAATTGCGCCGGGTGGACACCGTGTTCACTTCGAGACCCTGGCTGTAGCACTCTTTTGGGTAGAGAGCGATCTTATCCGCGATGATAAAAACCGTGGGGCGCGGACACTTTTTGGGATCCAGCCCCAAATCCCCCACGCCGCGCGTCACAACAAGCCGGATATACGCGTCTCGAAGAGCGTTGGCTTGGAGCGTTTGGAGCACCGCCGTTTGAAGTTCGTCCTGCGTCATTCCGATATCCAGAACAATGGCCTGGGCCGAACGAAAGAGCCGGTCCAAGTGCTCCTTCAACCGAAACACGCGGCCGTTGTAGGCCCGAATGCCCTCAAAAACGCCGTCGCCGTAAAGAAGCCCATGATCGAAGACAGAAAGCACCGCCTGTTCCTTGGGAACAAGCGCGCCGTTAAGATAAATCTGGAGCGAGGGCCCCCCGGGCAAAGGCGGGGCAGGGACAGCCTTGACTTCAGTGCTCACGGTTCCTCCAACAGAGGTTCCCCATGGGGGGAAGACTTTCTTGCGCCCAACAGAACGGGCCACCGCATTTTCAAAATCAAAATTTTCTATTCAACGCGCGGCCAAGGGCCCCCATCCAGTCACCCCCAGGGCAGCGGGCTCCCCCCGGGGGGGCGGGCGGCCCCGGGCGGCGGGGCGGCAATCGATCTTCTCCAGCCGGCCGTCAACGATCAGGAGCCTTCGGTCCATATGGGACGCCAGGTGCTCGTCGTGGGTCACCAGAACCAAGGTGGTGCCGTGGGCCTCGGTAATTTCTCGAATCGTGGACTCCACTTCTCTGCCGATCCCCCGATCCAAGTTCCCGGTGGGCTCGTCTGCGAGGAGCAGGGCCGGCTCGGCCACCATGGCCCGAGCAAGCGCCGTTCTCTGCTGTTCCCCGCCCGAGGTTTCCCCCGGCCGATGGTGGAGCCGATGCCCCAACCCCAACCGCGTTAAAAGCCCGCGGGCCCGAACATGGGCCTCTTCCGTCGGCAGGCGGCGGAGGAACAAGGGAATCATAACATTTTCAAGAAGGGAGAGATCCGGCAGAAGGTGATGGGATTGGAAGAGAAACCCAATGGTGGAACTCCGCAGACGGGTCGCTTCCTTATCGTTAAGAGACCCCACCTCCCGGCCCGCAAGTTCCAAGCGCCCCCTGGACGGAGGCGTCAGAAGGCCCAGCAGATGAAGTAAGGTCGATTTCCCCGCTCCCGAAGGACCCACAACCCCCACTTTTTCTCCTGCCTGAATCTCAAAGGAGACCCCGCGGAGGACCTCAACAGGGCCAAAAGATTTCTGTAAGCCTTGGGCTCGAACGAGGACATTTTGCATTAACGTTGAAGTCATACTCTGCGAATCGCGTCCAACGCGTCAAGTTTGGCGGCGGCGCGGGCAGGGTAGAGGGTGGCCAAGAGAACGATGACAACGGCGGCGACGGCGACAAGGACCACGTCGCCTGGGATAACCTTGACTGGCAAACGTTCGACATAATAAACGTCGGCCGGTAATTTAACGAACTCGTAATGTTTCAGTAGAAAAGAGATACCCAACCCCAGCGCCGTTCCGACCCCGGTGCCGATGAGACCCATCAAAAACCCCTTGAGCAGAAAAATCCGTTGTATCGTGCCGCGGGTGGCCCCCATGGCTCGAAGAATGCCGATTTCCCTTGTCCGTTGGGCGGTCACCAAAAGGAGGTTTGAGAGGATCGTGAAAGCCGCGACGAGCGTGATCAGGGCCAAAATCAAGAACATCACAACTTTTTCAAGTTGCAAAGCGGCGAACAGAGGACGGTTCATCCCCAACCACGAGCGAACCAGGGCTTGGGACGAAAAACGTTGTTGCAGTTTTATGGCGGGACCGGAAAATTCGTCGGCGTCTTTGAGCCGGACACCCACACCCGAATAACGCCCCTTCAAATTAAATATTTTTTGAGCCGTGGGCAGGCTCACGACAGCGAGGGAAGAGTCGTAGTCATAGAGACCCGTTTGGAGGATTCCCACAACAGCGAACGAAAAGAAAAACGGCAGGTTTCCCATCCCCGTGTTTTCCGCCGTCGGCACAGCCAAAATCATCCGATCGCCCACGCCCACTCGAAGAGATTGGGCCAATTCTTTTCCGAGCAAAATCCCCGAGGGTTGGGCAGGGAGGACGTTGGCGCTGGAAATCGCCTGCCAATCGCCCTGAATCACCTTGCTCTGAAGACCCGTCACCTTTGGCTCCAAAACCGTGTCCACTCCTTTGACCACGACGCCCTGGGTTCCCCCCTCGCTTTTGGCCAAGGCTTGCCCCATCACGTAAGGGGACCAGGCCACGGCCTCCGAAATCCCTTCAAATCGCTCGGAATAATCCTGTTCCGGCAACCCCTGATCCGACGCCGGCTGGATCAGGAGGTGGGGTTGAGCGCCAAGAATTTTGGCGCGAATATCCTCGCGAAACCCGGTCATGACCGCCAAGGTGGCGATGAGAGCCGCGACCCCCACCGTGACCCCCGCCACCGCAATCACGGAGGTCAACGACCCCCCTCGGGTGCGGCGGGACCCTTTTAAATACCGTAAGGCCAAGAACAATTCGACGGATTTCAAGCGGGAAATTTATTCAGGGCGAAGGAGAGGGAACAAAATCACTTCGCGGATGGAATCGGTGCCGGTGAGGATCATCGTCAATCGGTCCACCCCGATCCCCAGGCCCTCCGGCGGGAGGCATGCCGTGCTCGAGCGCGATCAGAAACTCTTCGTCGGCCGGCATGGCTTCGTCGTCCCCCCCTTGGCGCTGGCGGGCTTGGGCTTCGAAATGTTTCCGTTGCACGTCCGGGTCGTTTTGTTCGGAATAAGCGTTGGCCACTTCTTCCCCACAAATAAACAACTCGAAGCGATCGGCGATGTCCGGCGTCGCGGGGGAGGCTTTCGCTAAAGGGGAGAACCCCGCCGGATACCCATAGAGAAAGGTGGCCGGGGGTAAACCGGGAAGAATTTTTTTGTCCAGGATCGCGTCGAAACATTTCGCGTCCGAAACACCGTCCCCGTCAATGCCGACCCTGGCCGCGGCGTTTCGCCAGCCGTTTTCTCGGCAAAGCGCGCCATAATCCAAGCCCAGCGTCTCCTGAAACAGCTGCGCAAGAGAAACGCGGGCAAACGGTTCTGCCAAATCCACGGGAACCTTGCGGTAGAGAAAGGGGAGAGAGGAACCTTCTCGACCTGGAGGGACAACCTCCCGCGCCGCCCCCCGAATGAGTTCTTCAGCGAGATCCATCATGCCATGGACGTCGGTGTAGGCTTGGTACGCTTCCAAAATGGTGAATTCGGGGTTGTGTCGGGTGTCGATGCCTTCGTTACGGAACGCCCGCCCCATCTCGAAAACGCGTTCCAGGCCGCCCACCAAGAGCCGTTTCAGAAAAAGTTCCGGGGCAATCCGAAGAGAGAGCGACAGATCCAAAGCGTTGTGATGGGTGGCGAACGGTTTGGCGGCGGCGCCCCCAGGGACGGACTGGAGAATGGGGGTTTCCACTTCGATGAAATTTTTGTCACCCAAGGACTGGCGGAGGGAAGACACGATCCGCTGGCGCGCAAGGAAACGCGCCCGCACGTCTTCGTTCGAAAAAAGGTCCACCTCGCGCCGGCGGTAGCGAACCTCCACGTCGGTCATGCCGTGAAATTTTTCGGGAGGGGGGCGGAGGGCCTTGGCGAGGAGCGTCCAGCGTTTGACGTGCAGGGTGATCTCACCGGTCCGCGTGCGAAAGGCAAACCCCGAGGCCCCCACGATGTCGCCCAAATCCACGCCGTTTTGAAAAGAAGCGAACACGTCCCCCAACTCGTCTTTTTTTAAGTAAATTTGGACTTTCCCGGAAAGGTCTTGAATGTGCGCAAAAATCGTTTTGCCCATGTCCCGCCGAGTCATCACTCGGCCGGCCACAACCACCGATTCTTCCGCGTGCCCCCCCACGGGGAGCGCGGCGTAGCGCGCGAGAACGTGGGCCGCGGGGTCCGCGCCATCGAACCGCGCGGGGAACGGATTTTCCCCGGCGGCACGAAAAGCCGCCAGTTTCGATCGCCGCTGAAAAACGAGATCTTCAAATGAGGAAAGGGGAACGGTGTCGGTCATCGGAGAGAACCCGGGTTAACGGGGCGTGCCCTTTTCGAGGGCGGCGTGAACACGAACGCGAAGCTCTTTAATGTCGAACGGCTTGGGAATGAAATCCACCACGTTGGTGAACACCTGAAACGTGTCCTTCATGCCTTCCCTCCCTGTCAAAACCATGACGGGGATATCCCGGGTGGCCTCTTCCGCTTGGAGGTGAGACATAAACGTGTAGCCGTCCATTTTCGGCATGGTGACATCCAAGAGAATGAGGTGAGGCGTTTGACGTTTAAGAATATCCAACGCCTCTTCGCCCCCCAAAGCGGTGAAAACCTCGTGGGTTTCTTTATCCAACAAAAGACGGAGCAGTTCAACCGTCTCTTTTTCGTCATCCACAATCAATATTTTAGCCATAGTGGGGAGATACTACCAACCCCGCACTCCTCTGTCAAAAAGGATTTAAGGAATCTGTTTGTTCTTAGACAATTTTGCCAGGAGCTGATTGATCAGGTCGGCAAGACTCTGGAGCTCGTCTCCTTTCCTTAAATGGATGGGGGGGATCGGGCCTTCCGACTGAATCGCTTCTCGAAGGGTTTTCTCAAACCGAAAGAGAGGCCCGGCAATTTTATGCGAGACAAATATTGAGAGGATCGGGATCACCAACATTAAGATCAACCCGCTGGCCAACATCCACCCCTGGAGAGATTTCAGGGGTTCTAGAAGCACCGGGTTGGCAAAATCGGATTCGATCATCCGGATAACCAAAAACGCGTGGGCCTCCATGAGAAAAAGGACCAGCGCCAGAACACCCCCGATCATAATCGCGTATTTGAACTGCAACCGTTTGTTCACCAGGTACGTCCGCCGCATCGCCTTATAATTCGGTGCCGGTGTTTGCATGGAACCCTCCAGAAGTCGAAACTCTTCCCCCCAGTATACGGGAGGAACGGCTAATTTTCAAGGGGAGATCTTCGCGGCGGCGCTCCGGAGAGTTTCCATTCCAGATACGCGTGGATGAAGGGGTTTAACTCTCCGTCCATAATCGCCTGGATTTGACTGCTCTCATGGCCACTGCGCGTATCTTTCACAAGCTGGTAGGGCATGAAAACATAGGACCGGATTTGGTGGCCCCAGGCAATGTCGCCTTTTTCGTCATAGTGTTTTTCGGTGACCGCCCGCTGTTTTTCAAGTTGGAGATCGTAGAGTTTGGCCTTTAATAGTTTCATGCACATGGCGCGGTTTTTGTGTTGGCTTCGTTCCACCTGAGAAGAGACGATGATGCCCGTTGGGACATGAGTAAATCGCACGGCGGACTCGGTCTTATTCACGTGTTGCCCCCCGGCGCCGCCGGAGCGAAAGGTGTCGACTTTGAGGTCCACTTCCTTAATTTCTATAGGGATATCGTCGTCTATTTCCGGGATCACATCGCAGGCGGCAAAAGAGGTGTGCCGGCGGGCATTGGAGTCAAAGGGCGAGATGCGAACCAGGCGGTGAACGCCGGTTTCCGATTGAAGGTTTCCGTAGGCGAACTCGCCCGCCACAATAAATTCCGCCCGTTTAAACCCCGCCCCTTCTCCCGGCATTAAATTAGTCACTTCGATGGAATACCCGTTTTTTTCCGCCCAGCGGGTATACATGCGAAACAGCATTTCGGTCCAATCACAGGATTCCGTCCCCCCGGCCCCGGCGTGAAGCGAAACGATCGCGTTCTTCGCGTCCAGAGGGCCGGACAGTTTCGCCCGGAAAGTCATGTCCTCCACAGCCGAGGCAAGGGCCGCCGCTCCGTCGGCCAGTTCTTGCCATTCGGAGGGCCCCCCTCCTTCCCGACAAAGCTGGTCAAGAGCAAAGAGATCGTCGAAGGACCGTTCTAAACGTTCATAGCGTTGAAGGGTGTTCTTGAGGGAATTGGTTTCGCGGAGGGTCTTCTGGGCCGCCGTTTGATCGGACCAGAGCTCAGGTTTCAGGGTTTCGGTTTCCAACGCTTTCAAACGGTCCCGCTTGGTCGGGACGTCAAAGAAACCTCCCCAGCTGGCCCAGGGAACTTTTTAAACGCGCAAGCTTATCGGTGAATTCGGCGGGAAGGATTTCCGTCATGCCCGCATAATAGCGAGATCAGGGGCGAACTGTCAACCGCCCCCTTTGACGGAAGAACCGTCGGACGCCAGGGGCGGCGGAAGATTTTTAGAATTTTCGTTCATCACCTTGGTGAAACAGTCGGGGCAAATGCCGTGAGTGAACGTGGCGTCGGTGTGTTCGGCCAGGTAACTTTCAACCTGGCGCCAATAATCTTTGTTGTCGCGAATTTTTTTGCAATAGGCGCAAATGGGCAACAGTCCCCGAAGACTCTTGATTTGGGACATGGCCTCGGTGAGGTCCCGCACCCGATCGGCAAGGCTTTGTTGAATGCTTAACACCCGTCGCCCCACTTCGATGCGCGCCCACAGTTCTCCCGCATGAAACGGTTTTGTGACATAATCGTCCGCGCCGGAAAGGAGGCCCATCATCAGGTCGTCTTTGCTGTTTCGGGAGGTGAGAAGAATCAAATAACACGCCTGCAGTTGAGGTTTGGCGCGCGCCATCCGACACACTTCCAACCCTTCAAGCTCAGGCATCATCCAATCCAACAGGGCCATGTGGGGAGGATCGGGTTGTTGCAAAATTTCCCACGCTTCCCGGCCGTTCACCGCCGGGACCACGTCGAGGTTCCAACGCTCGAGGGCACGCGTTAACGTTTCAAGAGTGGTCGGATCGTCGTCAGCAACAAGAATTTTCATCGTTAGACTCCTTGGGTCCCGGAAGGGGTCATAAACGCCCCGGATTCTATATAACCCCTTAACCGGGAAAATTCAAGGGCCGCCCGATCCAGTTCGGGTTGGGCGTGGAAATATCCCCTTTTCCCCCCTCTCTTCCAAACCCATAAAAATCGCCGCCAGAGGTTTGGCCCCGAATTGAGGCTCGAGCCTTTTAATTGATGGGATTTTTGGCGAAACCCCAAAGCGTCATTGGCGGCCAGAAGAGAGGACAAGAGAGGGAGTCCGTCAGAGACGGTCGTAATATAACGCAACAAAATAACATCTTTCAGTTCCGAGGCATCCACCCCCAGGGAATCTTGGAGTTCCTGAAGTCGCTCCGGATCGAGAGGAGGACGGTCGTGGTTGTCATCGTTTGTGTTCGTCATGGGCTCCTCGATCTTTGTTCCCTGGGGGTGCATCCAATATCGAAACACTTCCCCACTTTGTTATCGGCCCAGGAATCAAACCTGAACCCCCCAAAGAAAAACCCGCCGGCGGGCGGGGTTTTTCTTTGGACTGGAAGCGGAACGATTTAGAGATCGAACAGCATCTCCTGGTAGGTCGGAACGGGCCAGAGGTCCCGTGGGAGCAGAACTTCCAGGGCATCAATGTCTTTGCGCAGGTCCACCTGAGCCGTGAAGACGCTGTCGTGGAAGGCTTTGGCCTTCTTGTGGGCGTCGTCAATGGCGTTCGCTTTGGCGGTGGCAGACTCTAGCGCGGCCAAATTCTTGGCGGCCGAAGACAGAAGATCGTTGACTTTCGTCAACAGCGCGCCTGGGACAGAAGCGTCGGCTCCGGCGCCTTTGATCGCGGTCACGGTTTCCGCCAATTCGCGGACAAACGCGGTGACGTTCGGAAGGTACTGAGTCTTTGTCATAGAAATGGCGCACCGGGCTTCAATATTAATGTGTTTGGCGTATTGCTCAAGGGCGATTTCGTAACGGGAATGAAGTTCCCGGCCCGACAGAATTTTATATTTCTCGAACAGCGCCACGGCGTTGTCGTTGGCGAGCGCGCCGTAAGCCTCAATGGCGGAGGAGATGTTGGGAAGACCCCGTTTGGCGGCTTCTTTCACCCATTCGTCCGTGTAGTTGTTGCCATTGAAAATGATCCGGCCATGTTCTTTCACTGTTTCCTTAACAATGGCGGTCACTTCTTTTTCGAGGTTCTTGGCTTTCTCGAGCCGGGTGGCGATCTCGTCCAGGGCTTCCGCCGTGATGGTGTTCAACACGGTGTTGGCGTCGGCGATGGACATGGAAGACGGCACCATGCGGAACTCGAACTTGTTGCCGGTGAAGGCGAAGGGCGACGTGCGGTTGCGGTCGGAGTTGTCCATGGGAAGTTTCGGCAGGGTATCGACGCCAATGGTCATGAACTGCTGGCCCTTGGATTCGGTCTCTTTGCCCTGGGCAATGTTGTTCAAGACCGCGGTCAACTGCTCGCCCATGAAGGCGGAGATGATGGCCGGCGGAGCTTCGTTGGCGCCCAAGCGAAGGTCGTTGCCGGGGTTGGACGCGCTGGCGCGGAGCTTGTCGGCGTGGCGGTCCACAGCGGTGAGCGTGGCGGCCAAGAAGACCAAGAACTGCTCGTTGTCGTGGGGCGTGTTGCCGGGTTCCAGCAGGTTCAACCCGTCGTCGGTGGCCATGGACCAGTTGTTGTGTTTGCCGGACCCGTTGACGCCGGCGAAGGGCTTTTCGTAGAGCAGGCACACCAAACCGTTTCGGAGCGCCACTTTCTGCATGGTTTCCATGACGAGCTGGTTGTGGTCCGCGGCGATGCTTGAGATCGAAAAGATCGGCGCCATTTCGAACTGAGCGGGCGCCACTTCATTGTGCTTGGTTTTTGAGGAAATCCCCATTTTCCAGAGCTCGATGTCCAAATCCCGCATAAATTTCGCAATGCGGTCTTTGATGGCGCCGAAATATTGGTCTTCCAACTCTTGGCCTTTCGGAGGCATCGCGCCGAACAGCGTGCGGCCCGCCAACATCAGGTCCGTACGTTGGTCGAAATAATCCTTGTCGATCAGGAAATATTCCTGTTCCGGGCCCACGGTGGAAATAACCCTCTTGCTTTTTTGTTGCCCAGCGCCTGAAGAACGCGGATGGCTTGACGTGAGAGCGCCTCCATGGAACGGAGGAGCGGGGTCTTCTTGTCCAATGCTTCGCCGGTATAGCTGACAAAGGCGGTGGGGATGGTCAAGGTGGCGTTGCCAGCGGCGTCTTCCTTAAGGAAGGCCGGAGAGGTGGTGTCCCAGGCCGTGTACCCGCGGGCTTCAAAAGTGGCGCGAATGCCGCCGGAAGGGAAACTGGAAGCGTCCGGCTCTCCTTTAATGAGCGCTTTCCCAGAGAAAACGGCGATGGCGGAACCGTCGGCCTGGGGTTCCAAGAAACTGTCGTGCTTTTCTGCGGTTTTCCCGGTCAACGGCTGAAACCAATGGGTGTAGTGGGTCGCACCCTTTTCGATGGCCCACACTTTCATCGCTTCCGCGACGACATTGGCCACATCGAGGGTGAGTTCCGCTTCCCCCTGCATCACTTTACGAAGGGCCAAGTAGGTGTTTTTCGGAAGCCGTTTTTTCATCTCACGATCAGAAAAGACGTTGGACCCGAAAATTTGAGTGAGGGTCGGTTCCGATGAAACGGAATGACCGTTTGAAGAATGAAGCGCGCTGACCGCGCCGGATTGTTTAAGAGTTGCCATATATATGACCTCGCTTGAAATGAAGAATCCCCCCGGGAAGAGCCCGAGGGTCTAAGACATCCCCATTGATCTGTGGAAAATATTCGGCGGACGCCATTGTCCAACCTCATTCGAACTGCCCGCTCATTATACCACACTCTCCCCACCCCTCCGCAAGGGAACCCTTGACAAAAATGGGAACTCGCTTATACTTCCGTTATCCGAATGAAGGGGGTCCGATGAAAATACAAAAGAAGATCAGCCTCGGCGTGATATTAACCGTGGCGGGAATGATGGGGGCGTTGTTTTTGGCTTTGGGTTCATTTATATCCTCCGGGTTTGCCCGGGTGGAGAAGGCGGACACAGAAAAAAATGTTTTCCGCGTGGTGGACGCCGTGGACGCCTCACTAAAAGGCATGCAAAATTCGCTCAACACCTGGAGCATGTGGGATGACGCCTACAATTACGTCAAGAAACCCACAGTGGCATTTGAAGACTCAAATATGGGCGCTTCTGCCTTCACCGGGATGAACATTCAGGTCCTCGTTTTCGCCAACAACGACGGAAAAATCATAAAAGCCCTGGGCTACGACAAGGCCGCGGGCAAACTAAGTTCTGTGCCGAATTCGCTTCTGGAGCGGCTCCAGAAAGGCCAGCCGCTGATCGTCCACAAAGATCTACAGTCGGTCCACCGGGGATTAATCACCCTCCCGGAAGGGGTGCTGATGACGGTCGCGGGGCCCGTGACAAACAGCGACGTGACAGACCCGTATAACGGAACGCTCCTCTTCGGCCGTTGGTTTGACGGGGACCAAAAAGAGACCCTATCCAAAGTCACCCACATGACCCTGGATTTCACGCCGACCGAAGAAGACATCCCCGGCGTCATTATAGAACCCAAGAGCCGCGACATTATTTCCGGGACAACCGTCATCAAAAATCTGGATGGGAAACCGGCGTTAAAGGTCCGGGTCGACTTGGAACGAGCCGTTGCGCGGCAGGGCCGGCAGACCTTGCAAGGGGTTATGATCGCCTTGGGGCTGATCGGCGTGGGGCTCTTTCTGGTGCTTTCCCTGATGGTGAACCGGCTGATTGTGTCCCGGGTGGTGTCGCTCTCCAGTCAGCTTCTCGCCAAGAACATGAGTTTTGATTTCAGCATGCCCACGGTAGTACCTGGGCAAGGAGACGAGATCGCCGAACTCACAGAATCCGTTAACGGCCTGATCGCCGCCGCGCAACAGGTGCTGGGCTCCATCAGCGAGACAGGGAAATAGGGGGACACCATGGGCTTACTCATAAAAAAAGTTTTCGACAAAGTTCAGGAAAAAGGGGGGATCCCCCTCCTGTGTAAAATGGCCATTCGAACGGGCATCACCTCCCATACCGCGCCAACAGTACCCGACGCGCCGGAAACCGTCGCCAAGGTCAAGAAAGCCTTCGCGGAATTGCTCCCGACGGAGGTTTCGCCCATTTAAAAAAACTTGACAGCGGCGTCTCCCAACTGCTAATTTAATCTTGTTCACGCGAGGGTGCGTGGGACGGATGTGCAGTTTGGACGACGGAGTCCTCCCAGGCTTAGGCCAGGGGGGACTTTTTTTTTGCAGAAACATTTTTTATTTTGTCTAATCGAAGCAACAGGGTTGACCGCCGTTGGTCACCCGCGACAACACAAAAAAGGAGAAACAAAAAAATGCGTATGACATCAAAGAAAAACCTCTTGGCCGTCACGTTGTTGGCCGCTGTGGCCGCGGGCGTCCGAGCCGAAGGACCCAACATCAGCGGTTTCGTGGATGTGGGATACAACTACAACATGAATGGGCAAGCGAACAATCTTAACCGGGCATTTGACAACAACTCCAACACCATCACCCTTCAAAATGCAAAAGTCGGTTTTGATGGGAAATTGGAAAATGGCGTGGGATACAAAGTGGACCTCATGTATGGGCACGATGCCGCTGTTGTGAACGCCACGGAAGATTATGCTCCAGCCACCGCGACTGATCTCCAATTCAACCTTCAACAGGCCTTCTTAACCTTCCCCTGCCCGATTACCGGAGCGGGACTCACCCTCGGTAAATTCGTGACTCCTTTTGGTCTCGAAGTAGTGGAAGCCAAGGACAATTACAATATAAGCCGTGGTTTGTTATTCAACTACACCGTACCCTTCTCCCATACTGGTATTAAAGCCGACAAAGGGTTTGCGGAAGGAAAAATCACCACCACGCTCGGGCTCGTTAATGGCTGGGACAACATGCAAGACAACAATTCCAGCAAAACGGGTATCGCCCAGGTGGGTACCACCATCCTTCCAAAAACATCGATACTGCTCGGCGGAGCCTATGGCTCAGAACAAGCCACACCTGTGGCAGGTGATCCAAGCACACAGGGCAATGCCCGCATGCTGATCGATGCCATTGTGAAGGTTACTCCCATCGAACCGCTGACTCTGATCGCGAACTACGATGTGGGGGAAGAGAAATTCAACGATCCTCTGTATCCTAACACTCACATGAGAACCACGTCCAACTACCAAGGTCTTGGGCTTCATGCCAACTATCAACTCACCGACATGCTTTCATTTGCAGGCCGTTGGGAAACATTGGATGACGACGGTGGGAGAACAGGGGCAGAACAGGTTCTGACCTCAGATACTCTCACTGTTCAAGCGAAGAAAGATGGCGTGATCTATCGTTTGGAGTATCGGGCAGACCATTCCACATTTTCCGACAATTCTGTTGACCCCGCAACCTATGCCTACTTTGGTGACACAGGCGTTCAAAACCGCAAGAGCCAGACCACCATCGGCGCTCAGGTGATTGTGACGTTCTAAGTTAACGAGTCTACAGAAACAGTTTATTGCGGGTGAACCCTACCGCTCCCGGCCGTCATCGGGGGCGGTAGGGGGATCCTCTTAGACAGATTGGCTCCCCGGGTGTCCCTTTTTCCCCCAACCCCGGGGAGCTTTTTTTTTAGGATGACGAACAAAAGGATTGTTATGACTTTGGAAGGGCTTATCAAAGAACGAGGACTTCGGGTCATTTTGGAACCAGTGGTTTCGATCCGGCGAAAAACGTCGGTGGGCCGGGTGGCGCGAATTATAAACGTGTCCGGTCCAGCGGGGGCGCAATCGCGTTCTCTCGCGGGGCGGGAAGGCTTGGCGGTGGATTTCGACCGTTGGTATCGGCGGGAAGCGTTGGCCGCATTTAAAGAGGCCGGAGCGCCGGGGCTTCTCTTTTTAGGGTTTGAGACGGCAGTGTTGGATATGGGCGTGGCGGGGTCGGGGCACTTGGCCAATCTCGTGAAGGAAATGGGTCTTCACCCCTCGGACATTGTGATCTCCATCCGGGAATCCAAAGTGGAAGACATTTCGGTCCTTAAAGATTTCGTGGCGCGGCATCGGGCCCAAGGGTTTTTGATTGCGTTGATGGATGTGGGCGTGGGCCATTCCAATTTGGAGCGGATTTCCCTCCTGCGGCCGGACATCCTTAAAATCGGCGAGGGGCTGGTGGCGGAACTGGACAAAGAATTTTTTGCCCAGGAGATTTTAAAGTCTTTGGCGACGCTTTCAAAAAAAATCGGCGCGCTTCTGGTGGCGGAGGGGGTATCGACCGAAACGCAGGCCTTGGCCGCCCTGGACAACGGCGTGGATATGCTGGAAGGGTCTTTCTTCTCGCACGGCGACGGCGCCATGGCTGAACAAATTTCAACTCTCGCCGAACGACACAAAACTTTTTCGCTCGAAAAGGCCAAGGCCTTAAAAACGCGTGAAGGAGGCCGAGAACCTGCTCTCCGCCCTCTTGCGGGCATTGGCGGGACTTCCCGAGGAAGAAATCGAGCCGACCCTGGGCCGCCTGATTAAGGAAAACCCGAGCGTGGAATGTTTGTTTATTTTAAATGAAGAGGGGTTTCAGGAATCGGAAACCCACACCCGCCCCGGAGTGGCGTTCAAACAAAACGCCCTGTTCCATCCGGCGCGACCGGGAGCGGATCATTCCATGAAAGAATATTTCTATCTTTTATCGGATTCCTTTGTGAACCGTTACCGAACTGAACCCTACGTCTCCCAAGCCTCAGGCAACCTCTGCGTCACCCTATCCGCCATTTTCCGTGACGCGGAGAACAACGCACATATCCTCTGCCTCGACATTCCCTGGAGGTAACGACGTTCTCCCCCCACCCTCACCCGCGAACGGGAGATGGAAAATTATCCCAGCTTTCTTGATATTTGATCATACTCCTCTATCGTCAGGGTTTCAGCGCGACGGGTGGGGATGATTTTTAATTCTTGCAGGACAGCCTCGACCATCGGACGGCCGAGTCCCAACCCATGGGACAAGCTATTGGCCAGCGTTTTGCGGCGTTGGCCAAAAGCGGCATGGGCGACCTTGAAGAAAGCGTCGATGTGGGAAACGCGGGGGTGTGGCAAACGCTCGAATTCCAAAACTGTCGACATGACTTTTGGGGGAGGGCGAAAGGCCCCGGGGCCCACATCAAAAAGCCGCCGCACCTTGGCTCGGGATTGTACCGAGAGCGCCAACAGCCCCCACGCTTTTCCCCCGGAACCGCGGTCATGCGTACCCCCACCTCTTTCTGAACCATGAAGACCGCGCGGCCCCACCCTTCCCACGCCAAGACTTTCTGAACAATCGCCGCCGCCGCCGAATAGGGCAAGTTGCCAATCACCTGAAATCGCCGATCCCCCGCGGGCGGGAGCGGCCAGTTCATAAAATCATCAGACACCACGGTGAGCTTGGGCTCGTGACCCCACCGTCGCACAAGAAGGTCGGCCAGTGTTTGGTCAAGTTCCACCACCGTTAAAGCGGCGCAAAGAGGGATCAGGGTCTGGGTGAGAGCGCCGCGGCCCGGACCGATCTCAATGACGCTGTCATCCGTCGTAGAATGAAGCGCCTCCGCAATGCGTTGGGCGGCGGGAGCGCTGACTAAAAAGTTTTGGCCGTAGGGCGTACGCACAAACGATTAAAACAGAACAAAGCGTAAAAATACGTATAGTCTTTTCATGAAATTCCTTATAATAATCATAGTCTATGGTCAATGTTCCCGGTCATAAGCTAGAATCCCTCACTATGAAACCACTCAAAAACCCATCTAACCCAAATATCAAAAAAGAACTCGGCGTACGCATTCGGACCCTCCGCAAACGACATGGCTATACGCAAGAAGAAATGGCCGACATGTGTGATTTACATTGGACGTATATCGGCGGCCTCGAACGCGGGGAACGTAATCCCACGCTGACCACCATGCAACGCGTGGCCGCGGGGTTGAAAGTGGGCCTCAACCAACTCATCGATGCCCGATCATTTCCTCGACCCCCCTCCGAAGCCGCGTCCAAAGAAGCTCGCCTGCTTCGCCTCATTCGAAAGAAAGGCGGCGACAGCCTGGACCTCGCGACGAAAGTCATCCGCGAAGTGGTGCGCTGGCGGGACCAATACTCCACCCGAGAAAAGAAATCCTAGCCGGGATTCGGGTCAGCTATTTGTCGATGCCCGATTTATCGTTGGAGAGTAACAAATCCCGACGTAAGTAGTCCAGAGCCCATAAGCTGGTCTGGGATCGGACAAGAGGTCTGTCCCCGAGTAGTTTTTTTTCAAAAACCCGCGTACCGCGGGGACCTGCCAATGCAATGAAAATTTGGCCCACAGGCTTCTCAACGGTTCCACCCGCAGGGCCGGCGATGCCCGTGATCGACAGAACGTAGTCTGTTCGGGATTTTCTGCGCAGATTTTCGGCCATGGCCGTGGCGGTTTCCGCTGAAACCGCTCCGAAACGCCGCAACGTCTCTTTTTTCACCCCAACCAAATTCACCTTGGCCTCGTTGGCGTAGGTCACCGCCCCTCCCCAAAAATACGCGGAACTTCCGGGAACCGATGTGATTTTTTGCGCCAGCCCTCCGCCCGTACAGGATTCGGCCACAGCCAATGTCTGCCCCCCGAAGCAAGCCCCCCACCACAGACTCGAGCGTCTCGCCTTGATTTCCGAAAATGACCACGCCAAACTTTTTAAGCATCCGGACGTTCCATTCGGCTAACGTTTTTTCCACCTTTTTAACATCGGACCCGGACACCGTCATTTTCACATCCACCACGCCATCTTGAGCCAAAATACCCCAGGACAAACCGCCCTTGGACGTCAACATCCCTCGCAGTTGTTGATCAACAGCGCTCTCGGGCATGCCAAACAGGCGCCATATTTTTGTCCGGCGCGGACCGGGAGAATAATTTTTCAGCAGAAACGGAACGATGTGTTGTTCCACCATGGGTTTCATTTCCCGACCCGGTCCCGGAAGAAGAACCAACGTTTTTCCCCTCACCTCTAATAGCTGGCCCGGCGCGGTTCCATGGGCATTGGCCAATGGTCGCGCCCCCTCGATCAAATAGGCCTGACGTCGGTTCGCCGGCGGCATGGGGGTCCCTCGCCGACGGAACCGCTCGGCAATGACCGCCAAGATCTCCGGCCTCAAAACCAACTTCCGGCCGCAAACCTTTGCCCAAACGTCTCGGGTCAGATCGTCAAACGTGGGGCCCAGCCCTCCGGTCACCACAATCACCTGTGCCCGTTTCCATGTTTCACGAAAGAGCCATTCCATTTCTGTGGGGTCATCACTGACGGTCGTTTCCCTTGCCAAGGGAAGCCCCCCTTCTTCCAAGAGGGAAGAGAAATACGCCCCGTGGGTGTTCAGTTTCCCCATGAGAAGTTCGGTCCCCACGCAAAGAAGTTCCACCCGTGGCCCCGACGATTGTCTTTGCAAAACACCCATTTACGATACCCCCAAATAAGCCGCCCGCACGGCGGGATCTATTAAAAGTTCTTTCGCCTTCCCTTCTTGAACGATGCGCCCGGTTTCGATCACATACCCCCGATCGGCAATGCGGAGCGCTTCTTGGGCATTTTGTTCCACCAAAAGAATGGGGGTGCCGGACCGATGGATATCAGAGATCACAGAAAATATTTTCCGCACCACCAGAGGGGCAAGACCCATGGACGGTTCGTCCAGCATGAGGAGCCGCGGTTTCGCCATCAAGGCACGGCCTATGGCCAACATTTGTTGTTCCCCACCGGAAAGGGTACTGCCCTCTTGGCCCAACCGATCCCCCAACACAGGAAAAAGATCGCAGACCCAACGGAGGCGCTTTTCTCGCTCGTGGGCATGGGGACGAGTGAACGCTCCCATCTGTAAATTCTCCTGCACGGTCATAAGGGGAAAGATGCGCCTCCCTTCCGGCACATGGACAAGCCCAAGGGCCGCCACGCGGTGGGCGGGGACAGAATCCACGCGATGCCCATTGAAAACGATTTCGCCGGATTCTGGCCAGAGGAGGCCTGAAATGGTTTTTAAGAGGGTGCTCTTCCCCGCTCCATTGGCGCCAATCAGGCAAACGATTTCCCCCTCACGGACCGCAAGACTGACGCCGTGAAGCGCTTTTATTTTCCGGCCATAGGAGACGTGGACATTCGTGACGCTAAGCATCGGAACCGGCCGGCACACCCAAATAAGCCTCGATCACCTGGGAATTGATCTGCACTTCGGCGGGAGTCCCTTCAGCGATTTTCCGCCCATCCTCCAATACCACGACGCGGTCCGACACGCCCATCACCACCCGCATGGCGTGTTCAATCAACAAAAGAGTGACCCCTTCCCGTCGAATCCGCAGAAGGGTTTCCATCAAAACGCCGCTTTCCTGGGAGTTCATCCCGGCATTCGGCTCGTCCAAGAGAAGGAGCCGCGGCTCGGTGGCAAGAGCGCGGGCGATCTCTAAACGGCGTTGGTCCCCATACGACAAATGGCGCGCCGGCGTTTGAGCCTGGTCGCCAAGGCCCACCGATTTCAAATGCTCCAAAGACGAATGGGCGATTTCCCTTTCTTCACGATAAAAAGCCGGGGTTCGAAACAGCGCGGCCGCGAGTTCCGACCGCGTTCGACAATGGCGGCCCACCATCACATTTTCCAGCGCGGTCATGGACCCGAAAAGACGGATGTTTTGAAAAGTTCGGGCGATGCCCCGTTTGGTGATGCGATGAACAGGAAGGTCGTCAATCCGTTCTCCAGAAAATGTGATGGCCCCAGCGTCAACCGAATAGAAACCCGTCAGGACATTAAACAAGGTGGTTTTTCCAGCCCCGTTGGGGCCGATCACGCTCACGATCTCCCCGGCATTCAATGAAAGATCGACAGAATCTAAAGCCGTCAGACCTCCAAACCGTTTCGTGATGCCCGTCGCGCTTAAGAGTTTCAAGGGTTAATCCTTCCGGCGTGACCGGGGCCAGACGCCCTCCGGGCGAAAAAGAGCCGCCCCCACGAGAAGGGCGCCGAAAATCAGATACCGGGCGTTTACCATTTGACCGCCTCCCCAGCGGGAAAAAAGGTCCGCCCGCAAGAATTCAGGCAAACCCACGATCATCGCCACGCCCAACAAAACCCCAGGCAACGAGCCCATCCCTCCTAAAACCACCATGGCCACCAACAGGGCCGATTCCCAAAAAGTGAAAGATTCCGGTGTGACGAAGTTTTCCCAGCGGGCAAAGAGCGCCCCCGCCACCCCCGCAAACCCGGCGGAAATCGTAAACGCCACATTTTTTAATCGTGCCACATGGATGCCCATCGAACGGGCCGCTGTTTCGTCTTCCCGAATCGCGATCCAAGCGCGGCCGATCCGGGAGCGGTCCAACCGTCGACAGACCAACCAAGCCATTGCCAAAAACGCAAAGATCAAATAGAAAAAATGGGTGTTGGTGTAAAGCGAATATCCGAAAAACCGAAGCGGGGGAACCGCGGCGGAGAGAAGAGAGATCCCTTGAGGGCCGCGGGTCAGAGAGTCCCAATTGTTCAAAGTAATGCGTGTTATTTCCCCAAACCCCAAGGTCACGACAGCCAAATAATCGCCCCGAAGGCGAAGAACGGGGGCCCCCAAAACTGTTCGCACCCCCATGGCCATAAGAGCGCTCGCAGGAAGACAAAACCAGAAATTCCACCCCCGAAGAGAGAGGACCGCCGTTGTGTAGGCCCCGATGGCGTAAAACGCCATGAACCCCAGATCCAATAGGCCCACGTATCCCAACACCAAATTGAGTCCAAGCGCCAAAATCCCGTAAAGGCCCATCACTCCCAAAATCCGAACAAGGAAACCCCAGGTTGTTCCTTCAAGAAAAAAAGGCAACGCCAAAAAAACCATCGCAAGGAAGAGAGGGAGAACGAAGCGGTTAAACTTTTTCGGCACGGTTTTTCCCCAATAAACCCGCGGGCCGAAACAGAAGGACGATGATCAAAACAACGAAAGCGAAGACATCCTTCCATTCCGGTTTCGGAAGAAAACCCGCTCCCAGGGATTCCAACAGGCCCAAAAGAAACCCGCCCAGCATGGCCCCCGGCACGCTTCCGATCCCCCCCAAAACCGCCGAGGTGAACGCTTTAATTCCCGGCGCGAACCCCATGTTGTACTTCACCGACCCGTAATAGAGTCCGTTCAAAACCCCGGCGGCTCCGCCCAAAGCGCCCCCAATAAAAAAAGTGAGGGCAACCACGCGGTGGACAGGGATCCCCATCAATTCCGCTGTCTCCGCGTCTTGAGACACGGCTCGCATGGCTTTCCCGAGCCGCGTTTTACGAATGAATAAGGTTAAATTGACCATTAAGAAGATGGAGATCAGGATAATAAACGTTTGAAGAAAGCTCACGTCCAAGTGTCCCACATGAAAATGGCCGGAAACAAAAAGAGGAGGGAACGCCAACTGGCTATCCCGCCAAAGAAAAACAACGTTTTGAAGGAAAAGCGACGCGCCAATGGCGGAAAGCAAGGGGGTCAGTCGCGGCGAACCTCGAAGGGGAGCGTAGGCCACCCGGTTCAAAAAAAGCGCCAACAGGCCAGACCCGACCATCGCCACAAAAAAAATAACACAAATGCCTCCTAGGGTGGCCCCGCCGGGCCAAAGAGCCAAAAGACCCCATCCGCCCACCGCCCCCAGCATAAACAATTCCGAATGGGCAAAATTGATCATCCGGAGAACGCCATACACCATCGTATACCCAAGCGCAATCAGCGCATAGATCCCTCCCAACGTTAGACCATTCAAAACCTGTTCAAAAATGACGTTCCCACTAACGAACATTCTTTCTCCTAAATTGAACTCCACCCCGACTCTCTTTTCACGAAAATTCCACGATCAAAGGATTATTTTACATTTTGAGGGACTGGGATCGTTGGAAGTAACTTAACCTGAAAATTTCAGTTGACTGAGCATTTCCGTCCGGGCGGGTTGGAAAATTCTGTTCCGGACACTGTCGACGGTAGCCCTGTGCCAACCGGGGAATCCCGGTTAACCGAGGAGGGAAGAGCGGGAGTGGAGGGGCCGGCGAAATGAACCGATTTGGCTTCTGGGAACAGAAACGGCAAGGGATCCAGAGTTTTGTGTTCAGCGGTGAGAATCTCAAAATGCAAATGGTACCCCGTGGCGCGGCCGCTCTTTCCAACAAAACCAACGGTCTCTCCCTGATGAACAGATTTCCCTTGCTGAACCGTTATTTTTTGAAGGTGGGCATAACGGGTGAACCCCTTGTCCCCGTGGCGGATCAGAACCATGCGTCCGTAACCGCCCCGATGGGGAGACAGTTTCCACTATGCCCGCCATCGACGCCAAAACAGGGTCTCCCCCCTTCGGAGACCCCACCAGGTCAACCCCCGTATGCCTCTTGCGCCCGCGAAGACCATAAGGAGATCGCACGCGAAACGTTTTTAAGGGAGGAGAAAACGTCGGATGGGCCGAAGGCAAATCGACTGACTTTTTTTGGACGGTCTGCGAGGCCCCAGGCAAGCGCGGGGCAGAAGACAGCGAGGACCGTGGACCCCGTCCGACCGGGCCAAGGCAACCGGAAACCAGTAAAATCGTCGTTAAGAAAAAGAAACACTTTCTCCCGCCTGCGGGAGAGGGTAATATCTTACTCGTGGGGCACAAACTTTCCATCCTTGACGACGAAGAGCGTGATGGTTTTATTGAACGTGTCGCCTTTTTCATCAAAGGAGGTGGTTCCCAAAACTCCCTCATACGTCAGCGTGCGCAAGGCGTCAATGATTTTGGCTTTGTCCGGTCCGACCTTCTCCATGGCGGACAAAAGGATATTGGTCACTTCGTAGGCATAATGATCGTACGCTTTCACTTCGCTTCCGGGATAGGCGAGACGATATTTTTCAATGAAAAGTTTTGCGGTATCCAATAATTCCGGCGGCCGCCCGAGATAGGTGACAAAAGCCCCTTCCGCCGCTCCGCCCGCGATACGGAGGAAATCCGGGTCGTAACTGATTTCGCCTGTGAGGTAAGGCGCCTGAAGGCCCGCCTCTCTGGCTTGGCGAAGGATCAGCCCGCCTTCCGTGTAAGTCCCGCCAAAATACAACAGTTCCGGACCCAGCGGTTTGATGCGTGTCACGAGCGCTTTGAAATCTTTGTCTCCGGTTTGAACGCCGTCAAACGAGAGAACCGTCCCCCCCAACTCCTTAAATTTTTCCTGAAAGACATCGGCAATGCCCTGTCCGTAGGCGGTCTTGTCATGGAGGATGGCAACGGTTTTTATTTTAAGGGAATGCGCCGCGAACTCAGCGGCAAACAGTCCTTGGGCATCGTCGGTGGTGTTCACTCGAAAAATATTGCGGGGTCCCGTCCAATGGGAGGAGAGCTGTTGCAAGGTCAGCTGGGGGCTGGAAGACCCCGCGTTCATCATGGGAAGGCCCGCCCGGGCGTAGACCGCCGATGCGGGAATCGAACATCCAGAATTGAAATGGCCGACCACGGCCACGATGTCCGGGTTAGAAACAATGCGGTTGGCCACGTTCACGGCCTCTTTGGGGTCGGAACGGTCATCAAATTCAACAGCGCGCAATTTAAATTCCGGGAACCGCCCAGAGGCGTTCGCCTCCTCAATCGCTAAAACCGCGGCCCGTTTTAACCCCTGCCCCAGGGCGGCGATGTCCCCGGTCAAAGGTTCGGCAATGGCGATTTTAACTTCTCGAGGGCCCCGCTGGCAGGAGGTCAGCAACCCGATCGCCAGAAGGGATAAAGTGAATTTTCTCATGGGGAAGAATCTCCTTTCGATGACGAAGAAACGCGCAACTGAATGAGGCCTGCGGCGGCCAGTGACCCGTAGAGGAAGAGGGAACGGGCGAAATCAGCCGGGGGCGGACCTTTCATGGCTCGGTCCATAACAACCCAGGTGCCAACGACGATCATGAACACCACCAACGTCACCGTAAAGATCCCCCAGGCCAACCCTTTCGCTCGTAGAAAGGTATTCGTCAAAGAGAGCGTGATTAAACCCGTTGGAATATAGACGGCCGATGTCCCCCAGGGAATAGGTCCTGGCCGCAGGACCAAATTCCAAAGATAAAGCGCGGCCGCCCCCACCAACACAACCCGCTCAACGCGGTGCGGTTTCAAATCCCTAATTCTCCGCGAATGGCCTCAACCGTGGGGGCGACCGATTTTGGTTTTGGCGCCAAGGCAATGGCCCGCTCGGGATCCTTCAACCCATGTCCTGTCAACACGCACACCACAGTGAAAGAAGATCGGGCAAACTCTTGGTTTTGTGTTGCGAATTTTTTCAACCCAGCGACACTGGCCGCGCTGGCCGGTTCGCAGAAAACCCCTTCCCGAGCCAAAGCCAAGTAGGCGGCCAGAATTTCTTCATCGGTCACCGATCCAATGGCGCCCCCCGATTCGTCTCGGGCGGCCAGGGCCCCTTTCCAGGACGCCGGGTTTCCGATTTTAATGGCCGTCGCAATGGTTTTGGGATCTTTTACGATCTCCCTTCACAATCGGCGCGGCCCCTTCCGCCTGCCAGCCCATCATTTTAGGAAGCCGTCCGATTTTGCCCAACCCCCGGTATTCCGTATATCCTTTCCAATAGGCCGTAATATTCCCCGCATTGCCAACAGGGATAAAATGATAGTCCGGCGCATCGCCGAGTTCATCGACAATCTCAAACGCACCGGTCTTCTGGGATTCGATGCGGTAGGGGTTAATGGAATTGACGATGGTGATGGGAGCCACTTCGCCCACGCGGCGGACCATGGTGAGCGCATCGTCAAAGTTTCCTTGTACGGCGAAGACGTCGGCCCCATGGATCAACGCCTGAGACAACTTGCCCAGCGCAATTTGGCCGTCCGGAATTAACACCACGCACCGCATTCCGGCCCGCGCCGCGTAGGCGGCCGCCGAAGCGGAGGTGTTGCCCGTCGAGGCGGTGATCACCGCTTTGGACTTTGCTTCCGCCGCCTTGGAAATGGCCAACGTCATGCCCCGGTCTTTAAAAGAACCCGTGGGGTTGAGTCCCTCGCACTTCAAAAAAAGGCGAAGATTCGGCGCCCCCGCCCATTCGGCCACGCGGCAAGTCGGAAGAAGCGGGGTGTCTCCTTCGTTCAAGGAAATCACCGGCGTCCTGTCGGAGACAGGCAAAAGAGGTCGATACCGATGAATCAGTCCAGTGTGCGCCATAGGGAGGCCAACGGAATTATCTCATTTTTGACGGAGAGCGAGGTAGGTGTCGTAGGCTTTTTTTACGTTTTCAGGTTGATGGAGGTCCTGATAGGTCATGGCCAAATTCAGGTAGACCTCGGCAAACGTCGGTTTGAAGGTGACGGCCCGAAGATAATCCTCAATGGCCAGGTCCAAACGACCGGCCATTTTGTGGGCCGACCCGCGATTGGCGTAGGTCACCGCGGCCTCCGGATCAATGGACAAACTTTGGTTGAATATCTCGATCGCCGTCGCGTATTGGCCGATAGAAAAATAGACGTTCCCCAAATTATTAAGGGCTCGGGTCGACCGGGGGTTGAGCTTTAAAGCGATATGATATTGCTCGGCGGCCTTATCGAACTCCTGACGTTGGGAAAAGGCCGCTCCGAGCCGGTTATGGGATTCCACACTTTCCGGGTCGGTGGCCACGGCCCGACCCCAAAAAGTCACCGCGTCCCGCCAGTCCCGCGTTCGAACGAACGTGAGCCAAGAGAACCCCAAAAGCACGGACAACAAAAAAGGTTTGGCGACTCTTTTCCAAGGCTCCCCTTCTGTGACGATAGAGAGCTCACCAAGGCGCAGAACCCGATCGACGAAAAGTAAAGATACCGGTCGGCCATGAAATTGTCTTTCAGGAAAGGGATAAAGTTCATGACCGGAAGAAGCCCCAACAGGATCCACAAAAAGAAAAATGTCCGCTGACGTGACCGCTGGAAAAGAAAACAGAATAAGATCCCCATCCCCGCGAGCCCCGCCAGAGAAAAGAGAATTTTGGGGTCACTGATTTTCGTTGCCACCGGAACATAGTGGTCAGGACTTAAATGAAGTGGCCAAACCAATTGTTTGAGATAAAGAAAAAATACTTTCAAGAGGGTAAACGTATTGACCAAAAAGCTGTTTTGGATGAAGCCCACGCTCAGTTCTTTGGGATTTCTTAGGATAAAGAAACGAATCCAGAGATAGAACAGACTGAGGAACCAATAGCCAGAATGGAATTTCCAGGAAATCGGACGATCGGTCAACGACGGATTTTTTTGAAGGGACCATTCGTAAAGCACAAGAAACAAGGGAAGAAGGATGGCGATTTCTTTGGAAAATAAGGCGAAGAAATAACAGGCCAAGGAGAGCGCATACACCCCGATTCCAGATTCGCTCTTTTTCGAACGAATAAAAAACAGAAAAGACAGCACATAGAAAGCGGTGCACAGGAGCTCTTCGTTGAACGAGACTTGCAGAACCGCCTCACTGTTGATGGGATGAAGAAGGAAGAGGGCCGTTGCCCAGAAAGCGGTGAGGGGCTTGCTGAAAACACTCCGCAAAAAAAAATAAACGGCCAGCCCCGTCACAAGATGAAGGCCCAACGAAAACCCATGAAACCCCGGCCGGCTCAACCCCCACACCGCATGACCGACAATGTAAGAGAGTGTGGCCACAGGCCGATAACTCATCTCTCCCGACCCGGCGAAATAAGACATGCCAAAAAAATGCCCGATATTTTTCCAGTTCTTAATAAACCCATTCGACACCAGAACAACCTGGTCGTCCCAGAGGAATTCGTTCCATAAACTTCCCATGTAAACCCCCGCCACGGAAAGAAGGAGGAGGACCATGTTCCGCCGTTCGTTTTTTTGGACGACTTTCAATTCAAAGGTCATGGGCGGCAGACAAGGAAAGATAAAGCCTTTCGTGATCCCGTTGCATGGTTGGGGCATCAAATTCTTTTCCCACACTTTCCCGCGCACACCGCCCCATCTGCTGGGCCAAGGGAGGATCCTCTAACAGTTCCATGAGCCGATCCGCGGTGCCACGGAAATCCCCCGGAAAGGTTAAAAAACCGTTTTTCCCTGAGACAATCACGTCCGTGCACCCATCGACCGCGTTAACAACAGCCGGGAGGCCGGCCGCCATGGCTTCCACCAATGCCATGGGAAGACCTTCCCACAAAGATGTCATGCAAAAAACATCACTGCGGGCGAGAAGGGCGGGTATGTCTTTGCGCCACCCCGCTAAGACGAACCGTCGGGCAAGCCCCCGACGTTGAATTTCGCTTTCCAGAATGAAACGTCCGGGTCCATCGCCCACAACCAAAAAGCGAACGTCCGGATGGCGGGGCGACACCAGAGACGCCGCCCGAATAAAATCCAAGAGATTTTTCTGCGGTTTAAAGGGCCCAATCGTTGTCACCACTCTGTCTGTGGGTTGCAGAGGAAGACCGGGGGGCGTCTCCCGAGATCGGGTTAAGAAAAAATAGTCTTTCAATTCAACAGCCGCTCGAATGAGGTGCATCTGTGAGGGACTCCCGATGCCCCTGGCCAGCGCTTCCGTGCGGTTGGCTTTGGAGACAAACACCAACGCCGCCGTCCGACGCGCCAAAAAACGCTCCAAAAAAACAAAAATCCAGCGAACCCAGGAATACTGGGCGGGGGTGAAACCGAACCCATGGACCGTATGAACCACGACGGGAACCCCCGCCAACACCGACGCGATCCGTCCCAAAACTCCGGCTTTGGACGAATGGGTATGAACAATGTCGGGCCGCTCTTTTGATAGAAATCGGTAAAGACACGCCAACGCCAAAAGATCCCACCAGGGACGAATCTGCCTTACGAGACCGGGAACAAATCGTACACGAAACTTTGCTCTGTATCGCCGTTTCAGTCCAAAGCCCTCCCGTCCACAAAACAACATCGGATCAAACCGGTCAGAGGGCAGGTTTCGCAGGAGGGTCAGGGCGGTTTGTTGGGCGCCGCCCAATTCCAACAACGTCACAACATGGACAATCTTAATTTTTCGGGACATGGAACAGACTCTGCTTTTTTTCTTCAACCCTTTTTGTCCACTCGGCCCGTCGATCGGCGTCGCCGCCCAAGACACGGGCGTCGGACAAGGCCCGAAGCGCTCCGGCATAGGCCTGCCCGGCGTCCTCTTTCCGCCCCATCCCGGAGAGGAGATCTCCCCGGCGTTCCCAAAAAGCCGCCTTGAGCGGCAGGAGGCGAGTCGCTGTGTCGTAGTCCTTCAGGGCTTGGTCTACGTCTCCCCTCTCCACCGCGAGTTCCGCCGATTCGGCGCGAAACCCGGCGCTGGAAGGAGCCAATGCCACCGCACGGTCCAAATCGGCTTTGGCCCCTACCCAATCTTGTGACTTCAGGCGGACCCCTGCCCGAACTTCGTATAGGCCAGAATTCCATCGGTTCCAAAACAATCCTTTCTCCACGAGTTCTGCGGCGCGGTCCCAGCGTTCCGCCGCAATAGACAAACGGGCGCGGACCAGCGACTGGTCCGATCGAAAAAGGGCGAAAGAGGCCAGACCCACCAGAAACGAGAGGAGGGCCATTAAAATAATCCATGGTTTTTTATGAAAAACCAAATCCGAGGTCCCTTCTGGAATTTTCCCCTCGCCCGCGAGCCCAGCGATAAGAAAAAAAAGCCAGAAGAGCGCGGGGAATGAAAACCCGATATGGAACAAATTATAAAAACAAAAACCCACCAACCCCAAAAAAAGTCCCGGCCCCTGGGAAACGGATTTCCAGGCGCGATGGATCAGAGTGCCCATCAACAGAAACAGGGCGCCGGCGCCCACAAGGCCCCGTTCCGCCAAAAATTCCAAGAAAAAGTTGTGGGCGTACAAACTGTTCAAACCCCAGGGAGACGCCCGATAAATAGGGTACGCCTCGCCAAACGACCCAGGCCCCACGCCCAAAAAGGGGTGAGCCGCAAATGTCCGAAGGGCGGTGAGTCCCCAGGTCCAACGATCCGAATCTCCGTTAAACAATTTGGGCCATTCGCCCCGCGCGAGGTAAATGCCATACCCGCCAAGAAGGACAACCCCTGCCAACAAAAGAAGAATTTTTGTTCGACTAAATTCTTTTCGGACCAACAGGAAACCGGCGGCCAACACCCCTTGAATTAAAAAGGTGCCATACGCCGCCAAAGAATGACTGATGAAAAGCCCCAAAGTGAGTAGAGCGAAACCGATCCCCCAAACAACCCGTTTCTTCGGACCCAGACATTTCTCGAGCGCCAGGGGGCCAGTCAATAAAACAAGGGCGGCTAAGAGGTTGGGGTTTAGGAGGGGGCCCACTGAACCAGCCCGCCAAAAAGGAAAATGGAGATGACCGCTAAAACCGCGGACCCCACAGACGCCGCAACGTAACGAGACCGCCAAATCTCGGAAACCCCCGCCCCAAGGAAAAAAAAGGCGAAAGCGGAAAAATCATTTAAGACGGCCGGAAACGCGCTGTGGGGATAAAGACTCAAGAGAGCAGAAAGAACTCCAGCCCCCACCAGAAGGACGATCAAAGGACCCCAGCACCGAAACGCCAAACCGAACCTGGTAAATTCCCCGGAACGGCCCAACAGAAGAAGAAGGGATCCCAAAAAGAGAACGAATGACCAAATCAGGGCGACCATCGTCTGCGCCCACTGATCCCACCCCAGTCGAAGGAGAGGCAGAACGAGAACAAGACAGAGCAACAGCCCGTGGGACAACTCGGCATACCGCGTCATGGGACGGGGGGATCGAAAAATCATATCCCCTCCCATTCGAGGGCGGCCTTTCGGCCATCCCGGATGGCTTCTTCCATGAATGAATATTTCCATCCCCCGTAACGTCCGATCGAGACCGTTCGAGCGTTTCGTTTCAGCCAGTCAAAAATCGTGGAGAGGGCCGCTGTCCGATTCTCATCATAGATCACATAAGCGTAACGGAGAGGAGCAAAATGAATCACGGGAAATCGGTCGTCCGGGCGTAAAATCTTCGCGGCCAAAAGGCCGCGGCGAATTTCCCGAAACAATTGATCCTTCTCCGAGGGGGTCTTCGGCTCCGTTCCCGGGCGATAGGACACCTCCACATACATCGATGAACATCCTCTCGGCACGACGTGGGGGGTAAAGTTCATGGGGAACCCCACACGGTAGAAAGGAAATTTCTTTTCCGGGAAATAGGTCCACGACGCCCCCGAGATTCGAGGTCGCGCCACGCCCACGTTCACGCATAAAACCGTCGTCCAGCGAAGGGACTCCAAGGGCCCTTTCAAATCGTTGGGGAAAGGATCAAGTCGTTTCAGCAATTCCGGGAGCGGAAGGGTGGAGACGAGGGAGCGGTACGCGAGGGGTTTCCCCGACGAAAGACAGATCTTCCTTTTGCGCCAGTCCACCGATTCGATCGGTTCCCCCAACCGCAAAGCGGAAATTTTTTTCGCAAAGGCTTCGGCCAAGACTTGAATCC
Organism: Elusimicrobiota bacterium; assembly: GCA_016714745.1. Lineage (GTDB taxonomy): Bacteria > Elusimicrobiota > Elusimicrobia > FEN-1173 > FEN-1173 > JADKHR01. The sequence goes on along the minus strand of JADKCG010000001.1, from coordinate 21,184 downwards.
CCCCCCGGCGGGGGTAAAGGAAGGTGGTGTTGTAGCCAAACCGTTTGGTGTGGACCCGTCTTGCCCCGGCCTCCACTTCCGCCAAGGTCGGGACGGGGACGAAACGGCCGCACCATTCCGGCGTCATGGCGGTGGCGGGAACCCCCCACAATTTTTCGTTGTAGGGGATCATGAAATGCCGGGAGATCCCTTCCCCAAAGAGACGTTGGCACCATTCTCTGAAATGAAGGGGACCCGCCCCGTCCAAGGGACGGTCGCCGAAGACCCGACGGGCTTGCCGCACCCCCGCCACGCATTCACGAACCACGTTCCTGGGGAGACCGTGGAGGTTCGCTTGAAACGGATAGGGCGTATTGACGCCATGGGAATGAATCCAGGCGTTTCGTTCACACTCCACCCAGTTATCGCCCAACAGCCGGCGGACCAGGGCCCGCGTATACGGATCGTGCAAATGGAGAAGATGTCCCGTAAAATCAAAAGTGAACCCCCCCACAGAAACCGACCGGGCGGTGCCGCCGGGATGGAGTTCCCGATCAAAAACGACGGAGGGAGATTTTAAATGATACGCACAGGAGAGACCCGCCAATCCCGCCCCCGCGATGACGATGGGCGCGACGGGGGACATCAATGAACCACAACGTCATGGAGTTTCACCATAACGAAGAGGCCAAAGAGCAATACCCCGGCAACGACTAAAAGGGAGACCAGAAAAGGAGACAATGTTAAAAGATAGGCGCTGGCGGAAAGAACCGCCGCCACGGCGGCAAAAATCAGCACCACTTGTTCCGTGGAATATCCCACCGCCCGAAGTTTTAGGGCCAAATGATCTTTCGAGCCCAGGAAAGGAGATTTTCCTTGTTTAAGACGAAGAAAGCTCACAAAAAATGTGTCGTACACCGGAAGACCCAAGATCAGGAGCGGCGCCAAAACCCCCACCTCGCTCATGCGCGTATAGTTCGTCCCCAGCGAAAGACCGGCAAGAAGAAACCCCAACATGAGACTCCCCATGTCGCCCATAAATATTTTCCTTTTTTGGGACATGTTGTGAGGAATGAACGCGAGAGTGGCGCCCACCATGGCCGAGGCGGCCACGTTCACATAAATTTGTTCTGTGGGGATGGAGATCAGAAGAAACCCCAACGATGCCACCAGCGTTTGGGAAGACGCAAGACCATCCATGATGTCGATTAAATTGATTGCGTTCGAGATGCCCGTCACCCACACCAGGGTCAAGAGAATCGACAACCACTCCGGCTGGACAAACCGAATACGGATATCGAATAAGATCAAAATCGTCGCCGCGACAAATTGAAAGAAAAATTTCCACTGAAAAGATAACCCCAAGGGTTTTTTGAGATCGTCCACCAACCCCACACCGGCCAGAAACGCCGACCCCAACAAGAGCCCCCACAAGGATCGGAGCGTTCCCGTCGGGAAATTCGTCGTCAACCGAAGAAAAACCAAGGCCCCCGCGATCCCCACGAAAATGGACAACCCCCCCAGATAGGGGACGGGAACTTTATGGGTTTTTACGTTCGAATGGGGGTGGTCCATCACCCCCCAACGAATCGCACATAAACGCACCAAGGGAGTGGCGAGAAAGGTCAATAAAAAAGCGGTCAGACCGGCAACCGCGTAGAGGAGAATCATAAGGGCAACTCAAAAACCATCGTGCCGGCCGTGCTAAAAATCGGAGTCAGGCCCCCGAGAAAGGAATAAAAGACGTCTCGACCGTGTTCGGTCAGATCCAAGACGCGATACCCTTCCAGACGTTTCGCCTCTTTGATGTTTAAAAAGAGATGCGTAAACCCCAACTGTCGAAGGGTCTTCCCAAAAGCGGCACCGTCCTTCGATTCTTCCGCCCAGCCTCGCAGGGGGGTGGGCAAGAGTCCCATGGGGACCAAATGCCTTCGAGGACAGTAATACGACCGTTGATCTCCAATGAACAAGACGTTAGCGTCCGGGGGCAATTCACGATCCATAAAAAGCATGGCGGGATAATAGTCCAGTTTCCGGGAGAGGTATTCGGAGCGCGATATCAGGCCCAACGCCACAGGGAGCGGGCCGCGGACATCTTCGGTGGCATAAAACAGCATTCCGTTTGAAATCAAGAAGAGTCCTCCCACCAACGCTGACACCCGCCGCGGCCAGACCGACATTTCTTTCCAGGCGATCCCCACGCCTTCCCCCACCAAGAGACAAACCAACGGAAAAAGCGGAAACAGAAACCGCAACACCGGACGGAACGATGCCCATATCAACACATGGATACCGACGAAGGCCAAGAGAAACCCCCGCTCTTTGCGAACGGTCAAAAGCGCCAAGGGCGCCAGGACAAGAGGCAATGCCCACCCGCCGATGGCCACCCCATCGTAGCCGCCCCCAAACGAAGGGGCGTTCATCAGGTATCGAAAGGGCATCATCAGTAGCTCAATGGGGAGTGGGCGAGTTCCTTTATACTGCGCTAAAACATCGAAATAGGCTCGAGACGATTCAGCGAACATGAAAACATTTTTCGCCGGAAAAAGGGACGGAAGGAAGGGAAACACCGGGTTCCCCCCCGTGAACACAGTGTTTTTAACCATCCAAGGTAAAAAGAGCGCGAAGGCGCTCCCGCCCAAACAGAACCCATCCCTCACCCGATCGAGAAAAGCTCTGTCTCTTCGCCAAAAGAGGAGAAGGGCCGTCAAAAGAAGCGGTGTGAGAACCCCCGTGTATTTTATCCCAGAGGCAAACCCCCCCGCCAATCCCGCGAGCACAAACCAGGCCCGGTTTCTCTCACGCACCCCACGGTCCGTTCCCCAGACGGCCAGCGTGGTAAAAAATGCCAGGGGCATCTCTACATACGTTTCCGTTGATAAAAGAAGAACACACGGCGCTGTGACATACAACAAAAGGTCCCATCGGCGCCCCTCGTTGCGCCGCCCCATAGTCCACAGGAGCCCCCCGGTCCCTGCGCCCAGAAGAACATTGAAAAGTTGGGCGGAAACATCGCTTCCGGCGGAGAGGAACCAGGCAAAAATCAGTTCCATATTTTGGGGGAAATGAGCGTAGTGGTTGTAAGGAACAAAACCGATCCGCCCTTCTTGCAAATAGCGGAGCGGGAGAGCCAAATGGTAGACAAGACTATCGTAGTAGGTGGGCGGAGCAAAAGCGACCGTTATTCCCACAAGAATAGACCCGGCCATGACCGCTCGGATTCCCCACCCAAGGCCAGGGTCCTGAAAGGGGAGACGGGGACCTTGACCGATTTGATTTAAAACGGCACGCCATTCGGGGGCTCCGGCGGCCCCCCAGACCAGGGTAAAAAGGGCGATTCCAACGGGCGTAAAAAAACCAAAAATCCCGATCCCCAAAAGGCCCAATGCCAAGGGGATCAGACCCAATCCCAGTGACCAGATCAGGAGGTCCCCGAACCGATCATCCGTCGAAAGTCCTGTTTTTTTATCGAGCGTTGACCAGCGCAAAAGAGAACGGCCCGTTCCGGCGGACATCGCAGAAAGGGCCAATACCAAAAGTACGTCCCAGATCCGTCCCACCAATCCTGGGAGAGGAGAAAAACGAAAATAGAGGAGGGCCAGCCCCCCCGCGAAGACCCCCGAAAGGGCTAAGAAACCTTGGGTTCGAAGAGCGGGCATCGGAACATTTTCCATCGGTGCAAGATCCACCGAACCAGGGTCCAGAGCGTGGACACGCCGTACACCACGCTCCGCCGAAAATTAATCGAGGAAGAGACTGTTTCATATCGGGTGGGAACAGGGATATCCCCCAAGCGAAACCCGAAATGCACGGCCTGAACAATGAACTGTTGGTCAAAAACGAAATCGTCCGAATTCTTTTCCCAAGGAATTGTCTCCAAAACTTTTCGGCTGTAGGCGCGAAAACCGCTGTGTGTTTCCCCCACATTTTGGCCGAGCGTAAAATTTTCGATCGCCGTCAAAATTCGATTGAAAAAGTATTTGTAATACGGCATTCCTCCCGACAGAGATTCACGCCGCGTTCGAATCCGGCATCCCAACATGACATCGCAAACCCCTTGGGAAATGAGGCCAGTCAAAAAAGGCGTCAGGCTTGAGTCGTATTGATAATCCGGGTGAATCATCACCACGATCTCAGCGCCCCGTGCCAGGGCTTCCCGGTAGCAGGTTTTTTGATTGGCCCCGTAACCGCGATTTTTTTCGTGGCGGATCACGGTCAATCCAAGGCGTTGCGCCAACGTCACCGTGCCGTCGTTCGACGCATCATCGACCAGGACGATCTCATCCACCGAACCCGCGGGAATGTCGCGCAACGTTTTCTCCAACGTTTTCTCCGCGTTGAAGGCCGGGAATACGGCAACGATGGGACGTGACCTCTGACTCATATTTTCTCAACTTTTCGACCGATCACAGCCAGCGTATTGGCCAAACCCCAACCTCCCAATAACGAGTTCAACATCGCCACTGCCGCAGGGCGGAGCGGTCCCCGTCCGTAAGCCGAGAGGCTCTTAAAAAACGTCCAAGACAGGACCGGCTCTATCCCCACCCTTCGCAACAAACCCATGAGACTTCGACTTTCAAAGAGATGCCAATGGCCGGGCGCCACATTAAGATTCATAAACCGCGGGGAACGACAACGGCGGGCCAAGGCGCCAAAGTTGGGTGTTTCGATGTAGATCACCCCCCCCGTCTTAAGGGACTGGGCCATTTTTTCACATAAGATTTTGGGGTCGTGCATATGCTCGATCACCTGAATGGCCACGGCCAAATCAAATTTCCCCAGGGGAAGAGAAACCTGTTCGACGCTCTCATTTAGAATATGAATGTTCTCCCGGTCCGTTCTGTGATCGCCCAACTTGGCAGGTTCCACGCCGCACACCTGATAGCCCGCCTCTTTCGCCGCCACCAAAAAGTCCCCCCCACTGCATCCCATTTCCAAAAGCTGTCCGGGCGGAGGGACCAGTGAACTCAGTTTTTTCAATAAAAGCCTGTGATGATGATCGAACCCCGAACGAAGAGATTGGACCGCCGCCGCGTATGACTCTGTATCGGCCGATTGGTATCCGTCCCATCGACCTTTCGGCTTGGGTTGGAGGTGAGCCAATCCGCACGAGCGGCAAACAACGACCCCGTAAGCTTTCGCCGGTCCCACGCGGAAGAGCGGACGAGATTGCGTGTGACCACACCCCGCGCACTTAAACGGATCCAGAGAGGAATCCCCCGCGGGGAGGGAGGGACCTAAAATTGAGAGAGACGAGACGTCCATGAATGAGAGATTCTACTAATCTTCGGGATCTTTCTTCTTTCTTGATCGCATTAAAACCAGGAGGCTCGGGGTGCCCCACAAAACCGTTCCAACAATTTGGATCAGGTGAATGGACGCAATGAAGGGAAACGCCACCGATTTTTCATAGCCAAGAACGGACAGTGTGGCCACTCCCGCGGCTTCGTAGGTTCCGATATACCCGGGAGTGGACGGAATCGCGACCCCGAGAGCAAGGCCGGCCAACAGGAGGCACGCCTCTGCCCAAGTCAACGGCAGTCCAAAAATTCGCCCTGCCCACAGAAAAACGGCGGCCAACAGTGACCAGAGAGACGCCGAAAGCAAGAGGGTCACCGCAAGGGTCCGAAACGACCGGAGCGGCGCCGCCCCCTCGACAAAAGAAAGAATAACCCGTCTAAAAAAAACCGGGAGAGAGAGACACACACTCCAGGCGCTGATTTTGGCCGAAAATCGAGCAAGGACCACAAAGAACACCACCCCCGCCATGCCCAGGGCGAATAATCCCAAAACACTGCCCCGGGAAATCGCGGTTCCTGGGCGCAAAGCCAAAGCCGTGAGAAAAAGAAGAACCAACGCCAGGCTATCCATGAAACGGTCCACCGCAAGAGCCGCGACGGTTGCGGCCAGGGGGCGGCCCATCTCCCTGTGCGTCCAAAAAATTCGAGCCGCCTCTCCGGCGCGAAAGGGAAGCACCGTGTTCATAAAAAATGCCCCGGCCACAATGGGGAAAAGGCGGCCTCGGTGATCGCGCGATTCCGACAGGAGCAATCGCCAGCGTTCTGTGCGGATCAAATATTCCAATCCTCCCGATAGGGGAATAAACAACAAAAGCTCAAAATGGTGCACACGCTCCAAAGCCAAACGCACATCCCCCCAAATGACCCCATGTAACGCAAACCAGATTCCAGCCCCACTCACCAAAAGAGCGACCCCCCACCGAACGGTTTTCATGAACGGAGGAGGCGCCGGAGGCGCAGGATGACAGCCACGTTGCGAAAGATCGTCTGCCCGACCCTCATCTGGCTGGGCCCCTGTTTCCGATCGTAGCGGAGAACGAGAGGCACTTCCCTGACCCGAGGACGAAGCGCACCCACTTTGACAATAATCTCGGCGGCGGCGGCAAATCCATTTTCCGTAGCGAGGCGCCCCCATTTCCCCTGAGCGGATTTCAGCACCGACCCGCGATACGCCCGAAACCCGCAAGTGTAGTCCCGCAGTCCCGGAATCGGAAGAAAATATCGGAAAAGGAGCCCCGCCACATCGCTCAAAACCCTGCGATAAAACGGCACTCCCACGGTTTTTGCCCCCGGCACGAAACGGGACGCCACCACAACATCCGCTTGCCCCTCTTGGATAGGCTTAATGAGAGAAGGGATTTGGGCCGGTGGGTGCGTATTGTCCGCGTCCAAGGTCACTGCCACGTCGTCGGGAGAAAGCGCCGGGATGAGCGCGGTGAACCCCGTGTGGAGAGCGGCGCCCAAACCCTGGTTTTTTTCATGTCGAATCAGGACGAGCGGATTTTTTTTCTTCCAATCTTCCGCCACAGCCCCCGTCCCGTCCCCAGACCCATCGTCCACCACCCACACGTTGAAAGCCCCGTCCCCCAGAACGCTCGATATCCCGTTCAAGACGTCCCCGAGAGCTCGTTCCTCGTTGTAGGCGGCGAGAAGGATATGGATCACCGTGTCCACGTCTTAAGAATTTGATCGAGCGCAGACAAGTCCCGGCGAAGGACGGTCCGCCGATACCCGGAATCTTCCGGGGAAGCCGTTGGCCACGTCTCTGATTGACGGCGAAGAGTCTCCAACCATTTGATGGCGTCGAACGAACGGCCTTCTTGGCGCAAGAGAATTCCATAGCCCATCCACGCATCGAAATAATGCGGCTCGGCTCGAATGGCTTGCGCGAGCGCCCGACGGGCGGCCACAGAATCCCCCCCCCGAACCAAAATGTGTGCCATCTCCACCCACCAAGGAGCCTTGTGGGGGTTTAACCACAACGCCTGGCGGTACCCCGCCACCGCCTCGTTGATCCGAGCCGGCGGTCGATGGTCAAACTCAAGGTGACCTAAATCTCGCCACAATTCAGCGCGCTGGGGGTTCCAGCGTAAGAGGGCCCTCAACTCTTTTTCCGCTGTCCGGTCGTCTCCTTTTATTCCCGAATGAAGCAGTCGGTCCGCTCTCTCTCGGAGGGCTTCGACCCGGCGGGGGTTGGTGGAATCAAGAAAAACCAACCGATGGGCCCCCACGCCTTCATTCAGGGCCAAAGCCACCTCCCCCACGCCCAACAAGGCGACCCCTGCGCCCAACAGCGGGGCACACCAACGGCGATGTTTTAGCGAGATCAGAGGCGCCCGCGCCATTCGTGTGGGAAAGGCAAAAGCCGCCAAACACCCCACCAGTGCCCCACACGCCGGAAGGATCATGGGAAAATTTACCAGAGAGAACGCCGCCAGGCCCACCCCGGCGGCCAGTAGGCCCGGCCCACGACTCCCTTTCGGCGAAGAAACCAACAGACCGGCGAAAGCCATGAGAGCGAACAGTCCCCCAGGAATCCCCCCTTCTGTGAACACTTGGAGGAAATCGTTGTGGGAACGCTCGGTGGTCATTTCAAAACGGACAGGCTCCGTTTGCTGTGGATACCCGTGCCGCCAGTAAAGATTTTCAAACTGGCCGGGCCCCCAACCGAGCAGGGGACGTTCAACAATTCCAGACAGAGACGTGCGCCAAAGATCGGTTCGCTTAAACCCTCTGGGGTCATCTAACTTCAATCGTTGATTTATTTGGGATTGTGGCAGAACAGAAAAAACAAGGATCAGAGCCAAACCGGCCCCGGCTAACCCCCAACGGCCAAAACGGGCATACCCAAATACCAAAAGGCCCACCAGCAAGGCCAAGAGGCCCGAACGAACAGGGAGAAGAACGACTCCCACCGTTGCCGTCATGGCCACACTGGCCCAAATCCATCGCCTCCAATAAAACGGACCCCCGTTATCCTCCCGCGACAAAGCGCGCGAAAGGGCTAAAAACACAACGGCGCAAGCCCAAAACGAAGCGTATTGGGGATTCCCTGGAAAGAGGAGTAAAGGGCTTTTTTGAAAAATCAAAAGACCGGTTTGCAGACACACCACACCGGCGAACATCCATTCCAGAATCCGCCGTTGAAACTCTCCCCAAGTCAATAACCCCACCGCCGCGAACCCAAAAAGGGCCCACACACCAGCGACTGCCGCCCAAGCCGTGACGGGGGAGGGGGAGAGGACTCCCGCCAAAGAGTACCAAAGGAGGAGGCCGATCCCTCCCACACACGCCGGGTGGCGAAGCAGGAGCCAAAACGAACGTCGACGTAAAACAAGAAAGAGAGCAAGAAACAGCGCGGCCTTGGAAAGAGAGTCGGCGAAACCCCATTTCCCACCGCGTCCAAAGATCAATAGGAGCATCGCCGCTAACGAGATCGCGCTCGCGACTCGGCGTTCGTATTTTTTCGAGACCAAGGTTAATTTTTAGAACGGAGAAAGCGGACCAAATAATAGAAAAAAGAAACCATGAAAGAAAAGATTCCTGTCCGAACCAGAGCGGTGGCCGCCGCCAACATTTTTGGGGAAGCCGCGTCGGGGTGGGGTCCGATTTTTATTCGGACAACGGTCCATCCGACCAAGCAAACGAGCGCCACCAGCGGGGCGACACGGCCAAACGCCGTGCGGAGGAAACCGCCGGTCGGAGGGGTCTCCTTCTGTGGTTCCGCCCTCAATAAATAGAGGGCCTGGATTTTTTTAAACGCCGATCGGTAACAGTCGACTTCGGAGCCGCGCGCAAGACGAGCCCGATATTCTTCCATCACATCGGCCAGTTGGTCGGCTTTAACAGCGGCGGTCAACAATCCTTCGTGGGCCTTTTCGTCTTTAGGATCGGAATTCACCAACCGCCAATATTCTTCAATCGCGTGTTGGTAAAAGGGACGAAACGACAAACGATCAGCTTTGGCGGTATAGCCGGCCGCAAGGCCGTGACGCAACCGGCGATCATCAGGAATTTGTTTGAGAGCGATTTGGAAAATCTTTACAACGTCGTCCCAGGCCTGCTTTTGACGGGCGATGTCGGCCTGTTTGAGGAAGCCTTCAACAATGGGCTCGTTTTCGCCCGCCACGCTTAGTCCGGAACCACCCGCGCCGTAACGAAGACGAGGATTTCTTTGCGGCGTTTATCGTGCGAGGTGCTTCGGAAGAAAACGCCCAGGACAGGGAGGTCCCCCAACAAGGGGACTTTGGAAGCGGATTCGACCATTTTTTCGCTGACCAACCCGCCGATGACCAAAGTCTCCCCGTCTTTGATCATGACCTCCGTTTCGGCCACCGTCGTATCAATGGTGGGAGGAGAAATGCGCGCGTCGGCGATTTCACTGACCTCCGGTTTCACTTTTAAACGGATGCGGTTGTCCACATTGATCGTGGGGGTCACTTCGATGATAAATCCCACATCAAGGAAAGTAATGGATTCGGTGGCGATTCCGGTCGACACGGTGGTCGTTTTGTAGGGCACCTTCGAACCGATCTGGATCCGCGCCGATTGATTGTTGGTCGTAATGACTTTCGGATTCGTGAGAGTTTTGGTTTGGCCGTCCCTTTCGAGCGCGTTCAGGGTTGCGGTTAAGATGTCCGAATTATTAATAAACCCAAAAGAAATCCCCGCCTCCTGAGGTCCCGGAAGACTCACCCCTGTCCCCCGCGCACCTGACACGGCCGCTTGGGTCACAAACTCTTCGGGAAGACCGGTCGTGACGTTGTTCCGCACGCCCAGCCACCCCGGCCCTCCTGCCGGTATGGGTTCGGTGCCCCCCGTTTCAAGCCGCGATCCGAGCGTCCGCCGGGTTGAACCGCTTTGGGCGGTATTGGCGAATTCCCATTGTACGCCCAGTTGAAGCGTTTTGTTGACATCGATCTGCACAATTTTTGTTTCGATCAACACCTGGGGCGGTTTGCTGTCCAGCTCCGCGATTAACCGTTCCGCGGCAGACAAACCTTCCGGCGTGTCCGTCACGACCAAGGCGTTGTTCCGTTCGTCGACAGTGACCTTCGCGTTTGGTGAAATCCGAACCGCCCCCAAGTGGGCCTGAATTTCGGACGCTTTGCCGTAATTCAAGACAAAAGTCTTGTAGTTGACCACCGATCGAGCCCGGTCTGTGCTCAGAGATTCCGGGGTCATGATCCGCAAAATATTATTGCCCATCTGTTGAGCCACAAGACCCTGAGTCGCGAGAATGGTATTGAACACTTCGTTAAAAGGCACTTGGTCAAGGTGGATCGTTACAAACCCACGAAGGTCAGCGGCATAAATCATGTTCACCCCGCTCATTTCGGCCAAAACGCGAAGAACGTCCCGAATTTCGGCGTCCTCAAAATCAATCGTGATGGCATTTTTCGGGAGCGACGCCAACAGATCCTTGACGCCTTTCCCCTGACGGGCGCCGGCCCGTTCCATGGCGGTGGCATTGACGTCCACTTGGTCTTCCCCGCGAAGTTCCCCTCTGTCCGAGGACCCCACAGAGACGTCGGAGGGCTGACCTTGGCCGTCGAACTGAAGGACGATGCCGTCCCCCTCGCGCGCGGATTGATAGGGGACCATCTTTTTAATGTCCAACACGATGCGGGTCACCATTTCAGGGGAAGACTTAAACTGGGCGCTTCGGATCCGATCAAGAATCCCGTCGTTAACCGCCGCCTCGTAGGGTTTGGGGCCGTGGACCGTTCGCGACAGTTCCACCACCACCCGAGGGGTCGGTTTAACGAGAACACCCGATAAGGAACAGACCGATCCAAATGAATGCGAAGGGCGCTCTTGTCGTACGAGATGCTTTTTAAGTTCGCCTGTCCCGCGGTCGTCACAAAAGCGCTCGAATCCGATTTCCCATGGACGCCATCATAGACCGCCAGGGCAAACACCGACGATTGAGGAAACGCCACGGACACTAAAAGCATAACCCGCAAAGCCCGCCCCGCCCACGAGCCAGCCAGGTCCCTCAAAAACGGGTTTCAAATGTTTTCATCATTGGATTCACGCCTCCTCGTTCGACCAAAAAACTTACACTTTATTTCTGTAACTGCGGATAACCCTCATCCCGGCCTCAAGGGCGAATGCCCCCTTCGCGCCATTTTCTCCCAAGCAGGGAAGGAAAACACGACTTGTCCCTCGCCTCTCTCCCAAGGATCAGTCTCTTCGCACAACGGGCCTCGCCCGAAAAAAAATGGTACACCCCGCCGATCAGGGGGAGACCTTCATTGCGTCCACGTCTTTTTTTGAGACGAATCTCAACTTCTTGGTTTTTGGGGCCAAGGATGACCACTGTTTTCTCTTTCACAATTCCCTGGTACCCCTCCACCGCCTTCCGTTTCGGGTCAAAAATTTTTCCATTTTGAACCAGGTACGTGACCCCCTCCGATGTCCGGATCAGCGCCCACCGACCGGTGGTCGTCTTCAAAATCCCTTTTAAATCCGCTCCCACCGGATTAAAGGGGGACAACGGTTCACTCAAAGAACGAGGAATATCGAACCCTCCCCCGGGCGCCCCCAAGAGAGGCAGGAAGGGATCCCTAAACCGGTCACCCCGGAACACATAAGCCGGCGCCGCCGGAGGTGTCGAGACAAGGACCGCCGACGCCGTGGCGGGAAGGACCCCGTCGTCCGCGTGGCACACCCACGCCCCGGCCCCAAAAACGCTTAACAGCAACAACGTCCGAAAAGAGAGCATATGATTAAAACCTCATCCGTTGTAAACGAAAGCGACCAACGTAAAACTGCCGGTCACCGTCTGATTTTTTTTGGGGTCTGCCGAAAAAGTCAACGAAAGGTTCCGAGCGCTCAGAATTCTTTCTTGCTGTCCGATCGCGGCCAAAAATTTCCCAATGGAAAATACCGAACCGCTGATGCTCATGCCGATGGGGATCTCCACAAACAGTTGCGAGGTTTGTTCCATCGAGGGAGCAAAGGAGGAATAGCGTATCCCGCTTTTGGCGGCCAAATCCGACACGACACGAATGATGTCTTGCAGGTTCCGATCCCGGGGAAGCCGTTTCTCCACCGCGGCCACCTGAACTTTTAATTCCTCGACGCGTTTTAAAAGTTGGTCCCGTTGATTGGCAGTCACCCGCAACGCGTCAATACGGGCATTGACGGTGACCAACTCGGTTTCTTTGGCCAAAATCTCGGCTTGTTTCGGTTTCAAGAGTTGGGAAATATAAAGGTACCCAAAAATCCCCACAGACAACGCGACCATCGCGATCTGCTTTTGTTGTTGTTGAGTCATCGCCATATTAATTTTCCGCCCGTTGAAAATTAAAGGTCATGGTAAAAGAGTAAACCGCGCCTTGACCTTCCCCTGCTCTTCCACGTTGATCGCGCCAAGATTCACCGCGGAACAGAGCGGAGACGACTGAAGGTTCGTCAGCCAATCCGCGACCGCGAAAGCGCTCAGGGCTTTGGCGTCCACCGACACCGCCAACCCATTCGCAGGGTCGGTGGTGGTGGACATGCGCCCCACCCAAATGTCCGCGGGAAGGAGCGCCATGAAATCCTCAAAGAATTTGGGGTAGGTCAAGGTCCCCTTCAACAACTTCTGAATCACCGAATAGCGGGAGCTGAGGGCGCTCTCTTGCTGTTGAAACGCCTTCACTTCCGCATCGATCCGCTCGTATTTTTGCAGTTCCGTTTGCGCCGCGGCCAATTCCTTTGACAGCGACGTTGACCGGGCCAAAAGCGACCCATAGTAAGCCAGGAGCGCGACCACGGTCACAGCCCCCACCACGATCCCCACCATCTTGAATTGTTGTTGAGCGCGGATCGCGTAAATTTCGCGTGGAAGAAGGTTGACTTTAATCATGGCGGCGGGGCCTTACCCGGCGTCCCCTTCACGTCGGAGCGCCAATCCCACAGCCACCGCGAACAGCGGCCTTAATTCAGGAGCGATGGACTGGGCCCCGTCGATCCGCTGAAACGGGTCAAACGCTTCCACCGGAAGCCGGAGTTCTTGCGCCAGATACCCCATCAGGTTGCCCAACCGCGAGGCCCCCCCCGACAGCAGAACCCGCGCCACTTGCCGGTCCGACCCTTGAGAAAGATAAAAATCGAGCGATCGTTGAATTTCGGCCAGGAGATCTTTCATGACCGGCAGGATCACCGTGGACATTTGAAGGGACTCTTTATTGGCGTCGGCCATGGCCCGTTCACGATCTTCGGGTGTCACTAAAATTTGGGCGCGGACTTTCATGGACTCGGCCTGTTTCCCATCGCATTGAAAATTCCGCTGAAGAGCTTTGGTGACGGCGTTGCCGGCAATGAACACGTCCCGGACCACTTTGGGCACACCGTTTTCCACGATGACCATGGTCGTGACGAACGCGCCGATGTGCACGAGCAAAACGGTCTCCGGCGTTGTCGTGCCGAACGACGCTTCAAAGGCGTTCTGCAGGGCGAACGCATCCACATCAATCATCACCGGATCAAGCCCGGCCTGCTGAACAATCTCCACCCGGGCGTTGATGATCTCTTTTTTGGCCGCCACCAAAATGGTCTCCATTTTCTTTTGCGCGTCTTCCACCACGTCGCCCAGAATTTGAAAATCCAAATTAACTTCAGGGATGGAGAACGGAATGTACGGCTCCGCCTCAATCACGATCATCTTGGAGAGATCCTCACGGGACATTTTGGGGAATTTGACGAAACGGACAATCACGGAGTTTCCCGAAACAGACACCACGGCGTTTTTCGCGAGAGCGCCCTTTTGTTTTCGCACATACTCTTTCAGCAGTCCCACCGCCTGGGCCCGGCGTTCGGGCGCGGCGACGTCGGGACCGGCGTTCGTGAGCGGGAGGTGGGCGCACCGATGCAATTTCCAACGGCCTGCGGTCCCTTTCAGATGGACGATTTTAATGGACGTCGACCCCAAATCAACGCCGATGGCGTCCTTGGATTTGAGGCGAAGTTTATCGAACCGTATACTTTTCAAGGCTTCAGCAAGTGTCATTACGCGCCTTTGGATCGTTGTCAGCAACCAAAACATTTCGCCCCAACCCTCGGGGAACGACTCTGTTCTGGATGGTTGTCCTCACCGAAACGACTATTCAAGACCCCGCAACGGCTTCACATCCCTATTTATATAGGTTCCATATGAATTTTGTCAAGGGTTTTTTATTTTATTTGACAAAATATTTTTTGGCTTAAAAATCAAAACCCCCACCACCGGAAAAAAAAAGCGGGCCACACCCAGTGGGCCCACGCCCCCGCGGCCAAGAACGGACCGAACGGGAGATACGCCCCCCAATTCATTTTCCGTCGAGACTTAAGCGCCGCAAAGACCAGCGTCCCAAAAATCGACGCAAGGAACCAAGTGGTCAAAACGCCCCGCCCGCCCATCAAGGCCCCCACCCCCGCCAAAAGTTTCACGTCTCCGCCCCCGAGCGCTTCGCGCCGAAAAACCCGCCGGCCGCCCTCCGCCATGAGCCAAGCACTGCCAAACCCCGCCGCCGCGCCCAGCCCCGAACTCAACACCCGATCGTATCCGCTCGGCCCCAAAAAACTGTTTAAGGGCGAAACCACCAACGCTGTCCAAAACAGGCCCAGCGATAACACGTCCGGAATAATCTTCCAGTCCAGGTCAATCACAGAAATAACCATCAACACAAATGTCAGGGTCACACCCAAAACCACCCCACTCCCTCCCCCGCCGGCCCGAGCGAAAACAACCCCCACCAACCCCGCCATCAACAGTTCAACCACCGCGTAGCGAACAGAAATCGGATGTTGGCAATGGGCGCACTTTCCTCCCAGAACCAAATAACTGATGACAGGGATATTTTGATACCACACAATCGCCCCATGACACCACGGACAGCGGGACCGAGGAAGAACAATGGATTTCCCCCGGGGAACCCGATAGATGCAAACGTTAGCGAAACTCCCCGCAATCCCTCCAAGAGCACAGCCAAACCCCACCCACAACAAGGGAAAACGCATAGCTTCGTTCAAACCGGTCCTCCCGTCGAGTGGAAAAAGAGGTCCGAAATTTTCATAGCGAGTGACGGCTCAGATCCCTCACCCCGCCCTCGCAGAAGCGACCTGGGTACCGCGCCAGCGGAAATGTCTCGTGGGAGAGACCCGCCCCCGGCGCCGTGGGCGATGAGAACGGCCTCTCAAGCGGAGAGGGAAAGTCTGATTTTTCCTTCCCCTCTAGGAGGGAGGTGGCCTGAACGAAGCAATCTCCCCCGATGGTCAGAGGAGGGAATTGATCAGTTCCCATTTCTATCAAGTTCATTGGAAATACCTTTTGATCTTGCCCCAATGTAGTTTGGTTCCGGGCCAGTTCCCTAAAGGGATTACACTTGTTGGTCGTGTTTGATGCTGGGCACACAAAAAAGGGGGGAGGGGTTGAACCCCTCCCCCCTTCCGATCAAACAGTTAAGCTCTCTGTTAGTACCAGCTCCAGATGGTGCCCTTAGTGTCGACGTGGCTACAATTTATCGCCGAAGCCCCTGTGGCAACAACATAGATCCAGCTTGCAGCACTAGCATCAGTTAATACGGCTACTTCCGCAGAGGTCCTACCAGTGTGGCCGATGTTGCCAACACCCATGGAATGTTTAGGAATATTTCCCGTTGGGATATTATTGACATATCGTCCCCCCTGAGGCAAATCAGCGAGGGTCGCTGGCCATGTCCCTTCCATGTCAGAGTAGTAGATGGTCAACGCACTACGAAGACTCCCCAACGCACCTTTTGCGGAACTCTCTTTAGACTTAAGGATCAAGTCAGCGAACTTGGGGACAGCGATGGCGGCCAAAATTCCGATGATGGCCACCACGATCATCAGTTCGATGAGCGTGAACCCTTTTTTTGCGACCCTTCTAATTAATTGACTCATGATTGCGTTCCTCCCTGCTTGGCGTTTGAACTCAACCAAGGAATGATTTAGATGAATGCGTACCTAGCATACGGAGATCCGCGTGTCAAATAATTCCGCGGTTCCCCGTCATTGTTTAGTATAGGTTCAGTTCCCTTTTCTCGCAAGGGGTATTTTATTACCCCTGTTTACTGGCCAGGTTGCCCAGTTCGAACATGGGAATGAACATGGCGATCACGATCCCGCCGATCAAAATGCCCATGAAGACGATGACGATGGGTTCGATCATGGACGTAAGGCCTTTGATGGCCTGTTCCACTTCTTGGTCGTAAAAGTCGGCGATCTTGTGAAGCATGACGTCCATGTTGCCCGTTTCTTCTCCCACAGAAATCATCTGGATCACCATGGGAGGAAACACGCCGGACCGTTTCAACGGGTCGGCAATGCGCTCGCCTTCCCGGATGGATTCCCGCGCCGCCATGATCGCGCCCTCGATGACTTTGTTGCCCGCCGTCTGGGCCACGGTCTCCATGGCCTGCAAAATCGGCACGCCGGATTTGACCAGGGTCCCAAGCGTTCGGGTAAATTTGGCCACGGCCACCTTTCGAAGCAAGGGGCCAAAAAGCGGCAGTTGGAGAACTTTTGTATCGAAAATCTTTTTTCCGTTTTCCGTTTTCAACCACCGCTTGACGAGGAAAAACAGGATCCCTGGAACCCCGAGATACAGATACCATTGGTGTTGGAGACTGTCTGAAAGACCGACCACGATTCGGGTGGGAAGCGGAAGTTCCGCGCCGAAACTTGAAAAAATTTCTTTAAACGTCGGGATCACGCCGACCAGGAGAAACACGGTCACCAACGCCGCGATGGAACTGACCACCATGGGATACATCATGGCGCCTTTCACTTTCAGCCGAAGGGCTTCGGCGCTTTCCAAATAGTTCGATAGACGTTCCAAAATGATGTCCAAAATACCGCCCACCTCGCCGGCGCGGATCATCGCCACATAAAGATCCGTAAAAGCGTCCGGATGCTTTTTAAGCGCATCGGCAATGGGTTGCCCGGCCTCGATGTCTTCTTTAACCTTGAGGACAATGGTCTTAAACCCCTTGTGCTGAATCTGTTCGGCCAAAATATTCAAGCCCGAGACGAGGGCCACACCGGCGGACACCAAAGTGGAAAGTTGGCGAGAAAACAGGACAATTTCTTTTGCGGGGATACCGGCTTTAAATAAGTTAAGTTTTTTGAGGTTGTCAAGCAGACCGGGTTGCTTCTCGTTAATTTCAAGCACGATCATCCTCTGGGCGCGGAGATGGTCCACCGCCGCACGCTGGTCGGCCGATTCCATAACACCGTTGGTAACGTTCCCCGCGGCGGCGCGGACTTTATAAGCAAACTGGGGCATGGGTTCCTCTCTTATTCATCTCGATGAAACGTCTGCCGGACCTGGCCCCTCTCCCGAAAGAGAGGAAGCCCGGGACGGTTCACTCTCCCTTTGTCTCCACGGCTCGGGCCAGCCGGTCCAACACCGTTTCTTGAAACGCCGCTAAGGCCGGCCCCTGGGGCAAGATCCAAAACGACAAAGCGGATTTCTGTTCCTTCGCGTTTTTTTCTGCTTCCCGGAAAAGCGGGTCATTTCCTTTCGGGGAAGGATCGCCCGACCCCCGAATTTTTAATTGGACGAGCAATTGGATGAATCGACTTTCAGAAAAAGGGATCGACACAAGCCAGCGGTGAGCGGCGAGCCAACGCAATCCGTCCGTGGTGGGAACCCCCGGGCCCCGGTTTTCACACAGCCAAAGGATCGTTTCGGGTTTGAAATTGAACCCCTGCCCTTTCACAAACGCCCACTGCTCTTCGGGCGAAAGAGCCCATAGACCGGCATTGATCACCTGGAACGCCCCCGGCCGGTTCTCATTTAAGAGGGCTTCTAACCGGATCGCCAACGTTTCCCTTTCCCGCACGCCCACACCAAAAGTGGACGTCCCCCCCAGGAGGAGGATGCGCCGCGCGCCGGTCGGAGTCACTAACGGGAAACCCGGTCCCCGCAACCCCCATTGGTTAATCTGGTAGACCACCCGACCATTCTCCCAATAAGAGGGAGCTGTAATTTTGGGATCGTGCCATTGGTAGGGCATAAACGAAGAGAACCGGCTGGCGGGGTAAAGGGGCGGGGCAAAGAACGATACGCCCAGGGTTTCCTCGGCCCGGCGACAGGTCCATTCCGCCACCCCAAAAAGAAGGCCAAAAAAAAGGATCCCCCCCAGCGCCCCTTTCAGCAAGGTTTGAAAAAGGCCTTTGACCATCGAGGGAGCGGAATCTTCCTCCTCTCTCGGTTTTTCCTTCCGTGGTTTCGCGGGCGCTTTGCCCTCCGACGGAGTTCCCCCTTCCTGGGATGAGGCTGACGCGGCCCGCACGCCCAGCGTGGGTTCCGGCGCAGGAGCCCCCCCCCTCTTCACCTCATCGACCCCAGAAGACAGCGGGTTTGGTCCTCCGATCGCGGGAGCGGCAGAGGAGGGAGCGGTCCCCGCCGAAGACAAATTGTCAAACGGTGGAACCCGCCCGCCCCGAACCACAACATCCAACATTTTGATCAGTTCGCTGGGCTTAAAAGGCTTATAAAGAAACCCGAAAACGTTACTCTCCGCCTTAATCATCTTTATGGTGGAATCATCAAAGTTTTTGGCTGTCATGACGATCACGGGAATGTTTTTGGTTTGGGGAGTCCCCTGTAAAAGACGAACCACGTCGTAGCCACCCAAATCGGGCATCATCACATCCAAAAGGATCGCTTGCGGTTGGAGCCAAACAGCTTTTGAACCACCGTCTTCCCATTGAGAGCCACGGTGACATCGTAAATTTCGGTCAGCCAATCCTCGATCAGGGAAGCGATGTCTTGTTCGTCTTCTGCCACGAGAACTTTGGCCCGTGAACTTGTTTTAAGATCGATCACTTTGGGGAGTTCAGGCATATTAATATTGGGTCGGGGAGGAAACCCATTTTGGGGAGGAGGCTGTGCAGTTCCTCCGGATCCGGGCTTATTGTTAAGCCTTCTTCGAGGGTAATCTTCTGGTGCGAGATGAGGGTGTAAAGGCTCTGATTTAACGTCTGCATTCCCACCTTCGTGCCGGTCTGCATGGCCAAATAGATCTGTTCCAACTTTCGTTCGCGGATCAGGTTTCGGATCGCCGGCGTCGCTCGGAGGTACTCACACGCCAAAACCCGCCCGACTCCGGAAGCATGGGACAGAAGAGATTGACTGAGGATGGCCTGGAGGGTCATGGACAATTGGCTTCGCACCTGGGGTTGGCGGTCGGAAGCAAAAGAATCTAAAATGCGGTTCACCGTGGACGCGGCATCGTTGGTATGAAGCGTCGAGAACACGAGGTGGCCGGTTTCCGCGATGGTGATCGCGGCGGAGATGGTTTCCGGATCGCGCATTTCGCCCACCATAATCACGTCCGGATCTTGCCGGAGAGCGTATTTTAAAGCGGAGGCAAAACTCGGGGTGTCCGCCCCCAACTCCCGCTGATTAACGACGGACTGCTTGTGCGAGTGAACGTATTCAATGGGGTCTTCCACTGTCACGATGTGACACTTCCGGTTTTCGTTAATGTAGTCAATAAGGCTGGCCATGGTTGTGGTTTTCCCGGACCCAGTGGGCCCGGTCACCAAAACCAACCCCCGGGGCAGGTTCACCAGTTCCATCACCCCCGGGGGCAGACCGATTTCTTCGAAACTCATGAAAGTAGTCGGCACAGACCGAAGGGCCGCGCCCACCGATCCCCGCTGACGATAAACGTTCATCCGAACCCGACCCAATCCCTTGATGCCAAACGACACATCCAGTTCGTTCTCCGATTCAAACCGCTGTTTCTGGGCATCGGACAACAACGAATACACCAAACGTTGAACCACATCTGTGGTCAATTTTTCCAGGTTGGTGGGGAGCAAAATACCATCGATCCGCAGACACGGGGCCACTCCTACGGTCATGTGTAAATCCGACGCTTTCTTCTGAACCATTAAGGAAAGCAAATCATTCATGTTGATCATTGTTCACCTCGAAAATCGCGCCGACCACACAATCGTCCTTGCCTCATCGAATGGGCATTCCGAAACCCCGCGACAAAAAAACTCAATTCACCCTCAACGCTTCGTCCACGGTGGTTTCCCCCGCCAACACCTTTTTTACCGCCGCTTCGCGCAGTGACACATGTTCCGCAGTTTCCCGCGCTAACAGGCCGGGGCTGGCTTTTTCCGCGATCAAGCGCCTTATATTATCCGTTATAAAAAGGATTTCGAAAATGGCCGCCACTCCATCGTACCCCGTGGCCAAACATTGGCCGCACCCGCGCCCGCGATGAACAGTGAAAGAAGCGGCCCGTTTCGCGCCACGGATTTCCTTTTCACCCAACCCCGCCGCCATCAATTCGCGCAACGACAGGGGGTAGGCTTCCCGACAGTTCGAACAAATTTTCCGCACCAGCCGCTGGGCCAAAACGCCCACCAACCGTTCCGCCAAGAGGGACGGGGGAACCCCCATTTCAATCAATTTTTGAACCGCACCCAACGCGTCCGAAGCGGTGACAGAAGAGAGAACCAAACATTCCTCTGCGGCGTCCACCGCCGACTCTGCCGTGTTGATGTCCGAGATCTCCGTCACCATCAGAACGTCGGGAGCCTGACGGCGCAACACCGAGAGGCCCGTCGACAAAGTCATACGGTGGTCGGCCCGTGATTGCATTTGGGTGACCCCGTCCAAATATCGTTCGATCGGATCCTCGATCGTCAAAACATGTTTCTCTTGAACATTCAACCCCGCCAGGGTGGCGTAAAGCGTCGATGTTTTGCCGGCCCCCGCCGGCCCCGCCACCAACAGCACCCCCCGCCGAACCTCCATCATCTTCTTAAATTGATCCAGATCGTCGGGCTCAAGCCCCAACTGAGTCAGGTCCAAGGGAAGCGCCCGCGCCGAATCCAAAAGGGACAGTACGACCGTTTCCCCTTCCACGGTGGGAAGGGTGGAGACCTGA